>SVER01000044.1 GCA_015057315.1 Pseudobutyrivibrio ruminis | reverse complement strand
CCAGGAATTGAAAATAAAATTGATGGTGATGTAGATATTAATTTCAATAAGCTAACGATTGATGTAAAAAAGCCTACAGTAATTATTGCAAGTGATATGGTTCCTATGGCTGGAGAAGAAGTTACTATCGAAAGCAACAGAGATGCTAATATTTCAAGGGGAAGAAAGCCTTCCATGAAGGAAAGAGTGGCTGTTGCAAGTGAACAGATTGCTAAGTTTGATAAAACAAAAAAGAATCCAAAGGGCGAGACATCATCATTTAATATCAAAGAAGATAGCTCGAAGATTATTGTAGATAAATTAGACAGTGCTATTGAAACAAATGTAGATGACGTTAAATATATGGCCGGAAGCACTCTTACACGTAGCGGTTTTGTACTTGCTATAGTCTTTTTGTTTGGGTTTATGGGCACAATGATTTTTGTAGTAAAGAAGGAACTTGCACTAAGGGAAATTAGAAACAAAATGGCGGTGTAATACGATGAATACAAAAGTTTATTTAAAGAAAAAGAAAGATAAATTTTGGGGCGAGCATCCTCATATAATGCTTGGAATTACTGCTTTAATTGGTGGAGTGACAATGATTGCTTTGATTTTTGTTATTCCAATATTCTTGCCAACGCTCTATACGTGCTCTTGGATTGCATTGATGACTGAATATACACTAAGTAATGTCAGAAGACATTATTATACCGGTCATATGGGCTTTATTATTAAAGATAAAACCCTTTATGCTATCAGACTTTTAAATACAAGTAGACCTTTAGGCACTGAAGTTGAAGGGCCATTTGTTTATGCTCCTGCAGGTTCGGCTCTACAGATGGCGGCCTTACCTCATAATATAGCGGTAGCAAATGATAATATAGCGCATGAGCGTGAGGTTGTAGAAAGAGGAAAATATGAACAAAGCTACATTACTGCTTTAAATGAGATATATAATTCCTTGGATCTATATCCTTATGAAACTAATCCAGATGAGACTATAACTATTAAGATTTATAAGTACTATAGACAAAAAATGCATAACACAAAACTTAGGATGCAAAACACTTCTGGTGACAGCTATATGTTTTTGATTATGGAAGAACCGGAGATTATAGAGGTTACAAAAAAGAAATTCGTTGTTCGCTATAAAGAAACTACTGGAGAAGAAGGCATTGCAACATTTACAAATTGCTTTGATGGTTTAGTTGAAGCAATCAAAGAAATGAAAAAAGGCAATGAGAGATAATAAATAACCACAAAGGAGAACGAAAGTGAGAATCAAAGATTTTATAGAAACATTAAAAGACTTGGATGAAAATCTCGAAATTGTTATAGCAACATCAGACGGTTATGTTTCACCAAAAATTAAAAAAGACATTGTAAATTTTAAGCATGCATATAGTGGCGTAACATACACTGATGATGCAATAACATTACTATAGAATTAAAAAGTAAAGGAGAAAAAATGGGAATCTACGAAAGAAAGTGGAGTGACACAAAACAAAATATAAAAGATGTACTGGCAATGGCAGGTGCTCTTATTATTGCTGCGTTGCTGTTGTTTTGTTGCTATAAAATTGCAGCAGGATTCTCAAATCTTGATATTAGTGATGCTGGCAAAGAGAGAGTATGCTTTGGGCTTTACTTTGTTCCACAGATAATGCTTGCTCTTATCTGGACTTTTAGCAGTAAAGACAAGACATACATAAAATGTAGTTTAATGGAGGTTTTAAATTTAATAGTTTACTATATCTGTACCTTAATCTCTGTCAGAGCTGTAAATATAATATTCGAAGGTAAGAACATAATCAAAACTTATAGCCCCACAGGGTATTTGATTAACTTTATAATCGCAGTAGTTAGTGGTGGTGCTATATTAGTTACTTTCTTTCGTGCAATAGTGACTACAAAGGAAACCTACTCAATGTACAAGAATCAAAAACTCTATGAACAGTCACGAATGAAGCCTGGAGTAATGTATATATTATGCAAACATCATTTAACTACTGTTTTAATAGGCAAAAATGATAACTCTTTAGAGCACCTAAAAGAAGATAAGTATTCAGATTACAAGCTTATTGAAAGAATGGAACTTCCAATGCTTCAGGACGGATTCTTTGCATTAGAAACTCTGTATAGAAATTATGATCTAAAGCATATGGATTATAGATACGACAACGCATTTATTGTTACTCCATATAAATTTGAAAGAATAATCAAAACGGAAAAAGCAGATAAAATTGCTGCTTAAATAAATGGAAATATAAGTTTCAGTGTGGTTGAGCAGTAATATTATTGCTTTATTCCACTGTGCTTAATTTAACTTACAATGTGGTTAGAGAGGAATGTAATGAGCAAACACAAATCTATATCAAAGAAAAAGAGATTACTTGTATATGATAAATGTAATGGACATTGTGCCTATTGCGGGTGTGAGCTTGAATATAAAGACATGCAGGTAGACCATATAGAATCAGTATGGGCTAATGTTGATTGGAAGGCAAATAAAACGCTTGATGAAATCAATGATTTAGGTAATTTAATGCCTTCTTGTCGAATGTGTAATTTCTATAAATCTTCTGCATCACTTGAAAAGTTTAGACAAAATTTAACAGAAGTACTAATGCCTAATGTAAGAAAACCATTTGATTATAGGCTGGCATTAAAATACGGGTTAATTGAAGAACACATTGAGCCTATTACTTTCTATTTTGAAATACTATAATCACACCACTTCACTATGCTAAAGAGAGATGGTGTGTTTAACTAAAACCACACTCAAAGTTAAATACCCAAATAAATATTAATAATTAACAAAAGCTATCTTAAGTACACTGCTGCAGATAGCTTTATTTTTTATTCTAATTCAAAAAAATATATATATTTTAAATTCGCGCATAAAAATAAAAATGAGCGTATTATCTAATTCAACAAGACAAACAAATCAAAAAGAAAGGAAAGAAAGTCATTATATAGCACCTGTCTTTATTTTCTGGTAGTGGAGGATTAGATAAAGGTTTAAAACTTATAGTTATAAAAAGAAAGGTAAAAATAGTTTATTACGGGAAAGTAATCAAAACTTGACAAAAATGCAAACCTCGTGTAAACTACTAATATTTCAATCCACTAATTGTTTTAAAGACAAAATATAAAAGACTTTCAAAAGAAAAACAATGAGAAAGATTAGAAATACTAAGAAGGTTAACAGAACATTTAAGGCAATGAATGTAAGCGAATTTAAAATGGAGTGTCACATCTCCAATTTACCAAAGTGTCCGTACTGCGGTGGAAGTATGAAGCTTACAACAAAGCCTGATTTTAATAATGAGATGAGAACCTACTTAGAGTGTAAAAACAACGATGCACTTCATGATGTAAGATGCCAGGTAATCAAGCTTGATAATAATTACTTAAGATTGACATCAACACCTGCAGACAAGAGACTTCGTATCTTAAGACAGCAGGCTCACTGGTACATGAATCTTTTAATTAAGAACAAGCTCTTTACTGATATATTAGATATCTATGCATACTTAAATGATAGAACGCTTCTTGGATCTGGCCGACGAGAGACAAGCGAGCTTATGCTTGCTTCTGGAAATTCACTTGCATCCATCGGGACAGGCCGTATCAATCATATTGGTGAGATGCAGCAGTTTGGATGTCAGGAGGTAATAAGAGAGTGCATCAAATTATTATATAAAAACAGAGATAAGCTTATCTTCAGATGGCGTTATGGAAATCCTGTTTATGAAACACCTGATTTATCCTTAATGCTTGATGAGATAGTTGCAGGAAGGAAATTCAATGAAGAAAAGATTGCTTGCTAGTATGCTTCTTGCTACAAGTATCCTTGCTACAGGTTGTGGTACAAAGGATGTGGCAGAGGTTGATACGCAGTACACAAGATACGAGAAGCTTTCTGATGAAGAAAAGAAAGAAAAGGCAGAGGCGGCAGAGTATTTTGCGGACGTAAAGTATGAAGGCGAAGATGTGCCTTACTATTTATTCGAGCAGGAGTTCCAGAAGACTGAGTATGGTTATACGCCAAATGCATATATGGACGTATCCGACAAGCTCTATGAGTCTTATAAGGAAGCTTTGGACAAAGAAATCAATAAGATGTTTAACACATCATACACGGAAATTTTAAAAGACCAGGATGCATTTATTGATAATTTCAATTCAGTAGTAGATCTTGGTGAAGAGTCACAGGCTTATGATTTTTTGGAATGGTATGTAGACTACAACGCTACAACAACTGCTGAAGTATCAACAGGAAAGTGTATGGTTTATTCAGATCTAGGATTTAACATCTTAAGAGCTTCAGTAGACCTTCGAGTATTTGCTGACGATGGTGCAGCAGAGGCCATGATGGAAAAGTTTGGCATTTCAGCTGATGATAAGGCCAAGACTCTTATGGCAGAGGTATTCTTTAATCCAGATGGAACAAATCAGATTGTAGGATTTACTCTTACACCAATTAGCTAAGAGAATCTGATAACAAATTTTTTTAATAAAGGAGAATTACATGTTTAAGATAGTATTTGATAACGCAATTGTCACTTCAGAAAATAATGTCTCTATAGAACTTATTTCTTGGGCTGAGCAAACTGAGAATACGGATGGTAAAGAACAGGCAAAGAGTGATGATTCGGTTATGCTTATAAAGACTGAAAAAAGTTGCGCATGGGTGACTTTTGAAAAGTCATTAAGCAAAGATGTTTTGGCAACCATGAGAAGTGAAATCATTCGAGGTTTAAGAGATCATGATTTGTTCGATCTAACAGAACAAAATGAAAGCTGGAAAGTATCGGATTTAAAGATTTTAAATTAAGTTAAGGCTATTATTCAGCGAAAGCTGTAGTAATACAAATTTGATGGAAAGGAGAATAGCTTATGAAGAGAAGAGAGGTACGTATGAAAGTAAAACAGATTTTAGCATGTATGCTTGTAGCCGGCTCATTAATCGGAACGGCTGCTGCAAGCTGTGGACATTTCGATAATTGGTATCATTCGCAAGCATATAGGGAAACAAATAGTAACATGGACCCTGACGATTGGCATTATGATTCCGTAGGATTAGCGCTAGAATGTCAGGCGTTTTCTGCAGATGAAATGTTGGCAATGTATAATGAGGGCTTTTATAATATTCATTTTCTTGCGCAGGCATACGTGTTTGACCCTGTAAAATTTGCATCACTTGAAAGTTATGCAAAACAATCGGAATATTATGATTATTATATTGAAAACGTATCGCCAAAATCCAATTGTAGAGAAATGGGAGAAGCTAGTGACTCAGCTATAGCTGAGTCATCGGCGGCTGGGCAAAGTGATGGCTTGAAAGAAAAAAACATATCAGAAGTAAGTAATAATGAATCTGCAACCGTAGCTGTTACAAGCGAAGTAAATAGCAATCAAGAAAACGAAACTGTAGAAAACGCTGATAAAACCCAGAATGAAATTGAAACTGATGTTAAGGAAGCATGGGAAGAAACAGAATCCTATGAACCGACATGTACAGAAGCTGGTGGTACGGTCTATATGAATTCAGTAACGCATAAATTAAAAACAGATGAAATTCCAGCTCTGGGGCATGATGAAGGCAAATGGGTTACAACTGTAGAGCCAACATTCTTTAAGTCGGGTAAAGCTGAATTAAGATGTACTAGAGATCAGTATGTGTTAGACACAAAAATACTTCCACAAATAATTCCAATTTGGAGTATTGTTTTAGTTGCAGTGGTGATACTTGGTATTGTATTTGTATTGATTAAAAAAGTAACAAAAAAGACTGCACTTGCAAAACCAAAACTTAAGATTGCTAAATAATATATCCCACTCAAAGTGGGGTATATTTTTGGTAATACGTGTTAAAAGTATACACGAGGTTTACATTTTTACGAAAGGAGTAAAATGAAAGCTAAAAACTTAATAACAACACTGTTGTTAGCAGCCACTACAATAGTGTCCTTTATGGGAAATACCATAACTGCTAAGGCTGAAATGGGCCGTTTTGGTGATCCTAGCGATACCGCACATTATATAGAGTATAATCCTGATAACGGAAAAACGTATTATATAAACAACGACGGTGATTTCATCTATAAAACAAACGATAAGGAAAGAACCAGCTCTATTCATTATAGAACTGAAGGATTTACATTTTCTCGTATAAAAAAAGATGTTGTTCCAACTGGAGAAAAAGAATCGAATTATTATCATACTGGGGATGAAAAAAAAGAAAATCGTCAGTATGTAACAATCCCTTTAGTAGATGGAAAGAATGGAGTGGTTGAAAATCCAAACAATAAAGACCATGTGCCCTATAGATACACCTATAAGGGAACTCCATATCAAACAAATGAGTGGAAGATTCCTTGGTCTACGCTATATACAGCGATAAAAGGCGAGTCCGAAGAATGGGCAGCAGAAATTGATGAAAAATTGTCTAATAATGAACCTGTTTATATAGGTGTAGATGGTGTTTTGTTGGTGTGCAATCACAAAAGTTCTGACCCTAAAACACATAATTTCGATCAAATAAAAGGAGAATGGGCTGAATATGATTATGGTTCTGGAATAACAAACGGTGGAGATTGGCATAAGATGGCTAAGAAATATGGATTTAGAGAATCATCACTTATGACACACTTTAATATTTTCCTAAACCTTAATCCTGATGCAACAAATCCCGAAGATGAAGAAGTTGCTGGTGCAAATAGAACGCCACCTGATAATGGAAGCGTAAATGATGATATCAGTGAAGATACATATACATTTGTAAAGCGTAAGGATATTACACCTTCAAATCCAACTCCAAGTAATCCATCTAACCCAAGTAACCCTTCGGACCCAAGTAATCCAACTGGAAATACAAAGGATAATCCGAATAAGGGTAAGTCTGGCGCTATGTACTCGGCACCAAGAACATATACTTACAATGATGATGATGAGTTTGAAATTGGTATTGCTATTCCGGCATCGGAAGATTTTACAAATACTGTAGAAATTGATCCTTGGTATGGATTGTTTAAGATTAAGAGAGTTGAAGTATCAAGAACTTATAAATTCTCTATAAGCTATTCGTATGAGACTACAAATTATAAGTGGGATCGTGAAATTCACGATTGGGTAGTTGATGAAGATAATCCTACAAAGACAGTATATGATTCATATCCTGATGAAAGAGTGTTGACAGCTGAATATTACGAGATTCTTGATTTAGATTTATTTGAGCTTACAAATCAGGATGGTGGTGTATCTGCAACTGTATCATACAAGTCTGATAGCGGAGTGCCATTTAATAACAATGTAATGGCTAAGTACACAAATTCTGCTACAGTACCATACACAGTAAGATATAACGGATATTCATGGGGAACAGGCGATGACCGCTCACAGGCACAGATGTCATCAAACCCTAATTATTCACATTATATATATCCAAACATTAATACTGGTGGTAGTGTTGGTCATTATAATAGTGAGGGTGAAGCAAGGTCAGCTGCAGCAGCAGAAGTAAACAATCGAATGGCTGGACAGCAGATTGTGACATCAAACGATTTACTTTCTATTAATGGTGTAAATTACCTTGATGAGAATGGTATCTGCAATGATGGTACACTTGCTTCAAATAAGGCAAATATTATTGCACAGTCAAAGCACGCTTCAGGCTTTGAAATTGAGCAGGGTGTTGATGATACAATCATTGCTTCTCAGACAGTAGTAATCCCTGAGACACAGAAGAATGATGACTATTATTCAACACTTACTACAAAGTACAAAGGTTTTGTATTTAATAAGGGCATTCAGACTCTTACAATTTCAGATCATGAAGGATATGAAGCAGCTATAAAGGCAGGTCATGAGGATGAAGAACCAATACGTGTTCAGACTCCTGTTATGTCACCTATCTCTATTGATGATAGCGGCTCTACATACCAAGCTGGAGACAGCGAGTATGACGTATTAAACCTTGATGGTTCATATAAGGTTAAGTTTGAGTTTACAGATTTCTTTGAGAAGAAATATCCAGGTTATGATGACCCAGCCGGACTTACTAAGTATATTAAGCAGAAGGAAGTAAGATTCCCATTTACTGTTCAGCTTAAGGATGCCAGTGGCGAGACTAAGATTTTTGAGCCAACAGGTTCTGATGGATATACAGAGTGGATTGCACTTGATAATGACGGTTCAACAGCTTCATTTAATATTTATATTCCATCTTGGGCTAAAGAAGGAACTTATGAGCCTGGTATTCAGGTAAGAGTTTACGCAAATAACTACATTCCAGATTCTCAGAGCGCTGAAAATTATGAAATAAATGAAGTGCCAAGACTTAGCGGAGTAGATTATAAAGATTTTTATGTAGCTACATACAACCTACCTGTATCAATGCAGGGTGTAATGTATGGTTTTGAAATAACAGGTATCAACGACATCACTACTTTCGGCAGCGCAAATGGTACTTATGAGAATGGTATTTACAGCTTCGTAACTGCAAAACAGGATAAGAAGGTTGGTACATATAACAGATTTAATGTAAATGCTAATTCAAGCAATCATACATATCTTAGAACTCAGTTGTGGCAGCCTTGGGATAATGTATATCCAACTGGAACAACAACATGGGGCCTGATTAATACACTTCCACTTACAGATGGAAAGAGTAATAGCAATTCAGCAAGTGGTACACTTGCCCTTGGATCTAAGTTTGGGTTTAGTTTAAAGACTATTTCAAACCTTAATACAAGCGGAACAAACGGAAACATTGATATTAATGCAAGTTATAGATATGTTTCAGCAGATGGTTCGAATACAACAAAGAATATCGCATTATTCTATAATGAAAGTTCATCTAATGTATTAGTTCCATTTGAGAACACTTCAAGACAGTCTAATAAGACCGTTAAGATGACAGATGGATACTTTGAGGATAGCTATTCTCCTGAGTATCTTTCATTCACAGCTACAAAGAAGGGTTCAACAAAGCAGGGCGTTCTTAATACTGCAAATAAGAATGCATATAACACAAAGAACATGAACATCCCTTATGCAAATATGCTCTTTAGTGGTGATGAACTTGAACTTGCTATTAATGAGAAGAACGACTATGGAAATGCAAAGAGATACAACAGTGACCTTGTTTCACTTTCTACATCTCAGCAAAATGCATTTAATGCTTCAATGCAAACATGGTTCGGTGAGTACTCAATCCCTTCATCTACTCGTATAATGGACGTAGATAAGTTCAAGGCAGAGTGTGATTCAAAAGGTGTTACTTCTGAGGCTATTTCTAAGTATAGAACAACAGCTGATAGAGTAACAATTGAGCAACTTCTTGCAGTATATGGACAAGATGGAATTACAGGAAAGGAAGACTTCTGGTTGAAGGATGGCTACCTTGTACTTAATTTCGATATTACTGCACTTAATGGTTCTTCTAAGTGGCTCTCATACTACAAGGATTATGATATGTGGTGTGGCGAGGCTGGTGCTTGGAATACATCAGACCATTCAAGAACTGCAACTGTTGTTGATGACAATAACAGAAAGATTAATATTAAGGTATACTCTGGAGATGTGGCTATTATCGATCTTACAGCTGGAAACAACTATACAGATAGATATGGTGCAGAAGTACTTTATATTGACTAATTAACATCTAAGGCATCGGCAAAGGCTGGTGCCTTATTTTTTATAAGAATAATAATGCAATCTAATATAGTTGCTTTTAAGGAAAGCATCATATATAAGTTGCGTTTTGCGAGCTTTGACAATAAAAAGTATAGGTGTTATTATCTATATAAGAAAAGAGCTACCGATAGACGGTTGCCCGATAAAATTTTAGCTTAGAATAGCCGCCATGTTTACCAGACGAGGGCGGCTATTTCTTTTTTGTCATATTGTAAACTAATGTAATTACGCCAATTAAAACTAGAGTGTAAGTGAATAAATCACCATAAGATACCATTAGCATCACCCTCTTTCTAATACTCAGAGGGCTTTTGACAAACCCTCTGGCGAGGGCAATACCGCCTACCGTTATGATAGCTCCCTCAATTATTATATACAAACATCTGTGCGCATTCAATGTTAAATTCCATATATATGAAATGAAATATAAATGCTAAAATATACCTATATAAGATGAATACTTCATATAGAAAAAGGAGAAGAATAATGATGCCTGAACAAATTGTTGATCTATCTAATAAGATGTTTCTATATAAAAATGTAAGCATTGCAATTTCTAATTTCAGTTTATTGTTTCTTGCGTTTGCGATTTGTATTGCTCTGCTGGAATCATATAGGGCAGAGGCTTTGGGTATAAGTAAAAAGAAGATGTACTTAGATATTAGACCTAAAATGAAGATTATAATTGCATTTATATTACTTATAGCAGCATCATTCCAATTTGGAAAAGATGTGTGTGATAAAAGATGGCACAACATTCAAAGCCAGTTACAAGAACGAACAGCAGAAGATGAGTATGTCTACATCTATCGTAATGAATTATCTTCAGAAGATAAGTATGAAGAAGCGATTTTAGATATTGAAAGTGATAATAGGGCTTATACTATATTAACTGATGAAACCAAAAGAATTATTTATATATACGATGCGGAAAAACATAGTTTTAATATCTATGAATTCATATTCATTGGTGGAGTGCCTTTAATGTTGGGAATCACAATCTTAATGGGTCTTTTATATGTAAAAGGGGTTAAGAAAGAAAAAACAAAACCACAAATTATCCTTGAATAAACTAAATAGTAATAGAAAATAAGTAAGCTTCAGAGTTATTCTGAAGCTTTTTTGTGCTATAAAGGCGAAATAACAACTAATAACGATAGATAACAACTAATAATAACTAATAACAATGAGGGCGGTGAGTGTAGAATTCCGTAGATAGTTTGCAAAAAGTTTGCATCCACAATGAAATAAAAGTGTTGTATTATCACCATAATAATATTTATATAAAATAAAAGTGAATTAGGCTTGAAGCGGCGTGAATAGTGGGGTTATAACGTTTCATAAAAAAGAAAAAAATTTACACAGGGGGTTTACAAAAATGTAAATCTCGTGTATACTTCTAAAACGTGAATTGAAATAGGTTAGTTCACATAACAAAATAGAACATGCCTCTCGGTGCCAAACGAGATGCAATCAGTAGCAAAGCAATTGATGATTATTGGGTTAATTACTCTATAAAAAAAGGCAGTGCCAGTATAACTGACACCACCCCTTGCCAATTACAAACCATACAATGTATGAATTTATAATTGAACCTCGACACTTCAATTATATCACACAAATCATTGGCGGTTCGCCTTTTTACCCATTTTACAATTATCCTAAGAAAAGTATGCCTTGCTGCAGATTTAATAGCCTATAAAGGTAATAAACGAAAGGATATTAAAATGAAGACAACTGACAAGATTGACAAGAAAGAAAAAAACGGTCTTAGACGAAGACAGATTATCATTGGTCTTATTTGTATCGCACTTTTATTTGGCGCGGCAGCCGGCAGTGCTTTTGCAAAGACAAATGATTCAGCCGTATCAATCTCTCAGGAAGATGGAAACGGAGATTATGTTAAAGATGTATTCATGGATGCAATCAATCAGTACGCTGATGGTGAACTTACATATGATGAGGTTGCACAGTACATCGCACAGATGATTTCAAAAGATTTAGCTGGTACAAATTCATTTACAGATAACCAGGTAGATGCAATGGAAGTTATCATCATGGAACAGGTAACAGAAGCTGGAATCACAACTGACATTGAAGATAGCAAGAATAAGATTGAAGAGATTACACAGCTCTTAGAGCAGCAATATCAGGAAAATGTAACAAACATGACTGTATTACAGCAGGAGCTTACAACAGTAATCGAGGAAGGCAAGCAGAACAACGCTATCACAGATGCAAAGATTGCAGAGCTTGAAGCAGCAAATAAGCGAGTAGAGAACTGGCTTAACGATGCACAGGATTCTTTAAATCAGAAGATCAACGAGACATCAAGCGAACTTGATAAGAAGGTAACAGAAAAGACCGCTGACCTTGATAAGAAGATTGATGATAATACAGAGTCTATTACAAAGATGCTTACGGACTTAAATGATACTCTTACAAATGACATCAACATCAAGTACGCAGAGATTAATCACGTAATCGATGAGCTTACAAAGGATACAAATGCACAGCTTCAGTCATTAAGAGATGACATTACAGCTTTAGAGATTAAGCAGGCCTCTGACATTGAAGAGCTTAATGAGTATTTAAGAGACCTTATCGAGAATAACGCAGAGCTTTCAAAGGATGAAAATGCAGCAACAAAGCAGGCCCTTCTTGATATGATTAACAACAATGCTGACCAGTCACAGGCTGGAATGGCAAATCTTTCAAATGAGATTATGAAGGCTATTGAGGATGCAAACCTTTCTGATGATGCTCTTAAGAAGCAGATTGCTTCAGTAAAGGATGCAACAGCAGGTGATATTCAGGATCTTAGAGATTTAATTACTGCAATTGAGATTAAGCAGGCTTCAGACCTCTCAGAGTTAAATCAGTACCTTGTTGACCTTGTTGAAAATAATGCAACACTTTCAAAGGAAGAGAATGCAGCAACAAAGCAGGCTCTCCTTGATATGATTAACAACAATGCTGATACATCAGAGGCTGGTTTACAGGCACTTTCAAGTGATCTTCTTAAGGCTATCGAGGATGCAAACATCAGCGACACAGCGCTTAAGAATCAGATTGACTCAGTTAAGGAGGCAACATCTGGTGATATTCAGGCTCTTAAGGACTTAATTACAGCAGTTCAGATTAAGCAGGCTTCAGACCTTTCTGAGCTTAATACATATCTTTCAGATGTAATTGAGAATAACGCAGAGCTTTCTAAGTCAGAGAATGAAGCACTTAAGCAGTCACTACTTGATATGATTAACAACAACTCTGATACAACAGAGGCTGGTTTACAGAAACTTTCAAGCGATATTCTTAAGGCTATGGAAGATGCAAATATTAAGGATAGCGCACTTAAGACTCAGATTGATTCAGTTAAGGATGCAACATCAGGAGACATTAAGGCTCTTAGAGATTTACTTGCAGCACTTGAACTTAAGCAGTCAAATGACCTTACTCAGCTTAATGATGCTCTTTTAAATATTATCAATGACAATGCTACACTTGCAAAGTCAGAGAATGCTGCACTTAAGCAGTCACTTATTGATAAGATTAACAACAATGATGATGTTACAAAGGCTGGCTTGCAGACACTTTCTGATGACATTGCAAAGGCTATCGCTGATGCAGGCGTTCAGGATAAGGCATTAAGTGATCAGATTTCTACGTTAAAGAATGCAACAGCTGGCGATATTAATGCATTAAAGACTCTTATTAGTAATAACAAGGTAGACCTTACAAATCTTATCAACACAACAAAGACAGAGCTTACAAATAAGATTGATGCATTAGAGAAAGCAGCAACATGGTCTTCATCAGTTACTTATGATGAGAAGGCTTATGTAACTCATTACAATGGATCAGTTCAGAGATTCTATCACTCACTTAAGTCAGGTAACAAAGGTCATGAACCTGGTACTACTGCTGGCAATGGATGGTGGGAAGAAGTTGACACTGTAGCACTCATTTCTGAGATGCAAACACAGGTTGACTCACTTAATAGCCATATTTCAGATAAGAACGGTTCTGGCGAGCAGTTCCAGTATGGTGTAAGTGGTTCTTCACGCGGCTACTACGTTAACGGAACATTTAAGCCATTTTAATTGCTAGAAGGAAAAGGTGAGAAGAATAATGAAAATAAAAAGATTATCAGCAGGTATTGTGGGCTTTTCAATGCTTTTATCAAGCACAGGCCTTTCAGTACAGGCTGCTGAGTTGGAAGAAAATGTATCTGAATCTTCAGCAGTAGAGGTTTCTTCTTCAGAAAGTGGTCCTAGCGGAGAATCCACTTCATCAGAAGAGACTTCAACAAGCTCAGCTGCAGAGGATGTAACAGAAGATGCGGCTTCAACAGTAGAAAGCGATTCTACAAATGAGGCTGGAGAAGAAAATGAGGCAGAGATGGCAGATGAAACTGAAAAAGAAGAATCATCTGAGGAAGAGGCTTCAAACGATGAGCTTAACGAAGAGACAACAGAGGATGAGGCAGAAGAGGAATTAGAGGAAGAAGAAGAGAAAGAAGAGTGCGAACACGTTGATGAGGACGAAGACGGTGTTTGTGATCTTTGCGGAGAAATCATCGAAGAAGAGGAAGAAGAGATTGAGGATGAAAATCTCGGAAAAATCATCGGCTTTAGAGATTTAGGTGTGGTTACATTTGACTATGAGCCTACAGCTGATGAAATCAAAGAGACTCTTCCTTCAAAGGCTACTGCGGTAGTAAAAGGAAAAGAGAGCAATGATGAGATTTCAGTAAGCATTTCTTTCTCGGATAGTGCTATTGAAGACATCGCAAGTCAAATCGCTGACAGCAAGGGTGAAGGCTCTGAGGCAACATTTACTTTAAAGGCTGAAGTATCAACTTCAAAGGATTTTGCTGAAGGAGTTTCATCACCAGAGGTTGAGCTTAGACTAGTAGATGAAGGTTTTAAGCTTGTGTTTACAGAGCTTGAAGATGAAGAGACTGGCATTAAGGTAAAGGGAATGATGCCAGAGAATGCAACTCTTGAAGTTACTGAAGGCGAAGATGTTGTTGCAACAGCTTCAACTATCTTTGACGAGGTATTTTCTCGCTTTGATATGGAAAACGATTCCGTTGACAGTGTATTTTTAGTAAATAACTGCTCAGTAGTAGTTAAAGATGCTGATGGAAACGTATTTACTCCAGAAGAGAAATTACTTGTAACTCAGTCACTTACTGAAGAGATGGTAGAAAACATCGCTGGAAATCAGTTCAGTATTTATAATGAGTCAGGTGACTCTATTGAGCATTCATTCAATGCTGACTTAAGAGAGATTACATTCTTATCAGATTCTTTAGAAGAACAGTTTACAACCTTTGGAATTAAGACAGAGGCTGTATATCAAATTAATTTTGAGTTTAGATCACTCGAAACAGATGAGGTGCTTTTTGCAACAGAGTCACGTTACTTGCAGGATACAGAGATAGTACTTCCTGAGTATATCGCAAACGAGTATGAAGTACTTGATTGGGAAAGCGTAGACCAAACAGCAATCAGAGATGCTTCTTATGTAAAATATATCGATTCAAAGAAATATGACGTTACAAAGGGCGATAAGTCTTATGAACTTACTGTAGAGTCTTATGGTGATGAGCTTACTGTAGAGAATACAGAAGACGAGCAGAAAGAACTTCCTGAGACTACTGATACAAATGATGTGGCAGAGGAAAATGCTGCAGAAGAAGTAGAAAGATTGAAAAAAGAGCTTTCAGAGGAAGCTGGCTCAAATGATGCAACAGAGGAAATTCTTGATGAGATTCTATATAAGGAAATCGAACTTGATGGCCTTACAGTTGTTATTGACGAACCAGAGACTACTTCTGAAACTTCAGTAGAAGAGACAGAGACAGCAGAAGAGAATACAGAAACAGCAGATACTACTGAGGCTACTGATACAAATGATACAGAGGCAGCAGTAGTAGAAGAATAATCCTTTTTGTAGTAAATCTCTTCAAAAAACTATAAGGAAAAGTAAAATGAAAAAATTAAATGGAAATAATTTAATAAATAAGAAAGTGTTTGCGAAGAGAATTATTACATTGTCTCTTGCGGCATCTTCGGTATTTACTGCAGTGCCAATGACAACACTTTCTGCTTCTGCGGAAGAGGCTTCGTTTAGCTTCATTCCTTTCAGAAGTGATTACTTAAGTTATTTATCTGATCATTCGAGCGAGGCTTCATCAGAGAATATTTATATTTGGTGTAAAATGCTTGGCGAACAGATAAACGGAGGCGGTCAGGCATCTGCTGGTAATTGGTTTTCAACATATCATTCTGAAGTAGTACTTCCTGGAGGAAAATATCTTTCAGATAGTGCAGCTGCTTCACAGCCACTTTACAAAACAGATGGTACATCAAATCCACTTTATGATCAGCTTATTGCAAATTTAATTACTGCAAATAAGAGTACATTCTTAAATAGCTGGATCAACGGATATAGCTCACAGGGAGTAACATACCTTAATGGTACACAGGGAAAGCAGTCATTTATCAATTTCTTTGATAAGGAAAGCTCACAGTTCCCTCAGACTTCAAATGCTATTGTTGAGTATACAAAAACAACTGAAGGTATGAATTGGCTTAATCAGTATTCATATGCAAAGACAGGAAATAATGAGAATACAGTAGGTGTAACTCTTCTTAAAATGCTTTGCGTAAACTGGGATAGCCTTAATGCAAACCAAATTAATTGGTGCAAGGCTTATTTGCCATATATGCTTCAGAACTATGCAGCACAAGGAAATAATGCGATTGCATCAAGTTCAAAGAATCCGTACCTTTACGACTTTATGGCGCGTTCTGTAAATGGTGCTCAGTATACAGGTACAAAGGCAGTTGCTGGTGCAGTATCAGCAAATGGTGTTTCAATTGGAAATGTTGCAGCTGGAACATCACTTCAGCAGGAGTTCTTTAATTATGTAGTTGCTTCCAAAGAGGGCGTAGGTACATTCTTACAGAATACAATTGGTGGTGGAACATTTACAGCATACACACCACAGAAGACAGTTTCAGGAATTAGCTTAGCAAATGTGTCTGCTGTAACTACATTGTTTGCAGGTGATGCCGATGTTATGTATGATAGCGCACACATTAATTTAGATTATGACTGGTGGGCTCACGGCTTATGGCTTACAACACCAGAGGCGGCTTCAGTAGGAAAGCAGTCAGCAAATTCATCATTTAATACAGCATATAAGCTTATTATGAATAATTCTACTGCTAAAGCTGCATATCTTGATTGGACTTCAAGATTTAAAGGAAAATCAAATTTGACTATTTCTTGGAATAGCAGTTATCTAACAAATTATTCTTACAGCGGACCGGGAGATAGCTTTAATAGTGCAACAAAGGGTGTAACATTCTACTATTACGCAGATGGACATACTAATGAAGGAAGAAACACAACTAATGGAAGTCGTGATCTTTACTTCACATGGAAGTGTGGAACATCAACTGGTGAATGGGGAAACAATACATCTTGGGACCCAGGCGCATTACAGTGGAATGGCCAAACACTTATGACTGGCTGGAACATGGGTAGAGTACCTGGAAAGGGCTTTGACAATGTACAGGCATTTGCTGGCAATAAAAAGGCTGCTAATATGGTATTTAACTTTAAGCAGCCAATCGACTATGGTGCAAATACTATTACTGTTAGCTTTACAGGTGCAGCATTAACATGCTCAGGTACAAGCGGTATCAATGTTTATTTAATTGGAAACAACGGCGGTAAAAAGCAATCTCTTGGTACAACCGGAAATGCTGTATTTAAAATTACAGATGATGAATGGAAGACAAATACTGAGTGGAAATTAAAAGTTGAAATTCCAAATAATACAATGCAGCAGTATGTAAATTATGGAATTAGAACCAATGCGAACACAATGGGTCTTCAGATTACAGGTCTTACAGAAAAGTGGGATGGTGCTAAGAAATGTGTGGCAGGACATACTTGGAATGACTGGACATACTCATATGCTACAAATTGGAATAACTGGAGCAGTGCTAATGCCGAGAATAAAGAGACTTGGAAGGTAACTGTATCACATACATGTAAGGCTAACAATGTACATCAGGAGTCAGAGATTATTAGACCTGTTATTACAAGTGATAGTAATTACTACTATTATACATATACACCAACATCTGTTAGCTTAGCAGCTTGGACAGAAAAGGTTGCAAGAAATGATATCGGTAGTGGTACACAGTCATATACTTCATTTAATAACAGCAACTTCTCAGGTGCTGCAACAAAGACAAGCTCGGCTACATCATATGTAGTAGGTCATAACAGAAAAGACGTTGCAAATATTATTGCAGCATCGGAAGCATCTGGCCTTTTAGTAGTAAACACTGGCATAATTAAGTCAAATGTTAAGAGCATTAGTGTAGATGTGCAAGGACAGGCAACAGTTCAGTTAAGAAACAGTAACGGATTAATTGCTACAGGTTCAGGAAAAGATACAGTTACACTTGATGTATCTAAACTTTCAGTGGCTGAGAAGAAAAATTGTTATTTACAAATTTCTTATAGAAATTCTGAGTCAAGAATTACTTATGTAAATGAAACATCTCAGACAGGAATTATTACTACTGGAAATGCATCACAATATGCTGGTTCAGTAACAACTACAGCTTCAGTAAAAGCTATTAAAATTAATTACTAATATGTTTTTAGAGGTTTCTCTTTATGAGAAACCTCTCAGAGTGTAGACAAAGTGTCGCGGCTTCCGCCGCGACCTTTTCTTTTTTAAGTAAGGAGGAACTGGAGTCAGAGGACTCCAGTTCTTTCATTTTTAAACCAACTTATACCTTAGAAAGCCTTGATTTTACAAGCTTTCTAGCCACTTTTTTGATATAATAAAACTATCAAAACAAGGGGTTAGAATAATGATTAC
>SVER01000043.1 GCA_015057315.1 Pseudobutyrivibrio ruminis | reverse complement strand
GCGATACCCCAAAGCTCGCCCCAACCAAATGGGAATAAGAACTCGATATCTGTAGTGCCTGTTGAGTAGAATGAAAGCTCCTCTGGGTCATGATCACGAAGACGCATTTCATCTTCCTTCATACCAAGGCTGATTAACCAATCACGGCAAAAGCCTCTCCAGTACTGGAACCACTCGTCCTGTGTGCCTGGCTTACAGAAGAATTCAAGCTCCATCTGCTCAAACTCACGTGTACGGAATGTAAAGTTACCAGGTGTAATCTCGTTACGGAATGACTTACCAATCTGGCCAATACCAAATGGAACCTTCTTACGAGATGTACGCTGTACATTCTTGAAGTTAACAAAGATACCCTGCGCTGTCTCAGGACGAAGGTAAACTGTGTTCTTCGCATCCTCAGTAACACCCTGGAATGTTTTGAACATAAGGTTGAACTCACGAATATCTGTAAAGTTGTGCTTGCCACATGTAGGACATGGAACATTGTTGCTTTCGATGAATTCCTTCATCTCTTCCTTGCTCCAGCCATCAACTGATGACTTAAGCTCAATACCCTTTTCAGCTGCAAAATCCTCAATAATCTTATCAGCTCTGAAACGCTCATGGCATTCCTTACAGTCCATAAGTGGGTCAGAGAAAGAACCAAGATGACCTGATGCAACCCATGTCTGTGGATTCATAAGAATAGCACAATCAACACCAACGTTGTATGGATTTTCCTGAATAAATTTCTGCCACCAAGCCTTTTTAACATTGTTCTTAAGCTCTACACCAAGGTTACCATAATCCCATGTGTTAGCAAGACCACCATAGATTTCGGAGCCTGCATATACAAAGCCTCTAGCTTTTGCAAGAGCAATTATTTTGTCCATTGTTTTTTCCATGATATATATTCCCTTCTATTTATTACTATATATTATATAAACCAAATCCGTAGCATCTGCATTGCCATCCGCCTGAGAAATGGTAATGGTATCTGAATCTACAAGTGTAACGTCCCCGTTAGAAACGTATGTAATGTCACCAGGAACTGTAACAGTAACATTTTCATTAACTACTGCAACACTAGAATCAGCAAAAACTTCATCTGCATTAACAACGCTTGCCTCTAGTAGCTTATCATCTGCCACCTGTGAAAACAAGGCTGCAAAATCATATCCTGACTCAATTGCATCAGTATAGGAACCATTATAAGTATTATAAGAAGTGAAGGAGCTATAACACTCTGCATCCTTATAAGTAGTTTTCACATAAGCTTTACTACCGCTAACCTTAAGTTTGTTAAGGGTAATTGCCTTAGAGCCATAAGTGTCATTATAGCTTTCTATCAAATCTTTAACATAACCTTTAAATTCCGACTTAGAATAGGTATCTGTGTCAAAATCTGTAATCTCCTCAAATACAACCTGCTTATCTGCTGTAAATGTAAGCTTAGATGTGTCGGAAGCTTTTCCTGAACTAATAATTGCACTTATTAATTTTACAATAATAAATATAAATAAGACAGCAAATGCAATTAAGCTAATTCCAAAAATTATACGATTGCGCAAAACTTCTCTCTGTCTTCTTTTTCTTCTGGCCTCCTGCAGCTCCCTTGAAGCCACTCCCTGTCTAGGACGCGCCCCCGTATTTCTAGAGCGCATACCAGGTGTCCTTGACTTATTAGTTGTCATAAAAATTCCTCGCTCTTATATTTGTGCGACCTATAGTTTAATCTATAAGCGTCCAAAATTCTAGTCAATTCTTCCTCAGTTTCTTCATTCAACACAAAAGTATACAACTTTTCAATGCTTGAGGAAACAATAAATTGCATAGCATATAGGGTTGAGGTGGAAATTTTTATTCCTGCCTCAAGATTTTCGCATTTATCACATAACATTCCATGGTGTTTTACTGAAAATGCTGTAAGATTTTCCTTGCTGCCACATTTCATACAGCTAAATACATTTGGATACTCTCCATCTATAACCCATGTTTTTAAATCATAGATGTTCTTAAGTAACCGATGACTAAACTTGCCCGACTCTAACGCCCTAAGGCTTTGATATAAAAGTGCTAGTCTAAGCCTTTCGTCTGCGCCGTCCACTGCAAGGAAGTTTGCCACCTCTAAAAAATATGACCCTAAGCAAACCTTATCATAGTCCATTACAAGATCCCTAAAGTAATTAGAAATATTAGCCTTGCTAACATGATAAGAATTTCTTCCTTCAAAAGCATCAAATGTACCAAAGCAAAATGGTGAACAGGCTGCTATAAGGGGATTATTAGGGCGTCTGGCTCCCTTTGCAAAGGCAGTCACTTTACCGGATTCCTTTGTAAGGATAACCAATCTCTTATCAAATTCGCCCACATCAGAGCTTGATAGCACTAACCCTGTCAGGGTAACAAGTCCCATTTAGTTCAAATCCTCTTTCTTGTATCCAAAATTCTTAAGTTCGAAATCACTATCTCGCCAATCCTTCTTAACCTTAACAAAAAGCTTCAGATTGACCTGAGCCTCTAGCAGCTTTTCAATCTCATAACGGGAATTGGTGCCGATTTTCTTAATCATGGCGCCGCCCTTTCCTATGATAATACCCTTGTGAGAATTCTTTTCACAGATAATAGTAGCTTCTATGTCCCACATAGGTCTTTTCCCTGGTCTTTCCTTCATGCTGTCAATAAGGATTGCAATGCCGTGTGGCACCTCGTCATTAAGAGCATGAAGAGATTTCTCACGAATAATCTCTGCAGTAATCTCTCTAAGGGTTTGATTGGTAACAGTCTCCTCATCATAGAAGGCTGGTCCCTCAGGAAGATAATTAAATATGGTTGAAAGCAAATCATCACAACCTTCCCCATGAAGAGCTGATACTGGAACAACCTCTGCAAAATCGCACAAATCCTTGTATGCTGAAATAGCCTCACCAACCTTGGCACCATCTGCCATATCTATCTTGTTAATTACAAGTATAACTGGTGCATCTACAGTACCAAGAAGCTCTGCAATCTTCTTATCACCTGCGCCCACCTTAGTGTCTGGCTCAATGAGCCAAAGAATAAGGTCTACGTCATTAATGGTACCCTTGGCTGCTGTCATCATGTATTCGCCAAGCTTGTTCTTAGCCTGATGCATACCTGGAGTGTCCAGAAAAACAATTTGACCCTTTTCGCTGTCTGTGTAGACAGTCTGGATTCTGTTTCTTGTTGTTTGAGGTTTGTTGCTTGTGATGGCAATCTTTTGACCGATGATATGGTTCATAAGAGTGCTCTTGCCTACGTTTGGGCGACCTACTATAGTAACGAAACCTGATTTAAAATTTTCACTCATTCTAATACCTCTAGATACACCCTCATCCGTCGCCTGCGGCGACACCTTCCCCCAGAGGGAGAAGGCAATAGGCTTCCCCCTCTGGGAGAAGCTGTCAGCGCAGCTGACTGATGAGGGCACACTTCCTAAATTAATTATATAAACTCTCTATATTATTAAATATGTTCTTATTATCCTCGATAACCGACTCGTTGCCGACTACACAGATGTATCCTTGTTCCATAGCAGCATCCACAGACGCAGCAAGTGCACGTATATCCTCCACAGTAGCATCCAATACCTCGTTGCGAGTCTTCTGAAGGATATCATAGGTTACTCCGCTGAGGTAGCAGCTAAGGCCTCTCAATCCTCGCTGGGATGGAGTAAGTGGTGTGTCCATTCCACTGATAGTTCCTATGATGTATTTTGTCATATCCCTGTCATCTACATCAAAGTTTCTAAGGTAATCTCCTGTGTGTTCAAATACTTTTAATGTTTCAACAAGATTTGGGTCACGGTAAGATACAAATACCATGTCACCCTGTCGGCTGGAGTTCATGTTACAGCCATAGGCACCCCCCTGAACTCTAACCTTAATCCAGAAGTAGTCGTAGCCTAATATTGTATTTAATAATTTGTATGCTCCGTTATATTTAAATCCTGCCTTAATAAAATCGCCAGCCATGGCAACATACTGTATCTGTGATGCATCCTTTAAAGCTTCCTTAACAGGATGAACTTCGAAGCTATCCTCTCCTTCGAATGAAAGCTTCTGTTGAGTAAGAAGTGGCTTGATTTCTTTAACAAGGCTTCTTGACTGCTCTAAAACATCTGTCTTTCCTGTGGATGAAATAATAAGTCTATCTACTGCAAAAATAGTCTTGCATAGGTTGTTAAGTTTAGATATAACTTCTTCTTTTCTATCATCGAAGTTTTCTTCTAAGTCTACTAAGAAGCGATAGAATCTAACTCCGTTAGCACAATCAGATATGTTGGCCTTTTTAGAGAAGCCACATCTTGCTCTTGTGGCTGCCACCTGATTGCCCTTTGTATTAAGTACGTATTCCATGTGAGACTTTTCAGCTGTAATCAATTCCTTAAGTCTCTTAGTATCGGAAAACTTGGTGTGGCAAATCATTTCCATGGCCAAATCTTTAGCCTGTTCAGCCTCCTCATAAATGAACTTTGAGCGAACCTCAAATGTCATTTTGTATTTGTCATGGTCACCGAAGACTTCATGAACAGCTGTGTTAGTGCTAATTCCACCAGTGTGGAGATACATTTCGTTAGTGAAATCTGTGTAGGTGTATTTTTCAGTATCCAGTAATCCGATGAAACGCTCTAACAATGATACGTAAGGTACCTCTGAAAGTGGTAAATCGGAAATATCAAACACCATGTTAAAATAATGTATTCCGTTAGTGCGTACCTTATGGTGAAGGATTGTGGTTCCTTCCTCCTCATAGACAGCCAAATCTATTGGTCTTGCCTCTCTTGTAAGGTCGAATCTGCTAAGCATAGGAATCTTTTCTAAATCCTCTTTTGAGCTAGGAGTCTGCTGGTATTCCTTTAGGTAAGCTGTATGCTCAACAATTGCTTTTATCTCCTCTTCAGAAAGGGAAGCCTTTTTAGCAGCAAGCTTTTCTCTTAAGGCTGCATCATCAGCTGCTGTAAGTCCCTGCTTTGGTCTGAGTGTAACTATTGATTTATGGTTGTTAGAAATCAGATATTTATCTACGATTTCGTCGAATAAGTTATTGTTAACTTTAGTTTTAATTTTATCTAATACTTCTACACCGTGTAGATGTAAGAATGGTTGATTTCTATCGTACAACCAGCTATCAAGGAGCTGAAGACCGATAATCAATCCCTTTGGTGCGCTACCAAAATCCAATTCTCTAGCTCTAAACTGTTCGCCGTTGATAGCCGCAAAAAGAGTCTTTTTATCGATGCCCTTATTAACTACGTCCTTAAGAGTAGTTTCTATAATATTAACGAATTTGTCCTTGTCGGATTCGTTGGCACCTCTTGCTACAATTGAAAAATACATCTGTCTTTGAGATGCTTCGAAGGAACAATCAACATCTTCTGCGATGTTGGCATCAATAAGTGCTTTGTAAAGTGGAGCACCTGGTGCAGATACCAAAGCGTAATTTAAAATATCGAATGCCCTGTACATGTTAGGATCCAGCACATCGCCTATACATACGTTATAAGAAAGGTATGCGTTATTAGCTGTGTCCTGGTCTGCGCCTATAGGATAATCAACTGTTATCTCTGCTGGCTTATCAAAAGCCTTCTGCATGTTTATTTCAGAATCTACCTCTAGATAATCGTAGTAGCGGAGATATTTGGTATCTAAATACTCTAAAATCTCATCTATATCCACATCTCCGTATACGTAGATGTAGGAATTGCTAGGATGATAGTATTTGCTGTGGAATGCAAGGAAATCCTCGTATGTAAGTGTTGGGATAACCTTTGGGTCTCCACCTGATTCGATGGCGTATGTAGTGTCAGGGAAAAGTGAATTAAGTATCTGACGATTAAGCACATCATCAGGTGATGAATAAGCACCCTTCATCTCGTTGTAAACAACACCGTTTATTGTAAGATCAGCTTCAGGGTTCTCCATTTCATAGTGCCAACCCTCCTGCTCAAAGATTTCACGATACTTGTAGATATTAGGATGGAAAACTGCATCCATATATACATCTATAAGATTCATGTAATCTGTTTTGTTAGTGCTGGCTATAGGATAAACTGTCTTATCCGGATATGTAATAGCATTAAGGAAGGTGTTAAGGCTTCCCTTTACAAGCTCTACAAAAGGGTCCTTTACTGGATATTTATCTGAACCGCAAAGTACTGTATGCTCTACGATATGAGCAACACCAGTAGAATCCTTAGGTGGCGTTCTAAATCCAATGTAGAATACCTTGTTATTATCATCATTTGAAATAAAACATATTCTAGCCTTTGTCTTCTTATGCTCAAATATAAAACCTAAGGAATCAAGTCCCTCAAGCTTTTCCTCTTTTAATAATTCGTATGCGTTATTCAATATTATGCCTTTCTAGTCTATTTATCTTTAATATGGACATCAAGCTGATTGAAGCAAATCTCAATACCAGCTTTATCAAATCTATTTTTTATTTCTTCTAGGGTGTCCCATTTTGCCTGCCAAAAGTAATCAATCTCTATAGGGAATCTAAGCCCTAGCAACACTGCACTGTCTCCCAACTCAGATACAAACACCTGAATAGGAATATCATCTACCCTATGCTCGCAGTTTTCTGCAATATATTTAAGAATCTCTTTAGCCTTTTTGATATCGCTATCATAGCTAATACCAACAGTCTCGTTAAATAGACGATATTCCTGGGCTGTACAGTTGGTAAGAGACGTTGCTGAAAGTGTACCGTTTGGAATCTGCACCAATCTGCCATCCACCATCTTAAGAGTGGTATAAATGATATTAATCTTGCTAACAGTGCCTTCCTGTCCAGTGGCATGCTCGATAATATAATCCCCCACCCTGAATGGATGCATAATAAGAATCAACACACCGCCTGCAAAATTAGATAGTGCACCCTGCAATGCAAGACCAATGGTCACACCAAGTCCTGCAACAGCTGCGGAGATTGAAGTGGTAGTCACTCCAAACAATCCAAGTATAATGGTAAGTAGAATAATATAAAGAATCCATCTAAGGACCGACTCCAAGAATGTCTCCACGCCAGGATCAACATCCTTAATGTTCATTGCCCTGTGAAACAGCTTTATAACGCCTTTAATAATACGAGTTCCAATGAAAAATACGATAAGTGCCAGAATAGCACTCCAAAAGAAACTCCAGAACTTAGGAATCAAGCTTTCCAGCTGTTGTTGAAATACGCCTGTTTGAATATCTTGAACTAGCTCATCGGCTGATACTGTTTCTACTGTATCCATGAAATCCTCCAAATCTTTACAATCCGTGTTATTATAACACACTTTAGAGGATGAAAAAAGACGGCTAAATTAGCCGCCTTTAATATCATTTATTTCACTACTCTAACCTTTATTACCCCATCAACCTTTTCAATCTCAGAGATAATTTCATCAGTTAGCTTTGTTCCTAAATCAAGAAGTGTGTATGCGAAATCTCCGCGACTCTTGTTGGTCATGTCATCTACGTTTACATTCTCCTTGCTAAGGATACCTGTAAATGATGCGATAAGACCGGCCTTGTTCTTGTGAAGAATGGCTACACGGCTTTCTGCAGAGCAGATTCCCATATCACAATCTGGATAATTTACTGAGTGGGTGATGTTGCCGTTTTCCATGTAATCCATGATTTCTTTAACAGCCATCACTGCACAGTTATCCTCGGCTTCTTCTGTAGAAGCACCAAGATGAGGTGTACAGATAACTCCCTTAACACCAGCTACTGTTGGATTAGCAAAATCTGTAACATAGTGACGAATCTTACCTGCTTCAATGCCGTTTATCACTGCTGCCTCGTCAACAAGCAAGTCTCTTGCAAAGTTAAGGATTACTACCCCCTTTTTCATAAGCTGTACAGCTTCCTTGTTAATCATTCCCTTTGTAGAATCAAGAAGTGGAACATGTACTGTGATGAAATCACATTCCTTATAGATTTCTTCTACATTAGTAACGTGCTTAACATTGCGAGAAAGATTCCAAGCTGCATTTACAGAGATGTAAGGATCATAGCCAAGAACCTCCATGCCAAGATGTGTGGCATCATTAGCAACCTTTACACCGATAGCACCAAGCCCGATTACACCAAGCTTCTTACCAGCAAGCTCTGTTCCGGCAAAAGCCTTCTTAGCCTTCTCTGCTGTCTTTCCAACATTTTCGTCATCCTTGTTTTCGTTTACCCATTGGATACCACCAATGATATCGCGGGATGCCAAAAGCATTCCGGCGAATACAAGCTCCTTTACACCGTTTGCATTAGCACCTGGTGTGTTAAATACAACGATTCCTTCCTCTGCACATTTATCAAGTGGAATGTTGTTAACACCTGCTCCGGCTCTTGCGATACAAGCAAGCTTCTTGCCAAGCTCCATATCATGCATGGCAGCTGAGCGAACTAAGCATGCATCAGCATCACTAATATTTTCAACCTTTTTATAGTCTGTAGAAAAATTTATAAGGCCCTTATCTGAAATCGGATTCAAACAATTATATGTAAACATTAGGCATTCTCCTCCTCGAACTTACGCATAAATTCAACAAGCTTCTCTACGCCTTCGATTGGCATAGCGTTGTAGATAGAAGCACGCATACCACCTACAGTTCTGTGGCCCTTAAGGTTTACAAAGCCTGCAGCTGTTGCTTCCTTTACAAACTTAGCATCAAGCTCTTCATTGCCTGTAACAAAAGGTACGTTCATAAGTGAACGATCTTCCTTTCTAACAGTGCCCTTGAAAAGCTTTGAAGAATCAAGATAATCATATAAAATCTTAGCCTTCTTCTCATTAAGCTCCTTCATTGCGCTAAGGCCGCCATTCTTGAGAAGCCATTTAAATACCTTGCCACAAATATAAATATCATAGCATGGTGGAGTGTTATACAAGCTGTCATTGTCTGCCTGTGTCTTATACTTAAGCATTGTTGGTGTTCCTGGAAGAACATCATCTCTGATTAAATCTTCACGAATAATTACAATAACCATACCAGCTGGGCCCACGTTCTTTTGAACGCCGCCATAGATGATACCGTACTTTGTAACATCCACTGGCTCTGATAAGAAGCATGAGCTAACATCTGCTACCAAATCCTTACCCTTTGTATTAGGAAGAGTCTTAAATTTTGTACCATAGATTGTGTTATTTTCGCAGATATAAACATAATCCATATCATCAGTGATAGGTAAATCCGAGCAATCTGGAATATAGCTGAATGTCTCATCAGCTGATGAAGCAAGCTCTACAGCCTCGCCATACATTTTTGCTTCCTGAAATGCCTTCTTAGCCCACTGTCCTGTGATGATATAACCAGCCTTCTTATTCTTCATAAGATTCATAGGTATTGCTGCAAACTGCTGGCTTGCACCACCCTGAAGGAAAAGAACCTTATAATTATCAGGGATGTTCATAAGCTTACGGATATCTGCCTCAGCGTCCTTGATGATTTCATCAAAAACCTTGCTTCTGTGGCTCATTTCCATAACCGACATTCCACAGCCCTTATAATCAAGCATTTCATCTGCTGCTTCCTTCAATACCTCTTCTGGTAAAACTGCTGGTCCTGCACTAAAATTGTAAACTCTACTCATTACGCTCTCTCCTTTATTTAGAATTAGTCTTCCTTAAAGAACTCATTAATAGGTGCTCCCGGTGCTACCATTGGCCATACCTTATCATCAGAATCAATGATACAGTCAATAAGCACTGGCTTCTCGGAGACTAGTGCCTCCTTGAGTGCCAATTTGAATTCTTCCTGGGAAGTAACTCTGATTCCTGTTGCCCCCATGGCTTCTGCAAGCTTTACATAATCTACGCCGTCATCTAAAACTGTTGCAGAATAGCGTTTTTCATAAAAGATGGTCTGCCACTGACGAACCATTCCAAGCACATGATTGTTAATAACAATCTCTATGATTGGAAGCTTCTCTCTAGAAGCTGTTGCCATCTCATTCATATTCATTCTAAAGCAGCCGTCTCCAGCAATATTAATTACTCTCTTGCCAGGATTTCCTGTTGCCGCACCAATAGCAGCTCCAAGACCGTAGCCCATTGTTCCAAGTCCGCCTGATGTAAGAAGCTGACGTGGCTTTTTATATTTATAAAACTGAGCCGCCCACATCTGATGCTGTCCAACTTCTGTAGTAATAATAGCCTCGCCCTTAGTCTGACGATATGTTTCAGCCACAACGAACTGTCCTGATAGCCCCTCAGCTGGAATCTTAAGTGGATTCTTGTCAGAAAGCTCTTTAACCTGAGCCACCCATTTTTCGTGGTTCTGCTGTTCCAATATCTTATTTAATCTAGACAAAATCTCTTTAACATCACCTATGATTGAATGATCAGTAATGATGTTTTTGTTGATTTCTGCTGGGTCTACATCAAACTGAAGAATCTTTGCGTTGCTGGCAAACTTATCTGGATTGCCAAGAACTCTATCTGAAAATCTAGTTCCGATTGCAATAAGCAAATCGCACTCTGAAACACTAAGATTAGAAGCCTTACAGCCATGCATTCCAAGCATTCCAGTATATCTTTCATCTGTTCCACTAAATGCACCCTTACCCATAAGAGTATCGCAAACTGGAGCATCTACAAGATCAACAAATTTCTTTAACTCCTTAGCCGCACCTGAAAGCACAACTCCACCACCGACAAAAATCACTGGCTTCTTAGACTTTTTAATAAGGCTTACTGCGCCCTCCAAAGCTTCTGGAGTAATATTCTTCTTAACTCTACCTACAGGAATAGGCTTCATAGGCATATATTCACATTTATTATTAGGAGCTGTAACATCCTTTGGCACATCGATAAGTACAGGACCTGGGCGACCGCTCTTAGCAATAACGAAAGCACGTCTGATTGTCTCTGCCAAATCCTTGATATCCTTAACTATGAAGTTATGCTTTGTGATTGGCATTGTAATTCCTGATATATCAATCTCCTGGAAGGAATCCTTACCAAGAAGAGGAACTGCAACATTACATGTAATGGCAATAATTGGCACCGAATCCATATGTGCAGTAGCGATACCTGTTACCAGATTAGTTGCTCCTGGGCCACTAGTAGCCAGACACACACCAACCTTGCCGGTAGACCTTGCATAACCATCTGCTGCGTGAGCCGCCCCCTGCTCATGACTTGTAAGCACATGATGAATCTCATCCTTATGCTTATAAAGCTCATCATACAGGTTAAGAATTGCTCCACCTGGATAACCAAAAACTGTGTCTACCCCTTGTTCCTTCAAACATTCAATTATAATTTCTGAACCATTTAATAACATATATAATCTCCTAGTCCTCTATAATTCTGGTGTGCGAAGGATTGCTCCGCGGTTGCCGGAAGTTACCTGTGCTGCGTAGCGGCGAAGGTAGCCTGTGGTTACCTTTGGCTCGCGAGGCTGCCATTTTGCTTTACGGGCAGCTAGCTCTTCGTCACTTACCTTTAGTGTCATGGTGTAGTTAGGAATGTCGATGGCGATGATGTCGCCTTCTTCTACAAGGGCGATTGGTCCGCCTACAGCTGCTTCTGGGGAAACATGTCCGATGGAAGCTCCACGGCTGGCTCCTGAGAATCGTCCGTCTGTAATAAGGGCAACTGATGAGCCAAGTCCCATGCCTGCGATTGCAGATGTAGGATTGAGCATCTCTCTCATTCCTGGACCACCCTTTGGTCCTTCGTAGCGGATGACTACAACATCTCCTTCTACTATCTTGCCACCCTTGATGGCTGCAATAGCATCTTCCTCTGAGTCAAATACTCTGGCTGGACCTTCGTGTACAAGCATCTCTGGCACAACTGCGCTTCGTTTTACTACGGAGCCATCTGGTGCAAGATTTCCCTTAAGGACTGCAAGTCCACCAGTCTTTGTATATGGATTGTCCACAGGTCTGATAACCTCTGGATTTCTATTAATAGCATTTTTAATATTCTCACCAACAGTCTTGCCTGTAACTGTCATGCAGTCTGTGTTAAGTAATCCGATGTCTGCAAGCTCCTTCATAACAGCCCATACACCGCCTGCCTCGTTAAGGTCTTCCATGTATGTTGGACCTGCTGGTGCAAGATGACACAGGTTAGGAGTCTTCTCAGAAATAGGATTTGCAAATTCGATATCGAAATCAAATCCGATTTCGTGGGCAATTGCTGGCAAATGAAGCATTGAGTTTGTGGAGCATCCAAGGGCCATATCTACTGTAAGGGCATTAAGGATTGCATCCTTTGTCATAATCTGACGAGCTGTGATGCCCTTGTTATACATATCCATGACAGCGTAACCAGCGTGCTTTGCAAGACGGATTCTTTCTGAGTAAACTGCTGGGATTGTGCCGTTTCCTCTAAGTCCCATTCCAAGTGCCTCTGTAAGGCAGTTCATGGAATTGGCTGTGTACATACCCGAGCAGCTTCCGCAGGTAGGACAAACATTTTCAACGTAATTTTCAACATCCTCTTCTGTCATTGTGCCAGCGGCGTAAGCACCAACTGCCTCAAACATAGAAGAAAGTGAACGCTTCTGACCACCTACATGACCTGCAAGCATTGGGCCGCCTGATACGAAAACTGTAGGAAGGTCAAGGCGGGCTGCTGCCATCAAAAGTCCTGGCACGTTCTTATCACAGTTTGGCACCATAACAAGTGCATCAAACTGATGTGCAAGTGCCATACACTCTGTTGAATCTGCAATTAAATCTCTAGTTACAAGGGAATATTTCATTCCGATGTGTCCCATTGCAATACCGTCACATACGGCGATTGCTGGGAAAACTACTGGAACACCGCCTGCTTCGGCTACGCCAAGCTTTACAGCATCTACAATCTTATCAATATTCATATGGCCTGGTACGATTTCGTTGTAGGACGATACGATACCAACCATTGGCTTTTTCATTTCTTCTGGGGTAAATCCCAGTGCATTAAACAAACTTCTCGCTGGTGCCTGCTGCATGCCAGCTCTAGCATTGTCACTTCTCATTTGTTGACTCCTTTCTCTAAGCCTTCCCCCTCTGGGGGAAGGTGGATGCGAAGCAGACGGATGAGGGTCGTCTCTACATCCCCCCTCATCAGTCACCTGCGGTGACAGCTTCCCCCAGAGGGGGAAGCCTTTTTATAATCTTTCTACAATCAATGTTCCCATATCCACAGTTCCAACTTGCTTCACGTTTGAACCGTCGCGAGGCATAATATCTATGGTGCGGAAGCCATCCTTTAACACCTTCTTTACTGCAGATTCAATGGCATCTGCCTCAGCATCTAAATCGAAGCTGTAGCGAAGCATCATTGCTGCAGAAAGAATTGTAGCTATAGGATTTGCTATGCCCTTTCCTGCAATATCAGGTGCACTGCCGCCTGATGGCTCATATAGTCCGAACTTTGTATCATTAAGTGATGCTGACGAAAGCATTCCAATGGAACCGGTAACCATGGATGCTTCATCAGATAAAATATCTCCGAACATGTTCTCAGTAAGAATTACATCAAACTGTCCAGGGTCTTTTACAAGCTGCATTGCGCAGTTGTCCACAAGCATGTGCTCGTAGGAAACCTCAGGATAATCAGCTGCCACTTCCTCAACAATCTTTCTCCAAAGTCTTGAGCTATCAAGTACGTTAGCCTTATCAACAGATGTAACCTTCTTGCGTCGCTTCATGGCAATATCAAAACCACGCTTTGCAATGCGTCTGATTTCTGTCTCGGAATATGTTAGCGAATCTCTGGCAACAAGCTGTCCATTCTCTTCCTTAGTAGAGCGCTCTCCGAAATATAGTCCTCCAGTAAGCTCACGCATAATCATCATATCAAAGCCTTCGCCAATAATGTCATCCCTTAGAGGACAAGCTTCCTTTAATTCTTCATATAAATATGCTGGTCTGAGATTTGCGAAAAGATTAAGACTCTTTCTAAGCTTAAGTAATCCGGCCTCTGGACGCTTATCAGCAGGTAGCTTGTACCAAGGACTGGTAGATGTGTTGCCACCGATTGAACCCATCAGCACTGCATCTGAAGCCTTTGCTGCTTCAATTGCCTCATCTGTAAGAGGCTCTCCTGTTGTATCGATTGAACAGCCTCCCATAAGAATCTCATTATAGTTAAACTGATGACCGAACTTAGCACCAACGGCATCTAACACCTTTACTGCCTCTGTAACGATTTCCGGTCCAATTCCGTCTCCTTTGATTACACCAATGTTGTAAGTCATGATTATTCCTTCCCTTATATATATAAACCATTTTTAATAGTTTATCGCACTAAAGTGTGAAATTCAAGAAGTTGTGACCCATTTTAATAACTTTGACAAAATAGCATAAATACTTCTAATATATATATGGAGAGTTTAGTAAACTTTACCACTTTAGAGCATCAAAGTATTGTTACCCTCCAAGGAGAATCCCATGAGTTCAAAAGACAAAGTTTTAGAATTACTAGAAAAAAATAAAAATACTTATATCTCTGGTGAAGCCATTGCTTCTTCCCTTGGCATATCCAGAAATGCTATTTGGAAAGCCATAAATGAGCTTAGAAAGCAAGGCTATGTAATTGAAGCTGTAAACAAAAAGGGGTATCGCTTAGGTGAAAGCAACGACATCATCTCAGCCCAGGGAATCCTTTCTAATATGGATAGAAATATTGATTCAGCTCTTATCCACATTTTTGATACCCTGGATTCAACCAACAAAACCGCCAAGGAAATGGCTATGGACGGGATTTGTCATGGTTCTCTTGTAATCGCACGAAGCCAGACTATCGGTAAAGGCCGAGGCACCCACAGCTTCTATTCTCCTGAGGGTGGCATTTACATGAGTGTTATCCTCTCCCCAGAAATGCTTCCTACATTAGAGCCAGATGTTATCACAGCCTACACTGGCATTACTGTTTCAGATTCAATAGAAAGCTTAACCGGTCTTTCTCCAAAAATAAAACCCATCAACGATTTATTCATTGATGGGCGTAAGGTTTGCGGGATTCTAACTGAATCTGGAATCGAATTTGATTCTGGAATGGTTCAATGGATTGTTGTTGGAATCGGCATTAATTTCGACTCTGATATAAGCCAATTCCCCGAAGACTTACAATCAATCGTCGGTTCACTTTTCAAAAATGGCCAAGCTCCAATCTCTAAGAACCAGCTGATTGCAGAAATCTACAGCCATCTTTTAGACTGGAGCCAGGTGAATAAGGAACAAATCCTTAAAAAGTTTAATGAACGATTAATCTAATTATTTAATCAATGTGTTAAGCAAGCCTCTAAATAGCTGGGCGCCTGTATTGCCGCCAAGTGTTTGACCGAACTTGCCGCCAAGTTGCTTGCCAAGCTTCTTTCCAACCTCTCGTCCTACTGTGCCAGCTACTGTTGTACCTACTGATTTAGCTGCTCTCTTCTTGCGGTTAGCTTCCTTTTCAGCTTCTCTGGCTGCTGCCTTTTCCGCTGCCGCCTGCTCCTTTGCTGCCGCCTTTGCAGCCTCTGCCTCAGCCTTAGCATTTGCCTCAGCCTCAGCTTTTTCAATTCCCATTCTCTGCAACAGCTCATAAGCCGACTCGGCATCATAACCATTAGCATATTTCGAATAAAGGATACTTCCCTTTATTGCACTATCCCTCTCTGAATCTGAGATACCACCCATTTGAGACTGAGGTGGCAGTATAGCTGCCTGCTCCACAACAGATGGTGTTCCATCCTCCTGAAGCACCGATACTACTGCTTCACCTGTACCAAGAGCTTCTATTACATCAACTGTTTTAAATGCAGGATTCTCACGGAATGAATCTGCTGCCGCCTTAATAGCTTTTTGGTCAGATGGTGTGTATGCTCTAAGAGCGTGCTGAATCTTATTTCCAAGCTGCGCCAATACCCCATCTGGAATATCTCTAGGATTTTGGGTGATGAAATAAACACCAATTCCTTTAGATCGAATCAGCTTAACAACCTGTTCTATCTTTTCAATCAAATGCTTTGGTGTATCCTTGAACAAAAGATGAGCCTCATCAAAGAAGAAAACCATCTTCGGCTTATCCAAATCACCTACCTCTGGCATAGTCTCAAACAATTCCGAAAGCATCCAAAGAAGGAATGTAGAATAAAGGGTGCCATTGTTAATAAGGCTCCTACTATCAAGAATGTGAATCATTCCACGTCCCTGCTCACCTACTGTTAACAGATCTCTTATATCTATTGCAGGCTCTCCAAAAAACTGCTCGCCCCCAGCCATCTCCAGTGCCACAACAGCTCTTTGAATAACGCCTATACTTTGCTTGTTAAGTGTTCCATACTCATCCTCAAATTCCTTATTATTATCAGCCACATAATTAAGCATGGACTTTAAATCCTTAGTATCAATTAAGGCAAGATTGTTTTCATCTGCAATTTTAAAAACTATGGAAAGAATGCTGCTTTGATTTTCGTTTAAATCAAGAATTCTAGATAAAAGCAGCGGTCCCATCTCTGTAATGGTGGTGCGAACCTGGATTCCATTCTTACCAAAAACATCCCAAAAGGTAACTGGAAAATTATGATAAGAAAAGCCTTGGGAATCTAATCCAAACTTCGTTATACGAGCCTGCATATCCTCGCTATCCTTGCCAGGATTTATCATGCCTGCAATATCGCCCTTTACATCAGCAAGAAAAACAGGCACTCCCATATCAGAAAAAGACTCTGCCATCACCTTTAGTGTGATAGTCTTTCCTGTTCCTGTTGCACCAGCAATAAGCCCATGTCTGTTAGCCATCTTAGGAAGAATAAAAATCTGCTCTCCTGATTTTGTATTTGCAATCCAAACCTTACCATCTCTAATCATAATCACCCTCCGAAATTTTCCATAATTAACTCTCACTTTTATTAGTATAACAAAAAAGTCTGACGAATCCTACAATTCGTCAGACTTTAAATAGGTTTTCTTCCTAAAATCTTTTTGCAATAAATATCAAAAGACAAGCGCCAATGATAGCTACCAGTATATTTCCAAGGAAACCATAAGCGTAAATGCCAAGGAGTCTTAGGATAAATCCACCCACTGCGCCGCCTGCCAAACCAAGCAACACATTGATAAGTACATTGTGGTTGGATCTCATGATTATACCAGCTAGCCAACCAGCAATTCCGCCAGTAATAATACTTACTAAAATATTCATAGAATTCCCTCCATTATAATGTTGACAGTTGCAGTAGAAACTATTCAGCTTCTAAAAACAATATAATGTGAGGAAGTAAAAATCCTTAATTCAAAAAATTAGTTTCTAGTAAAAAATAAATATCCTAGACCTCTTCAACATAACTTACAAAATCTAAATTATTAAGAGCATCCAACAGCTCCTGATGAGAATGCTTGCTGCCGAAATCAAGCTCTATCATAAGGGCTGTGTCAGAACCAGAAAGTGTCTTATCCTTAGTCTTATTCATACTGCTTATGCTGTAACCCATCTCGGAAAATTTCTTCCTAAGCTTTTTGACACCATTGGTTTCCTCAACCTCTATATAGATGCTGACATAACGGCTATTTTCTTCAATCTGCTGGCTTACATGAACAAGGACAACATTTGCAATCATAACAAGAGCAAAGCATACAAATCCCACAAACACATAGCCTGCACCAAAAGCCATTCCCATACATGATGCCACCCAAAGAGATGCTGCAGTAGTGAGCCCTTTTATCTGGTTTCGTCCTGTTACAATAATAGTACCTGCGCCAAGGAAGCCAATACCGCTTACAACTCCAGCAGGAATACGGCTTACATCTGCATCCATGTTAGGAAGTATTGCAAGATATAAGTTAAGAACCGTGGCAACTGCAGAGCCTAAACTAACCAAGGCAAATGTACGGATACCTGCGCTGTGCCGTCTAACTACACGCTCCCATCCTATCAAGCTTCCACATAATGTAGCCAAAACAAGACGTATGGCAACTGCCCCATCGTTCATTCCCTGCAAATAATCTATTATCGTATTTACCATAGTCATCCCCTCTACATTATGACAATCTTATCTTTCTAGCAAAATCAAGTCCATCTTCTGTTCTCTGAGCTATCAACAGAGGTCGATTGCCTTTTATCTTCATTATGTAATCCAGGCATTTAGACCTTAGCTCTTCATCCATTCCCTCAAATGGCTCATCCAAAACGATAAAATCAGCAGGAACAAAGAATGCTCTGGTTAGCTCCACCAATCGGCGTTCAACTGGAGTTAGCTCGCTAACAGGAAGCTCCAATCTATCTGCATCAAGGAATCTTGAAAGTTCCTCAGCTGCCCTACCTTTACTAGCCCATCTGTGAGCCTTTTTCACATTCCAGGTAGCGCTCTTCTTAAGATTAAGCTGGCCATCCTGAGATACATATGCACTGTGAAGAGTAGGATATTTATAATCTCCCATTCTAGCTACGCTTCCCTCATCAGGCTGCTCTAGCCCCATGAATATCTTAAGAGCAGTAGTCTTGCCTGAGCCTTCTTCTCCTACAAAAGCATAGCATCTGCCATCCTCTATCTCTACTTTTAGATTATCAAGTACCTTTTTGCCATTATATGATTTGCTTATATTATCTAGTATGATTGTCATTTGTAAAAACCTTCTGTATCAGAATAATTATTTAACCTCGATGTTTTCCACAATAAAATCTGTGCACCGGTTAAGCTTTAGATTATCGCTGCCACATTTAGGGCAACTTCCTGTAAATTCATGGCGGGTATGTGATGCCCCACAATCCTTACAACTAACTGTAGATTCCTTTACCTTGGCATCCACCTTAACACCATCAAGGGGTGTGCCCTCGCTCATTACCTGCAGGTATTCCTCAATAATCTCTGGTACATAATCACACTGGTCACCAATAAGCAGATGAATCTTTTCTACCTTTTCTACATTATTGGCATCAGCCTGCTTTTTTACCAAATTAAATACATATTCTGTTACTGCTAATTCGTGCATATCTTCCTCGTTGCTAGTTATTTAATATCGCATTTGCGATATCATGTCTCATATATTTATTTTCGAAATCTATCCACTCAGTAGCTTCATAAGCCTTTGCTCTAGCCTCTACTAATGTATCACCAAGAGCTGTTATACCAAGTACACGTCCGCCATTTGTGACAATCTCACCCTTATCATTAAAGGCAGTTCCTGCATGGAAACAGAAATAATCCTTGTTATTAAACTTATCAAAGCCTGTAATAGGAAATCCCTTCTCGTAAGAAACTGGATAACCATCTGAAGCAAGTACTACGCAAACTGCCGCTTCATCAGAAAACTGAAGGTCGATTTCATCAAGCTTACCGTCAATGCAAGCTTCCATTACATCGATTATATCATTTTTAAGACGTGGTAACACTACCTGAGCTTCCGGATCTCCAAATCTTGCATTATATTCAAGCACCTTTGGGCCATCCTCTGTAAGCATCAGTCCAAAGAAGATAACGCCCTTGAACTCTCTTCCCTCAGCCTTCATAGCATCTACTGTAGGCTGGAAGATATTCTTCTGGCAGAATTCCTCTACCTCTTTTGTGAAGAATGGAGATGGTGAGAAGTTACCCATACCACCTGTGTTAAGGCCAGTATCCCCATCGCCTGCACGCTTATGATCCTGAGCAGATGACATAATCTTTACTGTGTTTCCATCTACAAATGAAAGTACAGAAACCTCGCGGCCTGTCATGAACTCTTCGATAACCATTGTGTTGCCGGCGTTTCCAAACTTCTTATCCTGCATGATTTCTGCAACACCTGCTATCGCCTCTTCATGATTCTCACAGATAAGCACGCCCTTGCCAAGTGCAAGTCCATCAGCCTTCAATACGATTGGGTATTTTGCTGTCTCAAGATACTTTAAGGCAGCCTCTGGGTCTGTGAAATTCTCATAGCCTGCTGTTGGGATATTGTATTTCTTCATCAAATCCTTAGAAAATGCTTTTGAACCCTCAATGATAGCTGCATTCTTTCTAGGGCCAAAGCATCTAAGGCCAGCCTTTTCAAATTCATCAACCACACCCCCTACAAGTGGGTCATCCATGCCGATGATTGTAAGGTCAATCTCCTTTTCCTTGGCAAAGCTTACCAGCTTATCAAATTCCATTGCCTTTATATCTACGCACTCTGCAAGCTCAGCAATACCTGCATTACCTGGTGCACAGTAAATCTTGTCTACTCTCTGGCTTCTTGAAACCGCAAGCGCAATTGCATGCTCACGTCCGCCGCTACCTACTATTAAAACTTTCATGTATTCTCCTCCAATATTTGCTCGGTAGTGTCAAATCTGACACCCCCTTTTTTGTTACTAAATCCTTTATTTTCGGGAGTTCAAAATAAAAAGAGCATTG
>SVER01000004.1 GCA_015057315.1 Pseudobutyrivibrio ruminis | reverse complement strand
TGGCAAGACACTTGTAGCTATTACAAACCTTCCACCAAGACCAATGATGGGTATCGAATCATGCGGTATGCTTCTTAGCGCTGTTAACAATCTTAAGGACAGCGATGACGAGGAGCTTCACCTTCTTATGATTGATAACCACATCCCAGCTGGTGCAAGGCTTGAAATAATGAATAAGCCTGATATGTATGAAATAGAAAAGCCGATTAACTGCACTGGTTACATTCACATCGCTTTTTCTGTTGGTAGCAAGGAAAAGGTAGATGCTATGACAGAGCAATTAAAATTAGATGGTTATGACATAGTTAGCGGACCACGTACTACAGGCGATGGATATTATGAGAGTTGTATTGTAGGGATTGAAGGAAATCAGATAGAGATTACGATATGATTGAAGGCAGCTGTTATAGAAGAAGCTGTAACTGCACATGATATCAAGTAGATGAATAAAGTATCTGCAGATAAAATATAGAAATATATGCAGATACTGCTTGAGTATCTGCATATTTTCTTGTATATTATATGCAGATACTTGAGGAGGTACAGTATGCATAAATTTGATTACTCATTTTTAGATGAAGGAATGTTGCCTGCTGAAATGGTTAATTTGACAGCATCAATTGCTGCATTTGATGCCATATCATCTGTGAGAAAGGATGAAAATCAAAGTATATATACAGAACTTGAAAAAATCGCTAGAGTGCAGTCTGTAAAGGGTTCTAATGCTATTGAAGGAATCATTACGACTGATGCAAGAATTAAGGAAATTGTAGATGGTGATAGTGCACCATTAAATCATAGTGAATGTGAAATTGCAGGATACAGAGACGCATTAGATGAGATTCATAAGAATCATCAATCTATGAGCTTTAGTGAAAATACAATTTTACACATGCATCATATGATGACAAATCTAGCTGGTTATGAATTATCCGGAAAATATAAGGAAGAGGATAATTTGATTCTACAAGTTGATGAGAATGGAAGACGAAAAGTACGTTTTACTCCAATTCCAGCAAATGAGACTAATGAAGCAATGGAACAGCTTATATTAGCTTATATAGATGCTAGAGATAATCCTAAAATTAATAGGTTGCTCTTAATTCCTTGTGTAATTTTAGATTTTTTATGTATACATCCATTTTCAGATGGTAATGGACGAATTTCCAGATTGCTATCTATTTTATTACTGTATAAGAGTGGATATGATGTTTGTAAATACGTTTCATTTGAGGAGCAAATTAATAATTCGAAGGATTTTTATTATGAAGCGTTACATGATTCTTCACAAGGATGGCATGAGAATGAAAATTCCTATTTTGAGTTTATGAAGAATTTTTTATCAACTTTATACAGATGCTATAAAGAACTAGATAAAAGATTCTCGACAGTTAATGGAAAGAAAATTCCTAAAAGCGAAAGAATAGAACAAACAGTTTTAAATAGTGTACTACCAGTGTCTAAATCTGAAATATGTGAATTGCTGATAGATGTTAGTCCAACAACAGTAGAAGCTGTTCTTGGTAAAATGGTAAAGGAGGGCTCTGTAAAAAAGATTGGACAAGCAAGAGCTACAAAGTATGTTAATGTAAAGTATATAGACTAGCTCGCCTGCTTCACAATTTAAAGTGTGAATGAAGTCGTAGATGAAGGAATAGTTTTCCCACAGGAAGAGCTTTTGAACAGGGAGACTGGCTCAGAGTTTTTCGCTGCACAAAGTTTTACCGGAGTTGCAGAAGATGATGGCAAGGTACTTGGGCTATATATCTTGCATCCTAATAATGTTGGAAGATGCGGACATATCTGTAATGCAAGCTACGCTGTTTCATCAGATGCCCGTGGTAAGCATATTGGAGAGCAGTTGGTATTGGACTGCATTAAGAAGGGAAATGAGCTGGGATTTAGAGTACTTCAGTTTAATGCTGTTGTTGAGAGTAATATACATGCCAGGCATTTATATGAACGCCTCGGATTCAAGCAGCTTGGAACTATTCCGGGCGGATTCAGAATGAAAGATGGACATTATGAAAATATTTGCCCTTATTATCATGAATTATAGATTGTATTTGAAGGATGGGATTGCTATGTGCAGTCCCTCTTTTCGAATATATAGTTAGCGATAACTAACAAGATGAGATATAATGACGATAGAAGAAAATGCGATTTTCGCTATAGTAGGAGGTAAGTTATGAAGTCAAAACAAAGAATATTGTTTGGGTGTTATGCAATGGTGTTTGCCATAATAGGAGATTATCTGATTGGATATGGGACGATTGGTACATCCTCAGATCCGGATGCCTATATGGGTATATCCTGGAATGTGGCTCCTGATTGGAGATATGCAGTTTCGTCTGTCCTTGGATTTTTATGTGCTGCCATGTTTGCCTATGCTGCAACTGAATTGTTGAAGGTAATGGAAACAGAGTATAACCTAAAAGATTCCAAGCTTTATAAGCTGTTCAAAATTGCCAATTGGGGAGGCATCCTTTACTTCGCGTTTATCCATATTGGTATATGCATCCTACCTGTCGTGTTTAATGCGGGCATGGAGGCAACCGGAGATATTCCTACTGCAGTCTCCATGACGATGAGAGTGTTGAAGAGCGAATTGGTGCCTTTGGCTATAGGATTTTTGGTCTGCGACCTTTTTGTCACTATAGGATGGATCGGAATGGTTCTAAAGGAAATGATACCGGTAAAGAAGTGGATGATCATATGCTGTCCGATATTTGGAATTCTCTTTGGAAATCTGCTTAATCTGATATCTGAGGGGCTGGATTCGGGATCTGAATCCTTCGGATGGCTTGTATTATATTTGGTCTGTGCTTTGTGCCTGACAAAAAAGAAAGAGGCGAATTGACATATGTATAACGGAAAAAAATATCACATCGAAAAAAATACTGTACAAGAGACCCTGATTATTCCACTGTATGGCAGAAAAGTTTGCTCGGAACACTTTCCAAATCTGTTCAAGGATCCGGAAGCAGAGCGTATATGTGGCATGCTGGATTACGACTTTGCAGAAAAGGGCAAAAAGATGGAAAGCGCAGCAGGTCTCTTTGGAGCGCTGGAGGTTGCGCAAAGGCAGTATGACTTAGCCTGGGAAGTAAAGGATTATTTAAAGAAAAATCCAAAGGCATCGGTGGTCAATCTTGGATGCGGGCTCGATGATACCTTTCGCAAATGTGATAACGGAAAGTGTAAAGGCTACAACATCGATATGCCTGATGTGATTGCTGTCAGAAATGAATTGCTTCCTGAGAGCGACAGAGAAAGAAACCTTGCTTTTGACCTTAACGATGAGGCCTGGATGGATGAGATTGATTGCAGCAACGGTGCGGTCTTATTTGCATCCGGCGTGTTTTATTACTTTAAGACAGATGATGTGAAAGCATTGTTTCAGAAGATGGCAAAGAGATTTCCGGGAGCCGTTCTTGTCTTCGACTGCTGTAACAGGCGTGGAGCAAAGATGATGACAAAAACTTGGCTTAAGGAAGCCGGAATATCTGAGGTTGACGCATTTTTCTCATTAGAAGATAAGGATGAGCTTAGAAACTGGTCCGGTGATTTTGCAGATGTGTCAGCAAAAAGTTATATGCGCGGATATAGGGATATATATAAAGATGTCAGCTTGTTCCACAAGCTGATGATTAAATTCTGTGATGGACTTGTTAAGATGCAGATTATAAAAGTAACCTTTAAGTAATTCGGAAAGGGAGATCATAAAACGTGTTAAAGAATTATAACAAGGATGGACAAAGGCTACCGTTATTTGGAATAGGTCCATATATGATTTTTGGAATGGGCGCTGTTAATTTGATGGGTATTATACTCTTCGGATATATATTTAGGATTGGTATATTAAATTCCCCTTGGAAAATGATATTCAAGATTGTGGGAACCATACTGATAGTATCAGGCATATTTATATGGTTTATCGGTGCGGTTCGTTCAGATATGGATGATCATATAGAGAGCAACAAGCTTAAGACAAACGGAATATATGCTTGGGTTAGAAACCCCATGTACAGCGGCTGGTGGATTGCCTTTGCAGGTATCACCCTTATGTGGCATAACATATGGATGCTTGTCCTGCCTGTGATAAACTGGATTATTATGACAATCACACTTATAAACTCGGAAGAGAAGTGGCTTTTGGATTTATATGGTGCTGAATATGAGACATATAAGACTAAGGTAAACCGCTGCATTCCGTGGAAACCCTGTGAGGACAGAATCTACGTAACGGATATTTCGAATGCAAGATGGCTGGCTTATGACATACCTGGTAATGTTGGATGGATTATTTATATTACCTGCCTGGTAAGCTGTTTTACCCGAAAGCCGGAGTTCATTTCTTCATGGGGATTGTTTGGTATCATTGTACTCTCAGTAATACCGGCTATTTTCATGATGATTGGAATAGCAGAGCTTGTTTCTGAAAGAATAGCGAGGCTTGACAGAAAACTGCCCAAAGTACGACTTTTGAGAGGATTTGGAGCACTTGTTATGGGCGGTGTTCTGGGAATGGTAATAAGCACAATTGGCTTAGTATATGGATATTGCATACAAGAAAGAAATCTGCTTACTATATGGCTTATGCTGCTTGGAAGCTTTCTTTGTTTTATTTTTGCCAAACTTATTTATAAAACATACAGGTAATGCATTAGGATTTATGATAATAATTTAAAATGATTTTTCCTGACTTCGATAAGACCGTCCTTTTTCATTTTACCAAGTTCCTTTGAGAGAGCACTGCGCTCAAGATTAAGATAATCAGCAAGTTGTTGGCGGTCGAAAGGGATGTTAAATTCTTCTTCAAGAAGGGACATTTTATTATCACTTATAAGAAGATTAATCGTATTGTAGATGTATAGTTGGAAAGTGGGATGGCATTCGTTTGACCTCCCGACTATGAAGCTTCTTATTCTAGCTAAGTCATCCCAGCTGGTGCAAAGTTGTATTAATTAAAAAGTTTTTTATTAAAGTAAACATACACATGATATACTATTGTGTGTATCTTTACTTTTTTAATTATATGGCATCATATAGTGTAGAATAGAAAGAACTGGAGTACAATTTGTGAAACTATTGAGCATATTGAAGATGAGATAAAAACCGGAGCTATGATTTATTTTGCACTAGATGATGGAACTTGGAGGGACAGTATGAAAATTGAACATATAGCAATGTACGTTGCAGACTTGGAAGGGGCTAGAGATTTCTTTGTTAAGTATCTTGATGGGAAATCTAATGATGGGTACCATAATCCCCAAACTGACTTTAGATCTTACTTCATATCATTTGATGATGGTGCAAGGCTTGAAATAATGAATAAGCCAGATATTTATGAAATAGATAAGCCGATTAACTGCACTGGTTACATTCACATCGCTTTTTCTGTTGGTAGCAAGGAAAAGGTAGATGCTATGACAGAGCAATTAAAATTAGATGGTTATGACATAGTTAGCGGACCACGTACTACAGGCGATGGATATTATGAGAGTTGTATTGTAGGGATTGAAGGTAATCAGATAGAGATTACGATATGATTGAAGGCAGCTGTTATAGAAGAAGCTGTAACTGAAAATGTTGATGAGGTGGAGGAAACTGATGCAATGAAGTTAAAAATTGATGGAACAGAAGTCCCTGTGACTTGGGAAGAAAATTCTTCTGTAGAAGCTTTAAAAGAAATGAGTCCCCTTACAGTGGAAATGTCCATGTACGGAGGCTTTGAGCAGGTTGGTTCCATAGGAAAAAGTATTGTCAGAGACGACAAGCAGACTACAACGGACTATGGTGATATAGTTTTGTATTCTGGAAATCAGATTGTTATTTTTTATGGTAGCAATTCCTGGGCATACACAAGACTAGGTCATATTGATATGTCAAAGGAAGAATTGACAGATATGCTTGGAAGTAAAGATGTGACATTGACGCTGGAAAAATAGGGATGTAAAAGACTTTTTACATAATTATTTGAGGATATGTAAAAGGTTTTTGATGGCAGATATATCGCCCTTTGGGTAGTATTAGGACAACAAGGAGAAAACAAATGGAACTTGGAAAAAGAATAAAGGATTTTAGAAGCTTACACAATTGGAATCAGGATGAGCTAGCAGAGAAGATGTTTGTGTCGAGGCAAACAATTTCTAATTGGGAAAATGAGAAAAGCTATCCTGATATTCAAAGTATTCTTTTACTAAGTAATCTTTTTGAAATTTCTCTAGATCAACTAGTCAAAGGAGATGTAGAACAAATGCAAGAGATTATTAATGAACAAGATGTAAAACAAATGAAGTATTACGGAAAAATGATGCTAGCATGTGTAGGAATTCTAATTGTTACATTCGGTCCGCTGTATTTACGTATGGGTATGTGGTCACTGATTCCAGAAGGCATTATAGCTTTAGCAGTGTTGTTTTTTTCAGTCAAGCTAAATGCAATTGAAAAAGAAAATGACATAGTCACCTATAAGGAAATAGTGACATTTATGAATGGCAAGAGCCTAGATGAAAAAAGCAAACAACAGGAAATTGGTAAACGACCATATCAGACTGTAGCAGTTATGATACTTGCTGGATTAATTTCAGGTATATTAAGTTGCACGGTAGTGTTTATTTGCAAGAATGTATTTGGTTTATAAGAAGGTTTAATGCGTAGGAGGATAATTATTATGATGAGTCAGACATTTTTAGCAGTAGTGGGAATAATTGCAGGGGTTTTCGTTTTAGGCTGGGCTATTTGGATGATATATGTTGGAATTAAATATAAATCAAATCAAAATGCTGAAATAAAAACTATAATCACTAAGGCGAAGGCAGTTTCATCGTATGTATTGTGGTATATGGTAATTGTGTGGGGATTAATTACAGCATTTATAGGTGAAAAAACTACACTTACTATTTCGCAGGTTAGATTATTTGTTATGCTTTTACTAGGAATTCAATGTGCAATAGAGGTAATTGCATTCTTTTACTACAAAGATGAATTGAAGAAAAAGCAGTGCTAGAGAAGAATTTAGCGCTAGCACTGCCTAGAGAAGTCAAAATGGGCAGTACAGAAGAAGATTTTAGCGTTAGCACTGCCCGAGGAAACCAAGATGGGCAGTACAGAAGAAGATTTTGACGCTAGCACTGCCTGGAGAAGCCGAAACGGGCAGTACAAGAAGAAGATTTTAGCGTTAGCACTGCCCGGAGAAGTCAAAATGGGCAGTGCAGAAGAAGAATTTAGCGCTAGCACTGCCCGAGAAAGTCAAAATGAGCAGTACAGAAGAAAAAAATAGCTGTAGTACTGCCCAAATGAGACAGCAAGGGAGAATACAAATGATTATTAAAAACGAAATACCAATATTAGAATATGATGACAGTTCAATTGAGGTTATAGCTCCAAATCATGACATGGAGGATTTGAAGCTTCCTGAAAAGTGCTTATTTGCTTTCCTAGGGGATGTTATTCATGAATATGCCAAGGAGAACAATGCTGATGTGGCAAAGGAACTGATAACAGTCTCCCATAATATTAAGATATATGTTCTACACGAGGGAAATGAAGATTTGTGCTTAGTGCAGTCCCCAATCGGAGCTGCAGCGGCAGCCCAGGTACTTGATACACTTGTCAGCTGTGGATGTAAGAAGATTATTGCTACAGGTTCATGTGGTGTACTTGCAGATATTCCAGAGAATGCTTTTCTTGTTCCTACAAAAGCCCTTAGAGCAGAGGGAACATCTTATCATTATCTTCCAGCAACACGTTTTATTGAACTGGATGAAGAACCTGTAAAAGTAATAGAAAGCTGCTTTAAAAAGCACGAACTGCCTTTTGTTACCTGCACAACATGGACTACAGATGGATTTTTCCGTGAAACAAAGGATATGGTTAAGTATAGACTGGAAGAGGGCTGTAGTGTGGTTGAGATGGAGTGCTCTGCCCTTGCAGCCTGCGCTAGAAAGCGAGGCGCATCATTTGGCCAGTTCTTATTTACGGCAGATTCTCTTGCAAATGTTCATGATTATGATACAAGGGATTTTGGCACCAGTTCGCATGAAAAAGCATTGCTATTAGGTTTGGATGTGTTAAGAGATTGGGAATAAAGGAGAGAATCAACAAGTAGCAATTATATAACTAAGGTTTGACATGGCTAACCTAAAGATTTAAGATAACAGTGTTATGTAAATAACGCTGTTATCTTTTTTTTAGTTAAGGGCTAGTTGGAATGTATATTGATGGAATTATAGATGTAAGGAGGAGACAGGTGAATAAAGTATCATTAAGAAATGTATCTAAGGTTTATAACGTGGGAGAAAAGGAATATCGCGCACTAGATCATGTAGATTTGGATATTGAGGAAGGCAAGCTTGTAGTAATACTTGGACCTTCAGGTGCGGGAAAATCTACACTACTAAATCTCATTGGTGGAATGGATGTACCAACAGAGGGAGAAGTGATTGTAAATGGGGAAAACATAACTGGCTACTCTGAGAATAAGCTCAGCGATTTTAGAGCAGAATCAGTTGGTTTTATATTCCAGTTTTACAATATTCTTCCTTCACTTACAGTAAAAGAAAATGTGGAGTTGATTAATGAAATCGTAAAGAATCCATTAGATGCCACAAAAGCACTTGAGGATGTAGGTTTATTGGAGCACATAAATAAGTTCCCTAATCAGCTTTCAGGTGGTGAACAGCAGCGAGTTTCCATCGCCCGCGCTATCGCAAAAAATCCAGCGTTACTATTATGTGACGAGCCAACAGGAGCCCTTGACTCTCAGACTGGTGTAATGATTTTAAAGATTTTGAAGAAGCAAACTACAAAGGAAAGAGGCAACAATACAGTTATCATCGTTACACATAATGCACTCATTGCGGACATTGCAGATGTTGTTATCCGCGTAAAAAACGGAAAGATTAAGAGTGTTGAAGAGAACGCAAACCCAGCAAACATAGATGAGGTTCAATGGTAAGATGTTTAGAAAAAAATTATTCAGAGAAATAAAGGGAAACTTTGGACAGTTCTTTACTATATTTGCCATGATATTTTTGGCGATTATGGCTTTTACAGGAATCAGTGCTTTTTCTGATGGATTGAAATTCTCATCCGTTGAATTTTACGAAAAGAATAATCTGCAGGACCTATGGCTGTATGGTGAGAACTTTACAGATGATGAATTAGAAAAAATAAAATCATTAGACAATGTGGCAGATGTGGAAAGATATCTGTCCATGCAGGGTTCAGTTGATGTAGAAAATTCAGAGGACTCGGAGATTGAAAATATTCCAGCTGAGCTGAATTTCTTAGACACAGAGGATACTGAAAAAAATATTTCATCTTTGTATTTAAGAGATGGAGAGGATTACAGCCCAGATAAAGATGGAGTTTGGCTAGGATATTATTTTGCCAAGGCCAGAGATATTCAGGTTGGAGATGAACTTACATTTTATATTGAAGGCTATGAATTCACAGAGAAAGTTCGAGGAATTGTATCTTCACCAGATCACGTATATACGGTATCTGACCCAACAGTTATATTCCAGGATGCTGCAGATTTTGGATGGGCATATTTGTCCATGAAAGAATTTCCTAAGGAATATCTTTATGATGAGATTCTTAAAAAGATGGACATCAAGGAGGCAGATATATCAGATAAAGAAGCATTTATAAAAGCCGTAGATCCAGATTTTGATATAGAAGAGTGTTTTGTTTATCCTAATGCCATAGTTGATGTAGCAGGTGTAGCTCCAAATCCATATATTAAATCAAATGAATTAGATGAATTTGAAAATAAACTAAAGACAGTTAAAAATGAATTGTACGAGCTGGATGACACATCGATAAGCGCTATAACAGGAAGAGATGTGTGGCAATCTTATGCTACCCTGAAATCTGAGTCAGAAGAGGGTGACACATATTCTGGCATGTTCACAGTCCTATTTGTTTTTATTGCGGGACTTTCAGTTGTGACGACAATGAGCCGATTTGTAAAGAAGCAGCGAGTACAGATTGGTACGCTAAAAGCTTTAGGATTTAGAAATAGAAGAGTTACAATCCATTATATTGCATACGGATTTTGGGTAAGTGTAATAGCGGCAATTTTAGGACTTGCTATAGGAGCCCCTTTGCTTGGACAGCCATTTTTAAATATGGAATTATCCATGTTTGATTTGCCTGATGCCCACAGATGTGTGCTCCCAAAGAATTACATTCTTGCGGCTGCAATTATTATCGTAATTACGATAATTACTTACTATTCTATCAAGAGCATTTTGAAGGAATCTGCAGCACAAACCCTTAGGCTTGAAGTGCCTCATATAAAAATAAAAGCAAAAGAAGGCGGTAAAGGAATCAGCGCCAAGCTTCCATTTTCTGTAAAGTGGAATCTTCGTGATATTTTCAGAAGTAAATCAAGAAGCATAATGGCAATAGTTGGTATTATGGGCTCAACTTTACTTATAGTAATGGCATTTGGTATGCAGGATTCGTTGAATCATTATATGGAATGGGAGTTTGATAAGATACAGGCTTATAAATATAAACTCACCTTATCAGAAAATGTATCTGATGATAGATTGGATGAATTGTTTGATACCTATGGGGATGCAACAAGCCAAACAGTAGCTATTGAATATAAGGATTCAGATGGTAACATCGTCACATCCACCATTACAGTAAATGATTCTAATGGGTATCTAAGAGTATCTGATCATGATACAAACACTTATGATATAAACGACGGAATCCCAGGAAACACTGATGGTGATATAAATAAAGCAGGGGCATTATTTGCCACAGAAAAGCTTTTAAAAGAAAATAGTTTTTCATTAGGAGATAAAGTTAAATGGAGAATCATGGGTGAGGATGATTGGTATGAAACCAGGATTGTCGCTGCCTATAGAGACCCTCAAAGTCAGCAGTTTTCTATGACAAGGGCCGCATTTGAAGACTTGGGCGAGGAATATGTCTGCGATACTATCTACACAAATGATGACCTAAGCAATCTTACTGATTCGGATATTGATGGAGTATCCACGATTTCATCTATCGAATCTTTGAAGGAGCAGATGAATGTAATGCTTGAAATGATAAGCAGCATGATAGTACTGTTAATTGCTATATCAGCCTTACTTGGATTTATCATCATCTACAACATGGGAATCCTTGCGCTTACAGAAAAGATGTATCAGTTTGCAACGCTAAAGGTATTGGGATTCAAGTTCAAAAAGCTGGCACTCATTTATACTCAGCAGAATCTATGGCTTACCATAGTTGGAATCATATTTGGTTTGCCACTAGGTTATGAATTCACCGACTGCATGTTTAAATATGCTATCGGAGATAGTTATGATTTCTTCGCAAACATTGATATATCTTCATACCTTATTGCTATAATCGGTACACTTATAATTATGTTAGTAACAAGTATTGCTTTGTCACGTAATCTTAAAAAGATAGATATGGTAGCAAGCTTAAAGGCAAATGAGTAAATCAGTGTATTAGGCTTTTGTATTTTAAAGTTTTAAAGTTTAAAGTGTTAATGCATTGTATTTCCTTTGTCTAAAAAACGTCATTTTATAGAGGGGAAACTTTAATCGTGATATAATACATAGCGCTGTCGTTTGTCGGCAGCGCTATATTGTTTTAAAAGGAAGTTGAGTAAAATGAAAGAAAAGAAACTAGGACTTATGTCCCTCATTCTGATGATTTTTACATCAGTTTATGGGTTTAACAATATCCCACGTTCTTATTATTTGATGGGATATGCAGCAATCCCTTGGTTCGTAATTGCCGGAATCCTGTTCTTTATTCCATTTGCATTTATGGTAGCAGAATTTGGTTCAGCATTCCGTGAAGAGACAGGTGGTATGTACTCTTGGATGGAAAAGTCAGTAGGACCTAAGTATGCATTTATCGGTACATTTATGTGGTACACATCTTATGTACTTTGGATGGTTAATGTATCATCTGGTATCTGGGTTCCAGTATCTAATGTTATTTTTGGTGAAGATAACACAGCTACATGGTCATTATTTGGTTCAGAGCTTTTATCAGGCTCAAGACTCCTTGGCCTTATGGCAGTAATCTTTTTCATCTTTATCACATACTTTGATTCAAAGGGAATTGATAAGATTAGCAAGGTTACATCTGTTGGTGGTACAGCAGTGCTTGTAATTAACATTATGGTTGTTGTTGGTTCAATTGTTATGATGATCGCAAGACATGGTCAGCTTGAGCAGCCATTTCTTGGTAGAGAATCACTTGAGGTTCCACTTAACGTTGCATACCAGGGCAACCCAATTATGATTTTATCATTTATTGTATATGCACTTTTTGCTTACGGCGGAATTGAGGCTGTTGGTGGTCTTGTTGACAAGACAGAGAATCCTAAGAAGACATTCCCTAAGGCAATTGTTTCAGCAGCGCTTGTAATCGTTGTTGGATATGCACTTTTGATTCTTCTTGTAGGTTCATTTACAAACTACAGTGAAATCCTTGGTGCGGATAACATCACACTTGGTAATGTTTCTTATGTAATCATGTCAAACTTTGCAGCAGCATTTGGTAAGGCATTTGGTGCAACAGAGGCTACACAGATTGCACTTGCTCATGGATTTGCAAGAGTTTACGCACTTATTATGCTTCTTGCACTTATGGGTGCTATGTTTACACTTGTTTATTCACCACTTAAGCAGATTATCGATGGAACTGATAAAGAGCTCTGGCCAGGCAAGATGGGTGAGATTGAAGCCGATGGTATGCCAAAGAACGCTATGTGGATTCAGTGCGCAATTGTATGTGTAATGATTCTTCTTGTTTCATTCGGTGGAGATACAATGCAGCAGTTCTTCGTAATACTTACTGCAATGGTAAATGTTGGAATGACAGTTCCTTATATGTTCATTTCATTTGCATTCCCTAAGTTTAAGAAGATGAAGGGTGTAGATAGAAGCTTTGAAGTTTATAAGTCTCAGAAATCAGCAAACTTCTGGGGATATGTAGTTACACTTACACTTTTATTTGCAAATGCATTTGCTATTATTCAGCCAGCACTTGATGGAGATTTCAAGACAACATTCTGGTCACTTAGTGGCCCTGTTATCTTTGGACTAGCTGCATGGATTATTTATACACGTTACGAGAAGAAAAAGAAGGTAAAGTCTAAAGATTCTGTGAAATCAGTTGCGTAAAATTTAAAATGATTATATTCTGTCATCAAAGGGAAACAGGAGGCAGAATATGAGTTTAAAAGAAAAACATATTTTTGAAAGTAACAAATTAGCCTTTTGGTTCGCGATTATTGTCCAAATATTTCAATTATTGGCAACAGTATTATATGCGGATCAAAGAGTTGGATTCGTAAACACAGCATTTATGGCTACATGCCAGGCGATTGTTTTTGCCATCAGTATATATGGATTTGCCCGATATAGACGAAGGACTAGGGGCAGATACATATTGATGGGCTGCCTGGTGTGTAGCTATTTTGTTACAATGATAGGCTCTGTACATATCACCTATATGTGGGCCTTCGGTCCTGTAATTCTTATGAATTCCCTATTGTTTACAGATACTACAGTAACTATCATTGCATCAGTAGCAACAATAATTATTAATATTTTGTACGTTCCACTTTTCTATAAATATTCAGTAGAAGTGGCAGACCGCCACTGGGCAGTTCTTACAGATGCTGTATTTATGATTTTAGTTTCTTTCATGAGCATCGTGTACGTGAGACTTAATGAAAGACAAAATCATGAGACAATAGAAGAGATAGAGGCAGCAGCAGAAAAGCAGGAGGAAAGCGCTAAGATTATGACTTCCACTGGAAATCAGATTGCAGCTAAGTTGGAAGATGCTAATGATGCAATGGAAGCTCTGGCTGACAAGGTTAGCTCTAGTGCTGAGGCAGCCGAGCAGATTAGCCAATCTATTACAATGACAGCAGAGGCTATTCAGACTCAGACAGAAATGAATTCTAATATTACAGAATCCTTAGAGCAGATTGCTCACCAGGCAAGAGCGATGCGTAGAAATTCTGATGAAGTTACAGGAAACATAAGCGAAGGTAATGCGCTTATTGAGGAGCTGAGGGCTAAATCAGATGAAGCATCTACCATCAATGCAGAGACTGCTACTATGACAGGGGAGCTTCAGGAATCAGCTGCTACTGTTAAGGATATTGTAGGAACCATTCTTGATATTTCAGGTCAGACCAATCTGCTTGCACTTAATGCATCTATCGAGGCAGCCAGAGCTGGTGAGGCAGGCAAGGGTTTTGCGGTTGTAGCTGATGAAATCAGGGCATTGTCTGAGCATACTAAGGAATCTGCAGAAGAGATAGCATCTACAATTGATGATTTGATTAAGCGAGTAGATACTGCATCTGCAAATATGCAACGTAGTGTTGATTCTGCAAATGTTCAAAGCGAAATGATTGTGGAGACAGGTGAGAAGTTTGAAATCATTCTTGAAAAGATTACAGATTTGAGCCGAAGAGTTGCTGCTATATCAGATAATGTGGAAGGCTGTGTTGATGCTAATGGCAAGGTAATGGATGCCATCAGCAATCTGTCTGCCACATCAGAAGAGGTGGCTGCATCTTCTGAATCCAGCATCACTATCAGCAAGGATTGCGAGAGTGATATGGAGGTTACCAAGAATATCCTTCATGAGATTTTGCAGATTTCCAGAAAAGGAATCAAAAATATATAAAGTTTCCAAAGAATCATCCGATAACTAAGATATAAAACAAAAAGAGTTGTCCAAAGCTTTCGGAACAATTCTCCATTATCCGATTTGGCAAAGGTCTTACCGGTTGATGCGAAGTGAAGTAATCTTTAGGATGATTCGTGAAAGGAAACTAGATATGAAATTTACAGTCATTGGATAGGGGCTGCTTTCTAATTTTAAGAATTGGAAGGCAGCTCATTTTTTGCTATAATCAGTTTAATGATTTAAAGCGATAGAGAGGATGATGATTATGGTTATTTCAAAGAATATGGAAAGTCTTGTGGCTGGTAGTTCGGTAATTAGAAAGCTATTTGAGGAAGGATTGCAGATGGCCCAGGTAGTGGGCAAGGAGAATGTGTATGATTTCAGCCTGGGAAATCCTGCATCACCTGTACCAGATGAGGTTAAGGCTGCAATAAATGATGTGCTTGCAAACAACAGCGAAGCCTATGTCCACGGCTACATGAAAAATGCAGGTTTTGATGAGACTAGGGAAGCAGTGGCAAATCATCTTAATAAAAGCTTTGCAATGGACTATGATAAGGACGATATCATTATGACAGTAGGTGCAGCAGGCGCAATGAATTGCATCTTCAGGGCAATGCTAAATACAGATGATGAGGTTATTGCCTTTGCCCCATTCTTTGGTGAATACAAAAACTACGCAGCTAACTACGATGGAAAGCTTGTGGTAGTGCCTGCCAGTCTGCCAGATTTTGACCTTAATTTAGCTGAGCTCGAAAACAAGATTAACGAGAAAACAAAATGTATCATTGTAAATAATCCTAATAATCCATCAGGTAGAATCTACCCTAAGGAAACTATCGAAAAGCTAAACGAAATAATAGTAAAGGCTGAGGAGAAGGTGGGACATCCTATTTATGTGCTTTGCGATGAGCCATACAGAGAGCTTGCATACGACAATACTCCTGTGCCATATATCCCAGCAATCATCAAAAACAGTATCTATATCTATTCCTACAGTAAGACACTGTCTTTGCCGGGAGAGCGTATTGGATACTTAGCGTTATCTAAGGCGGCAGATGGATACAGTGAGCTTATAGGCGCACTTGTTGTGGCAAATAGATGCTTAGGCTATGTAAATGCTCCATCACTATTCCAGCTTGTAATAGGCAGATGCCAGGATGTAGGGGTTGATTTGGATTTTTATGATAGAAACAGAAAATTGCTTTATAACAAGCTGACAGAGCTTGGCTTTGAAGTGGTTAAGCCAGAGGGAGCCTTCTATCTACTTGTAAAATCACCATTTGAAGATGAAAATGAGTTTGTAGAGCTTGGCAAAAAGCAGCACATAATCATGGTTTCTACAACTACATTTGGTTGTCCAGGATATGTAAGAATCGCTTATTGTGTTGATTACAAAATGATAGAAAGATCAATAAGTGCATTTGAAAGATTGGCAATTGAATGCAATATTAGATAAATAGATTGAATTGGGTAATAAACAACATAATTATTTTAAAGATTATTCACAATTTAATGGTAGTATAACCCTATCGAATTATGTTTAGGGGTATTACTTATGGACAAGATTGGTCAGCTTAAGAATAATCATGATGATTTAACAGGCTTGTTAGAAAAGCAAAGCTTCTATATTTGCGCTCAAGAACTGATCGATACAGCTGGTGACATCAAAGAACTTGCCTTCATTTTCTTTGATATGGACAATTTTAAGCTGTTTAATGCAAACTATGGCTTTGAAACGGGCGATGAACTACTTGTAGAAATTGCTAAGATAATACAAGAAGTATGCGAAAATCAGCTTGTCGCAAGATTTTCTGGGGACCATTTTGTTGTCTGCACTAATAAAGCTCAAATTATAAATTCCATAGCAGAAATACAGATTAGAGTTAAAAAGATACAAAAGAATATTAATCTGGAATTAAAAGCTGGTATATATGTATTGGATGGGGCTACAACAGACGCCATCAGATGTAGTGACAGGGCAAGAATGGCCTGCACCAGCATTAAGAAAAAATACGATGTTTCTTATAAATTCTACGATGAAGAGCTGGGGGGCTCTTTAATTCGTAAGCAATATATTCTTGATAATCTGGATGAAGCGCTAGAACAGGGCTATATCAAGGTTTATTATCAACCGATAGTTCGTGCTCTAAGTGGTGACGTGTGTGCCTGCGAGGCTTTGGTTAGGTGGATAGACCCTGTTAAGGGAATAGTATACCCAAATGAATTTATTTCTGTACTAGAGGAATATAGATTTATTTACAAGCTTGACAGTTATGTTATTGAGCAGGTTTTCAAGGATATCGCAAGATTGCGAGATGAGGGGCAGTCACCTATTCCAATATCTATTAATCTATCCAGGATAGATTTTGAAGCTCTTGATATTGTTCCATATATCGATGAATTAGCAACTAAATATAACATCAATCCCAATCTGTGTCGTTTTGAGATAACAGAAGGGGTTTTGATGGAAAATCCTCACTTTATACAAAAGCAAATTCGGCGCCTGAGAGATAAAGGTTATGGCGTATGGATGGATGATTTTGGAAGTGGATACTCTTCACTTAATGTTCTAAAAAATTTTGAGTTTGACCTGGTAAAAATTGACATGGAATTTTTGCGGGATTTTGACTCTTCTGATGATGGGAAAATCATAATCAAACATTTGATTTCTATGATAAAAAACTTAGGCTTTCACACTCTTGCAGAGGGTGTTGAAAGTCCAGAACAATACGAATTTCTTAAAGGTCTTGGATGTGAATTAATTCAAGGCTATCTGATAGGCCGTCCTATGCCTTTAGATGAGGGCATGGCGATTCTAGATAGATTAGGCATAAAATACGAAAGCACCGACGATAGAGAATTTTATAACATAGTTGGAAAAATCGATTTATTAAAACAGAATCCTCTTGAAGGAGCGTGGAATTCTGTAGAGACATATACACTTCCTTTGTCTATTGGAATTATAAAGAATGGCAAATGGAAATATATATATGCAAATGAAGGCTTCTACAGGGAAATGGCAATTCTAAAAAGGGAATCCTTGGAAGAAATAGAAGAATTGATAAATAACCCTGATTGGGGATGGCTCCAGCGAAATGCTTTTTGGGAGCTGTGTTTTTCCAGCAAAAAGGGTAATACAGTCAGGAGCATGGAATTTGTATCCCTGGGTCAAATTATAAACATCAAGGTAAGGCATATAACAACCAATGTGCAAACCGGTGATGAGGCGTATATTACATCCATTAGGACACTATCCAAGATAGAAAATGATAGTATCGAGCATAAAATTAGTATTATTAGCAATTATTTGTTCTCAATGTTTGAATGTATCGATATATTCGAGATTAATAATCGGTTTATGGAAAATATTTTTGTGACCGATGAGCGACTGCATGTGGAAACAAAGGGAAAATTGCCTAAAGATATTATTCAGTTAATAGCAAACGAGAAAGTTCATGAAGATGATAGAGAAATATTTCTCAGTCATATGAATATAAGCGACATAAAGGAGCGACTTGAAAAAGAGAAAAATGGAATAGCGGTGAAATATCTTAGAATACTAAACAAGCATAAACAGTACGTATGGAAAGCAATAGTAGTTCGCCTTGTAATTTTTATGGAGAACGAAGTAATGCTTGTTTGTGTAAAAGAAACCACTAACGACATTTCCAAGAATATGGATGCATACCTTAGAAGCGGCGAACTTGGAGCTTTTAACAGTTTTGATTTCCAAAGTGAAAATGTAGACCAGTATGCCTTGGATAATATCCTAAAGCTTGTTCCAGTTGGAGTTTTTTGGAAGGATAAAGAACGAAGATTTGTGGGAGCAAATAGAATGTTCTTAGATTATTACGGTTTTACATCGCTAGAGATGATTAAAGGCAAGACTGACGAGGATATGGGGTGGCACATTAATCCTGAGCCTTTTATGAAGGATGAGATAGACGTAATAACAGAAGGAAAAATAATAAAAAATGTAGAAGACGAATGTATTGTAAATGGAGAAGTAAGAAAGATAGTAGCAAGTAAGCGTCCATTTATTGTGGATGGAGAAATCATCGGCCTCATTGGATTTTTTAGCGATGTGACAGAGCAATATGAAGAGAAATCAAAATTAGAAAATCTGTCTAACACAGACCAGCTTACAGGCCTGCTAAACAGGAGGGCATTTGATTCAATTATTGAAAAGTACATAAGTCAATTTAAATTGGATGAAACAGATTTTGCATTTCTTATTATTGATATTGATAAATTTAAGCAAATAAATGATATGTATGGACATGATTTTGGAGACAAGGTGTTAAAGGAAGCAGCTTCGATAATAAGAAATATTACCTCAAATAGCAGTGTTGCTTTTAGAATTGGTGGGGATGAATTTGCAATACTTCATCAATACAAATCAGATGGAGAAATCAAAAGCATAATTCAGGAAATCTACATCAAGTTCAATAAAATCAATCGCATAGGAGGCATGGATATAAAGGTTAGGGCATCTGTAGGCGAAGCTGTGTATTCACAGAATAGGGAAGTGCACGCCCTATTAAATGAAGCAGATAGGAAAATGTATCTAGATAAGGAGAAACATAAATAACAGATTATGCAATCTGAGGATTAGAAATATAGGCTAAAGAAAAAACCTGTACAAAATTGTATTATTTGATTTGTTAAAATTGACTGAATTTGATTATTTGTGACTATTTATGATTAAGTTTGATTGCACGATTAAAGAAATGATGTTATTCTACTTTTAGAACAATCAAAAGTAATCGAAATTGTTCAAGGGGTGTTTGAGATGCTTACAGAAGAACGAAGGACAAGAATAGTCGAAATAGTTAATGAAAAAAAGGCGGTATCAGTTAATGAGCTTGTGGAGCTGTTAGATACATCCGCTGCTACTATCCGTAGAGATATCACTGAATTAAACAGGGCACAGCTTTTGGTTAAGGTTTTTGGTGGAGCTACTGCCAAGTCATCCTTGGATGTTAACACTAAGGAGGATGCAGTTGGACAGAAGGCTAAGAAGCATGTGGTTGAGAAGGATTTAATCAGTAGGTACGCAGCCAGCCTTATTAAAGATAATGATTTTGTTTATATAGATGCAGGCACTACAACACTTAGTTTGATTGATTACATAGAAAATCGAAATGCTAAATTTATTACAAATGGAGTTGTTCATGCCAAGAAGCTGATGGATAAAGGGCTGGAATCAATCATGATTGGTGGACGTCTTAAAGCATCTACTGAAGCAGTGGTTGGTCCAGATTGTGTGGAATTTATCCGCAAGTATCATTTTACAAAGGCTTTTATGGGAACTAACGGAATTTCTATGGTTGCAGGCTATACTACTCCTGATGTGGATGAGGCTATGATTAAGACAGAAGCCATCAGACATGCTTACAAGTCTTACATTTTAGCAGACCATAGCAAGTTCGATCAGATTAACTCCGTTACCTTTGCGGCCATTAATGAATGTAACATCATTACAGATAAGCCTGCTGCTAAGGAATATATGAATCATACTGTTGTGAAAGTATGCGAGGAGTAATATTTAGGAGGAAAGCTAATGATTTACACAGTTACTTTTAACCCTGCAATTGATTACGTTGTGCGTATGGATGGAGATTTACTCCCAGGTATGACTAACCGTTCCTCAAGTGAAGAGTACTACTTCGGAGGAAAGGGAATCAATGTTTCAATGGTTCTTTCAGAACTAGGTTTAAAAAGTACAGCATTAGGTTTTATTGCTGGATTTACAGGTAATGCTATCAATGATGGCGTTAAGGCAGCCGGCATTGAGACAGATTTCATTGAATTAAAAGAAGGCCTTTCAAGAATCAATGTAAAGCTTAAAGGCACAGAAGAGACAGAAATAAATGCACAAGGACCTAAGATTGACGAGGATTCTCAGATAGCTCTTTACAATAAGCTTTCAAAGCTTGTGGAGGGTGATGTACTTATACTTGCAGGTTCAATACCTAATTCACTTCCAGATGATGTTTACGAGAAAATCCTTTCTATGTTAGCTGGCAAGGGTATTGAATTCGTTGTTGATGCTACAAAGGATTTACTTACAAATGTGCTTAAGTATCATCCATTTTTAATAAAGCCAAACAATTTTGAGCTTGGCGAAATCGTTGGTAAGATTCTTACTACTGACGATGAGATTTATGAGGGAGCTAAGAAGCTTCAGGAAATGGGCGCAAGAAACGTGCTTATTTCTATGGCAGGCAACGGTGCTATGCTTGTAGATGAAAGTGGCAAGCGTTACCGCATTGGTGTTCCAAAGGGAAAGGTTAGAAATTCCGTTGGTGCAGGCGATTCCATGGTGGCAGGCTTCGTGGCAGGCTACATGAAATCAAATGATTACGAAACGGCTCTGAAAATGGGGACAGCAGCCGGTTCTGCAACAGCGTTCTCAGACGGTTTAGCAAAGGCCGCTGATATAGAAGAATTATATAAAGGTTTGTAGGAGGGAATATAATGAAAATCTCAGAGTTCATCGATCCTAGAGGGATCAAACTACAGGTTGCATTGGCTAATCAAGAAGAAGCAATCGACAAGCTCATTGCTCTTCATGATGAAGTAGGCAATCTCAAGGACGTAGCAGGATTCAAGGAGGCAATTCTTGCACGCGAGGCAAAGGGAAGCACAGCTATTGGAAACGGCATTGCTGTTCCTCATGGCAAGTCAGTTTCTGTTGCTAAGGCTGGTCTTGTAGCTATCACATGCCCTGATGGCGTTGATTACAAGGCAGTAGATGGTAAGCCATCTAACTTATTATTCATGATTGCAGCACCAGAAGGTGGCGCTGACACACATCTTGAAGTATTGGCAAAGCTTATGCAGCTTCTTATGGATCCAGCATTCTGCAAGACACTTGTAGATGCTAAGTCTGTTGATGAATTTTTAAGCTTAATCGACAAGAAGGAAGCTGAAAAGGACGCAGCAAGCGGACAGGCTACAGCAGCTGCAGGCGCTAAGAAGATTGTTGCTGTTACAGCATGCCCAACAGGTATTGCTCATACATTTATGGCAGCAGAGTCTCTTGAGCAGAAGGCTAAGGAGCTTGGCATTGCATTCAGAGTAGAGAAGGACGGCTCAGGCGGAGCTAAGGATCCACTTACAGCAAAGGAAATTGAAGAGGCTGATGCAGTTATCGTTGCTGTAGATAAGAACATTGACATGGGACAGTTTGATGGCAAGAAGGTTGTACTTGCTTCTACAAAGGAAGCAATTCACGAGCCAGAGAAGCTTTTTGAAAAGGCTAAGACAGCTTCTGTATATCATCATACAGGCGCAGTTACTAAGAGAGAAGATGGCGCTAACGAGTCAATCGGACGTCAGCTTTACAAGCACTTAATGAATGGTGTATCACACATGCTTCCATTCGTTATTGGTGGTGGTATCCTTATCGCTATCGCATTCTTACTTGATGATTATTCAATCGATCCTAGCAACTTTGGTATGAATACACCAGTAGCTGCATGGTTCAAGACAATCGGTGGTGCAGCATTTGGATTTATGCTTCCAATCCTTGCAGGTTTCATTGCACAGTCAATCGCTGACAGACCAGGTCTTGCAGTTGGTTTCGTAGGTGGTGCTCTTGCAGCAAGCGGTGCTACATTTGCTAATCCAGGTGGAGATATTCCATCAGCATTCCTTGGCGCTTTAGTTGCTGGTTTTGCAGCAGGTTACTTTATGAAGTGGCTTGAGAAGCTTTGTGATAAGCTTCCACAGTCTCTTGAAGGTATTAAACCTGTACTTATCTATCCACTTTGTGGTATTACAGTAATCGGTATTGTTATGTGCGCAATCAACCCAATCGTTGGTGCACTTAACGCTTGGATTTCTGGTGTACTTTCTAGCATGGGAACAACATCACTTGTACCACTTGGAATTATCCTTGGCGCAATGATGGCAACAGATATGGGTGGCCCACTTAACAAGGCAGCATACGTATTTGGTACAGCAGCTCTTGCAGAGCAGAACGAAGTAGGCTGGATGATTATGGCAGCAGTTATGGTTGGTGGTATGGTTCCTCCAATCGCAATCGCTCTTGCAACACTTATCTTCCCTAAGAAGTTTACAGTTGCTGAGAGAAAGGCTGGTCCAGTTAACTTTATCATGGGCTTCTGCTTCATCACAGAGGGTGCTATCCCTTATGCAGCAGCAGATCCACTTCATGTAATCCCATCACTTATGGTAGGCTCTGGTGTAGCTGGTGCTCTTTCAATGGCATTCAAGTGTACACTTATGGCTCCACACGGTGGTATCTTCGTATTCCCTGTAGTTGGTCACTGGGCACTTTACCTTGTAGCACTTGCTGTTGGTTCAGTAGTTAGCTGCTTACTTTTAGGCTTACTTAAGAAAACAGTGGAAGATTAATTAAAAATATTATATAATTACCATTCCGAGAGTTTTCCTCTCGGAATGGGTTTTTATGTTTTTGTACTCTGTAGACCCTGGGAAGCTACAGAGTATAGAGATATAAAAGATTAATAATATTTGACAGATTGTTGAAACGAAAGGAGTTATATTATGGTTTCAAAGATAGTTAAAGTTACAAATGAGCAGGGTATGCACATGCGTCCAGCTACAGTTTTTTCAGCTGCAGTTACACCTTTTGATTCAGAAGTAAAGATTAAGTTTAATGGTAACGAGTATGATGGTAAGAGCGTTATGATGCTTATGGCAGCTTGCATTAAGTGCGGCGCTGAAATCGAAATCGTTTGCAATGGTGCTGATGAAGAGGCTGCACTTGCAAAGGCTGTTGAACTTGTTGAGAGTGGATTAGGAGACTAAAAATATGTACAAAGGCATAGAAGCATCTAGGGGAATTGGAATAGGAAGTATCTGCCTTATCGTAGAGCACGATCTTTCATTTGAGTCAAAGCATATTGACGACACAGAAGCTGAAAAGGCTAGATTTAATTCAGCAATTGATACATTTAAATCCGAGACAGCTGCTATGGCTGAAAATATCAGAAAGAACATCGGTCCTAAGGAAGCTGAAATCATGGAAGGTCATCTTGCAATGATTGCTGACCCTACTATGGCAGGGGAAATGACAAAGATGATTGAGGCAGGCCAGTGTGCAGAGGCAGCCGTTACTGCTGTTTGCGATATGTTCATCGGAATGTTTTCTAAGATGGAGGATGATATGATGCGTCAGCGTGCATCTGATATCTCCGACATCAAGATCAGCTTACTTAAGCTTTTACTTGGCATTGAAGATGTTGATATCAGCAAGGTTGCACCTGGAACTGTTTTAGTTGCACATGACCTTACACCATCTATGACTTCACAGATTGTAAAGGATAATGTTGTAGGTATCATTACAGAGGTAGGTGGTAAGACATCTCACTCTGCAATCTTAGCACGTGCACTTGAGATTCCTGCAGTTCTTTCAGTACCAAATATCACAGAGCTTGTTCACGATAAGGATACAGCTATTGTTGATGGTACAGAAGGTGATGTTTACATCAATCCTGATGGAGATGTTATCTCTAAGTATGTTATTAAGCGTGAGGAGTTCGTTAAGGCTCAGGCTGAGCTTAAGAACTTCCTTGGTAAGAAGACAGTTACAGCTGATGGTACAGAGGTAGAGCTTTTCTGTAACATCGGTACACCTAAGGATGCTAAGAAGGCTGTTGAGTGCGACGGCGAAGGCATCGGATTATTCCGTTCAGAGTTCTTGTTTATGGATAGACCACATCTTCCAACAGAGGATGAGCAGTTCGAAGCTTACAAGGAAGCTGTTGAGACAATGAAGGGTAAGACAGTTATTATCCGTACACTTGATATCGGTGGCGATAAGGACATCCCTTACCTTGGTCTTGAGAAGGAAGAGAATCCATTCTTAGGATATAGAGCAGTTAGATATTGCTTAAGCAATTCTGATACATATAAGATGCAGCTTAGAGGAATCTTAAGAGCCAGTGCATTTGGTAAGGTTAAGATTATGATTCCTCTCGTTACATGCGTAGAAGAGGTACGCGCTGTAAAGGCATTAGTTGAAGAATGCAAGAATGAACTTAAGGCAGAAGGCGTAGCCTTCGATGAAAATATTGAGGTTGGTTGCATGGTTGAAACTGCAGCAGCATCTCTTATCGCAGATATGCTTGCTAAGGAAGCAGATTTCTTCTCAATCGGAACTAACGATTTAACACAGTACACAATGAGTGTTGATAGAGGAAATGCTAATGTTGCTTACCTTTACTCAGCATTCCAGCCAGCAGTTCTTCGTTCAATCAAGAACATCATCGAAGCTGGTAACAAGGCTGGTATCACAGTTGGTATGTGTGGTGAGGCAGCAGCAGATCCACTTATGATTCCACTGTTGATTTCTTTCGGTCTTAACGAGTATAGTGTTAACCCAGTGCTTGTGCTTACAGCACGTTCAATCATTTCTAAGTGGTCTAAGGAAGAGGCTGATGCTCTTGCAGCAAAGGTACTTAGCTTTACTACAGAAAAGGAAATTGTTGAGCTTCTCAAAGCAGAGGCAAAATAAATATATAGTGATTTGTCATTTTTATGGGACTGCCAATTGTTGCAGTCCCTATTTTTAATGGTATAATATCCATATTACGGAGGGATATTCATGGAAATACAGACCATGCCTATAGAAGATATAATAGAGCAAGTCACAAAGATTGCACATAAGTACAATGTAAAAAGACTTGATTTATTTGGTTCATTTGCAAATGGCACAGCAACTGAATATAGCGATATTGATTTCATAATACATGGCTGTGACGATATCGATTCATTTGAAGAAGAGGTACAAAGTATTCCTACATTACGCAAAATCGATATTTTTAATTATGACGAAGTATGTAGTGAGGAACTGAGAGAGGATATGGATAAATATGGAAAGCAAATATTTTAATAGATATAAAAGCTTATGTAAGAGTCTTGCAAATCTTAAAGAATCAAGAGATGCAAATATTTATGATAAATTTGTACTTCCTGCCACAGTTCAAAATTACAATTTAACTTTCGATCTTGCATGGAAGGTTTTAAAAGAATTAGTGACAAATGAATTCGGTTTAACAGATTTTGCTGCAGGTTCCCCAAGAGAAACTTTAAAATCAGCATATTCAGTGGGGCTTATTAAAGATGATAGATGGATGGATATGCTTAGAGTAAGAAATACTCTTGCACATGATTATGATGGTCAGGTTGCTCTAAGATATTTTGAAGATATAGTTGGAGATTATTACGTTCTATTAGAAACCATGGTTCGCGATGTGGAGCAGTATTACACCAAGGAGTAAAGCATTAATGAATAAAATTTACCTTGCGCCACTTGAAGGCGTGACAGATAGCATATATAGAAATACATTTGAAAGATATTATGGGGGCGTGGATAAATATTTCACGCCCTTTATTTCGCCAAACTCTACTTTTAAATTTACAACTAGAGATTTTAAGGATATTGATCCAGAAAAGAATGATATAAGCAAAACAGTGCCACAGATTCTCACAAACAAAAGTGAGCACTTCCTGTGGGCAGTAAAGGAAATGGCAGCTCTAGGATATAAAGAAATAAACTATAACTTAGGCTGCCCTAGTGGCACTGTTGTAGCTAAGAAAAAGGGCTCTGGATTGCTATTCTATCCTGAGGAATTAGATAAATTGCTTTATGAAGTGTTTGAAGGTCTTCCTTCAGGTGTGGAAATCTCTATAAAGACAAGACTTGGTAAAAGCGAGCCTGAAGAGTTTTACGAGATTTTAGACATCTATAATAAATATCCAATTAGCGAGCTAACTATTCACCCTAGAATTCAGACGGATTTTTACAAAGAACCAATCAGGCCAGAATTCTTTGAGTATGCGGTAGAACACAGCAAGGCACCACTAGTGTTTAACGGAGATGTTACTACTATCGAAGGTATTAATGATACATTTCGTAAATACGATAATCTAAATGCTGTAATGATAGGTCGCGGCCTGATAGCAAATCCAAGCTTGGCGATAGGATACAAAAAAGGCCTAGCCGATGCTGATGACATCAAGCTAGACCTTGTATTATTTAAAAAGTTCCACGACGATTTACTTAGCCAGTACACTGAAGTCCTTTCAGGTGAGAAGCCTGTACTTCATCGCATGAAGGAATTCCTAAGCTTCTGGCAGGGCAATTTCCCTAATGAGGAAAAGCTTATCAAAAAGCTAAGAAAAGCAAATCGTATTATTGAATATCGCGATTACATGAATCAGTTAATCTCTTCTGCGGCTACCACTGACAATCATAACTAAACGAAGTAACTGTAAGATTGTTGCAAACAATGCTGCTACATAGGTAAGGGCTGCGGCCTTTAATACCTTTGTAGCACCTGCATGCTCATCGCCTTCAAGTATATGGTCCTGGTCAAGGATTCTAAGGGCTCTTGCACTAGCATCAAACTCTACAGGAAGAGTAATAAGCTGGAAGGCAACAACAAATGTAAACAGGAACACACCAGCCTCTGCAAGGGGAGTGTATCCAATTAAAAGACCAATAAGAATCACTGGCCATGAAATCCATGAACCAATATTTGCAAGTGGCACAGAAGCTGAGCGAAGCTTAAGCGGTGCATAACCCTGCTGATGCTGGATAGCGTGGCCACATTCGTGAGCTGCAACACCTAAAGCTGCAACGCTGGTCTGTCCGTAAACTGCATCTGATAAACGAAGCACCTTTTCCTTTGGTGAATAATGGTCTGTCAGATTACCTCTGATTCTTTCGATTCTTACATCGTATATGCCGGCAGCATGAAGAATATGCTCTGCCACCTGGTTAGATGTAAGTCCTCTGTAATTTCTTACCTTACTATATTTTTTATAAGTTCTTTGCACATTCATTGAGGCAATACCACTAATGATTGCGCCGATAATAACCAGAATTATTGTTGGGTCATAATAGTACCCGTAACCATAATACATGTCTTTATCCTCCTACATTTTCCTTTTCTATAAGTATAGTATTTGTATCTCATTATTACTAATAAAAAATTATAAAATCTTTCTAAATAAAGGCTATAATGTGGTTTTTATTGCCATCCGATAAATAAGATGATAGAATGATATGGCTGTTATATGTAGGTAATTTCGAGCCTTAGCTTGAAATTGCCTGCCCAGAACTGCCCATTGCCGATAGGCAATCTTAAATGCAGTTCTTCATTGCGCTTACGCATAGTGTACTAGGAGGAGACCAGTTAATAGGCTTCTACCAAAAGGAGGAAATTTATGCAAAGCAACAATTCTAAGACCTATGAGCTTGTGCTCACAGCGTTATTCGTAGCCATTATCGTAGTAATGGCATCAACACCACTCGGATTTATTCCACTTGTAGTTATTAATGCAACCACACTTCATATTCCAGTTATCATTGGTTCATTATTCTTAGGACCAAAGAAGGGCGGATTCCTTGGAGGTGTGTTTGGACTTACCAGCTTAATTAAGAGCTCACTTGGAGCAGCATCACTTTCAGCATTCGTATTCTCACCAGTCGCTGCACTTTCAATGCTTCCACACGATACAGTAGGAGCAGCTGTTTTACTAGTTTTAAAGAGCACATTCATCGCTGTTGTACCTAGAATTCTTATCGGTGTAGTACCTTATTTTGTATATGTTGGTATTAAGAAGGCAATCGGTTCTGACAAGAAGCTTGTTTACGGTTCAGTTATCAATGCAGTAATTTCATTCATCCTTGGCTTTGGTGTATTCGCATTCTTTAACAGAATGATTGCACAGGAAGTACTTGGAATGTCTGTTACAGTTGCAAGAGTAATTGGAATCATCGTAGGCATTGCAGCTTTTGCAGGTATTGAATATCTTTTCATGAACAAGGATGCTAAGGCACTTGGATTTATCACAGCAGGTATTGCTGGTGCTATGACTAACACACTTCTTGTTATGGGAAGCATTTATGCATTCTATAAATATCCATACGCCGAGGCAGTTGGGGTAGAACCAGATGCACTTATGGCTATGATTGGCGGCGTTATCAGCTTCAACGGTGTTATCGAAGCTATCGTCGGTGCAGTTATTGTATACTTAGTAGGTATCGTACTTGATAAGATTAAGCCAGCAGGTGTATATGCCGGCAAGGCTGCAAAGATTAAAGCAGTAACATCTGATACAAAAGAAAGCCAGATGGCACAGTAGAGAATAAAGTTAAGAATTCTTGCGGGCAAGTAGATGAAAAAGCCCGCAAGAACATGTAAAATGGTAAGCGTAGCAAACAGCAATATTAGTTTTAGTTAAAACTCGGAGGTAATTATGTTAAAAGGTAAATGTGTAGTACTAGGAGTAACGGGCTCCATAGCTGCTTATAAGATTGCAAATCTTGCATCTGCACTTGTTAAATTGCACGCAGATGTTAATGTCATTATGACCAAGAATGCAACCAATTTCATTAACCCTATTACCTTTGAGACACTTACTTCAAATAAATGTCTTGTAGATACTTTTGATAGGAATTTTCAGTTCAATGTAGAGCATGTGGCTCTTGCAAAGAGGGCAGATATATTTATGGTGGCGCCAGCCAGTGCTAATGTAATCGGAAAGATTGCAGGTGGTATAGCAGATGATATGCTAACTACCACCATTATGGCTGCCAAATGCAAGAAGCTCATTAGCCCTGCAATGAACACTAACATGTTTGAAAATCCTATTGTTCAGGACAATCTTGAGAAACTTCGTAAATACGGATATGAGATAATAGATCCTGCCAGCGGGTATCTTGCTTGCGGGGATACAGGAGCGGGGAAAATGCCTGAACCAGATGTACTGCTTCAGTACATCCTAAGAGAGCTTGCCCATGAGCATGACCTTTCAGGCAAAAGAGTAATGATTACAGCAGGTCCTACTGAGGAGGCTATTGATCCTGTTCGTTATATTACAAACCACAGCACTGGTAAGATGGGATATGCAATCGCCAAGGCTGCTATGGAAAGAGGGGCAGATGTTACATTAGTAACTGGGCCTGTGGCATTAGAGCCACCTATGTTTGTAGATGTAGTAAATGTAAGAAGTGCTGCTGAGATGGCAGATGCTGTAAAGATGAGAGCCAGCGATTGCGACATAATCATTAAGAGTGCAGCAGTTGCAGATTACAGACCAATTAATGTAGCGGCAGAGAAGATTAAGAAGAAGGATGGCGAAGGCTCTACTATTGAGCTCGAGCGTACAGAAGATATTTTATCTTACCTTGGGGCACACAAGAAGGACAATCAGTTTATCTGTGGATTCTCTATGGAAACGGAAAATATGCTAGAGAATTCTAAGAAGAAGCTTAAGAAGAAAAATGTAGATATGATTGTAGCTAACAACCTTCGCACAGAGGGGGCAGGTTTTGGCACAGACACCAATGTAGTGACTATTATTATGGCTGATGAAACCTGGCAGCTTCCAATTATGTCTAAAGAAGAGGTGGCAAACGCCATTTTTGATACCATACTTGGTAAATAGTGTAGATTAAAAAGCAGTTATCACAAAAGTGATAGCTGCTTTTTGGTTATTCTGCTTAAACGATTAAGTATTGACAACCCCTACATAATCATGGTAAATTAGCCAAGTAAAATTATAAATTTTGTGAAGTATGTAACTTTAAGTAGGCATAAACGACACAAGACGCTAGAGGCGTTTTCTGTTTTTGTGCCTATTTTTTTATTGCCAAAAACTCGCCTCAAAGAAATATTATAGGAGGTCTTTATCGTGAAAGACAAAATTTTTAATGTTTTACAGCGAGTTGGTCGAAGCTTCATGCTTCCAATCGCCATTCTCCCAGTAGCAGGTCTTCTCCTTGGTTTAGGTGCATCCTTTACTAACGAGACAACAATTGCTACTTATCATCTTGAATCAGTTCTTGGACATGGAACTATTCTTAACATTTTGCTTACAGTTATGAATGCAGTTGCAAATGTAATCTTTGCTAACCTTCATATCATGTTTGCGGTAGGTGTTGCCATTGGTATGGCAAAGAAAGAAAAGGCTGTTGCAGCCTTAGCAGCTATGATTTCATTCTTCGTAATGAACTCAGCAATCGGTGCTATGATTGAAATCACTAATTATGAAGCAAGAGCTTTAAGTGGTACAATCACACAGGCTTGTGGTATCACAACACTTCAGATGGGTGTATTCGGTGGTATCATCGTAGGTCTTGGTGTTGCAGCACTTCACAACAAGTTCTACAACATTGAGCTTCCAAGCGCTATTTCATTCTTTGCTGGTACACGTTTCGTACCAATTATATCAACAGTTGTTTACCTATTTGTTGGTATCCTTCTTTTCTATGTATGGCCAGTTGTACAGAACGGTATCTATGCACTTGGCGATTTAGTTACTGGTTCTGGCTATGTAGGAACACTTATCTTTGGTTTGATTAAGCGTGCACTTATTCCATTTGGTCTCCACCACGTATTCTATATGCCATTCTGGCAGACAGCAGTAGGTGGTACTGCTGAGGTAGCTGGTCAGATGGTAGAAGGTGGTCAGAACATCTTCTTTGCACAGCTTGCTAATTCAGGTGAGATTGCACACTTTAGTGCCGATGCTACAAGATATTTCTCTGGTGAGTTTATCTTCATGATTTTCGGTCTTCCAGGTGCAGCACTTGCTATGTATCGTACAGCACGTCCTGAAAAGAAGAAGCAGGTAGGAGGTCTACTTCTTTCTGCAGCACTTGCATCAATGTTTACAGGTATTACAGAGCCAATCGAATTTTCATTCTTATTCGTAGCTCCAATCCTCTTTGGTGTTCAGGTATTACTTGCAGGTAGTGCATACATGATTGCCCACATGCTCAACATCGCCGTTGGACTTACATTCTCAGGCGGTTTGATTGACTTCTTCCTTTTTGGTATTTTACAGGGCAACGAGAAGACAAGCTGGCTTAGAGTAATTCCAGTTGGTATTATTTACTTCTTCTTATATTACTTCATTTTCACATTCTTAATTAAGAAGCTTGACCTTAAAACCCCTGGTCGTGAGGATGATGATGAAGAGACAAAGCTTTACACTAAGGCAGATTACAAGGCAAAGCAGGCTGGTGCATCAGATAAGGATGCAGTCAGTGAACAGATTGCTAATGGTCTTGGTGGTAAGAAGAACATCTCTGATGTAGATTGCTGCGCAACAAGACTTCGTGTTACAGTACATGATGGTAACCTTGTTAATAAGGCAATGCTTCAGGGTACAGGTGCTTCAGGTGTTGTTCTTCGTGGAAACAGTGTTCAGGTTATTTATGGACCAAATGTTACAGTTGTTAAGGCACATCTTGAGGATTACCTTGAGACAGCTCCAAACGAGCTTTATACTGCTGATGCAACTGATGCTACTCCTGCAGCAGAGGCTGAAACCCCTGTAGAGGCAACTCCTAAAAAGTTAGTTAAGACAGTTACAATATACAGCCCTGCAGATGGTAAGGCTGACGATTTATCTACTACTCCAGATGAAGCTTTCGCAAGCGGAATGATGGGTAGTGGTGCAGTAGTTACACCAGAATCAGACACAATATATGCACCATTTGATGGTACAATAGGTTTTATCTTCGATACTAAGCATGCTATTGGTTTTATGGGCGACGAAGGTCTCAATCTTTTAGTACATGTTGGTATTGATACAGTTAAGCTTGGCGGCCAGGGCTTTGAAGTATTAGTTTCAGCTGGTCAGAAGGTTAAGAAGGGCGATCCACTTCTTAAGCTTGATCTTGATTACTTAAAGGCTAATGCTCCTTCAATTGCAACACCAGTACTTTGTACAGATGTTGATGAGGACAAGATTGATGTTCGTCTTGTTAAGGCTGGTGAGATTAAGGCCGGCGAACCATTATTTGAAGTTGATTTCTTTGAGTAAGAAATTATAAAATAGGACTATGTATAAGGTAAAAAAAGTATTAAATCATAATTCGGTCATAGCCGTAGAGACAAATGAATTAGTGGAATACCTGATTATGGGCAAGGGAGTAGGCTTCGGAATGAAGCCTACTCAAGAGCTTAAATTAGGTGATGACTGCAAGGTCTTTTCATTAGCAGAGACTTCGGAGCGTGGCGATGTTAAGGACATTGTTAAGCACGTGGATCCTGTCTATTTGGAAATGGCTGAGGCAGTTTTACAACACGCTGAAGAATATTTTGATAGTGTAGATCACAATATCGTATTCCCAATGGCAGATCACTTAGAGTATGCTGCAAAACGAATCCAAAGCAACGACCAAATCATAAACCCTCTTCTTAATGATATAAAGCTGCTTTTCTACAATGAATACAAGGCAGCAGAGATTGTAAAGGATTTGTTTAAAGACAACCTTGGTCTTGATATGATGGATGATGAAATCGGCTATGTTGCTATGCATATACATTCCGCCACTTCCCAGGATAAGCTTTCTCAAACACTTGAGACTGCTCATGCGGTTCGTAATTGCATTACCAAGATAGAAGATATCACAGGACGCACTATCCCAACTGATTCATTTTCTTATAATCGAATGATGAATCACATTAGATACATGGTCGCACGTATACAAAAGCACGAAGATTTAAAAATAGATATGAATGATTACGTATCAACTACCTTTCCAGAATCTTTTAAGATTGCAGCTGAAATATGCCATGAACTTAGTAAAAGTCTGGGCTCCCCTACAGATGAGATGGAGATTGGATATTTGGCAATGCATATTGAAAGAGTTAAGGCAGATGTGTTAGATTCGTAAGTGTAAATTAGCCACTTAGTTACGGTCACAAGCCAAATTATTTCTACGCTAAGCATAGAAAGCTTCGCTTAAGAAATATTTGAGCTTGTTACCTACTAAGTGGCTTTTTGTCTGTGGTTCGAGGTACATAGACCCCGAACCTGTTAGAGAATTATATCGGATAGAGAATTAAGAAATAAGCAATTATTCATAGATGGCATCTTCTGATTCATCATAGCCCATTACTTTATTGTATTCATAATTAGTAACAAGCTCAGAATCTTCTGTGTAGAAGCCCTCATCTTTTAGAGCCTTAAGTGTATGCTTACAATTGGTTGTAAGCTGAGCATATATATCTTGCTGGTATGAAGGCTCTTCATTTTCATTCTGCCAATCCCAGTATGCTTGCTCATCTGAAAAATATGGAGTATTGTCGCTTTTAATAGTAAAGCTAAAGTCGTTAAATAACTGAATCTTTTGTAACTCCTTGTTATTGTATGTATCACCAAAAGTGGTAGTAAATATGTTTCCATCATCGATGTCTTTAAGGAAAGCAGCGTAAATTCGATTGTTCTTTTCAATCTGCTCAGATTCCTTTAAATCATCGAAGTCAGCAAAGTTAGCGAAGTAGTCATTATCTTTTTCGCTGTATATGTACTGGCTAAACTGAAGTGAGGTAACATTGCAATCATCCCATATATTTCCTATTACATGTTCTTTGATACGAGTAGGATTGTTGAGATAATCAACTATCGGCTCACATGCTGCCAAATAGGTAGCAGATACCTTGTCTGAATTAGTGTCTACTACAGAATATGTTCTATTAACTAATTTGCCATTCTTAAGCTTGTATTTGATTGTGAAGATAGAACCATCTACATCATCAAATAGTCTGTTTACATCCCGAAGCTCCTTTTTATCAGCAAGGAAGTTAGAATGAAGCTCTCTAACTGAGTTAATATCCTCTGGGTTTGAAAATACCATGGTGTAGTCGCTTGCTATACCAACCCATGCAATGTCATCTGCAGCAGGGACCTTGTCTTCTACTTTAAATACATCAAATCTCATACACAAAAGCACTGCAAAGGCTGCAAGGCTGTAACCAATCAAAAATCCAAATTTCTTAGATGAAAATACCCTGAAGGTCTTTTCTATTAGCATCTGGGTAGCGTAGAAAATGATGCAACCGATAATAAGTGTAGATACAATGGCAATAGCGTATCTGGTGTTGTAATACTGAAGCTTTAGTGCATCAATCATGCCTGCTACTAAGGCTCCAGCAACCATTGAAATGAAGAATGACATTCCAATAGTAAATACTGGCTTAAGAAATGGCACAGCAATGAAATCCTGAACAGTCTCAAGCTTTTTGTGAGTATAAAGTATATAGGAAACAGTTATAAAAACCACTGCCACAATAGCGTATATAATTAAATACTTCATGCCAGGTAATGTGTAGGTAAAGCTTTTAACATTACCCATCGAATCGTAAGATTCTAAAACATTAACCAAGCAATTCTCTCCTATAAAACAAACAGGTGTGAAAGGGGTGTAGGTTATGGTGCTCATGGCATCAGACATACCAAACATCAATATGCCAGCAGCAATCTTAAATGCAACCTCCATCATTAAGAATAGATAGTTGAATATAAGATAGAACACGATACTGGTAACAATCTGACCTGAGGCCATTAGTGAAAACATGGCAATGCCAATAAATAATAGGGTGGAAACACATACTGTTAAAGCCCAGAACCATATAGCATCAAAGGCATAGGCCTTTTCTACAGCTGCTACTATAGAAGTAATACATGCAATAAGTATAACTGGAACAATTGTAACAGTAATGCTTGAAATCACGCCTGTGAAATAAAGACTCTTTCTGCTAACAGGAAAAGAGTGCATCATATAATTGTCTCGCTTGAAGAATAAATACCAGAAGGTAATTGCCGTAACAATAATGGCAATGGTAATTCCCCACATACTAGTTGGTATGTAAGCTATATGATTGAGTAAGAGTAAAGTCTTGGTATACCCTTTACCATAAATATCCTGATCGAAATTAGCCAAATCCATAATTAACATGATAGGTATTAATATCAAAAGGATAATGAAATATAGCAGCCCAACTATCCAGGTTCTACTTATATTTTTCTTAAACAAAGCTAGATTAAAAAATGATGTCTTTGACTGCATAGTTCTCACCTCCTAGCTCATAAATAAATATTTCTTCAAGAGTAAGTGGCAACACATCCATAAGAAGAGGATTAAGAGCGCTGATAGTTTGCTCAGCTACCCTTGGCTCGCCCTTAACTATTAGGGTGTGAACCCTACCTGTTGTAATTTTTTTAAGCACCTGAACCTCAGGTGGAAGGGAAGGCATATCACCTTCGAAAGCAAGCTGAATCTTAGTGATAGATGTCTGTAATTCATCAAGGGAACGTTCTATTAAAAGCTTGCCATGATTCATAATGCCCACATGGTCGCATACATCCTCCAGCTCTCTAAGGTTGTGGGAGCTGACAAGCACTGTAAGACCATGCTCGGCCACATCAGACATGATAAGGCTCCAAATCTGACGGCGCATAACAGGGTCAAGACCGTCAACAGGCTCATCTAAAATCATAAGCTCAGGACGGGCAGCGATAGATAGCATGAAAGCCACCTGCTTTTGCATACCCTTTGAAAGGCTTCTAACCATCTTCTTAGGATTGATTTCCGGGAAGCAGGCTAAAATCTTTTTAAATAATGCTTCATCAAACTTAGGATACATGCTTTTGTAGAATTTCATCATATCCATGGTGTTTGCCTGGGTGAAATAGAATATTTCATCAGGAATCACTGTGAAGCGCTGCTTCAGCTTTTCATTCTCATAAACAGGTTGTCCATCAATAGTGACAGTGCCTTCGTCTTGTTTGTAGACACCAGATAAGTGTCTTATTATAGTAGATTTACCTGCACCGTTTGGACCAACCAGACCATAGATAGCGCCGCGCTCAACATGCATATTCAATCCATCAAGCGCAACAAAATCACCAAAACGCTTAGTGACGTTATTAACCTCTATCATCCTTTGTCCCTCCCTTCGCAAGCTCTTCAATTCGTTTAATGAGGACATCCTTATCCTCGCACAGATACAGAAGTTCTTTTACAATTTCATCGAATTCTTTCATCAATTCATCGCTCCTTACCGAGGCAACGAAGCCGCGTTCAGCTGCATAGCTGCCCTTTCCTGCAATCGTGTAAATGTAACCTTCTTGTTCTAACTCCCTATAAGCCTTTTGGATAGTGTTAGGATTGATTGATAAGCTTGTAGCAAGCTCCCTTACACTAGGAAGCTTTTCATCCTTCTTAACAGCGCCTGTAACAACCAGGCGTCTAAGCCCATCCTTAATCTGCTCATAGATAGGTTTAGAATCTCTGTAATTCAATTGGATCATCTAATACCTCCTGATTCTTAGGTAAAGTTTGACCTTTGACTGTATTACGTGTTCTAATACACTTATAGCACAGTGGTTAATCGGTGTCAATAAATAAAAATTTGAAAAAAATTAAAAAATACTATAAAGTTTTCTTAAGTAGTACCGATAAATGAAGTGTAAAGAAAAATGTAGCTCGAGATTTGATTACAAAAATCGGCATAATAAGGGAGGAAAGGAGTGTGGCGATATGCGTATAGAGGCTTACAATCAGGTAGCTCAGCTCTATCAAACATCAAACACTAAAAATGTAACACAGGCAGCAAAGACAAATGGTATGGGTCGTGATGAGGTTCAGATTTCATCAACAGGCCGTGATTACCATGTCGCAAAGGCTGCTGTATCTGAGGCTGCGGACATTAGAGAGGATTTAGTAGCTGATATCAAGGCTAGAATCAAAGATGGTACTTATGATGTCAGTCCTGATGATTTCGCAGAGAAGTTGCTATCTCAGTACGGATCAATTCTTTAGTTTTGTGAGGGTAAAGCGTGGCTAGTTTAATGGATGAGTTGCTCTTAACTATGGATGGTGAAGCGGAGCAGTATGAAAAGTTAATCAGTCTTAATGGTAAGAAGAAGGATTCTATTATCTATAAGAAGCTTGACGTACTGGAGGATATTACCGTCAAGGAGCAAGCCATTGCTGACACCTTACGGGTTCTAGAGAAGAAACGTCTTTCTATACTTAACAGTATAGGGCAAGTGATGGGACATGATGGTGAGCAGGTTACTGTGTCATGGATGATTGATAACTTGGCGAACCAACCTGTACAGCAAAAAAAGTTAAGTCAGGCCAAGGACAAGCTGGTAAAAGTAGCTGACGATGCTCAGGTTTTGAATTTTCAAACCCAGAATCTACTTAGGCAGGCTTTAGAGATGGTGGAGTTTGATATAACACTAATCAAAAGTGCAAAGCAGGCACCACAGACCTCCAACTATGGAAGAAATGCTGAAACTACAGGAAACATTTTAGGAAATAGAGGATTTGATGCTAAACAGTAGGAAAAGGATGTCCTTAGAGTTTTAGTAGGAACTTGGAGGGCAGACTTATGGCTAATAGTTTTGGAAGCTTATATGTTGGGGCATCAGGCCTACAGTCAGCATCACATGGATTAAATACAACATCAAACAACCTTACTAACGTAAATACAGAAGGTTACGTTAGAGAGCAGGTTGTTTACGAAGATAGAACATATAGAAAAATAGGCAACGCAGCGATCAGCACACAGTATGCTGGTCTTGGCGTGCAGGTAGGAACAATCGTCCACAACCGCGATATCTTTTTAGACAAAGCATATCGACAGGAAAATGGGCGATATTCTTTTTATAGTGCTAGTTCTGAAGCAGTGCAAGAGGTTATCACCCATCTTCAGGAAACAGAGGGCAAGGCTTTCAAGGAAGCTATAGCAGATTTTGAGGAAGCTTTTGAGGAATTTGCAAAGGAGCCATCTGATACCGTGAAGCAAAACCTTGTATTGCAGAAGGCTAGTCTTTTTTTGGCTAGAAGTAAGGCAGTACAGCAGGGATTTGAAGATTACCAGACTATTATCAATTCCAAAATCAAGGAAAAGCTTAATAGAATAAATAAAATTGGAAAAGAGATAGTTGATTACAATAAACGAATCCAGGCAATCGAGGCAGCAGGTGTTGAGAAGGCCATGGATTTGCGAGATAAAAGAGATTTACTCTTAGATGAGCTTTCTGGTATGGTAAAGATTTCTTATAACGAAGATCATACTGGTGTAGTTCATGTAGAAATAGAAGGTGTGGAATTTATAGATGATATAAATTACTACCCAATAGAAACATTAGAGGATAAGAGAACAAAGTATGTTACACCATACTGGCCTCAGCTTTCCGAAATCGTGAGCGAAGATGATGAAAGCCTTAATAAGTACTACATGGTATTTGATACCACGAATGTTGCCGCGGATAAGAATACTGATATTGGTGAGATTAAGGCAATGCTTCTTGCCAGAGGAACAGGCTGGAGCACCTACAGGGATTTTTACGATGAAGAAGGAAATGGCCTAACTTCCGAGGATTACAAAAAAGGAATTGCAAATTCCATCATGATGAATTCTGAGGCTGAGCTGGATACATTGTTCCATGAAATGGTAACGGCTATAAACGATATATATAGTCCTCTGACAACAGTGGAGAATGCATACGCTTCGGCAACCAACATGTCTTACACCTATACAGACAAAAATGGAGATTTAGTAACAGTCTCTGGCGATGACATACCAAAGAACCTTAGAATCCTTGATAAAGAAAAGTGTTCTGTAGGTTCGGATGGTGAGCTCCCACCAAGAGAATTGTTTGTACGAGTAGGCTGTGATAGATATCAGGAAGTAACTCTTACATATACTGATGAGAATAATCAGCCACATACAGAAACAATGTATGTGTATAACGAGGAAAATCCAGATGACCCTGGTCAGTGGTACACACTAAAGTCTACCTTTGTTAATGAAGAACTGATTAAACAGGAATCATATTTACCACATTTAAAATATGGCGTAAATAAGGGAGCTGTAGACTACGACATAGGAATCAGCCTTAGTAGTATTTGGAATAAGCAGGATTTTCATTTGAATCCTAGCGATACCACTCCATGTGGCTACAATGGATTTTATGTAAAGTGGATTGGCGAGATTGCCAACACAGGAAATGTATATAAGAGCACAGAACAGTCATTGGAAGGCACAAGAGAAGAAATCGAATTTAGCCGTCAGGGTGTTATCGGTGTATCTTCCGATGAAGAATTAACAACAATGATTAAATATCAGTCAGCTTACAACGCAGCTAGCCGATATATAAATGTAGTAAACGAAATGATTGAGCACTTGCTCACATCTCTTGGTCACTAGTAGGAGTAGAAAGACGAGGTAATAGCTTATGTCTTCAACATTTTTTGGATTAACAATTGCAGCGTCAGGCCTAAATACCTCTCAGGCGCAGATTAATACCACTGCAAACAATATCTCAAATGTAAATACAAATGGCTATAGCAGGCAGGTGGTGAATACAGTTGCTTCATCAGCACTGCGTGTTTATCAAAGCTATGGTACTACTGGAACTGGTGTTGAAGCAAAATCTGTAACACAGCATCGTGACCTGTATTATGATGAGAAATATTGGAATAATCAGGCTGCTCTTGGCTACTATGAGAAAAAGCAATATTACATGAATCAGATTGAGGATTATTATAATGAGAATTCCTCTAATACAGGATTTACCACAATCTACACCAAGATGTTTAATGCCATGAGCACTATGCAGGGTAGCCCTGGCGATGACACTGTAAGAAAGCAGTTTATTTCTAATGCAAAGCAGCTTACAGAATATTTTAATCAGTTATCAACAAAGCTTAAGGATTTGCAGAATTCTATCAACGATGAAATAAAGACAGCTGTTGATGATATTAATGCTATATCAGAGAAGGTAGCTGTTCTTACAAAGCAGATAAATGTTATTGAGCAGGGTGGAGGTCACGCTAACGAGCTTAGAGACCAGAGAGCGCTGCTTATTGACGAGCTTGGTGAAATCTGTGATGTAAGTGTAAAGGAAACAGAGGTGCGAAATTCGAATGACCCGGATATGAACACTGGCGCGACATATTACATGGTATATATTAACGGACAGCAGTTGGTAGATACATACGAGTATAATACATTGGCTGTAGTATCACGTGCTACAGAGCAGATGTACAATCAGTCAGATATAGATGGTCTTTACGATATAGTATGGGCAAAGGATGGAGATAAATTTAACGCTGTACCAAGTTCAAGTGGCGGCCATTTGAAATCTATGTTTGAGGTTAGAGACGGTAACAATAATGAAAATATGCATGGTACTGTATCTGATGCAGACGAAAAGCATATTACCATTAAAGATATTAGTATAAAGGACTTAAATGAATTTAACATGCCATCAAAAGGGCAGATTACAACCAATAATATACATTATACCTACGATGGATTTTCATTTAATACAAATGCTAAGGGCGAGGTGGAGTCTGTTACATTTAATCTTATAAATCCAATAGGTAAGGATGCAGCAAAGGCTTTAGTGGATAAAACATTTCAGGTAGGTGATGATGTGGATTACATGGGAATCCCATATTACCAGAATCAGATGAATCTATTCCTAAGAAACTTCTGCGAGAAATTTAACAAGATTGAGGAAAGTGGAGTGGATTTGAACGGTGACGATATGGGAGCCTTCTTTATAGCAAAGGATTTGGTGGATTCACATATTGAATATCAGATGGTGGACCCATTAACAGTGGAAGACCCAGCAGATCCAGATTCAAAGATAGGTGTAACCCTAAACAGCGATAGCAAGACCTACTATCTTTTGACAGCAGACACAGTTTCAATTGCAAAAAAGACAGATAAGGATGCAAGAATATTTGCTACCACCACAAAGGAAAATTATTCTTCAGGTGTGGATGCAGCAGATTTGATAGTTGAGCTTCAGAAGCTTCAGCGAAAGGAAACATTGTTTAGAGGCGGTGGAGGCGATGCTTTCCTTCAGTGTATATATGCAGATGTTACTATCGATGCCCAGGAATGTAAAATCTTCTCAGAAAATTTTACCAACATTCAAAAATCAATATCTGAGCAGCGCATGTCTGTAGCAGGCGTAGACGAAGATGAAGAGGCACTTGATTTGATAAAATTCCAAAATGCATATAACCTGGCATCTAAATGTATTTCAGTTTTCTCCGAAATATATGATAGATTGATACTTAATACTGGAGTTTAAAATGCAATGAGGTAGAGCTATGAGAGTAACAAACAAAATGATAATGAATAACGCATCTTCGAACATCAATACCACAAAGGAGTTCGTTAATCAGAGAAACACGCAAATGACTTCACAGAAGAAGATTGATAGACCTTCTGATGATCCTGTTATTGCAGTTCGCTCTTTACGTCTTTCAACAACATTATCTCAGGTGACTCAGTATCACGAGAAGAATATTCCTGATGCTGCACAGTGGATAAGTGTTACAGAGACAGCTCTAATCAACATGCGTGAAATCGGAAATGACTGTAAGCAAATTGCTAATAAAGGTGCAACAGATACATTTAATTCTCAGGATGATAGAAAAACAATGCTGAAGGAGTTGGAACAGCTCCAAAAGCAGCTGTTTGCAGAAGGTAATGCTGATTATGCCAATAGAACAGTGTTTACCGGATATAGAACAAACTGTAACCTTACATTTACAGAGGATGAATTAAACACTGCCTATGAAATCACACAGACTATTGCTATCGAAGGAAATATGGAAGACCATCGATACTATGATGGTGATGTTATAATCCCTACAACAGAGACCGAGCTTCTGGCACCTAGCCTAAAGGCTGGTGACACAGGCTATGACCCAGCAGTGAACAAACCAATATCAGACATAGTTAAGACCAATTTTTATCGAATCAGATTAGCTTACGACAAAATCGCCGGCTTGGCAGAAAATATCAATATCAAGGTAAACAATCCTGCAGTTAATCCTGATGATTACACTGTAATATCTTACGAAAGTGAGGCAGCATGGAGCGAAGCACAAGGTGGAAAGGTGATACCTAAAAAGACAGCCGTTCTTATTAGAGAAACAGGTGATTTGATTTTGTCTAATGATACAGCTGAAGACCTGAAAAAGGCTGATGCGGAATTGACTATCAAATACAACAAGAAGGGCTTTGAGGAAGGGGAGCTTCGCCCAGAATATTATTATAATTGTGTGAAAACCGAAGATCCTCTTGATGTTCACGTTCCAGTAACTTACACTAAATATAACGAGAACGGCGAGCGCAAGCACTTTGATATTGAATATACTATCGCTGCAAGTCAGACTATCGGTATCAATACTGAGGCAGCTGATGTGTTTGACAGTTCAATATACAGAGACGTGACAGAAATGATTGATGCCTGTCAGCATGCAGTTTCAGCTTATGATAAGATGCAGGCCTTAAAGGATATGAAGTCCGAATCTCAATATGCATCCAACGAAGACCAGGAATGGTTGGACATTTGGTACAAAGCAGCTGAAAAGGAATTTGATTTCTATCACGATAATATGCGCAAACTTTTTGATGCAGAAATAGGCAAAATTGATAAGTATTATGCTAAAATAAACTTAGCAATTACTGATTTGGGGTGTAAAAAGGACTCTCTGGATTTGACAAAAAACAGAGTGGGGGATCAACAGCAGACAGTACAGAGCTTGCAGTCACTCAATGACGACATTGATTTATCAAAGATTATCATTGATTACACAGCAGCTTACACCGCATATCAGGCATCGCTTACAGCAGCTGGAAAGCTGGGCGATTCAACGTTACTTAACTACATTTGACAATTCAGTGGTTTTTGGGTTTTTATGCTGAATTAGAACATGCAAAGGAGAAGGGACAATGCAGGTAAAAACTAGACTATTCGGAGAAATTGAGATTTCCGATGAAAAGATTATCAATCTACTTCATGGACTCATTGGTTTTCCAGACATGAAGAGATACACACTCATTTTCGACGAAGAAAAGAAGGACAAAGGAAACATCATGTGGTTACAGTCATTAGATGAGACAGATTTTGCTATGCCGGTTATGCTACCACACGTAGTTAAACCAGATTATTCACCAGCTTTAAATGTAGATTCATTATCACAGCTGGGGGACCTTACAGATGAAAACACTTACATGCTTGTAACTGTAAGAGTTCCTAAGAATCCAAAAGAAGCATCAATTAACTTAAAGGCTCCTATCATCATCAACACAGATACAAACGTAGGTGACCAAATCATCATAGATGGAGATGAGCCAGTTCGATTCCTAATTCATGATGCAATACATGGAAAGGATGGTGAGTAGCGATGTTGGCATTAACAAGAAAAACAGGCGACGCGATTATGATCAACAACAACATCGAGATTACAGTCCTTGAAGTTCGCGGCGATCAGGTCAAAATAGGAATTTCAGCTCCAAAGGAAGTGTCTATCTACCGCAAAGAAGTATATCTTGAAATCCAGAAAGAAAACGAAGCAGCCAAGGGAATCAGCATGGATGACCTTGAGGCACTTAAGAATTTACTTTAATTATTTTAAAAAATCCTGCAAAAAATTGCAGGATTTTTTTTATTTGCTATAAACAATTGGCAGGCGAGTGACGATAATAAGATTAGAAAACTAAAAATTTCCCATATTACAAGGATGTATATTGCCTTACGGATTGAGGAGTGGGACCGAATTCGTATAGGCGTAAGGAGGAAAGAAATGAAAATAGGCGAAGTAAGTAGCCAAGTTAGCTACCAGGGACAAGGAAGTTCAGTAAAAACAGCGCCAGCACAATCAGTGCAAAAGGAAAGTGCAATAGTTGATTTCTCAGTTGCCAAGGAGTCCAAGGCAGCTGAATACGATAAAACCCTTTCGGCGGACCCTGAAAATGAAGGCGCTGAGAAAAATCCTGCAAAACAGGCAACATCTTCTTTGAAGGAAGCTGTTGAAAAAATCAATTCTGCTAATGGAAATGCAGAGGCTGTATTTGGTATCCATGAAGGCACTAATCGTGTCACTATCAAGATGGTAGATAAGGAGACCAAGGAAGTTATCAAGGAGTTTCCAGCAGACAAGACTCTCGATCTTATCGCAAAGGCTTGGGAGCTTGCAGGTATTATGGTTGATGAGAAGAGATAGGAGGTAGAGTATGCCTATTAGATTATCGGGCTTGGCATCTGGTCTCGACACCGAGGCTATTGTAGGTGCCCTTGTATCTGCCTACAGTTATAAAAAAGATAAATATGTAAAGGCTCAGACCAAGCTTTCCTGGAAGCAGGATGCCTGGAAGAGCTTAAATAGTAAGGTTTATAAGCTTTACACTGATGTGGGTAACATGCGTTACTCTTCAAATTATGCCATCAAAAAGACATCTGTAAGTGATAATACTAAGGCAAAGATTACTGCAAGCGGAAAAGCAATTATTGGAACACAGACCTTAGAGATTAAGCAGCTTGCAAAGACAGCCTTCGTTACAGGTGGAAAGTTGGACAATTCGGTTAAAGGTGAGACAAAGCTTTCCGATTTGGGATTTAACACTAATGCCTCGACGGGTGATGCAAGTATACAGATTAGAACAGGAACATCCACAACCAATATTATTGTTGATAAGAGTACAACAGTAGATGAATTTGTAAATAAGCTAAACGGAGCAGGCATACAGGCTAGTTTTGACCAGGAGAATCATCGAATATTCTTAAGTGGAAAAAAGCCAGGTTTAGATGGCAATTTCGATGTTACTGCAAATAATGAAAAGGGCTTTGAAGCTTTGACAAAACTGGGATTGCTTTCTGATTCAGAGGTAACAAGATTAACTGATGAGGCAGCTCAGAAGTTTTTAAATAAGACATTTAAATTCACACTTGATGGTGAAGGTGAGACAGAGCAGCATTTGTCTAGAACCGAGGATGGCTTTAAGAATTTGTTACAGTTAATTAAGGCAGCAAAGGCTGATCTTACAAGTGAGGACGAAGAAACCCGCACATCGGCAGAGCAGACTGTAGGCGAGGGTGGAACATATTATAAGATAGCCAAATATCTTGAAGAAAATGAAGAATATGCGGTAGACTGGGCCAACATTACAGAAGAGCAGATGGATACAATTGCAGCAAAAATGTATGAATCAGCCAGCTATGATGTTTATGCCAAGGACGAGAATGCCACTGATGTAATTAGGGCAGTCAACCAAATCAGAGATGCGTATATTACCTTAAATTCAGAAAACTCAACAGATGAAGAGCGAGCAAATGCCCAGATGGCACTAGAAAATAATAAGGCATATAAGGAATATATTGAGGCAACGTTTGGCTCAAAGGATTCTGAAGATAGTGATAGTTACGTTCAGTTCTGGACTCAGAGCGATAATAAGGAACTGATGGAAAGTGTTGGTTATCATATAAGCATGGTTGGTGCCATAACTTATGAAAATCTTGAGTTGACGCCGAATGCAAAGAAGGTGGAAGGTCAAGATGCCATTATGATTTTAAATAATGAAACCTACACCTCCAACTCAAATTCACTTACCGTAAATGGCCTTACAATAGAAGCATTTTCAGAAACTACAGAAGCTATAAATATCACTGTATCAAATGATACTGATGGTTTGTATGATAAGATAAAGGATTTCCTAACATCTTATAATTCTTTGATTAACGAAATGCAAAAATTATATAATGCAGATTCGGCAAAGGATTACGAGCCACTTACAGATGATGAAAAGGCTGAAATGTCTGAAACAGAAATTGAAAAGTGGGAGCAGAAGATAAAGGATTCCTTGTTAAGACGTGATACTAACCTTAGCTCACTTATCTCCACATTTACCATGGGAATGATGAAGACCTATGAGATAAATGGAGAAAGATATAATTGGGCCACATTTGGTGTTGGTACCCTTGGAACAATCTATGCAGAAAAAAATGAGAACTACGCTTATCACATCAATGGTGATTCAGAGGATTCTGCAACATCAGGTCGTGAGGATAAGCTAAGAGCAGCCATAGCAAAGGATCCAGATTCAGTTATCGAATTTATGAAACAGCTAACGACGGATTTGTATGGCGAGCTGGATAAGAAGATGAAGTCTACAACTGTTCGTTCCGTATACACGGTATATAACGACAAGGAAATGGCTTCAGAATACTCTAATTATTCTGATTTGATCAAGACCTGGACAGATAGAGTTAAGGATATGGAAGATTCTTACTATAAGAAGTTTGCCGCAATGGAAAAAGCATTGGCTACATTGCAGGGCAATTCTTCATCAATTTCATCTCTACTTGGCGGTGGTTGATAATTGTAAGTAATAGGCGAAACGATAAAAGGATTTACAAGGGGGCATTAATATGACACCAATGAATGGATACGATGCTTATGCAAAAAACAGAATACTTACAGCTAGTCCAGCAGAGTTGACATTGATGCTGTACGAAGGAGCCATCAAATTTTGTAACATAGCAATTGTAGCTTGTGAAAATCACGATATTGAAAAGGCTCACATTAATATTCGCAAGACAGACAGGATAATAGAAGAGTTTGAAATTACTCTCGATGAAAAATATCCAGTGGCAAAAGATTTCCATGCAGTGTATAGTTATCTTAGGAGCTGCTTGAGACATGCCATGATAACCAAGGAGCCAGACGAATTGGAAGAGGTGCTAAAGCACCTGCGTACAATGCGCGACACTTGGAAGGATGTAATGAAGCTCACCGCCAACGGCAAAAAGGTGGATGGGCAGACAAACATAGCAGGTTAATTTACGTAGCCCCTCTTGTGAGGGGCTATAGTTATGCAAAGGCTTCCCCCTCTGGGGGAAGCTGTCAGCGCAGCTGACTGATGAGGGGCGTGTTCACTGGTTACGGTAACGTTATTAGATGAGTATTCATAGTAGGCAATAATAATATTACTAAAGCGAAGCATTCTAAGCTGACCGTAGTAATATAATTTTTGTCTGCGTAGAGAATACGGACTAGGAGGAGATAGGTATGGAAAATATGGATTATGTTGTGATGCTTAGGGAATCGCTAGAGAAGAAAGCTGATGTGCTAAGGGTGCTTACTATTAGGAATAAGGAACAGGAGGCAATTCTCAAGGATCCTAATTCTACTCCAGATGATTTGGAGAAAAATATGAACATGAAGTCTGAGCTAATCGAGCGAATTATAATGCTTGATGATGGCTTTGAGCAGCTATTTAACAGGGTTAAGGCTATTATAGAAGCTGACAGGGACACCTATGCAGATGAAATACGCCTGATGCAGGAGCTGATAAAAAAGGTGACAGCCCTTACAGCAGATGTGGAAGCTTCAGAATATCGCAACAAGGAATATGCCAAAACCAGATTTGCAAACATAAAAAAAGAGGCACGTGAAATCAAAAAATCATCTGATGTAGTTTCATCTTATTATAAGCACATGATGAGCCCACAGACTACAGCGGACCCAGCATTCCTGGATAAAAAGAAATAAGATATGTGAATTCAGGCCTTGCAGCTTTGCAAGGCCTGTTTTAGTAATAGGGCTAGTGTACTGGGGTTAGTTCATCTTAAAATTAAGCAAAATGGGATGGAATAAAGCGGATTTCTTGTAGTAGAGATTAATCCTGGTTTTTGAGATTAAAAAGCCAACACAAAGTTAAGTTTATTTTCAAAAATAAATATACCACTTAACAGCATTTCTTACTTTTAAGTGGAAATCTATTTTGGAGATATTCACTTAACTATTACGAGAAATTCTGTTAAGTGAATTTATTAGATTAGTAATTACACTTAACTTTTATTGAAATTGTTAAGCGGTATTTGTTTATAAGAGAAAAACACTTATCACCTATTTTAAAAAGTTAAGTGTTTTGGTAAGAATCTAATAAAAAACGCACTTTTTCAGAGGTGATGTAAGTGGTTAGTCCAGGAGAATTGAAAACACTTACATATTTGGTAAGTGTAATTGGAGATAATGAGGAATGCACTTAACTAGGCCTTAAAATAGTAAGCTTTTTAAGATGCTTGGAAAATTGCACTTAACTTTTTTCAGAAGGTGGTAAGTGGAATATGGAAACATAAAAATAACACTTATAACTGATGTAAAACGAAGGCTTATAGAAAAGAAAATGAATCAAAAGAAGCTAAAAAGATTCTTTAAATATAGCTGATTAGACACAATAATAGCATTTTTAACAAAAAAAATGTTATAAATTTTAACAAAAATTAAAGGCGCAAAAAACCAGTAAAATCAAGGCTTTAGCGACTTTTTGCTTATACCCCAAAAGTAACCAAAAAGGAATAAAAATAAAAAATTTTCTAAAAAAGACTAAAGTTTTCAGAATGTGTCTCGATAAATAAGGTGTAAGGAACAAATGAACTAATCAGCAGCACCTTACAAATCGAATTCGAATCTTATTTAAATTTAATAACCAGGCCAGACACGGATGTTGGGCTATCAAAAAAACGGATTTAAATGCTAAAAGGAATTAGCAGAATCTCATGGAGGAATTAACTATGGTAGTACAACACAATATGCAGGCAGCAAATGCTTCAAGAACATTGAACATTACGACAGCTTCTCAGTCGAAGTCTACAGAGAAACTTTCATCTGGATTTAAAATCAACCGTGCAGCAGATGATGCAGCAGGACTTTCAATTTCTGAAAAGATGAGGAAGCAGATCCGAGGTCTTAGCCAGGCTTCTACAAACGCATCTGACGGTGTATCTTCAGTACAGACAGCTGAAGGTGCCCTCACAGAAGTTCACGACATGCTTCAGAGAATGAACGAATTGGCAGTACAGGCAGCCAACGGTACAAACTCAGAATCAGATCGTGATGATATCCAGAACGAAATTACACAGCTTTCTCAGGAAATCGATCGTATTGCATCTACAACAAAGTTCAACGAGACATTCTTATTAAAGGGTGATATCGGACTTAAGAAGATGTATATCGATGCTCATGATGCAGGTCTTGAAGGTACATTAGTACAGAACTCTACAAGAGCTACATTCACAATGGAGTCTCTTGAAGCAGGTGAGAAGTATAGAATCGGTGGAACACAGTACACAATCGGTGCACTTAGAAACGAAGAAGTAGCAAAGGCTCTTAAGTTTACACCTGATATGTTTAATGAAACAACATATGCAGATACACAGGGCTGGCACCTTACAGCAGGTGATACAATTTCCATCGATGGAAAGACATACACAATCATTTCTGGTGATGCTAGTGATGTTGCAAACGCCAAGGTTACAAATGGTTATCTTAAGAACCTTATCGTAGCAGGATCTACACTTAAATATAATGGTAATGAAGTAACAAGATTCTCAGATACATACGATCCAGATACTGGTATTGATAAAGCTAATGCAACACTTATCAGAGCAACAGCAGCTTACAACATGGTAGCTATCGAGCTTAAGGCAGCATCTTCAGTAGGTGCTACAGATGGTGCAGCAGATGTTGATAAATGGGCAACGCAGGCAAAAATTGATGCACTAAAGAATCAGGATCCACCAAAGTCAACAGTTGGAATGCATTCAACAGCCGATGCAAAAACTGAAAATCCTTGGGAAAAGGATGGCGCATACTATTGGAAGGCAAACAACATTACACAGAGAGTTGGTGGTGAAGATCAGCCAGCAACAACAATCAGCTTCTCAATCAATAAAGGCCATGTAAACGTACAGAACGCACTTACACTTAACCTTCATGTTGGTGCTGACGCAGCAATGTCAAACAAGATTAACGTTTCTATCGAGGCTATGAACTCTAAGTCAATCGGTATTAACGGAATTAACGTATCCGATGCAACTGGTAAGGCAGCTACATACGCAATCGATGCTATCGCAGATGCAATCCAGAGAGTATCAGCACAGCGTGCAGAACTTGGTGCTATTCAGAACAGATTAGAGCACTCTATCAAGAACCTCGACAACGTAGTTGAGAACACAGAATCAGCTGAGTCTCGTATCCGTGATACAGATATGGCAGACCAGATGGTTGAGTACTCTAAGAATAACATCCTCCAGCAGGCAGGTCAGTCAATGCTTGCTCAGGCAAATCAGGCTACACAGGGTGTTATGAACTTACTCCAGTAATCCTAAGATTGATACCATAAAATAATCTCCCCACCTCGATTAAGAGGTGGGGATGATTTTAAAAGACAACTAAATATTTGAGAAATGAAAATAATTTCCTTACTCATAGCCTTCGCCCCTAAAGGGGAGAAGGTGTCCCGAAGGGACGGATGAGGGGGATTCACATAATAGAAATGAGGTAAGGCTTATGGCATATTTTACAAGAAGCAAGATGTTAACAATGGTTTTAGAGCTCTACACAGCCAACCACAGATTTGAGAATGGAGCAACTGGCGATGATTCAGCAGACTTACAAGTACTAATCGGATGTCAGCAGAAAGCCTTAGTTTTAGGAGAATACCTCGAATCCATGGGAATGGATTACTCAGATATCGTAGAAAAGTTTGAAAACTACTGCAATATGATTTACGATATAAGTGAGAACTTAAAAGACACAGAATTAATCGTACAGCACTCAGATAAAATCGCTTGGGTGTTAAGCGAAATTATACAGGATATAGAAAACAGAATAATAGAAATTAGAAGTATTGATGTATATGACTTTAGAGGACTTGTAGATGCCCCAGGGGAGAAGAAAATCGTGGCAAACGAAATCAACAGATTGATTGATAGTTGCTTGGGCAAGGTGGAAGGCCTCACAGAAGGAGAGGAAATGTACAGACCACTCATTATTGGAACATACTAAAAAGATTATAGTAAGGCTCGTCGAAGGACGAGCCTTTTAGCAATTAAAGGGGAAGGAAGAGGGTATGAATAATAAACCAAAGACAAAGCTTCTTACAATTGGACTATTGTGTTGTGGCAGGGCAGAAACAACAGAGCGCTGCCTTAAATCCTTGATGCCAATCAGAGAAGCAATCGATTCTGAAATTCAGGTGGTAGATACAGGCTGCAGCCCTGAAACCAGAGCTATTGTGGAAAAGTATGCAGATGAAGTCTTTGAGTTTGAATGGTGCAACGATTTCGCTAAGGCAAGAAACTTCCAGCTTGATCAGGCAAACGGAAAAATGTTTTTATTTATAGATGATGATGAATGGTTTTTGGATACCACAAATATCATCAAATTTTTCAAGGAAGAGGATTGCTTGACCTATAATATAGGCGGCTATTTCCAAAGGAACTACCTGGATTTTGAAGCCATTGAATATCAGGATGTGGGGGTTGTAAGAATGTGCGCAGTCACCCCAGAGACCGTATTTATCGGCAAGGTTCACGAATATATCGAGCCAGCCTTTGGTAACGCAATGTTTTTAGACGCCAGAGCAGGTCATTTTGGATATATCTACAAAAATGCCGAGGATAATAGAAGGCATTCAATGCGAAATATTCCTTTATTAAAGGATATGATGGTAGAACAGCCAAACAATCTGCGTTGGCCATTCCAGCTGGCCCAGGAGTATAGAGCTATCGAAGAGTATGAGGAGCTACTGTCAATTTGTCAGGAGGGGTACAAGAAGTCCTTTGAAATAGACGAAAGCGATTCCATCAGGTACCGCGCTACCTTTGTAGTAGGAATGGCGATAGCCATGACGGATTTAAAGAAATGGGATGAGCTTTTAGAGCTGTATAACAAGCAAATGTCTTCTGATGAAATCATGGAGATACCAAAAGCAAAGCTCACATTATATGCCGCCCGGATCATGTTTATGAAGGAAATGAATGATGAATGCGTGAAGGCATCTAATTATTATTTGAAGATATACGAAAAGCATAAAGATGATGAGGGCATGGTATTCTTGCAGGGAGGCATTTTTATAAACGATGTATTCGATGATAACTACGTAGAATCTATATATGCCTATCTAATGAGCTGTGGCCTGAGAAACAACGATTATGGTCCACTAGTTCACTATTACAGAAGACTATCCTGGAATAGTCCCGTACTTCGCCTTAACAGAGGCTTTTTAGTAGAGATTCTTTCGAAATCTGCTGAACTTGGGCCCAAAAAGGAGCTAAGGGATGTACTGGAAAAATTCTTTATCCGCCCAGGCTCAAGAGATGCAATCGAAAACGAAATAGATATCCATGCAGATAAGCTTGATATTAAAGACCTAGAAAATCTGAAGGCGGCTTTTGCAGAAACCAAGGGCAAAAAGGAAATGGATTTATTCCTTGAGGTGCGCCTGATGGAGCACAGGCTAAATGAAGCTGAGGATTTTGGAACATATTCTAATATACAGGATGATTTAATCAAATATGCCCAGACTGTATTGCTTTGGCACAAGACTCACCTAGAGTGGATGGAGCCACAAGCCGAGACAGAAAAAGTCTACCGCGAGGTCCTTGTGGCAGAGGATATTCTTCGTTTCACCGAGCTTGAAGATACAGACATAACAGGAGCTATGAATGCCATCAAGGATGCCATGGAGCGAAGACCTTTGATGGACAAGCCACTTTTAGCATTGCTGCAGCAGTACAGTGTCTACCAAAAGATTCAACTGGCAAAACGTACACAACCTGATAAATTTAAAGAAATGTACAACCTGGAGGAAGCTCTCCTTGGCCAAATTGCAGAGCTTGATTCTACCGGACACACCAAAGAGGCAATCGCAACATATCGTCAACTGATAAACCTACTACAAACAGCATTTGGAGTAGATACATTGCATCTATAAATTTTACGATGACACTATAGTTATGAGAAAAATATTAATGTATCGCTGGAAGGCGTATAACTACAAGGATATAAAATTTAGCTTTGAGAAGCTAGGCTATGAGGTTGAGGAGGTTTATCAGGACCTTCTTAATTATGATGTGGACGAGGAGTTTGCCGAGAAGCTTCGTGGAATAATTAAAGGGGATAGCTTTGAATTTGTTTTTAACGTAAATTATTTTCCGCTGATCTCCAACGTGTGTCAGGAATGCGGCATTTTATACGTGTGCTGGAGCTGCGATAATCCATTGATTTCTATGTATCACAAGTCGGTGTTTAATGATGTGAATCGCATTTTTCTGTTTGATCTTACCAATGTGGAAGAGTTTAAGGGGATGGGGGTAGAGCATGTTTACCATTTGCCGCTGGCTGTAAATTGCGAGAGACTTGACTACCTTTTTGCTAATTCTAAAGATGAAGACATATATCGCAACGACATTAGCTTTGTAGGCTCTTTGTATGAGAAGAATTCCTACGATAAGATGGAGTATACCTTGCCAGATTATTTGCGAGGTTATTTCGAGGCCCTTATGGAAGCCCAACGTGATCTACAGGGCGTAAATATCGTTGATAGGATGTTGACTCCTGATATTCTCATGGAGCTGGAAAACTATTTTAAGCTTGATAAATCTGAAGATTCATTGTCAGATTTGAATCTTATATTTTCGGTTACTACCCTTGGATTTAAAATAGCGGAAAAGCAAAGACGACGAATATTAATAAATCTTTCCAAGAATCATGATGTAAGTGTATATACCAATTCGAAAACAGATGATTTGCTGAGAGTAAAAAATAGGGGAAGCGTAGATTACTGGAGAGAGATGCCTTTGGTTTTCAAAAACTCTAAGATAAATTTGAATATTACTATTCCAAATATCAAAAGCGGAGTGCCACTTCGTGTTTACGATATTTTAGGAAGCGGTGGCTTTTGCCTTACTAATTTCCAGGCAGAGCTGCCAATGCAGTTTGAAAATGAGAAGCATCTGGTGTGGTATTACAGTAATGAAGACCTCTACGAAAAAGCAGCCTACTACCTATCCCACGATAGTGAGCGCAAGGCCATCGCCGCCGCAGGAAGAGAGTACGTAGCTACACAGTGTAGCTATGAAAGTAGGCTGGAGGAAATAATAAAAAAGGCTTAATCGGGAAGACGCACCCATTGTGATTGCCTTCGGCAAAGGGGGTGCGTCGTGGCAAACAAAATGACTCAATCATTCGATTGAGCCATTTTATTTACAATCCATAATTCACCATCATTCCTGAATAAGCACTAGTTGCATAAGGTGCAGCCAGAGACTTTCCAGGGTTCTTATATTCTACAACAGCCTTGTCTACATAAGCCATTGGATTAATAGAAGCCTTAGAGGCTGCTCGTGAAATAGAAGCCTTTAGTTCATTAAGGGTATCGAAAGCGCCTCGACTATTGATTCCGTTTATTGTATCAGCTAAGGTATCTTTATCAAGTGTAAGGTGACCTAAGCTGTCCGATGCAATGCCTACCTGCGCAAGCCCATCAGCCTGATTTCGTGCAATGGAAGAAATCTCGTTAAACAAGGTACGATTCTGGTGGGCACCATTGTATTTAAGTCCGATATCAATCATTCCATTGTAGCTGTCTAATAGCTGGTTGATTCCTTTGGAAAGGGCTTCGGTGTCGTTCATCAATCCAACCTGAACCGCACCTGTTGATGGAGCCTTAAGAGCCAACTCATAAGCCTTGTTAACAGTAAATGTATTGGAAAGTGATTCGTGGGCATTTCCATTTAGCTTAAAGCTGGAATTAGATGGCTGCTGTGTAATATTATCTATACCTAGGGTGTTAAGCTCACGCCATGATATAGAAGAAGAAATATTAAAAAGCGAATTCTCATCAGTACTCTTTCCAGTTGCCTTAGAAGTAATCTGGATTGCCTTAGAACCTGTTCTATCATCAGAGATAAGCATAGCGCTAAGACCAACATCAGAGGTGTTGAGCAATCTGACAATCTTGTTTTGGACGTTTAGATCAGTCTCACCCTTGTTAACATTAAACTGGAACTCGTAGGAATGATTTCTGATGTCCAAATCAAATGAATATTGGCCTTCAGCAAAATCATGCCCTTCACTAGGTAAGAAATTACCGGTGTTAACCTGTGGTTTGGCAAGCTCCTCTACCTCTATTGTAAATGGATCTGCAACTGAATCATCATCACCTACATAAAGAGCCTCTACTGAATCTGGCTGTGAAGATGAAGCGATTCTCTTGTCCAATACAGATGAAATATCTTCCCCAGCGGAAGAAAGATTAGATACTGAAAGAGCCATAGAATTAGCATGCTCTTTAATATCAATGGCAAACTGACCCATATCCTCGGAATCTTTTATCTTGTACAGAGGAGAATCTTTGTTGGCTTTGACTATTTTATTGTACGTGTCGCGTAATTCGCTCTTTTTATGAGATTCGTAACGATTGCCTATGTTGTCGCCATAGGTAGTCATGAAATAATTATACGCAGCATCAATGCGTGCCATAAGACGCCCCTCCTTTCTTCCTTGAAATTAGTGCCTTCGACAATCCTTTGTCTATGCCAGGGCCTAGAAACCTATACTTATAGTTACTATCATAATACCACAAGTCAAGTATTTTGAAAACCCCCTAGATTTAGTAACGTTGTCAGATAACTTTACCAAAATCTAGGGGGTTACTATTAATTAAATGAGAATCGTGTTGTATTGCTACCATACTTATAGGTAGATAAAAACTCTTCAAATTCATTAAAGGACTTAGGGAATTCTAAGTCAAACTTCTTAGCTATTTCGCCGTTGTAAAGCTTAATACATTCATCAGTATCGCCATAGCCTATCTTAATAGTGGCGATATCGTCACCATTAAATACTCTCACAGCCTTCTTTCCAGCTGAATAGCCAAGGGAATAAGGATCCATGAAAAGAGTAACTAGTGAATTCTGGCCGATGTTAGTGTCACCAGCTACAACTACAACATCCTGCTCAGTTGCTACAGAACCTATAATAGACATTTGGTCTGTAAGCATGCTTTCGTATGGAACATATATAGCTGAGCATTCGCTGCAGGCTTCTTTAATTCTATCTTCCAAAGTGATTTCTGATTCAATATCAGTGGAATCCTTTTGAGAGTCGTCTTCCTCTGCAGAAGAATCTTCTTCTGCATCATCAGATGAGGCGGCAACTGTCTTAGGACCAGTCCAAAAATCTGAAATAAGAGCAACTCTAGTAGATGATGGTGAATTCAAACCAAACATTGGATCTTCACCAAGACCGATAACCTCGTTGTCCATTCCCTCTTTTGCAGAAAAAGCAACATATTTGCTAGGGCTGAGAGCAGTAGAGCTCTTTTCCTCATCAGTGCCTACGGAAGTGTTGGTGGCTGGAATTAAATATTCCTTCCATGGAATACCAGCCTGATCAAGATAAGCTTCAAAAATTTCGTTTTGATAAATGGCATCAGTATCTTCTGGCGAGAAGAGGATGCCGACAGTCTGCAAATCCTTAGTGGCTTCTATCATAAGTGAAACCTGGTCAACTATGCTTGGCTTACTGCTTACGCCAGTGATGTTACGGCCTGTGGTTTTGTCCCAGGATTTACCGTTGAGACTGGCGATACGAAGAGTTCCCTTGAAATCAACTATGTTAGTTGCAACAATTGGGATGGTCTCAGTAGCATCTGCGGCAGCAGAAAGAGCAGATTTACCAGTTGTGAAAATCATATCAGCACCACTTTTGACTGCATCAGCAACTATAACATCGCTAGGAGTCTCTTCTGTAGCATAGGCTGTGTTTATAGTGAAGTGGTCATCCCCGATGTAATCTGTAAGGGCATCTGAAAATCCTTGTAAAAGAATTTCGTCCATCTTATTGTCTTTTGATAAAAGTGCTGATATATTATATGAATATGAATCTTCAGTAGATTCTTCACTAGTGTCGTTTTCAGGCTCTGTCTTTGTCTTTCCAGCACAAGCACTTAAGGATAGACATAAGCTTGCCGCTAATATTATACTTAAAAATCTTTTTTTCATAGGTATTCCTTTCAACGATTCAGTTACTAAATAATAGTTTGTTATCCCAAATTAGTCAAATAGGAGTATTAATAATGAATCATTTTACAAAAGGTATTATAGACTCTATTGTAGAGTTATTATACCCAAACAAGTGTATATCTTGCGATAAAGTTTTATTGAAAATAGAAAAAGAAATAGGGTTTTGCAAAAACTGCGCTAAGAAAATTAAACTGGTAGGTCCACATTATTGCTTGAAATGTGGCGTGCCAGTAAATAATAATGAAGAGTATTGTAAAAGCTGCAATAGCACCAGTAATTTCTTTATTCAGAACAAGGCTATATTCAGATATACCGGAGAAATGAAAAATGCTATGTACCGTTTCAAATATGCTAACAGAAGATGCTATGGAAAGGTATTTGTTTATCATGCCATAAAAAATTATGGAAGCTGGATTAAAGAAAAGGGATTCGATGTAATTGTGCCTGTTCCTATGTATGATAAAAAAGAGAAAAAGCGAGGCTATAATCAGGCCAAGGTCTTTGCAGATGCATTAAGTGAGGTTACAAACATACCAGTTGCAGATGGAATTGTTGGACGAAATGTAGATACTGTGGCAATGAAACAGTTAAATAGGCTAAAAAGAACGAAAAATCTGTTAAAAGCTTTCACAATACTAAAAAATGATGTACAATTTAGAAAAGTACTTATAGTTGATGATATTTATACAACTGGTTCAACTTTAAATGAAGTAGCCAGAGTTTTAAAGGATGGGGGAGTAAAAGAAGTCTATGGCCTGTGTATTTGCATTGGTCAGCTATAGTAGCTAGTCAGGAGGTATTATCTATGGATGTACGTAATTGCAGAACTTGTGGTAGGTTATTCAACTATATTGGTGGACCACCTAATATGTGTCCAGCCTGTCGTGATGAACTTGAGAAGAAGTTTCAGGTTGTAAAGGAATACATCAGAGATAATCCTAAAGCTTCTATACAGCAGATTTCCGATGATAATGAAGTAACGACAAATCAGATTCGTCAGTGGATTAGAGAGGAAAGGCTACAGTTTACAGATGATTCTGACATTGGAATCGAGTGCGAAAATTGTGGTGCGACTATAAAAACAGGCCGTTTCTGCGAGAACTGTAAGAATACTATGGCTAATACTCTAAGCCAGGCTATAGAAAAACCAAAAGCACCAGAGCCTCCAAAGAAGAAGCCTGAAAACAAAAATAAGATGCGTTTCTTAGAAAAATAATAATGTAAAATTAAAATACCTGCTGGCAAAAGCTAGTAGGTATTTCTTTTTGTGGGGGTTTTATGCTATACTCATTCTGTATGATTAGGTAGACTTTAAATAATCGGCCTAAATCTACCCTAGAACCTACATAGAGAGGCCAATACATGATTAATGAAGAACGTGTTAAACACATGACTTCTATGGCTATATTTGAAAAGGAATATGGTCCGGATTATCAGCCGATGCTCAGGTACTCTAAAAAGGAGTATGTGGCACTCCACGGATGGGGCGGCTTTCTTGCAGGTACAATATTCTTTGGTATTATTTATGTTGCCATAGTGTTATATATTGCAGGTAATGTGCTTGAAAATATTACAACTATGTACATTTTGCTAATGGCATTAGCCGGGCTTTTGGCGTATGCTCTATATATTATTGTCCATGTGCACAACACCAGACGCAGGGCTGCTAAACAATACCGCAGAGGCAAAAGGCTTATTAAAGAGCTGGCTTCTAAGTATTCCAGACTTAACCTTATGTATGAGGATGAGGTGCAGCAGACCAAACCATTACTTGCTAGAAATCACAAAGAAACACTTGAGGAATAATTAATGAACGCATTTATAAGAACAAGAGATGACATACGTAAGTTTATACTCTCTAGAGAGATGCTATTCTTAAAAATATGGAGTGCTATAGTTGCATTTGTAGGCCTTATTTGCATAAAGGCTAGTTTTGGCTACAACAAAACCATCAGCCAGACATGGCTACTGGTTGTAATAGCAATTATATGTGCGTTTTTCCCGATTCAGGGAGTATCCATTGTTCTTACAATTATATTACTTATTGATTTACTTGCTCTTAGTACAGAGGCTGCTGTTGTTGCCCTTGTACTAGTGGTGGCATCTTACTTAGTGTGTGCTTATTTTAGAAGTAAGAACACATATAACACAGTGGCAGTGCCTATTTGCTATTCATTCCATTCACCTTTTGTTATTTCACTTGGCGCAGGCCTTCTCTCTAATATTAACGAATTGTGTAGCGTTATCTGTGGTTCTGTCACAGCATATTACTTACATATTATTAAGGATAATGCAGCAGCTATTATAGACGAGACATCAGATGTATCGGTAGTAGGGCTCCTTAACGAACAGATGCTTAAGGGCAGGATGTTCTACTTTTTCCTTGTATCTATGGTAGCTATGTTTTTGATTGTATACATGCTTCGCCAATCTAATATCAACATGTCGTGGATAGTTGCCAATCTGGCAGGCGTGATAGTAGAATTCCTTATAATGCTTGTTGGCTATTTGCTTACAAGTCAAAAGGGTGAGATACCAGGCCTTGTCCTTGGCAACATTATCGTAATCATTGTTGGAATAATACTTAATTATTTCATATTGGATTTGGACTACTCTAGAATAGAAAAGGTTCAATTTGAAGATGATGATTATTACTACTATGTAACTGCGGTTCCTAAAATCAGAATCGTAGAGGAAGAAAAAGAAGTTAAGAAAATATAACCCCTTTAGGGTAGTTAGGAAGTGAATCTGTGGTTGATTTCGTGAATGCTGTAGATGCCTTCATCGATGATTATTTCAATGTAAATATTCCAGATGTTTCCATCACAGATATTATTGAGATTGTCATAATTACATATTTTATGTATCACCTGTTAGTGTGGGTGAAAAACAGCAGAGTATGGATGCTTATTAGAGGTGTCCTTATTATCATGCTGTTTTTTGTGATTGCAGCAATCTTCCAGATGAACACTATCCTGTGGTTGGGCGAAAGGTTCATTTCTGTTGCTGTTACAGTGCTTATCGTGGTGTTCCAGCCAGAGCTTCGTAGGGCATTAGAGCAGATTGGACGAAGAAAGATTACATCGATGTTTTCTTGGAACATACTTAAAACCGGGGCTAAGAAGTTTGATGATTCTACCATTACAGGTATGGTTACAGCCTGCTATGAAATGGGAGCGGTAAAGACAGGCGCTCTTATTGTTGTTGAAAATGATATGCAGCTGACTGAATTCGAGAGAACAGGTATCAGCCTGGATGCTCTTGTTACAAGACAGCTTCTAATAAATATTTTTGAGAAAAACACACCTTTGCATGATGGTGCTGTAATAGTTAGAGGGGATAGAGTGGTTTCGGCTACATGTTATTTACCTTTATCTGATAATATGGCACTATCTAAGGATTTGGGAACCAGACACAGGGCTGCAGTTGGTATTAGTGAGGTTTCTGATTCTCTTACAATAATTGTATCAGAGGAGACTGGTGCAGTTTCTTATGCAAGAGAGGGACGTATTGTTAGAGATGTAAAAGAAGACGAATTGATTGCAGAGCTTAAACGAATCCAAAATCCTGACACAGAAGAACCAGCTGGCGTAGGTGCGGCGGAAAAGGAGGGATAGTATGAAGCAGAAGATTATTACAGCCCTCACAAAGGACGTCGGATTAAAGATACTTGCATTTATATTTGCATTCTTGCTATGGCTGGTGGTTGTCAACATTGATGACCCAACGCAGACCAGGACATTTACATCGGTTGTTACAGTTACCAATGGGGATGTGCTTAAATCTGCCGGTAAGCTATATGAAATAAAGGATGGAATCAATACAGTCAGCTTTAGAGTTACTGCTAAGCGTTCCATTATTGAAAAGCTTTCCCCTTCAGATTTCTCAGCTGTTGCTGATATGAACAATCTGGAAAATGAGGAGAGAATTCCTGTAACAATAGCGGCAAAGTCTTACGCTAATTACATCACTATTTCCAGCAAGCAGAATTATTTGTATGTTGTGCTTGAGGATGAGAAGACTCAGAGGTTTGTTGTTAGTGCACAAACTACAGGTACTGTAGAGGAAGGACTTGCGGTTGATACTGTTACCAGCAGTCCAACTGTGCTTACAGTTACAGGTCCAGAAGATGTGGTTTCTTCCATCAGTTCGGTGGTTGCTACAGCTAATATTAGCGGGGTAACAAGCAACTTTACAGAGAGTGTAATACCTAAGTTTTATACAGAACGAGGAGATGAGGTAGATGCCAAGGAGCTTACTCTTTCGGTGTCAACGATATCAGTAAGCGTCTCATTCTTGAATACTAAAGCGGTAGATGTAGTTGTTAAAACAAGCGGAACACTTCCGGATGGTTTAACACTTGATTCTATAAAAACTGATCCATCATCAGTGATGATTATAGGTGAAACTAGTGCTCTTAATGATGTCACCAGTGTCACCATCCCAGAGTCGGTAATCAACCTATCTGATTTGACAGGTTCGTTTATCACCACAGTAGATATTAGTTCTTATCTGCCAACGGGAGTTACCCTGGCGGATAGTTCTAGTGCAAAGGTCACCATAACGGTACTGATGGCAGGGGAAACGGCCTCTACCTTTGATGTAACTGCAGACAATATAGAGTTTAGAAATGTTCCTGAGGGAATGGCGGTAACTCTTAATAGCAGTGATGTTAAGGTGAATGTATTTGGAAGCGAAGCAGAGCTGGATGCACTTAAGACAAAAGATGTAAAAGGCTATGTGGACTGCTCTGGAATTGCTGTTGGCGAATCGCAAAATGCTGTTTTGCAGTTTGAAAATATTGAAGGAGTCACCATTCAAAATACATCGGTGACAGTAAATGTAACCGAGGATGATTCTAAAACATCCCACGCTACAGAGGATAATTAAGGAGTAATATGGGAAGATTATTTGGAACTGATGGAGTCAGAGGTGTTGCTGGCTCAGAATTAACAATTGAGCTTGCTAAGGCATTAGGCCAGGCAGGTGCTTATGTACTTACAAAGGAAGCAAGCCATCAGCCTACTATTATCGTAGGATGTGATACTAGAATTTCAGGAACAATGCTTGCATCTGCACTTATGAGTGGTATCTGTTCAGTTGGTGCAAATGCTGTATATGTAGGTGTTCTTCCAACACCTGCAATTGCTTATCTTACTAGAAAGCACAAGGTTGATGCTGGTGTAGTTATTTCTGCCAGCCACAACCCAATGGAATTTAATGGAATTAAGTTCTTCAATGGTGAAGGCTTTAAGCTTTCAGATGCATTAGAGGACGAGATTCAGGCTCTTATCGAAAATGATATGAAGGAGGTTAATCTTCCTACTGGAGCAGAAATAGGAAAGATTGACTACAGATTCGATCTTGGAAGAGAGTATGTAGATTTCCTTAAGAACACAGTGCCTATCGACCTTTCAGGGCTTAAGATTGTTATTGACTGTGCAGAGGGAGCTTCATACAGAACAAGCGTTGCTTGCCTTTCGGAAATGGGTGCAGAACTTATTACAATCCACAACAATCCTGATGGAACTAACATCAATTCTAACTGCGGAAGTACTCACATGGATGAGCTTAAAGCTAGAGTAGTTGCAGAGAATGCACAGGTTGGTCTCGCTTTTGACGGTGATGCAGATAGAATGCTTGCTGTAGATGAAAAGGGACGCCTTGTGGATGGTGACCAGGTAATGGCTATCTGTGCTAAGCACATGAAAGACAAGGGCACTCTTAAGAAGAATACCTGCGTTGTTACAGTAATGACTAACCTCGGCTTTACACTTATGGCTAAGGAGCAGGGCATTAATGTAGAGTCTACAAAGGTTGGCGACAGATATGTATTAGAGAACATGCTTGCAAATGGCTACAATATCGGTGGCGAGCAGAGTGGTCATGTTATCTTCTTGGATGACAATACTACAGGTGATGGACTTTTATCAGCTCTTCATTTATTGCGCGTTATGGTAGAAACCGGTAAGTCACTTTCAGAGCTTGCATCTATCATGGAAGTATTGCCACAGGCCCTTGTTAATGCAAAGGTTCCTAATCATAAGAAAGAAAGCTACATGGAGTACCCTGAAATTGCAAAGGCAATCGAAGATTTAGGCCAGAAGTTTGCTGGAGAAGGACGCGTGCTTATTCGTCCATCAGGTACAGAGCCACTGGTTCGTGTTATGATTGAAGGCAAAAACCAGGAAGAAATCGAGGCCGACGCCCACGCGCTCGCCGACTTGATTACTAAGACAATTTTATAAAGTATATTCAAATCCAGTTAACAATCTTTTTTGTTCTGTAAGGAACATCTAGTGACTGAAAGAACAAAATAGATTGTGAACGTAGGATTTGTTTCAGACTAGGATTAGATATGGTTTCAAAGAAAGTAAAAATAGTTAATGCGACGGGATTGCATCTAAGACCGGCAGGGGTCTTATGTGAAACCGCCATGAAATATAAATCTAAAATAACCTTCACAACAGATAATAACTACGAGGCAAATGCAAAATCAGTTCTCGGAGTCCTTGGCGCTTGCGTCAAATCAGGTGACGAAATCGTTATCCACTGTGAAGGTGAAGATGAAAACGAAGCCCTCGCTGATATGGTATCGTCTATTGAAAGCGGACTAGGCGAGTAGTGTAAGAAGGTTGTATTTGACAATCTGTAGAGTTGCTCAAGAAGTAATCTAGAGACGGGGCAATTCTATGGATTGTCAAAGCGACAATCGGGAAAAAGACAAAAATAGCTTGATTTTATAAGTTGATAAGTAGGTTGTAGCTAACAAGCTATTATAATTCTAAAGCGGAGCTTCCTATGCGGAGCGTAGAATTCATAATGCTTGTGAGCGTAACAACCGAGAGATGCACTAGGTAAATCAAGCGAGAGAAAAGACTAGGAGGAAGAATGATGTTGAACTACAAGAGATACAAAGCTAACCCTGTTTTGGAATTTCCAGAGCGTACATGGCCAAACAAGCAGATTGAAAAAGCTCCAATTTGGTGTTCAGTAGATCTACGAGATGGTAATCAGGCACTGGTTGAACCTATGAACGTTGATGAAAAAATGGAACTTTTCGACCTCCTACTAAAGCTAGGCTTCAAAGAAATTGAGATTGGCTTCCCTGCTGCAAGCCAGATAGAATTTGATTTTTTAAGACAACTTGTTAAGGAGAACAAAATCCCTTCAGATGTAAAGGTGCAGGTGCTTTCACAGTGCCGTGAGGAATTAATCGACCGTACATTTGAGGCAATCCAGGGCATTCCAAATGTTGTTTTCCATATTTATAATTCTACATCTACATTACAAAGAGATGTTGTATTCAAGGCCGATAAGAAAGAAATCATCGAAATCGCCAAGGCCGGCACCCAGATGGTAAAGGATAGATTAGATAGATACGATGGCAATCTTCAGCTTGAATATTCACCAGAATCCTTCACAGGAACTGAGGTGGATTTTGCACTTGAGATTTGTACAGCAGTGCAGGATACTTGGAATCATGCAACAGATGCACCTATTATATTTAATTTACCGGCAACTGTTGAAATGAATACACCTAATGTTTACGCAGACCAGATAGAATGGATGAGCACACATTTTAAGGACAGAGATAACATCATCCTTTCAATACATCCACACAATGATAGAGGTACAGGCGTTGCTATTACAGAGCTTGGCTTACTTGCTGGAGCAGACCGTGTAGAGGGCACACTTCTTGGTAATGGCGAGCGTACAGGTAATGTAGATATTCTTACAATCGCTTACAACATGTTCTCACAGGGAATCAACCCTGAGCTTAATATAGAGGATATTAAGGAAATCGTTGAGGTGTGTGAGCGAGTTACAAAGATGCCAACAGACGCAAGACATCCTTATGCAGGAGAGCTTGTGTTTACAGCATTCTCTGGTTCACACCAGGATGCTATTAATAAGGGCGTGACGGCTATGAGAGAACGCCAGAACCCATATTGGGAAGTACCATATCTTCCTATCGACCCTGCAGATATTGGTAGAAAGTACGAGCCAGTTGTTCGTATTAACAGCCAGTCTGGTAAGGGCGGCGTTGCATTTGTCATGGATTCTGTATATGGTTACAAGCTTCCAAAGAAGATGCAGCGTGAGTTTGCTGATGTTATTCAGCGTATATCTGAAAAAGAAGGTGGCGAGGTTACACCTCAGCGCATTATGGAAGCCTTCAAGTCAGCATACCTTGAAAATAAGCAGCCACTCACACTTGAGTATGTTGTTATCAAGGATGATAAGGATACTGATGATACAGTTGCTGTACTTGATTTCAGCTATCATGGTGAGAAGTTCCATTCAGAGGCTGAAGGAAACGGACCTATCGATGCTGTTAAGCTTGCTATTAAGCAGTGCGTACCAGAGCTTGATTTCACACTTATCGATTACACCGAGCATACACTTGCTCAGTCACAAGGCTCAGGTGCTAAGGCGGCAGCATATATCGAAATGCGTGACGAGCGTCATGGCAATACAACATTCGGTGTTGGTGTAAGCTCTAACATCACCCGTGCTTCAATTAGAGGTATGTTCAGTGCATACAATCGCCTGATTGCAAAGGCAAAGGATTATGTGTAAAAGGAAGTATTAAAATGAGAAAAATTTTAGTGACTGGCTGCAATGGTCAGCTTGGTCGTGCCATTCAGAAGGAATATGGCAATGAAGTAGAATTTATTTTGACTGATGTTGTTGAGGGCAAAAAGATTTCTCCTCTTAACATTATGGATTTGGATGAGGTTTTGAAGTTCGTTGAGGACAAAAAGCCAGATGTAATCATCAACTGCGCAGCAGCTACAAACGTAGATGGCTGCGAAAAGGACTGGGATTTTGCATATAAGCTAAATGCACTTGGTCCTAGAAACTTGGCTATTGCAGCTACAAAGGTAGGCGCAAAGCTAGTTCATGTCAGCACAGATTACGTTTTCCCTGGTAACGCAACAAAGCCTATCACAGAATTTGACCAGCCAGCACCAATCAGTGCTTATGGAAAGACTAAGTACGAGGGCGAAAAATTCGTTCAACAGTTTGCTGACAAATGGTTTATCGTCCGTACAGCATGGCTATACGGCGATGGCAAGAACTTTGTAAAGACAATGCTTAGCCTTGCAGAGACTCATGATGAGCTTTCTGTAGTATGCGACCAACTTGGTTCTCCAACATCAGCAGCCGAGCTTGCTAGAATGATTCATCATTTAGAGCCAACTGAAAACTACGGAGTGTTCCATGGTACCTGCGAAGGCGATACCAACTGGGCTGATTTCACAGAAGAAATCTTTAAGCTTAAGGGTATTAATGTAAAGGTTAATCACGTAACTAGCGAGGAATATAAACGCATGAATCCAGCTAGTGCGGATAGACCTCACTACAGCATCCTAGACAACTACATGCTTCGTCTCACAACAGACTACCGCATGGCCGACTGGCACGACGCCCTCCGCGAATACCTAGCGTAGGACGCAACCGCTATACTTCGTACCAGCGTACGTTATGTTGTAAACAATTCATTCGTTAATTTTAATAATTCTTAAGAATTATTATTAGAAATATAGGTTATAGTAAATATAGCTTTTTCTTTCGTTAACTTGATAGGCGCGAGCAAGAGGGCCCCATGCAGTTAAGGAGGGACCCTTTAGGGAGGTTCCCTTGACTGCAATGGGAGATGGCTTGCGGGAGCTTAGAAAAAGTAAATTAGAAAAAGCGTAGGTTAAGGAGAAAAAATATGAGAACATATTTAGTTACAGGTGGAGCTGGATTCATTGGCTCAAACTACATTCATTACATGTTTAAGAAGTACGATAACGAAATCCGCATTATCAATGTTGATAAGCTTACTTATGCAGGTAACCTTGAGAACCTTAAGGATATCGAAAACCGCGATAACTATACATTTGTTAAGGCGGACATCTGCGATAAGGAAGCCATCCGCAAGATTTTTGCTGAGAACGATATTGATAGAGTTGTTCATTTTGCAGCAGAGTCTCACGTTGACCGTTCTATTAAGGACCCTGAGGTTTTCGTTCAGACAAACGTACTTGGAACAGCTGTAATGCTTAACTGTGCTAAGGAAGCATGGGAGCTTCCAGACGGTACATTCAAGGAAGGCAAGAAGTTCCTTCACGTATCTACAGACGAAGTTTATGGTTCTCTTCCAGATGATGAGAATGCCTTCTTCTATGAGACAACTCCATACGATCCACATTCACCATACTCAGCTTCAAAGGCTAGTTCAGATATGCTTGTAAAGGCTTATATGGATACATATAAGTTCCCTGCAAATATTACAAACTGCTCTAATAACTATGGCCCTTACCAGTTCCCTGAGAAGCTTATTCCGCTAATCATCAATAATGCGCTTCACGGCAAGGATCTTCCTGTATACGGCGATGGTAAGAATGTTCGTGACTGGTTATTCGTAGAGGACCATGCTAAGGGAATCGATATGGTTCAGGAAAAGGGACGTCTTTTCGAGACATACAACATCGGTGGACATAACGAAAAGCAGAATATCGAAATCATCCACATCATCCTTGATACACTTCAGGATATGCTTCCTGAGGATGATGAGCGTCAGAAGCTTGTATCTGAGAACCTTATCAAGTATGTAGCAGATAGAAAGGGACATGACCGTCGCTACGCTATCGCTCCAGATAAGATTAAGGCCGAGGTAGGCTGGGAGCCAGAGACATGCTTCGAAGATGGTATCAAGAAGACAATCGAGTGGTTCTTCGAGCACGAAGACTGGATGAATAACGTAACATCCGGCGACTACCAGAAATACTATAACGACATGTACAAAGATAAATAAAAAAAGGCTTCTCCCTAAAAGGGAGAAGCTGTCAGCGTAGCTGACTGATGAGGGTAAAATGAAAAAATACGACTACTTAGTGGTAGGCTCCGGCCTTTTCGGCGCGGTATTTACCTACGAAGCAATGAAGCGTGGTAAATCCGTTCTCGTTATCGACCGCCGCGACCACATTGCAGGAAACATATATACAAAAGAAGAAGATGGCATAAACGTACACGTATACGGTGCCCACATCTTCCACACAAGCGATAAGAAAATCTGGGAGTACATGAATCAGTTCGCTGAATTCAACAATTACATTAATTCCCCAGTTGCAGTATATGGTGATGAGCTTTACAATCTTCCATTTAACATGAATACATTTTCAAAGATGTGGGGGATTAAGACTCCAGCAGAGGCTAAGGCTAAGATTGCTGAGCAGATTAAAGAGCTAAATATCACTGAGCCTAAGAATTTAGAGGAGCAGGCACTTTCTCTTGTAGGTACAGATGTGTACGAAAAGCTTATTAAGGGCTATACACAGAAGCAGTGGGGCCGTCCATGTGACGAACTTCCAGCTTTCATTATCAAGAGATTGCCACTTCGTTTTACATACGATAACAATTACTTTAATGATAGATTCCAGGGCATCCCTATGGGTGGATACACTCAGATTGTAGAGAAGATGCTAAAGGGTGCTGATGTTGTCCTTAGTCAGGATTATTTTGAGCTTGCAAAATCAGGAAAGCTTTCTGATGGAACAGAGGTTGCTTGGAATAAGCTTGTATTTACAGGTCAGATTGATGAGTATTACGATAGCTGCTACGGCCCACTAGAATATCGTTCAGTTCGCTTTGAAACAGAAAAGCTTGACTGCGACAACTACCAGGGCAACGCAGTTGTTAACTACACTGCAGCAGATGTACCATACACTCGTATCATCGAGCATAAGCACTTTGAATTTGGCACACAGCCTACCACAATCATTTCCAAGGAATATTCATCTGAATGGCAGCCAGGCGTAGAGCCTTACTACCCAGTAAATAACGACAAAAACAATGCTGTTTACGCTAAATACGCTGCTAAGGCATCCGAGGAAAAGAACGTAATCTTCGGCGGCCGCCTAGGACAATACAAATACTACGACATGGACAAAGTCGTAGCCGCCGCCCTAGTCGTTGTATCAGAAGAATTTGCGTAAAAAAATTTATTATTATAAATAGGCAGCACAAAAACTATAGAGCAAAGATTCATGAAGTGATTTTATTCTTTTTAGAGGCCTTCTTTTTCACTCGTTACTTAGATGGTCTCGTAGAGAGCATCTTATGTAACGTAAGTAGAAAAAGCAGAGCGAAAGCGTGCCGAAAAAGAGAATAAAATCAGTGAATGAAGATTTGTGCATAGACTAAATTGCTGCCGTATTTAGGAGGAAAAAATGAAGGGTATTATTTTAGCAGGTGGTTCAGGTACTAGACTTTATCCACTTACAAAGGCTATCAGCAAGCAGATTATGCCAATCTACGATAAACCAATGATTTATTATCCATTGTCTACTTTGATGCTTGCCGGTATCCGCGAAGTACTTATCATTTCTACACCAAGGGATTTGCCTGTATTTAAGGAATTGCTTGGTGACGGAAGCCAGCTTGGCATGGACATTCAGTATGCAATTCAGGAGGCTCCAAACGGCCTTGCTGAGGCATTTATTATTGGTGCAGATTTCATCGGAAAGGATGCTGTAGCACTTGTACTTGGCGATAATATTTTTTATGGTCAGTCATTCTCTAAGGTTCTTCTTTCAGCTGCAAACCGCACTGAAAATGAGCCAGGCGCTACAATCTTTGGTTACTATGTACGTGACCCAAGAGAGTATGGCGTAGTAGAGTTCGATGAAAATGGCGTTGCAATTTCTATCGAAGAAAAGCCAGCTCAGCCTAAGAGTAATTACGCTGTCCCAGGTCTTTACTTCTATGACAACTCAGTTGTAGAAATCGCAAAGACAATCAAGCCATCAGCACGTGGTGAGCTTGAAATCACAGCAGTTAACAACGCATATTTAGAGAAGGGCAACCTTCACGTTGAGACACTTGGCCGTGGTTTTGCATGGCTTGATACAGGAAACCACGACATGCTTCTTGCAGCTGCCGAATTCGTCAGCACATTCCAGAAGCGCCAGGGTATGTACGTATCATGCATCGAAGAAATCGCTTACAAGCGTGGTTTCATCAACAGGGATCAGCTCCTAAAGCTTGCTGAACCCCTCATGAAAACCGACTACGGCAAATACTTGGTAGACGTAGCCAACGGACTATAAACGTCCCACCGCCTAAACGGTCACCGTATATGACTGTTGTGGTGGAGATTAATAACAATAATATTTAAAGTAAGGAGCAAATCACCAAGTAAGCTGATTATGTTTGTTTCGAATGACCTTCTTTTTCACTCGTTACTTAGATGGTCTCGTAGAGAGCATCTTACGTAACGTAAGTAGAAAAAGAAGAGCGAAAGCGTGTCATTGAAATAAATATAATCAGATTGCGCAGGTGATTTGGACAAAGACTATGGCAATTACAGTAGAGAAAAATGTGAATGGAATAGAGGGCTTATGTGTTATCACTCCTAAGGTGTTTGGTGATGACAGAGGCTACTTCATGGAAACTTATAATGAGAATGATATGAAAGCAGAAGGCCTTGACTACGAATTCGTTCAGGATAATCAGTCAGCTTCAAAGAAGGGTGTACTTCGTGGCCTTCATTTTCAGAAGAATTTCCCACAGGATAAGCTTGTTCGTGTAATCTCAGGTGAGGTTTACGATGTAGCAGTGGATTTACGTGAGGGTTCAAAGACTTTTGGCCAGCACTATGGAATTCTTCTTTCAGCTGAGAATAAAAAGCAGTTCATGATTCCAAAGGGATTTGCTCATGGATTCTTAGTTGTCAGCGATTATGCAGAGTTCTGCTATAAGGTTACTGATTTTTATCATCCAAATGATGAGGGTGGTCTTATGTTTAACGACCCTGATATCAATGTGCAGTGGCCTATTCCTGAGGGCATGACAGAGGCAGATTTGATTCTCTCTGATAAAGATAAGGTAAACGCTTCTTTCAAAGATTATTGTAAAGAGCATAATTTGACAGTATAGGTGACTTGAATAAAGGGAGATGTATTAAAAGATGAATGGAATATGGGAGACAATAAAGTTCTTCATTGCAAGTCATAAGGTGGCCAGCATTGCAGTAGCCAGCGTGGTTGGCGTGTCTGCAGTGGGGGCAGGTGGATATGGAATATATAATCTTGTGACAGCAGATGATGCAGCAGCGGTAGTCACCGTGGAGGATGATTATCAGGCTGAGGACGTATATATCCCAGAATTTAAAAACGTAGTAATCACAAGCGAGTCTTTGGAAAAGGATTTGACTGTGTATATTTCAGATGTTAACGATAATCCTGTTGCAGGCGTGCCATTTCAGGTGAAGCTTCTTAAAAAGGAGGCTGCTGAGGGATTGCAGTCTTATGTGGATGCAATCAAAGATTTGGATAGTCAGATAGCTGAGTATACCAAGGACTACGCTGATATGGATGTTTCAGCTGAGGAAAACGCTAAGGAAGCTGAAAAGTCAGAAGCTTCTTCTGATGAATCTGCTGAAGGTGCGGAGGAAAAGTCAGAAGGCGAGCATGAAGCTGTTGATGTATCAGAGCTTCCAAGTGATTCCGCTAAGATTACTAAGATTCTCCAGGACAGAAATGTTGATGTTACTGTAACAGATAAGGACGGAAATGTAATCGAGACACAGCATGGCGATATCAGTTCTGATCCTTTATATACACTTTGCCTTGATAAGGAGACTGCAGTTCAGTCTTACGCAGTGGCTCTTAAGGAGGCAGAGGGAACAGTTTACACAGATGATGACGAAGACGGTGTTATCTCTGAGACTGATATGGAACCAGGTGAGTACGTTCTTTGCCTACTAAATGATGTTGATTCCCAGGTTTGCTACGAGCCTACAAACTATTCTACTGAGGCTGAGGTAAAGGATAAGGTAGAGTTCAAGGTTCAGAAGGAAATCACTAAGCAGATTAAAAAAGATAATGCTGCTGAAGATGGTCAGAAGAAGGAAAAGGTACCTGTAGAGGAGACACTTAAGGATACACAGGAGTTTGTTGAATCCAGAAAAGAAGAGGATGGATTTGAGGCTGGCAAGACAAAAGAGGTTGTAGCGCCAAAGAATACAGCTCCAGCTGGAAAAGTAACAGTAAAGCAGAAGGGCGACGCAAGAACTTCTGTAACCATTGAAACAGGAAAAACTGGAAAATCTAAATATAGAGCAAAGGGTGCTGTTGCTGTAAATACATCCTATAGTCTATATGATATATCTTCAGGAATGAAGCTCTTAGCAGCTGCAGCTGATGAGGTAACTACAGGCGAGGAAGAAACAGGCGAATCTAAGGATGATGATAAATCTGAAGAGAAGCCATCAGAACCTCCAGTTGAGCCGGAAAAGAAATCATTCACTATTACAATCAAATATGTGGATGAATCAGGTAAGGAAATTCAAACTGGTAAGACAGAGACTTATGAAGAAGGTTCCTCATATACTGTTTCGGCACCTTCGATTGATGGATATACATTAGAGTCTGATAGCTCTGTTTCAGGTACTGTTAAAGAAAACAAGACGATTACCTTTAAATACAAGAAAGAGGCAGTACCAGCTAAAAGCTTTACCATTACAATTAAATATGTGGATGAAGCAGGAAAAGATATAAAGGCAGCAGAGACAAAAACATTAGAAGAGAATAAAGAGTATTCTTTTGATGCGGCCACTATAGCTGGTTACACTTTGGTATCTGATGCAAAGATTAAGGGAACTGCTAAAAAGGACGAGACAGTAACCTTCAAGTATAAGAAGAATGTTGATACACAAAAGGAAGAAGCTACCCTTAACATGGAATATAAGGATGGCGCTTTTGTTATCACATCAACGGGTAAGGTTTCAGACGTAAAAGTCAACGGAACAGCTGTAAAGATGGACAACGGCAAAGGAACCTTCAAGGTAACAAAGGATGGCGACTATGCACTTACAGGTGTGGCCGGAAGTAAAAAAGAAAAGCTTTATATTACATATACAGTTTCAGGCTTAGGTAAAGGCTCATCAGATGTTTTAAAGGACAAAGAGGGTAATGAGTTATACCTGGATGAAGCATGTACAAAGAAGGCTACAGCAGCTGATTATGTTAGCGGAAAAGAGTACTTCTATAAAAAGATTAAGTACAAATACTATGGTTGGCAGTCAATTAATGGTAATACCTACTATTTCAACAAGAATGCTGAAAAAGTAACAGGTTCCCAGGTAATCCAGGGAGTTCAATACGATTTCGGTGCAGATGGAGTACTCATCGTAAAGGGTAACGGAATCGACGTTTCAAAATACCAGGGTAACATCGATTGGAAGGCTGCAAAATCAGCAGTAAACTTTGCAATCATCAGATGTGGTTACCGTGGTATGCATGATGGACAGCTACATGAGGATCCTTATTTCTATAAGAATATGTCTGGTGCCAAGGCAGCTGGAATCAACGTAGGTGTTTACATCTACTCAACAGCTCTTAACGAGGCCGAGGCTGTACAGGAAGCTTCTATGGCAGTTGCCATGGCTGGCCGTGCAGGTGGATGCTCATATCCAATCTACTTGGATATGGAAGACACTGTAAGAGGACAGAGCAATCTTTCAGTAGAACAGAGAATGGCAATTGTAAATGCATTCTGTGCGACAGTTCAGTCATCAGGCTACAAGGCTGGTTTCTACTGCAGCAAGAACTGGATGACAGCTAGAATGAATGCTAGCGCAATTCCTGGTTCATGTAGTATTTGGATTGCCCAATACAATACATCATGCACATATTCAGGTAGAAAGAATATGTGGCAGTACTCTAGCAAGGGTTCTGTTCCTGGAATTAAGAGCCATGTAGATATGAATAAGAGTTTTTAATCAAAGATTGAGATCAGAATTTGCTTATGAATAATACAAATACGAATATTGAAACACAAAAAAGAGTATTTCGCTTTATAAGTAGCGTGGTATTAGTCACTGTACTAGCCACGCTCTTTGGCGTTATGTGGTATATGCGTTTTCAGATGTTAATGCTATATCGATTCCTTAGTGTAGGCAACTACTTGATGATTGGATTATATGTAGTACTTATAGTTCTAGTCATCAATACATTTAAAGGGTTTAGCATAGGAAGTGGGCGAATATCCATACTGTGTATGTCCCAAGCGATTGCCATGGGACTTGTAAACATGTTGGAATTTATCATCCTGCTGTTAATGACACGTATCAAGGCATTAATGTGGATGACTCTTGCCTATGTAATTGTGCTTACACTAGTGCAGGCTGTTGCACTGTTTATAGTTACTTATGGCAGCACAAAAATCTTCAGAGCAATATTCCCACCATTTTCAATTTTGAATATTTATGGTGAATATGAAAATGATTTGGTAATGAAGATGAATCGCAGAGCTGATAAGTATCGCATAACAGGTGAAATGAGCTGTCAGGAGCCATTAGAGAAAATCGTGGACGAGCTTCAATATTATGATGCTGTACTTATTAATGATGTTCCTTCAGAAATCAGAAATGATATTGTGAAGGCTTGCTTTGCAACAGATAAAAGAGTTTATTTTACACCAAAGATTTCAGATATTCTTATTAAGGGTTCAGAGGAGGTTAATCTTTTTGATACACCTCTATACTTATGTAAGAACGTTGGTATGGATGCTATATCAGCAACAATTAAGCGTATAGGAGATATTGTGATTTCCGGAGTAGGAATCATACTTACATCTCCAATCATGATAGTGACAGCTATACTTATCCACGCATACGATGGCGGCCCGGTATTTTATAAACAAACCAGATGTACCATCGGTGGAAAAGAATACAAGATTATGAAATTCCGCTCTATGATTACTGATGCAGAAAAGGATGGAAAAGCTCGTCTTGCCAGCGTCAACGATGATAGAATCACACCAATAGGACACTTTATTCGTGCTACTCGTATTGATGAGTTGCCACAGTTTTTCAATATCCTTAAGGGTGAAATGTCATTTGTAGGACCTCGTCCGGAGCGTCCTGAAATCATAGCAGAATACGTTAAGGAAGTGCCAGAGTTTGCATTCCGTACACACGTTAAGGCTGGTCTTACAGGTTATGCACAGGTTTACGGCAAGTACAACACTACCAGCTACGATAAGCTTAAGCTTGATATGATTTATTGTGAAAAATGTTCAGTGTTACTGGATATCCAACTTATCCTTATGACTCTTCGTGTAATCTTTACTAAGGACGCCACTGAAGGCGTAGCCGAAGGGGAGACTAATGCAAACGTACATAAGTAATGACGGTGGCCTGTCGTCTGTTACGGTAACGAAAAATTATGTTCTCCGCTCACTGATGTGATGCTCCGAAAATAATTTTTCGTTACCTACAGACTTGGGGTACTCGTAAACTATAAGTAGGATGTAGATAACAAAAATTTATTGTCTGTAAGGAACATCTAGTGACTGGAAGATAATAAATTTTTGTTATTGTAACATCCGGGAGAATGACTACGACTATGAAAAAAGCACTTATGCACGCCCATACGGCGTATATGGTGACACAATTTAATATAGACAACATTAAGATTTTGCAGGACTTGGGGTATACCGTGGATGTAGCCTGTTGCTGGCAGGATGATGACAGCGCACTTAGTCCAGAGGCTATGGTACAGCGTAGAAAGAAGCTGGATGATTTAGGCTGTAGAATAATTGAAACAGCCAGCCTAAGAAAGATATTTAATATTGGAGAATTATCAAAGGCTTATAAGCAGATTAAGGCTGAGGTAGAGGCTAATCAGTACGAGATAGTTCATACTCAGTCGCCTATAGGAGGCGTTATCTGCCGCCTTGCCTGCAGAAAGGCAAGAAAGCTGTACGGCACCAAGGTGATATATGCAGCCCATGGTTTCCATTTCTTCAAGGGAGCATCGGCTATCAACTGGCTCATTTATTACAATGTGGAAAAGTGGTGCGCACGATTCACCGATTTGTTGATAACTATCAATAGGGAAGATTATGAAAATGCCAAGAAGTTCAAGGCGAAGGAAGTTGTTTACGTGCCAGGGGCTGGGGTAGATACTCATAAATTTGTGGCAAGCGAAGGCGCCCGCAATAAGATTCGCAGCGAGCTTGGTATCAAGGATGACGAAATTGTTCTTCTATCTGTTGGAGAGCTGATTCCTAGAAAGAATCATGCCGAGGTGCTTAGAGCTCTTAAAATCATGAAGGACCGAGGGGTTCTTGCACATGAGGACTGCGATGAGCGTGTTCAGCCTAAGTATAAAATCAAATATCTTATTGCAGGCAGGGGAAAGATTGAAACAGAATTAAAGGAACAGATAAAGACCCTTGGCCTTACAGATAATGTGATGATGCTTGGATTTAGAACAGATATTGCAGATGTTTTTGCAGCCAGTGACATCTATGTATTTCCTTCTCACCAGGAAGGCCTTCCAGTAGCTTTAATGGAGGCTATGAGCGTGGGAATGCCTGTGGTATGTAGCAAAATTAGGGGCAACACAGATCTTATCGTAGATGGCGAGGGTGGATATCTTTTTGATTCAAAGGATGCCAAATCTTTAGTTGCAGCCTTAAACAAAGCTTTGGTTGATAACGAAACAAGGCGCTCAGAAATGGGACAAATCAACGTAGAAACAATGAAGTCCTTCGATAAAGAACGTGTCAACGAGGTAATGAAAGAGTTATATAGTAACATATAAAATTTCTAGGTGAGTAAATTGTGGTTAGCATAATAGTTAATAAGTGAGTTGACTGTAGATAACAATATAATAGTTTTCTGTAAGTGACATCAGTCACTGGAAGAAATCTATTTATTGTTAGCGTAACAGTCAACGGATTAGGGAGTTTTTATGAAGGTATTGCATATTTCGAAGTCTAATACATATAGCGGCATGGAGAATGTTGCTATAAACATTATCAAGTCTATGCCTGATGAAATCCACAGCGTATATTTGACAGCTACAGGCTCTGTGGAGACAAAGCTGTTAGAGCAGGACATAGAATACATTGGGGTTGAAAAGGTGGATGAGGATATCATCAAGCGCACCATTGATGAGGTGAAGCCTGATATCATCCATGCCTATGAATACGATTGCAGCCTAATGTGTACCAAGGTTACTGACACTATTCCAATCATCAGTCACCTGTATTCGGTTCCTAAGTGGGTGCAGAAGATTGGTCCAAAATCAGTTATATACGGAAGTGCCTGCAAGAACTTTGCCAAAATCATCATCCCTAATAAGAGGGTTGAGGATAAGGCTTGGTTTAAGGATAAGATGGCAGGCAAGACGGTGGTGCTTGGCACTCCATTCAATGCGGTTAAGACATTTGAAAAGGGCTATGTAGCTGGCACTGAGATGACCAAGGAAAAGCTGGAGGGCTTTAAATCAGATTTGTTGTTTGTAGGCTATCTGACAGATAACAAGAATCCTTATGAATTTGTAAGGATTGTTAACGAAGTAAGAAACACTCATCCAGATGTTAAAGCCGTGATGGTAGGCGGCGGAGATTTGGGTAGCGAATGCCTGGAGCTTATCGGCAGAATGAAGCTTAATGATAATATCAGGATGGTAGGTCTACAGCATAATCCTTATGTTTACATGAATCAGACTAAGATTTTGGTTGCTCCATCTAAGTTTGAGGGATTTGGAATGGCAGCAGCTGAGGCTATGGCATTTGGCAAGCCGGTACTTGCCAGCAAGGTTGGTGGATTTGTGTTAACAGTGGACGACGATTGTGGAAAAATCTGCGGCACAGACAAGAAGCCTGTGGATAGAGATGCCTTCGTCAAAAATATCATAGAGCTTCTTGATAACAGCGAGATATATCGAATGAAGTCTGAAGGAGCCAGAAAGCGTGCAAAGGATTTAAATAACTTTGACACATACATGGAAGAAGTTTTAAAGATTTATGAAGATACTTACAAAACTGCTAGACAAAATTAAGAGTGCAGATTTCATATTGGTGACACTTTCAACAGTGGCATGCTCTGCTATGTCATTTGTATTTAGTGTCTATAATAAAAGAATTGTTGCAACATACCCACTTGGAATATATAGCACATGTCTGCTTGCCCAGACATATATGAACTACGCTCAGTTTGGTGTGTTAAATGCTTATAACAGGGATTACCCTCAGGCTCTTGGCAGGAAGGATTATGCCGAGGCAAATAGGCTTAAGAACACAGCAATGACATTTATGCTTATGGTGTATGCCATAGTGTTTGTAGTCTTTGAACTGTGGGTGGCTATCTACTATGGTGGCAAGATTGGAAATGATGTGGATAGCACATACTATGCATTTGGCTACATGCTTTGTCCTATTATGATTCTGCTAAAGAGCTTTGACGATATGTCAAATGCCACTGTCAGAATGAACGGCCATTATAATAAATCGGCAGTTATTGGTTTTGTAAGAACAGTACTTGCTCTGATAATAGGTGTTATTGCAATAAATGTGGCAGGATATTATGGTCTGTATGCCATGACACTTTCATCTGCAGCCCTTGGCATAATTATGTTTAGAAGCGAGGCGTTCAAGGGAGCAAAGCTGACATTTGATTGGCAGTTTATGAAGGTGATGATAATAGGAGGATTGCCACTTCTTATTAACAGCCTTATTTGGACCATCGTTCAATCTGTAGATAAATTCGTAATACTTGGATTTTTGTCAACTGAGGATTTAGGTGTGTATTCGGTTCCACTGATGGGATTTACCACCATGGTGCTTGTACCACAGACCATATCCCAGGTGTTTTATATCAAGATTAGCCATCTGTACGGAGCTAATCACAATGAGACAGAGCTTCTTGAAAAGGCTGCATATTTCAGCAGGGTTACATCCTTTATATCAGGTGGCGCCTGCCTGTTTGTATATTTTGTAATGCCGATATTTGTGCATTTCTTCATGCCTATGTATACAGAAGGTACAGCGGCTACCCAGATACTGGTAGTGGGTGTTGCAATTTATGCAACAACCATGCTTTACGGAAATATTTTTTCTGTGTTAAAGCTTAACAAATCATTGATTGCAAACTCAGTGGCGCTTTGCATTTTCAATGCCATATTTTCAAGTGCACTGGTGCTTTTTGTTGAGCGCAGTATCAATATGGTAGCAATCGGAACAGGATTGTCCTACGCACTGTACTCACTGCTTCTTGTTATTAAGCTGTCTAGGAGATTTAAGTTCTCATTTTGGAAGTTGATAGTAAATAGCTGGGGGCCAGCGGTTGGAATAATGATTCCAGGACTTTTGATTTACAGATTGATTTTTTAGAGAAACCAGCGTTGGTTCAATTTGACAATATAAGCACTTCTATTTAAAATTAATAGAATGCATTAATAGGGATAAGAGGTTTTATTTTGAAGAAAACTTTGTTTATAGGATGTGTGGAAAGTTCATACGTATTACTGGAAGCTATGCTTAAGGCAGGCTTTGTGGTGGCAGGAATTGTTACCATGGAGCAATCTGCAATCAATGCAGATTTTAAATCATTAGTGCCACTTGCAAATGAATATAATATCCCATGCATTTGCACTAAGAATGTTAATGACGAAGAAACAGTAGGATTTATCAGAAAAATATCACCAGAGGTTATATATTGCTTTGGTTGGTCCAGATTAATCGGTAAGGAAATCTTATCTATACCAAAGTACGGCGTAGTTGGATTTCATCCAGCGGCTTTGCCATGTAATAAAGGGCGCCATCCTCTTATTTGGGCGCTTGTGTTAGGACTTAAGGAGACTGCATCCACATTTTTCATCATGGATGAAGGGGCTGACACTGGAGATATTATAAGCCAGAAGCCTGTAGCTATATCAGATACAGATGATGCGGCAGATTTGTATGCCCACGTCCTTGATGTGGCAAAGGAACAGGTGCTTGAATTTACCAAGGCTTTTGCAGAGAATAACATTCAGCCTAAGAAGCAGGACCCTACAGCTGGAAATGCCTGGAGAAAGCGCGGTCGCATGGATGGTCAGATAGATTGGCGTATGTCAGCAAAGGCCATTTACAACCTGGTTAGAGGCCTTACCCATCCTTATGTGGGGGCACATTTTATGGCTGGGGATGCGGAGATAAAGGTATGGAAATGTCAGGCTATTGCTACAGAAGATTATGCCAATATCGAGCCTGGCAAGATTATAAAGGTTAATTCTAATACAGATTACATTATAAAAGCTTATGACGGTCTGGTTCACATAGTAGATTCGGACCCGGTTGATTTAAATGAAGGAGAGTATCTTTAATGAAAGTACTTGTTATTTCGCCACATCCAGATGATGAGACCTTAGGGGCAGGCGGAACTTTACTTAAGCTAAAAGAAGAAGGCCATGAAATCTACTGGCTTAATGTTACTAACATGAAGACAGATTATGGCTATACTAAAGAGCGTGTGGCAGAGCGTAATGCCGAAATCGAGGCTGTTGCAGCAGCATATCAGGTGGATGGTTTCTACAATATGGAATTACAGCCTGCAGGTGTAGATGGTTACGATTTAGGTGAGCTTATACCAGAGTTTAAGAACATATTTGAAGAGGTTAAGCCAGACGTGCTTTTTATGCCATATCAGTATGATGTTCACTCTGACCACAGGGTGATTTTTGATGCAGTTTATTCTTGTACTAAATCATTCAGAGCACCATATCTTAAGACTGTGCTTTGCATGGAGATATTGTCTGAAACTGACCAGGCAGAACGTTCCCACGGATTTATCCCAAATGTTTTCGTGGATGTGACTGACTACCTGGATAAGAAAATAGAAATAATGAAAACCTATAAAAGCGAAATCGATGCCAGTCCATTCCCTCGTAACGAGGATGCAATCAGAGGCCTGGCAGCATATCGCGGAGCAACAGCTCATTATAAATATAGCGAGGCTTTTTATCTGGTAAGAAGCCGCGTGGATAGTTTTTAGGAGAGAAAATGTACACTATATGTTTTATGGCAAGGCGTCCCTTTGAGGATTTTTCGCCAGCCGTATACAAGAAATTAAAAGAAGCTCATGACGATGTTAAAGGTGTGTTCATCACCTGTGACAAGCAGGAATCAGCTTACGTCTGGGCTAAGTTTAACGAAGAAGAAAAAAAGAATATCCAGGTCTGTGAGATTTCTGAATTCATGAACAAGCACTGGGATGAATTCACAATAGAAAAGCTTGCTGAAATGGAAGCTAAGTACGATGCAAGACCTATTTGGAAGTACATCTACACAGACAGATATTTGATTTATAGAGATTATGATTACTGCGTGCATACAGCTGCAGGTCTTTTTGCGTTTTGGGAATATGTGTTTAACACATATCATGTGGATTTCTTCTATGATGAGGTTATCGCCACACTTCTTACTTACGCAGCTTATTTAGTTGGTAAGAAGACTAACACAGGCTATTATTCACTGATGTTTATGAGAGCCTGTGGTATGGATTTGACTCATCATTATATCTTAAATGACCCATTTGAGAAGATGTATGATATGCCGGAGGATTACGCAAATATCCCTGTCACTGAAGAACAGCGTGCTGCTGCAGAGGCATATTTGACTAAGTTTGAGGAGCAGCATTCTAAGCCAGCATTTATGAAGTTCTCAGGAACAAAGCCTAAATGGAAGCCAATCTTTTTTGCGTTACCATTTTTCTATCTGAGACAGAGATTCTTTAATCCTCTTACTAGGGATAAGGGCTCATATATATATTACAAGTGTTATGAGCACACAATGGATCAGCTGGTGTTCTATCTTAGATATTCTAAGGGTAAGAAGTATTTTAAGAAGGCTGATTACAGCAAGAAGTTCGTGTACTTCCCACTTCACATGCAGCCTGAGGCAACAACAATTGTGTGTGCTCAGAAGTATGAGAAGCAGCTGTATTTCATCGATAGTCTGGCGAAGTCTTTGCCAGCAGATACAATGCTTTATGTTAAGGAGCATTATTCCTTCTTAGGAATTCGTGATAACAGCTTTTATGAGCAGCTGCAGATTTATCCTAATGTGGTTCTTATTGACCCATGGGAGGATTCAATCAAGCTTATTGAAAAGAGTGAATGCGTAGCCACTCTTACCGGTACTGCAGGTCAGGAAGCCATGATGCTTCGCCATCCGGTATTTATGAGTGGAGACATTATTTATAAAGGCGCCCCAGGTGTTATGTACCTAGAGGAAGTATTCGGCAACTATGAAAAGATGATGAGTGAATACAAGCGCCCAACCAGAGATGAGGTTATTCAATACATGGCAGTCTACATGAGCCACGCAAGGCTCGGTAACACCTACGTGCTTAGCAAAGAACGTCTATCCGACGAAAACCTCACAAACGTAGCCGAGTCGATGTATTCGTATTTCGTAGAGATGAAATCGTAGGTGGTAAATCGTAGGTAGTGAATTATAGGTAAAAATGTATATACATAAGGCAGCATGAAAATGTTGGAAGGCGCGAGCAAGGAGGCACCATGCCGAGCATGGGTGGGTGCCCACGCCGGCGGGCTCCCATGCGAAAGTATGGAGGATGCCTTGCGGAAGCTTTGAAAGAGTAAAGCTGCTGCCGTAGGAGGAAACATGAGTAAAGTATTAGTTACAGGTTCAGATGGATTTATTGGTTCTCACTTAGTTGAGGAATTAGTTAAAAAGGGATATGAGGTAAGAGCCTTCGTTTATTATAATTCGTTTAATAATTGGGGATGGCTTGATACTCTTCCAAAGGATATTATGGATCACGTAGAGGTATTCGCAGGCGATGTCCGCGACCCTAACGGTGTTAGAGAGTCTATGAAGGGCGTAGATGCAGTATTCCATCTTGCAGCCCTTATTGCGATTCCATTTAGTTATCATAGCCCAGATGCTTATGTAGATACTAACATCAAGGGTACATTAAATGTGCTTCAGGCTGCTAGAGACCTTGGCACTCGTGTGCTTGTTACATCTACATCAGAGGTTTATGGTACAGCTCAGTATGTGCCTATCGATGAGAAGCATCCATATCAGGGCCAGTCACCATATTCAGCTACTAAGATTGGTGCAGATAGATTGGCAGAGTCATTCTATCGCTCATTTGATTTGCCTGTTACAATCGTGCGTCCATTTAACACATTTGGTCCACGTCAGTCAGCTCGTGCGGTTATTCCTACAATTATCACACAGCTTCTTGCAGGTAAGGAAGAGATTAAGCTTGGTTCATTAACACCAACACGTGATTTCAACTACGTTAAGGATACAGCCCATGGCTTCATCGCTATGTACGAAAGCGATAAGACTATCGGCCAGGAAATCAATATTGCAACACAGAAGGAAATCTCAATCGGACAGCTTGCCGAAGAGCTTATCCGCCAGATTAATCCAAATGCAAAGATTATTTGTGACGAAGATCGCCTTCGCCCAGAGAAGTCTGAGGTAAACCGCCTCCTTGGTTCTAACCAGAAGATCCTTCAGCTCACAGATTGGAAACCACAGTACACCTTCGAACAAGGCCTCGCCGAAACCATCGCCTTCCTCCGTGAGAACTTAGATAAGTATAAAGTAGATATTTATAATATTTAACATATTAACAAGTATAGATGAGCTGTAGCAGAAGGCATATATACATACATAAGACCTTCTTGAGCCGTCGTTACTTAGATGGTCCCAAAGGGAGCATCTTATGTAACGCAACGAGCGAAAGCAGAGCGCAAGCGTGTCGTTGTATGTGTATATGACTTATGCGGCAGCGGATTAGAGGTGTTTTATATGTCTGATGAATTTTTAGCATTATCAGTTCCTAATTTAAAGGGAAATGAATTGAAGTACGTTACCGATGCAGTAGAGACTGAGTGGGTATCCACAGCAGGCCCTTATGTGTCAGATTTTGAGAAGAAGGTGGCAGAGTACGTTCATACTCCTGCTGCTGTCAGCACACAGAATGGTACATCAGCACTTCACATTAGCCTTATGCTTTGTGGCGTAAAGCCAGGTGATGCTGTAATCGTTCCTACACTTACATTTATTGCAGCAGTAAATCCTACAAAGTACGCTGGCGCCGAGCCTGTATTCATGGATTGTGATGATAGCCTTTGCATGGACCCTGTAAAGCTTAAGAGATTCTGTGAAGAAGAGTGTGATTTCACAGATGGTAGATTAATTGATAAGCAAACAGGCCGTCAGATTAAGGCTATGGTAGTTGTGCATGTATTTGGTAACATGGCAGACATGGAAGCCATCATGCCAATCGCTGAAAAGTATAATATCAAGGTTGTTGAGGATGCCACAGAGGCCCTTGGAACTTATTATACGGAAGGAAAGTATGCTGGTAAGTTTGCAGGTACAATCGGTACAATAGGATGCTATTCATTTAATGGAAATAAGATTATCACCACAGGTGGTGGCGGTATGATTGTCTCTAACGATGAGGCACTGCTTGCTCATGCTAAGCACCTGACCACTCAGGCAAAGGCAGATCAGGCTAATTTCATCCATGATGAAATCGGCTATAACTATAGACTTACAAATCTTCAGGCAGCACTGGGCCTTGCTCAGATGGAACAGCTGGAGGATTTCATCAAGGTCAAGACAAAGAATTATCATTTGTATAAAGAGGCAATTGATAAGATGCCAGGTCTTCACGTGCAGGATTTCCGACCAGGTATCCGCAGTAACTACTGGTTCTACTCAGTTGTAATTGAAAACGATGAAACTGGCCGCGATAAGCTTATCGAAGCCCTTAAGGAAGAGCATATTCAGTCTCGTCCTATCTGGGGACTTATCTCAGACCAGCTTCCATACGAAGGCGCCCGCACCTACGACCTAACCTGCGCTCCATGGTACTGGCACCGCGTAGTCAACGTCCCATGCTCAACCAACCTAGACGAGTCCGGCGTACGTCGTGTAATAGATGTAATTAAAAATTTCAGTGAATAAAATTCAGATAACAATAAAATATTTCTGGAATGAACATCTAGTGATTGAAAGAAATATTTTATTGTTAGCGTAGAATTTTATGGAGTAAAAAATTTAGATGAGCAATCTGGAATTGACATATATATAAACTAAGACTGACCTTCTTGAGCCGTCGTTACTTAGATGGCACGTAGTGGCATCTTACGTAACGCAACGAGCGAAAGCAGAGTGCAAACGTGTCAGTTGTGTTTATATATATGGCAATGCAAGATTGCGGAGTAAATAACTTATGGAAAATGTATTCATTAAAGAAGATGACACAATTTTACATGCTATGCGTACATTTGATGCAAGCAGCCGCCGCACAGTGTTCATTGTGGACGATAATAATAAGCTGCTTGCAGCTCTTTCAGAGGGTGATGTTCGTAGATACATCTTGTCAGGTGGAGATTTAAATGAGCCTGTTAAGTTGATAGCTAATTATAAGCCAAGAAGTCTGAAGGAAGAGGAGAAAGAGGATGCTCGTAATTTCCTCTATCGTCATAACATCGAGGGTCTTCCTATTGTTGATGATGAGGGCCATGTAATTGATACAGTCTTCTGGAGTGAGAATCATTATAAAAAGCATTCTACCCTTAGTACCCCTGTTGTTATGATGGCAGGTGGCAAGGGCACACGTCTTTATCCATATACAAGAATCCTGCCTAAGCCACTTATTCCTGTAGGGGAGAAGCCTATTGCCGAGCTTATTATGGATAGCTTTGCAGACTATGGAATCGATAGAATGATAATGATTGTTAATCATAAAAAGAATATGATTAAGTCGTATTTTGGCGAGACTGAGAGACCTTATAGCATTGAATTTGTAGATGAGGACACACCTCTTGGTACAGGGGGCGGCCTTGCACTTTTGAGAGGCAAGATTGATGAGACATTTATCCTTACTAACTGCGATATCTTAATCGAAGAGGATTACTCAAAGATTTATGAACATCATAAAAAAGAGGGGAATCTCATTACTATGGTGTGCTCTCTTAGAAACTTCCAGGTTGCTTATGGCGTGGTAGAGTTTGGTGAGCACGGCAATATCTTAGATATGAAAGAAAAGCCAGAGTTTAGCTTCTTTACAAACACTGGCATTTATATAGTTGAGCCAGAGGTTATTGATTATATCAAGGACGGGGAGTTCATTGGTTTCCCAGATATCATCAATAGACTTAAGGACGATGGCAAAAAAGTTGGCGTATATCCAATCAACGAAAATACATGGATGGATATGGGACAGCTGGACGAGCTTAGCAAGATGGAGCGTAGACTTGCAGGAAGATAGGCTTGCTTGAAAGGATTAATAGTGGAAAAAGTAAAACAGTATTTTACAGATATGAATAAAGAGAAGGGCTTGCAGATTGGTGCAGTTGTATTGGCAGCTGTGGGAATCATTGGAGCTTTAGTATTTTTCTTTACTAATTGCATGAATCTAACAGCTACCAAAAGATATAATGCCTATTTTGCAATCATCTTTGTGGTAATGATTGCACTGACAGTGTATCTTGCAAGGATTCTAGTGCTAAATAAGAATTGGTCTTACCCTAGGCTGTTTGTGATACTGGCTATCGGCTGGACATTTTGTATGCAGCTTGTAATGCCTCCTATTTCAGGGCCTGACGAGGTGCAGCATTATTACAGTGCTTATCATTGTTCTAATATCATGCTTGGAATGAAGGATCATAATCTTAGCATGGACACCAGTAAGCTTGGCAGCTGGGTTCAGGATGAATCATTCTTCTACATGCGTGCGGAAGATTATTATATGATGCCATATTTGGATGTTACATTCCCTTATCAGTATGCAATACTTGCACAAGGAAACTACATTAAGCATGCCGATGATATGCAGGAGAATGTTAAGGTATATATAGCACCTTCAAAGGCATCTCGTTACCTAGTTTCAGGTGCAGGAATTACGCTTGCCAGATTATTAGGCTTTGGCTTTGCAGGCGTAATCTTTATGGGAAGATTTTTTAATTCTATCTCACTTATTATTGCAGGATATATAGCGCTAAAGCTTCTGCCAGTTGGAAAACAGCAATTCCTTACATTTGCATTATTCCCTGGAGTATTACATTTATGTAGTTCATATTCTTACGATAATATGAGCATTCTATTTTCACTTGCGTTATTTACACTAGTGTTATATTACAGTCAGCCACAGGTAAAGCTTCATGCGTGGGATATCATCATTCTTGCAGGTTGTGTAGTTATACTTATTCCAAACAAAATCGTATATGCGCTTTTTGCAGTATGGTTCTTTGTTATTCCGCTTAAGAAATGGTGGACTGATGTAGTTCTTTCAAAGAAGTGGTATGAATATGTGATTCTTGGCGTTATGGGACTTGGCGTAGTTGTTGTAGCTAAGAAGGTAATTACCAAATATTACTATGTAATCATGCAGAGTATTTTCTGGAAATACGAAGGTGGAATAGAAACTGATTCCACAAGAGATGCATTGACTTGGGGTTACTTCAAAGCCCATAAGATAGAAACATTAAAGTTTGCTTGGGATGGAATAAAGGTAGATTTCTGGTACAACATTAATCATATTGTTGGCCGTGAGTTAGGGCATGTATTTCTTAATGCACAGGTGCCTTGGGCATGCATTATAGTTATGTTAGCTTGCCTAATCATAGGTATGATTTTCATTAAGGGAAATCGTATTAAAAAATGGCAGATGGTTGTTATTGGCATTGGATTGTTAATGTGCGTATTAGCCATCTTTATAGGATGCATGACTAGATTTACACCAGCGGAAGGAAGTCAGAGAATTCAGATTTCATTTAGATATTTGATTCCTGTGTATATGTGTATGTGTATAGGACTTGGAACGGATGCCAAGGAAAATAAGTTGGCATTAGCATTGATTTATATTCAAAACATTATGCTAATTTTCTCTATGTGTGGATTGTTACATTTCTTGTTCCACCTAAGAGATGGAATGCCAGCTCCGTTTGAAATGTAAGTACATTGCATCAGCAGCACATTAAATTATAGGATAAGTATCGCCCAGCATAATGGGCGATATTTGTGCGTTTAAAAATATAGATAGATTTGAGAGAATAAATGGATAGACATATATTGATTATATGCCAGTATTTTTATCCCGAGCAGTTTAGGATAAATGATATGGCATTTGAGTGGGTAAAAAGAGGCTACAAGGTCACTGTAGTGACAGGCCTTCCAAATTATCCAGAGGGGAAAATATTTGAAGGCTACGGCCTTTTCAAGAAAAGACATGAAATAATAAATGGTGTAGAGGTTTATCGAATTCCACTGATACCTAGGGGAAATGGAAAGCTTGGATTAGTGCTTAATTATTTTAGCTTCCCATTTTTCGGATTCTTTTGGAACATGTTTACACATATCAAGGCTGATGAAGTATACATGTTTGAAACATCGCCAATGAATCAATGTAAGGTTGGCGTTGCTTATGCTAAGAAGCATAAAGTACCTTGCTATTTGTATGTACAGGATTTATGGCCAGAAAATGTAGAGATGATAACAGGCATCCATTCGCCACTTTTAGTAAAGCCAATTGAGCGAATGGTGAGAAAGATATATAAGGGGTGCACCCATATATGGGGAACAAGCCCAAGCTTTGTAGATTCAATTCGTAAATACGTAGACGAAGATGAGCAGGATAAGGTAAGCTTTTGGCCACAGTATGCAGAAGAATTCTACGAGCCAAAGGACAAGGTCGAGCATAAGGGCTTTAATGTAATATTTACAGGAAATATTGGGCAGGCCCAGGGCTTGGAAATCCTTCCAAAGGCAGCAGCAATCATCAGAAATGAAGGGGTAAAGGATGTCAGGTTTACCATAGTTGGTGATGGTAGAGCTAGAGAAAGCTTTAAGGAAAGCATCACAGCAGCAGGAGTGTGGGACTTATTTGAATTTGCAGGTAGAGTAAAGCCTACCGAGGTTCCAGGAATACTTGCCAAGGGCGATGCAGCTTTTATCTCATTTGCAGATGATGAGCTTTTTGCAAAGACCATTCCTGCTAAGCTGCAATCCTACATGGCATGCGCAATGCCAATCATTGCATCAGCTAAGGGCGAAACAGCCAGGGTAATCGCCGAAGCAAAATGTGGAATGTGCTCTGATATCGGAGACGCCAAGGCGCTTGCTATGAACATAATAGCTATGCGCAACCTCCCAACACCTATCCGCCTTCAAATGGGCGAAAACGCCCTAGCCTACAATCAGGAGCACTTTTCTAAGAAAAAACTTATGGATTATATGGACACCTTTCTGGCTTCCCCTTTTTAGGGGGAAGCTGTCAGCGCAGCTGACTGATGAGGGTATACAATCTGATGAGGGTATGAATAATGAAAACAGCTTTATCAACCGTAATCTACAAACAAGCCCACCCTTATCTACAGGACCTACTAACATCCGTGGATAACCAATCCGATAAGGACTTCGACTTGTTGATAATTAACGACAACTACACAAAGGAAGAGCTTGAAGAGGTAGAAACGCAAATACGTAATACCGTTCATGGCATCAATATCCACATAGAGGATATAAGTGATAAGCATCTTTCTATTGCAGGTACTCGTATCGAAATGCTAAAAACCGCCAAAAGTCTAGGCTATGACAACATAGTGTTAGTAGATGCGGATGATACAATTTCGCCTACAAGAATGGAAAGCTTTATCAAGTCTTTTGAATTAGACAAAGACCGCGTATTCTTTTATAATAAGTTCGTTACTGAAACAGGTAAGGATGTGTTTAAAACTTTGCCTGACGCAGTAGAAGATATCAAGCCAATAGCGCAAGCTAATTTCCTTGGATTATCAAATACCGGCATTAGGCTAACAAGTCTAAACGCTGACTTCTTAGATAGCCTGAATGAAGGTGCAGTAGCAGTATTTGACTGGTATTTGTTTAGCAGAATCATTATGGATATTGGTACCGGTGCTTATGTAGATAATGCATCTACAATCTATCGTATTTATGATGACAACACTGCAGGCACTACTAGAGATTTAAATAAAGAGTACGATGTAAAGACTACTCATTACAATAATCTAGCAAAGCGCTACGATTATTTCAAACAATTGTCAGCTAAGCTAAGTAAGATTGATAAATCGACACTTATGCTTTCAAATAACCATCAGGGATACTGGTGGAGTGATATTAGTATGGAGGATTAATTATGAGATTTAACTATGCCGATTTAGTAGCAGGAAATCAGAGACCATACGTCATTGCGGAGCTTGGTGCTAACCACAATGGTGATATGGATTTAGCTAGAACACTTATAAAGACAGCCAAGGAGTGCGGTGCTGACGCTGTTAAGCTTCAGTCTTGGACAGTTGACGACCTCTTCTCTAAGAAGAAGTATGAAGATAACTATTTCCTTGGAGATGATTATCGTAACCGTACAGATTACACACTTAAGTCTATTATGGAAAAGTACGCTGTATCTAAGGAGCAGCACTTCGAACTTAAGAAGTACTGTGATGAGTTAGATATCGACTTCTGTTCTACACCATTTTCTATGGCAGGAGCAGATATGCTTGTTGACGAGCTTCACGTTCCTTTCCTTAAGATTGCATCTCTTGATGTTGAGAACATTCCATTCTTAAAGCATGTAGGTAGCAAGGGTGTACCTGTTGTTATCTCTACAGGTCTTACAGGTATGGATGATGTTTGTGCAGCTATTCAGGCTCTTGAGGAAGGTGGATGCCACGAAATCGCAATCCTTCACTGCGTATCTATGTACCCACCAACAGATGAAATCGTTAACCTTAACAACATGGATATGTACAACATGGTATTCGATTATCCAGTTGGATATTCTGACCACACAATCGGTACTGTTGCACCAATCATGAGTATCGCAAAGAATGCTTGCATCATTGAAAAGCATTTCACAATGGATAAGAACATGGAAGGTTGGGATCACAAGGTTAGTGCAGACCCAGCAGAGCTTAAGGCTATTTGTGACGCTGCAAGAAGTGGTTACAACATGCTCGGAAGCTACCGAAAGGTAGTAGTTGAAGACGAAAAGCGTCGCGAAGAATTCAAGCGTTCTATCGTTGCTAAGCACGACATGCCAGCAGGCCACGTACTTACAATGGACGACCTTGACTACAAGCGCCCAGGTACAGGCATCTCACCAAAGTACTACGAAATGGTTCTCGGCCGTACACTCAAGCACGACGTTAAGTACGACGATATCTTCCAGTGGGGAGACTTATCGTAGAACAAGCATATAGATGAGGCTGTAGATAACAAGCTATTATGTTTCTCAAGCGAATAATCTATGAGCGGAGAAATATAATGCTTGTTATCGTAACAGCCGGACTAAAGGATAGAGGGAAATGATAGCATTTATACCAGCTAGGGGCGGCTCAAAGGGTGTCCCTGGCAAAAACATAAAAGAAATTTGCGGCAAGCCTCTGATTGCTCACACAATTGAGGCTGCCCTTAAAGCAGACAAAATTGATAGAGTAATCGTTACTACAGATGACGAAGATATTGCCCGTGTTGCTAGGGAAGCAGGCGCAGAGGTTCCATTTATGCGTCCAGCTGAGCTTGCCAGTGATACAGCCTCTGCTGTAGATGTGTATCTTCATGCAGCAGAATTTGTAGCAAATGAAACAGGCGAGCCTGTAGAGAAGTTTATGGTGCTTCTTCCAACAGCACCACTTCGTGACGAAAAGAATATTAACGAGGCTATAGAGCAGTTTGAAAAGGATGGTGCCACTACTCTTATCTCATTTACAGAGGCCGAGTGTCCAGTGGGATGGTATCATACCATGGATGAAGAGGGACGTATTAAGAATGCAGGCTTTGGCGCCAAGGGTTCTAACGTAGCTAATCGTCAGACTAACGCTACATATTACATCCCAAATGGAGCCATCTATATCTTGGATTACAAGCTTCTTAAGGAACAGCGCACTTACTACTGCGATAACACTTATGCTTATATTATGAGCAGAGCTGATTCAATCGATATTGATTATCCAATCGATTTCGAAATTGCAGAATTTATGATGAAAAAGAAATTAGGAAATAACTAATGATATTAATTAGAGCATTGGCCTTTCTATTGCACTTTACATTGGTGCCAGTAGTGGTGGGCAGACTAATTACATATAGGGCAAGAACTAATTGGATTGCCGATTATCTGGTAGGTTTCTTCGGTAATCTGGCAATCTTTTATGTTTTGTATACCATAGCTGAGGGATTGCAGAATTGGTGTACCGTGAAGGAACCTGTTCATGGTGCTTTTTCGCTGTTACTATGGATGTACGGAATAGTGATGGCAATACTGGTTATCTTTTGGCTGTGGCTGGAGAGAAATAATTATAGTAGAGTTGTTACAAAAATCAGATTTAAAGTGGCGGAAACAAAGGTTTCATTCACTAATGATAGATTTACTATCGTATATACGATAATGTTTCTAATCCTATTATTACTTCAGCTTTACATGGCATTTGGATATGAGATAAACCAATGGTCCTATGATGACTTTGATTATGTGGTAAATAGCAAGGATAGCATTGAAACTGATACATTATCCTATGTTAATAATATAGATGGTACAATGCCAAACGTGGCAGAAAAACGTGCAGTTGCCTCTTGGGGAACATACGTGGCTATGCTTTCTGTAACCTCCGGATTTGAAGTGACCACTGTTTATCATACAGTTTTACCTGTATTTTTATTATTGTTTGCCTATGCAAATTATTATTTCATGGCTAGTGCGCTTTTGCATAACATAGATGATAGAGTTATTTTTTTGATTGTTTTATCTGTGGCTAATATTTTTGGATTGTATTCACATTATTCAGTCACATTTAGATTACTTGGTGCTATTTGGCAGGGGAAGGCGGTTCTATCAGTAATCGCTATACCATTCTTTCTTGTATATCTTTTAAAGCTATACAAAAGGGAAATTAAGACAATATATATGTTGCCAATAGCAGCGGTATCACTGGGGGCAAGTTCTCTTACCTCATTGTCAGAGATGTTACTTCCAGCATTTGTAGTAATGATATGGATAGTAATGTGTATCTATAAACGTAGAATATATGGAATACGCTATTTATTAGCAAGCCTGGTTGGTCCGGCTTACGTTGGATTGTTTTATATATTCATTAGAATGTTACAGATGGATATGCAAAATACAAGCCATAAATTCTTTAGAAGACGCATAGAAAAGCAGTGGATACTGAAATGGTTCTATTAAAATATTTTTTTAGTATGACAAAGGCATATTGGGGAAACCTTGGATTTGCGTTTCTGTTCACCGTTGCCTTAATAGCTCTACTAGTTTTGGAAAAAGAAAAAATAAAACGATACATTGTGGTGTGGTATTCATTATTTGTATTAGTTTTCATATATAATCCTATTACCTTATTGGTGTGTAGAAAGCTGTTAGAACCTACAACATTTGACCAGTATTACCTTAGATTTTTTGCACTTATACCAGTGATGGTTGTTATTGCATATATGTTCACACTGCTTCTAAAAAGGCTAAATGGTATTAAGAAGCTTGCAGGTGTAATAGGCGCATGTGCTCTTATTGCAGTGCTTGGAAATTGCATTTATACCGAGGATTGGTTTACAAAGGCAGAGAACCGTAATAAGGTACCACAGGATGTGGTGACGATTTGCGATTTATTTGCAGAGGATGATTCTGAGGTTATCAGAATCATGGCACCTCAGGATATAGCAGTTTACTTAAGGCAGATGGATAGCAGATTTTCCATGCCATATTCCCGCTCACTTCCTGATGAGGCCTACGAGCTTACTAATGAGAAACCAGACCCATCAGAAGTGGTAAAGTATGCTAAGGAAAACAATGTAAGCTATGTGGTGGTTTCTGCAGTAGATGGAGTGCTAAACACATATCTTAATTATGGATTTAAGTTGTATGGACGCACTGCCCACTATGCGGTGCTTATTCCTTTCGAGCCTACCTGGATACTTACGGAATATCCTATGGCATCCGGTGACCAGGGAATATGCTATACTATGGAAAATACATCTGACGGAACACTTATTGTTATCGATGGTGGTGATGCAGCTAATGAGCAAACCGTCAGAGATGCTATCAATAAACGAGGTGGCACAGTAGATGCCTGGATAGTTACCCATTATCATCAGGATCATGTGGATTCATTTAACGCTATATATGCTGACCCACAGGGAATAGATATTAAAGAAGTATATGCCACACCGCTTGATGCAGATAAGTTTTATTCTGTAGCTCAGGAATGGGATGATGTAGATTCCTTTGACACATTTAAGGAAATAACAAAGGATGCAGATAACATCAACTATGTTTCAAGAGATGATGTACTTACATTTGATGATTTAACAATCACATTCTTCAATGCTTATGATGATGTGGTGATAGATTGTGGTGAAGACATTCCAAACAATGACTCACTGGTATTTAAAATGGAAACACCAATGAGAAGTGTACTTATCTGTGGTGATTGCCACAGCAGGTATATGGCAGATTATCTGGTAAACACATATGGTGACAAGCTTAAATCTGATATTCTTCAGTGTGGTCACCATGGCAACAATAGTATGCCAGAGGACACAGGTTTTTATGAAACAGTGGCACCAGAGGCTGCTATATTTGATACGCCTGATAAGATTATGACCAGCCCCAATTACACTGCTGGCGCTCTCGCAGCTTATCTGCAGCAGATGGGCAGTAGGATCATCTGGTATAAATCTGCACCAAATGTGTTTGGACTATAAGTAGGAGTGATTAAGTGAAAGAGATATTAAATAAAAATCAGAAGCTTATAACGATTATATTAATTACAGGAATCATATTTGCCAGGTGTAATGTGGGTCTGACTGTTTATAATTGGTGCGTTCCAGTTAATCTTTTGTTTGGTGGCATGGCCTTCCTGTATGGTATTTGGTTATTTTTGCAGGATAAGGCAATTATGAAAAAGGCTGTCTGCAACATAGCTATGATATGGATAGTACTGTTTTCTGGCATTGTTATGTTCTATGGCCATTTTCACATAAGGGATGGTGCAGAATATTACAGTAGAATGTTTACAATCCTTACAGTAGTACCTGCTATATTAATTCTGATTTTACTGTTCTATAATAAAGAGGATGTGATAGATATACTGTCTACCTGCGGAACTGTAATAATCATTTCTACACTAATCGTCAGCCTTTGTTATGATTACGTGTGGGGCGAGTGGCTGGAAGGCATGTATTCTAGAGTAGGGGCAACACCAGCAGGTGGTGTAATTGACACAGGAAATCTAGTGCTGATTATGCTTATACCTATTCTTTATCAGCTGATAGTTCTAAAAAAGGTAAAGCAATATTTGTGGATTACTATTATCGGCTTGTTTGAAATAATTGCCACTGGAGCTAAGTCTTCTGTACTTCCTATTGTATTTGTATTTGCCATAATGATAGTAGGAGCTTCAGATGATAAAAAGGTAATAAGACGAAACTTAATAATACTTCTGGTGCTTGCAATAATCGCATTTACAGCTATTATGGTGGTACCTCCACTTTACGGTGTAATAGGTTATAGAATAGCAGAGATGTTTACTGGTGTTGCAGCAGAAGAATATGATCTTCACACAAGTACTGGTCAGCGTATGGCCATGATGGCTGCCTTTAAAGAGCACTTTATGGAATATCCAATCTTTGGTCATGGCTTCTATGCATTTAAAGAAATGCCATATTCTGCAATAGAAGAGTTTAGGCAAGGCACAGAAATAACCTATAGACATATTCAAATACACATGAATTTTTGCGAAATATTGTTTTCTTATGGTGTGTTTGGATTTATAGCATATTATTGGTTCCCAGCGGTTATTATTTTTAGAACCATTAAGGCTAGTAAGAAAGCTAAGATTATCGTATTTTCGATAATGATTTCATTTGTGTTTATGGATTTAGGAATAGATATGTATTATAAATATTTACTACCATACTATTCATATTTCCTGGCATATTTTATGGTTGTTACTGACAAATGTGAAACGACAAAGGGTGCAATAAGTGAAAAATAAAAATACTATCAGAAAAATCGAAAGCGTAATAGAACTAATTGTATTATCACTGGTTTATTATTACGTGTGGAGAAACTTTATATTTGATAAGGAGTATTTTTGGCCTATGCTTGGTCGTGGAAAATACGTCCTTATGGGAATTTATTTTATCCTTAGCTTAGTTATTATTCATCTATGTGAAGGATTTAAGTATGGAATCCTAAAGATTGCCGATGTACTATTTTCTCAGTGGATTGCCATATTCATAGTGAATGTTGTTACCTATCTTCAGCTTTCACTTATGGCTAATGTAATGATTCCTGCCAAGGCAATGATTTGGCTTACACTTGGGGATTTTGTAATATCAGGAATATTTGTATATATATTCTTTGCTATCTACAACAGTCATACTAAGGCCAGCAAGCTATTGATGGTCTATGGAAATAAAGAATCAGTTAGCCTCAAGCTAAAGATGGACACACGTACTGATAGCTATAATATTTGTCGCATCGTAAGTATAGATGAGGGTATTGATAATATTATCGATTTGCTTGTGGATTATGATGGAATAGTTATTTCCGATGTTAGTGCCGAGCAGCGTAACGATTTGCTTAAGTATTGTTATATGCATGAAATCGAAACATATATTACCCCTAAGATTTCCGATGTTATTATTTCAGGCGGTGAGGGAATCCATCAGTTTGATACCCCTATTGTATTGATTAACACCACAGGTCTTACACCTGAGCAAAGAATTGTAAAACGATTCTTTGATGTGGTTCTTTGTGTAATAGCAGCAGTGGTACTTTCACCACTTATGCTAATTATCGCTGCCGCAATTAAGTTAGAGGATCATGGTCCGGTATTTTACAAGCAGGCCAGAGTTACCAGAGATGGTAAGGTTTTCGACATTCTGAAATTTAGAAGTATGGTTGAGGATGCTGAACAGCGTCCTGCTACAGATGATGACGATAGAATTACAAAGGTTGGTCATGTAATAAGAGCCACCCGTGTGGATGAACTTCCACAGTTGTTTAATATCATAAAGGGTGAGATGTCTATTGTAGGACCAAGACCTGAGCGCATAGAACATGTGCAAAAATATACAGAAGCAATTCCTGAATTTGAATTTAGAAGCAAGGTAAAGGGCGGCCTTACAGGCTTTGCTCAGATTTATGGTAAATACAATACATCAGCTTATGACAAGCTTAAGCTTGATTTGATGTATATTGAAAACTATAGTTTTCTGTTGGATTTAAAGCTTATCCTTATGACTATCAGGATAGTATTCAAGAAGGAAAGTACAGAAGGATTCGACAAGGTTATCACTGCGGATGAGATTCTTGCAACTCTAGATAATAATAGTAATAACGGAGAATAAGAAATGAAGATACTTCATATTGCATTAGCATCACATTTTACTATAGGGATGCTTTACCAGGAAAATCAGATGATTAATTGCCAGAGAGCTGATGGGCATGATGTAACTATTGTTACTGATTTATGGCATTATGAGAGAGGAAATCTTGTAAAGGGCGAAGAGGAAGACACTATCATGGACAATGGCGCTCGACTAATTAGATGGGCTCATGATAGGGTTATGTTTAGCGACCTTTGGACAGAGAAGATTCAAAAGTGTAGAAGAGTAAAGGGGCTATTAGAGGAGCTTCAGCCAGATACAATTCTTTTCCATGGTATGTGCGGATATGAGATTATGGATGCGGCAGATTATTGTAAGAAGCATCCAGAGTGCTTACTTTTTATGGATTGTCATGAGGATTACAGCGATTCTGCAAGGACATTTTTAAGTAAGGCATTCTATAAAATTATTCATGGACATTATATTTCAAAAGCTATGCCTGAGGTAGACAAGGTGCTTTATATAGGCGCTGATATGAAGGCATGGATGAATGATTTATATTCTATTCCAGAAGATAAGCAGGAGTTTTTGGCGCCAGGTGGAACAATCTATACATTAGAGCAGCAAAAGCAAGCTCGCCAGGAGATTATTAATAAATATAGTCTTCCAATGGACGCTATAATTATGGCTCATTCGGGAAAGCTTGCAGCTACAAAAAGGACTGAAGAATTGCTTCATGCTTTTTCTAAGGTTCAGGATCCAAGAATGGCACTTTTTATATTTGGCTCTATTCCAGAGGATATGGAAGGTGTAATCAGACCTTTAATGGAAGCTGATTCTAGAGTGCATTTTATGGGATGGAAGGTAAATAAGGAGATTGAAGAATTCCTTGCAGGAACAGATTTGTATTGTCAGCCAGGTACTCAGTCATCTACCTTTGAGACAGCTATGTGCTGTGGATGTGTAAACATGACATATCCATGGGATAGTTATACAGATGCAACATATACAGATTGTGACGGACAGAATTATTTCTTCGTTGATGGTGAAGAAGATATGGTGGCTGTATTTAAACAAATAACTGATAACCCAAGCATCTTAGATCAGGCTAAGGCAAAATCTTATGCCTATGCACAGCTTACATTTGATTATCAGGTAATATCTAGAAGAATATATACAAGAGGATAAAATGCAACCTATTTTTGACTATGAAGTAGACCTAAAATACAAAAATATATTGATTATTATGCCTAAGTTTTACGCATATCAATCTAAGATACATGAGGATTTGATAGCTAGAGGGGCTAATGTGACATTCTATGATGAGGAGCCTGAGAAGACAAGGTTCCTTATTCTAAAGAATCTGGAAAAGATATTTAAGAAAGACAACATTTTTGAGAAATTTAACAAGCAGTTAAAGAATCAGATTATAGCAGAAATGCCAGCAGGTGGCTATGATTATTTTCTGGTTATCAGAGGTAATGTGTTAACTGCAGATATCATTGAAGAGATTAAAAAGACAGCATTAAAGCCAGGTGCCAAGACCATCTATTATTCTTGGGATTCATTTGCAAATATGAGACATCATGGTGAACTGGGACGCTGCTTTGACAGACGTGCTACATTTGATTCCGTAGATGCTAAAGAAAATCCGGATTATGAATTGCTTCCGCTGTTTTATTCAGATGATTTTGACGGGGAACGTCTTGCTGAACCAAAGGAATACAAATACGATTATGTAAGTGTTTCAGCATTCTTCCCATTCAGATATAGATATTTTAAAGCTTTTAAGAAGGCTAATCCTGATAAAAAGCTGGCACTAAAAATATATTTAGCACCAAGTGTTTACAGAGGTAAAAAGCTCCGTGATCCAAAGCTTGTTAAAGACTTGGATATGGATATTGTCAGCTTTACTCCATTTTCAGCAGACGCAATTAGAGATATGTGCCTTCACTCTAAGGCAGTGCTTGATCTTGCCCAGGAAAACCAGCAGGGTTTGACAATGCGTACAATGGAGACCCTTGGAATCAAGAGAAAGTTGGTAACAAACAACATATATTTAAAGGACTATGAGTTCTATAATGAAGACAACGCTGTAGTTCTTGAAGATTTATCAGCCAAGGCGGATGCCGCCGAAGCTACTGGCGACTACTCAGCCTTCGTCCTACCAGACGCAGACTGGCTAGATAAACCATACGCAGAAAACGAATCAATCCGCAAGAAATACAGCATCCACGCATGGCTAGATAACCTCTTCAAATAGGCTTCTCCCTTAGTAGGGAGAAGCTGTCAGCGCAGCTGACTGATGAGGGTATGAATTAAGAAAATAGGCTTCCCCTTGAGGGGAAGCTGTCAGCGCAGCTGACTGATGAGGTGTCAAAGGAGAACACTATGAAATATTTAATTACAGGCGCCAACGGCTACATCGGCCAAGGCGTAGTCAAAACAATGCTAGATCTAGGCGCAGAAGTCATCGCCACTGATTTCCATACCGATGACGTAGACGAGCGCGCAAAAAGAATAGATGCCGATATCTTCACCCTAGAAGACCCATACGGCTATTTTGAAAAACCAGATGTAGTTATCCACCTGGCATGGCGCGACGGTTTTCGCCACGCCTCAGAAAACCACATGAAGGATTTGCCACATCATTACGAGTTCCTTGAAAAAATGTGCAGAGCTGGTATCAGAAAGCTTTGCGTAATGGGAACTATGCATGAGGTAGGCTTCATGGAAGGCTGCATCAAGGCAGATACACCATGTGCACCACAGTCACTATACGGTATAGCTAAAAACGCCTTGCGCCAGGCTACAATACTGTTATGTAAAGAAACAGGTGTAAAGCTTCAATGGCTCAGAGGCTATTATATCGTAGGTAATGCACACAAGGGCTGCAGTATTTTCTCTAAGCTTACAGCAGCAGCTGAGGCAGGAGATACTACATTCCCATTCACAACAGGTCAGAATCAGTTCGATTTTACAGATTACGATTTATTCTGCGAGCAGGTTGCCAAAGCCAGCATGCAGGATGAAGTACTTGGTATCATCGAATGCTGCACAGGCAAACCAATGAAGCTTGCAGACCGTGTTGAGAAATTCATAGAAGACAACGGCTATTCCATCAGCCTTGCCTACGGTACATTCCCAGACCGCCCATATGACAGCAAAGCCGTCTGGGGTGACAACACCAAAATCGATGAGATATTAAACAAATAGGCTTCTCCCTTAGTAGGGAGAAGCTGTCAGCGCAGCTGACTGATGAGGGTATGATAATAACAACTTTAAGGAGACTAAAAATGAAACCAATTTTATACATAGTTATCCCCTGCTACAACGAAGAAGAGGTCCTTCCTATCACAGCCCCTCTCTTCCTAGACAAAATTAACGAATTAGTAAAACTTGATAAAATCGACGACAAATCCCGCGTCATGTTCGTCAACGATGGTTCAAAGGATAAAACCTGGGAAATTATCAAATCCCTCGCCACACAAGACGAGCACTACGTAGGTATCACTCAAAGCCGCAACCGTGGCCATCAAAACGCCGTTCTAGCTGGCCTTATGGAAGCAAAAGAGCTTTGCGACATCACAATCTCTATCGATTGCGACGGGCAGGATGATATCAACGCCATGAACGAAATGGTAGATGCCTACGCAGAGGGCTGTGAGATTGTATACGGAGTTCGTAGCAAGCGTGATACTGATACATTCTTCAAGAGATTTACAGCAGAAAGCTTCTACAAGCTTCTTAACAGCATGGGAGCAGAGGTTGTATATAACCATGCAGATTACAGATTGGTTTCAAGCCGTGTGCTTAACGAATTTGCCAATTACAAGGAGGTTAACATCTTCCTTAGAGGTATGTTCCCTCTTGTAGGCTTCAAGAGCACTAGCGTATATTATGAGCGTAATGAGCGTATCGCAGGTGAGAGCCACTACCCACTTTCCAAGATGTTATCCCTTGCCTTTGATGGTATTACATCACTTAGCATCAAGCCTATCCGTATGATTACAGGCTTCGGTGTTTTTGTGGCATTTATCAGCCTGATACTTTTGATTTATTCTATTGTCCAGCACTTCCTTGGCAACACCCTAGGCGGCTGGTCTAGCATTATGGTAGCTGTTTGCTTCCTTGGTGGAATCCAGCTTATTTCCCTTGGGGTAATCGGCGAATACGTCGGCAAAACCTACATGGAAACCAAACAACGCCCACGCTACATAATCAGTGAGAAGACATATTAAGCCTTCCCCCTGGGGGGAAGGTGCCCCGAAGGGGCGGATGAGGGGTAAATAATGGGTATTAAAAATAACCAAAATTTCACAACATTTCCTTGAATTAGACATATACATTATTTACAATAATAATGAATAAAAAGACTATATCTAGGAGGAGTAGGATATGAAGAGATTTGTAAAAGTATTATCGCTGATGTTAGCTACATTTATGGCAGTAACAGTTTTTAGCGTTAATAGTTGTGCAATGTCAGCTGCAGGCGAAGCTCATAGAAGACAGCTTACTACAGATGAGATTAAGACTATTTACACAATTTTCAACGCTAAAGAGTATGCTAAGATGTATCCAGATGTTAAGAATGAATTAGGTGAAGATGAAATGACACTCTTTAACCATTTCGTAACATTTGGAATCTGGGAGCAGAGACAGCCTTCGGTTGCATTCAACGTAGATGTTTATGCATCAAGAAATCCAGATTTACAGCCTTTATATGGTGATGATATTGTGGGCTATTATATTCATTATGTTACTACAAGAAAGACAGAAGGATGGAGACCAATCCCTACAAAGACTAATGCATTATGGTACAACTGCACAATTTACAGTGTATACGATTTTGTAAAGGGTCAGACAGGTCCTAAGGCAGGCGCAATTCCTGTACAGACATTAAACTATCATCCAGGAGTTGAGTTACAGTAATAATTAAAACAATTGCCTTCCCCCTCTGGGGGAAGGTGGATGCGTAGCAGACGGATGAGGGGATTCTTAGAATGAAACTCTCATCAGTCACCTGACAAGGATATTCGCCCATTTAAAAATTGCCTTCGGCAATGGGCTCATCATGTTCTCGATTTGTTTCACAAATCAAGAATATTGACAGCTTCCCCCAGAGGGGGAAGCCTTTTTTGTGTAAAGCGTGATATAATATGATCACACAAAATCATAAACAAAAATGAAAGGACAGAATATGAAAACTCCTTCAATAGAGAACTTCCTAGAATTTGAACGTAAATATAAATGTAATAGCATAAGAGCATGTGGTATTCCAGTGTGGACTCTTTACAGATACGAGATTCATAACACTATAAAAAAACATACTGTAGGCCGTGAAGAGGGAACTCAGACTCCATTTAGCAAAAAGGAATTAATATCCATGGCATTAAATGCTATAAAGCCACTTCCTAGAAAAAAGGTTGATGTGTTATTTGTTGCAGATGGACGTAGAAACAAAAACATTGAGACAGGGGTCTATGAAAACATCTTTTTTGATGAAGTTTCTAAACAGTTTAATAGTCTGTTGGTAGAACATCCTGACAATCATACACACCTACAGCCTAATGGTATGGATAATGTGTTCTTCACAGATAGAGTTGCTTTCAAAACAAACATCGCAGTAAAGCTTGCTAACAAGTTTAACACTAAGAAAAAAAGAGAATATACTAAGGCTGTAATAGAAAGCTATGGCAGTATATTTGATGCAATTAAGGATACCTTCGGACCAGATGTTAAGGACGAATTAATAGAAGGTTTTGTGGAGCGTATGTATTATTACGAAATCACAAAAGCATTTTGCAGTAAAATATTAGACCGAGTCCAGCCAAAGCTTATAATGGAGCTTTGTTATTACTCTATGGAAAGCTTTGCATATAGTGCCCTTGGCAAAGAAAGAGGCATTCCAACAGCGGAATATGCTCATGGGTTTGCATTTCCGACATTGACACCTATGCAGTTTAACCCAGAGGACAATGTAGAGGTTTTGCCTGAGCATGAATTGATTTATAGTAGAACACAGGAACAGATAGTTCACTTGCCTTCTGATGTAAAGATGCATACTGTAGGCTTTCCATTCTTTGAGCGAGAAAGAGAAAAATATAAATCAAAATATCCTAAAGAAAAAAATACAATATGCTTTATTTCTACAGAAAGAGAAGGAATTTATATCAGTAAGATTGCGGCAGATTTGGCTGATAAGCTTGGTAATAAATATAGAATTATTTATAAATTACATCCAAAGGAATTTGGATTTTATAAGGAAAGATATCCTTGGTTATTAGATAAAAAGGTAGATATAATTGATACTCTAGATAATCATATTTTTAGATATTTAGCAGAAAGCAATGTAACTATTAGCACAGTTTCAGCGTCAGTTTGGGAAAGTATAGGCTTTAGTTGTGGCACTATTCTACTTGACATTGGAGAGACTGGTAGAAATATGGAGTATTTAATTAACGGATATGGTGTTCCAATTGTAGAAAATGCTGAACAGATTATTGATATACTAGATAACGACAAGGTTGTATATGTTGATCCAGAAAGCATATTTGAACCTGACTCAATGGAAAACATTTGCAATTTTATAAAGGAATTTATATAGATTGGAGATATTCAAATGAAAATTGTTGCAATAATGCCAATTAAACTTAAAAATGAAAGATGCCCAGGTAAGAATACAAGGATGCTTGGCAATAAGCCTTTGCTCCAGTATGAGCTTGATAGCCTTAAGGCTACAGGCTTATGTGATAGCATTAATGTATATTGTAGTTCAGAGGAGGTAGTACCATATCTTCCTGAAGGTGTAAATTTCGTAAAAAGACCAGAGGTTTTAGATTTACCTACATCTAATTTTTCTCAGATATTTGAAAACTTCATGAATGAAGTAGATGCTGATATTTATGTATATGCCCATGCAACAGCTCCTTTCATCAAAAAGGAAACAATGGAACAGTGTATTAATGCAGTTAAATCTGGCGAGTACGATTCTGCATTCTGTGCTTTAAAGCTGCAGGATTATTTATGGCAAAACGGAGAACCGCTTAATTTTGATGCCACTAATGTGCCACGTACACAGGATTTAACACCAATATATCAGGAGACATCTGGTGTATATGTATTTACAAAGGATGTTTTCAAAAACAAGCATAGACGAATCGGTGACAAGCCTTATGTCAGTGAAGTCTCATTCAAGGAGGCTGTAGATATTGATAATCCAGAGGATTTTGATTTGGCAGAAAAAATCGTCGATCTAGATTTGTAAGCAATATGGAGGAATAATTAATGGATAGAATTAAAGTTTTAGATGTAACTCTCAGAGATGGTGGTTGTGTAAATGATTTCAACTTTGGACAGGATTACATGGAAAAAATCTTGGCAGCTCAAGAAGCAGCTAACATCGATATTATTGAAATGGGTTACATTGATGACAAGGCTGGTTCTCCAAGCGGAAGAACAAAGTTTATAAATGATACAGCTATCAAAGAGACTATTTTAAAGCATAAAAAGCCAGGTATTAAATATGTTGCAATGATTGATTATGGTAAATTCGATGTAAACAATCTTGCTCCAAGAGGCGAGGATACTATTGATGGAATCAGAATGGCATTCCATAAGAAGGATCGTTTTAACATGATTGAGCTTGCTAGAATCATCATGTCAAAGGGATATGAGTTCTTTGTTCAGCCAATGATTACGATGCGTTATTCTGATAAGGAACTTTTGGAACTTATCGAGACAGTAAATGAGCAGCTTTCAGATGCCAGTGGATTTTATATTGTAGATAGCTTTGGAGAGATGCGTCCAAATGATATGGAACGTATGTTGAATTTGGTAGATTATAATCTTATAAGAACTATGCCAATTGGCTTCCACTCACATAACAACCTTCAGCTTTCATATTCAAATGCAATATCAATGCTACAGTTCCCTACTACAAGAGAGATTATGATTGATAGCTCAATTATGGGTATGGGTAAAGGCGCAGGTAACCTTAACACAGAATTATTACTAGAGCATTTGAATTTGTTCTATGGTGGTAATTACACTGTACAGCCACTTCTTGATGTTATTGATAAGGTTATTAATCAGCTTCATAATGAGTTTTATTGGGGTTATGCTCCGGAGTACTATCTTTCATCTGCAAATCATTGTACTCCAAGTTATGCTAGCTATTATTTCAACAAGCACATGCTTCCAATTGATCAGGTTAGTGAGCTACTAAATATGCTTGCAGAAGAAAAAAAGATTTCTTTTGATAAGGTGTATGCAGAGAATGTATATCTTGAGTATAACAAGAGCAAATCTGTAGACGATGAAAGTGCTGTTAAAGATATTAAAGCGTCAGTTGAAGGTAAGCGTGTCCTTCTTGTTGCGCCTGGTAGAAGTGTAATTGAGGCTCAGGATAAGATAGCTGAATTGATTAAAGAAGAGGATGTGTTAAGCATAGGTCTTAACAGCACTCTTCCTATAGATTTTGATTATCAGCTTACTACAAGAACAGAAGCATATAACAAGGCTGTTGCAGAAGCCAAGAATGTTATTGTACCATCTAATATTTCTAAAGGTGGAAGAGGAAATGTCAAGGTCCTTGATTACAGTAAGTGGATTGATGTAGATGAGCAGACACATGATTCTGCCGCTGTAATAGCTGTCAATTTACTTCGTAAATGCGAAGCCAAGGAATTGTTACTTGCAGGCTTTGATGGATTCTCAGTAGATATTAATGAGAACTACTATGATGCATCTATGAGACATCCATATAATGCCGAAGAAGCACAGAAGCGTAATGAATATCATAAAAAGTTATTTAATAGAGTAAAGGAAGAGGGAATAAAGGTAGAATTTATTACACCTTCTAAATACCAGTAAATAAACAAAGAGTTGGGCTTTATGCTCAACTCTTTGTTAGTTTATGTATTAATTTATCTTTTATAATGACTATTTCCTCGACCTTCATAATCAGTAATAAAATAGCATATACTGAAAGACCAATAACAGCAGAGCAAATGAAAATCAGAATACTGTTAGTTAATATATGCTTAACCCCAAGTGTTATCAATACTAACAGAGCACATCCCGGAAGCTGCTTGAGGAGAGTAGGAATAAACAGTTTAAGGGTATAGCTTGGCATGTGTTTTTTTAACATAAATGAATTTATAAAAAAGTTGACTGTTAAGCAGATTGAACTTGCCAGGGAAACACCCATAATACCTATAAACTTGGATAGTACAATACTGCTGATAATATTAATTGCAACAGCGAAAAAACCGGTAATCATAGGTCCTTTGGTATCTTTAAAGGAGTAAAGAACTCGTATAATAATATCTCGTACTCCTGAGCTGGTAAATCCAATGGCGTATCCAATTAATGCAGCGCTAGTCATTATAAGTGATGATTTGTCAAAATTACCTCTGAAGTATGCGATTGTAACTATTTCTTTAGAACATAAGCATGTTACTATAGTTATTGGAATCATGATGGAAATCATGATATTGATAGCATTTTTCATGGTCTCCTTTAATTTATCCTGATTGTTTTCAGCAACGTATGTTGAAAAGTTAACGTAGAGAATATCTACCACATTATTAACAAGAACGATACAAACAAAATCTTCTAACGATACAGCATAGGATAAAGCAGAAACACTACCGTGTCCAAGACCGGTAGATATAGAGTTATCTACAATCTTGTTTATCTGAGAAACGGAGCCTCCTATAAAAATAGGTAATGCGGTTAGCAGTACCGTTTTAACTTCAGGGACATCAGAAATCCTTGTAAATGTGAACTTATAGTATCTACGACCTCGTATAAGCAATAATATGGCAAAGATAATATAGCTAATATATTGAGCAATTACTAATGATGTAACAGCTTGAACACTATAAAGAAGAACGCAGCATAAGATAGTTACCGTGCTGGTAATAAAGGATTCGGTACGACTAATGACGAAATCCTTATTTGAATCCATTAATGAAGTCCATAGTAAAGTAATAACAGCAAATAAAAAGAATGGATAACAAATCATAAGATAATGCTGTAATAGTGTTGCTTCTGCAGGATTGTATGTTGGAGCCAGCATTTTTGCAATCAAAGGAGTGAGCATGTAGGCAACCAACAATACCATCAGAACTATCGGAAGCATTATCTCTAAGCAAGCAGAGATTAATTTGGATGCAGCTTCACGTCCTTTTTGCACTAAACAATGAGTATATATGCTGACAATGGAAAGTGTGATGGACTTTATAAATGCAGAAGACAACATTCCTACAAAATTAAAGGCAACATTGTATATATCTGTTTCAAATGTAGTTCCAAAATAATAGGCAATAACAGCTTGTTTTACAAAGCCTAGAGCCTTGAAGCAAAGTGTTAATCCTGAGACAATTAACGTAGTAGTTATAATACTTTGATGTTTTTTTGACATTAGTACCTCCTAAAGAGTGATAAATCAGACTAATTATACACTTATAGACTAGCATAAGCAAAGATAATAGTTTAAAATATAAAAGACTATGAGTAAGAATAGGTGGACTATAAGATGATAGAATATAATGAAAAAAGAACAAATATATTAAAAGTGATTTTGGCAGTCATTATTGTAGTTTGGTCTTATGCCACAATTTCATACGGTTTTTATGTAGATGAGAATGGACTACTGGCTATTTACAAGGGAATATTCCAGGGACAGCGCATGTTTGTTGATAGTTGGGAAGCATTGCAGACTGGTGGGATTTTAGCATATCCATTTTTGGCTTTGTATTATTATGTGCTACAGCCGCTGTTCGCTAGCTTTTCTATAAATATCGGACTGGTATCGTATATGCGTATTTGTTACATGACAGTGCGATTGATTATATCAATCTATCTATATATTGTTTTGTTAGATAGCGATTATGATAAGGGCGCATATCCAGCTGCTTTGTTTTATTACATGTTCGTAATAGGCTGGAAGAATTTTTCCTATAAATCTTTTTGTGATTTTGCAATGATATTAATCATGTGCTATATGTTTAGGTTTTACAAAAGTAGGAAGAGCGTGTATGGTATCTTAACTGCTATAGCTACCTGCATAGCAGTGCTTGCATATCCTTCTATGATTATTATGGCTGTATTCATTGGCGCATTGTGGCTTTATCTCGTAATAAAGGATGAGGCACCTACACTTACAGTGGTACTATATGTGGCGAGCTGTTTTTTGATTGGCGGATTGGTAATTGTTTATTTGCAATTAACCAGTGGCATTGGAAATGTTATAGCTCAGATTCCTAATTTAGGTGATCAGGATTATGATTATCCAATCTACATTCGTTTTGGAAAAATGCTTGTATCCTATGCAGCTTTTGCTGTAATAGCTTATTTACCTATAGGTTTGATTTGGATTATAAATAAGCTTAGAGGAATAGATGAGTATGTGGAAAGAGCAATCCTAACACTCTACTTTACAATCTTTATGATATTAGTATGTTTGCTTAGAGTGGAGGGGATTAGCACATCTAGATTTATATATGGTTGTTTGATAATCTTTTTTTGGTTTCCTTATTTCATGCGGGACAAAGAAAAAAGTGATTTTATAAGAATTGGTTCTTATTCAACTCGACAAGATGAAAACAGAATGACCCTTTGGACAGTATTTATTATTTCCATTGTTGCACAGATTGTTTGGTCAATATCTACTAACCAGGAAGTAACAGTGCCAGGGCACATGACATTATATGTTGTTATAATGATGATACTTCTTCTTTCCGAAGAGGAGCATGGATACTATGGCCTTAAGAATTGCCTGTTGCTCCTTGGAATGTTTTTCATGGGAATCTGGGTAGCAGATAGTAACGGTGGCTTCTGTTATGTGTTTGAACCTATGATTTATGTTAACGAAGGTGAATTAAAGGGAGTAGCACTTCCTGAGGATGAATACTTAGTTAACGAGGCTTCGATGAAGCTATTAAATGAATATGTAGGTGAAGATGACAAGCTATTAGTGGCTTTTGGTGCTAACTGTGCAGGCTATCTTAACAGCGATGCTTGGCAGGCTACCTACTCAGTTTATGCAAGAACACAGCTTAATTCTAAGCTGATAGATTATTATAAGATTAATCCTGATAACATGGCTGATTATGTACTGATTGACACAGGTCATGATAAATATCAGTATTTTACTGAAAATGAAACAGGAAAATATCTATTAGAAACATATACAAATGAAGTTGCTAAAGAAGGTAACTTTGTATTATTAAGTAGAAATTAAAAGGGAATTAATAATGAAGAAAGAATTAATAGTAATACCAGCATACCAACCATTAGAGAGCCTTGTGCCTCTCACTGAGGAGATATTCAAGTATTTTGAGAATGTTTTGGTTATTGATGATGGGGGTAGGGCTGAATATGCTCACATTTTTAAGAAGTTAGATGAAATGGGGGCAATAATTGTTACTCATGCAATAAATCAAGGTAAGGGGCGTGCTCTTAAGTCAGCTGTTAATTATTGTCTGCTTCATCCAGAGATTGCAAAGGCAGGTATTATTACTGTAGATGCAGATGGACAGCACAGACCAGCAGATATTGTGCGTATTGCAGAATGTATGGAGGCACATCCAGATGATGTGGTATTAGGATGTAGAAAGTTTGATACAGATAATGTGCCATGGAAGAGCCGAATGGGAAATGGAATTTCTCGTAAGGTTTATAAGTGGGCATGCGGTATAAATGTTTCTGATACTCAGACCGGCCTTAGAGGATTGCCATATAGCTTCCTTGAGATTGCGGCTAAGTGCGATGGTGAGAAGTATGAGTATGAGACAAACATGCTATTAGATATTAAGAATAATGGTATTGGTATTCAGGAAGTAACAATCGAGACTGTATATGAGAATAATAATGAATCATCTCATTTTAATCCTGTAAGAGATTCTATTAGGATATATAGCATTATTATTAAGTATTCATTTGCATCATTATTTTCTGCATTGATTGACTATATTGTGTTTATTATTGCAGGGGCTTGTGGCGCACCAATCATGTTGGCTACATATATAGCTAGAGCATGCTCTTGCCTGGTTAATTTCACCCTTAATAAGAATATTGTGTTTAAAGGTGAAGGAAATACTGGAAAGCAGTTAATCAAATATTTGGCCTTAGTTGTTGTTTCGGGAACAATTTCAGGATGGGCTGTTACAAATTTGGCTAGGTTACTACCTATGGTTGCTCCAGTAATTATAAAGATTCCAGTAGAGACAATTCTCTATTTATTTAATTATACTATTCAAAGAGTATTTATTTTTAAGAGCAAGGAGTAAGGGATGCTTGCGATTATTCTTTTTTTGTTGGTTATATCAGCCTTTAGTTTTTTTGCAGCTTTTAGATTAGACCGTACATTTGAAAGTACTATTTCGATTTCGTGTATGGGAATAGTGTTGATTTTGTTTTTGTGTGGTATGGTAAATCTGCTTGGTGCAGGTTGGATAGTTGTTTGCCTGGCGGCAGTGGGGCTATATATATATACCTTTTATTGGATAGGTAAGAATGGTGTTGTTCATACCATCAAAAAAAATCTATTTAATTTAATTACTCCAGGTGCAGTCATTTTTATTGTAATGTCAATCCTTATTGCTTATTTTAATCAGGATAGATTGGCAATGCATACAGATGAATTCTCTCATTGGCTGGACACAGTAGTGATTATGACAGGGATTGATGCATTTGGAACTGCACCTGATTCCACAGCTATATTTCCTTCATATCCACCGGCTATGTCATTGTTTCAATATTTGCTAGAAAAGATTAACATGACAGTAACGGGTGATTTCTCAGAATGGAAGGTATACTATGCATATCAACTTTTAGCAGTAGCTGTAATGATATGGTTTGCCCAAATGAAGGAGTTGCCTGTATCTAAGAAGCTTGCTGGAATAATAAGTTGGCCAATTTGTTTGTTCGTGCCACTGTATTTTTTTGCAGAGGTATATTCTTCACTTTATATAGATCCTTTCCTAGGTGTATTAGGTGGATGCGGCTTTGCAGCAATATCAATCACTAAGAAAAAGGATTGGGTTTACAGTGTATATGTAACTATGCTTTGTGCCGTGCTTACACTCTCAAAAGATGTAGGTATATACTTGGCGTTATTCATATCTTTATATTACTTTGTGGATTTTGGTTCACGTAATAAAGCGGTAGGCTTACAGCGAAATATAAAGAACGTGGTTAAATATGGTGGGAATTGTATGCTTCCTATGCTTGCAATGATAGTTGCAAAGCTGTTATGGAAGATAGAACTGGCAGTTAGCAGTACAGAACAAAAATTTAGCCAGCCTTTTGATATAGCTGGAACTATTGAAACTATTAAAGGAAATGGTAGCGAGTTTTACACAACGGTTTATGATAATTTTAGACAGGCTATAACATACAGATATATTTACTATGAGAGGCTTGGGTTCAATTACACATCCATTATGGTATTATTGGTAATTGCCTATGTTTGCCTTCATGTAAGTCTGTATAGAAGAGGTATACTTAATAAGGTGCCAGCTGTTGCTGGAGCTATAATTCCTGGTGTTGCAATCATAGCCTATATATTATCAATGTTCCCATTATACATCTCACGTTTTGTGGAAGAGGAAGCTGTTAACCTGGCATCCTTTGACAGATATTGCGGTATAATGTTTCTGACTGGATTGCTCCTTATGTTTTGGCTTCTCAGGGATATGCTTATAGACGCTGATGGCAAGGTGCTGCCTGTAGTACTTGCATGTTTGATGTTATTAAGTGTGCAGCATAGTAAGAAGGATGATATTGATTATTACGTGAGTAGACAATCGGTAGAGGCTTCACAGGAATACAGACAGGCAATCAATGTGTTGGCTGCAGAGATTAATGCAACATGCGAAGAGGATGCCAGAATATTGGTGGTAGGGGATGTTAGCGATAATCCATATGTTCCTATCCTCTCCACTATAAGTAAGCCACGGTGGTTTATGGAAAGTTCCATTTATTTCAATGCTACACCTGATGAAAATGGTGAAGTTGGAATGAGTGTAGAAGAATTCAAGGAACTACTTAAGAGTAACTTCGATTATGTTGCAATTTATAGTCCTACAGGGGCTATCACAGAGAATTATTCAAGTGTATTTATTGAAGGAAGCAAGGCAGAAGCTTTACAAGTATATAAGGTTGATAGTAAAGGCAATCTTTATCAATAAAGAGGTAATTTATAAATGGAAAAGAAACTGTTATCAATAATTGTTCCAGCCTACAATGAACAAGAGGCTGCACCTATTTTTTATGAGACGGTAAAAGGCATCGAATCACAGATGCCATCGGTGGATATTGAGTATTTATTTATAGATGATGGATCGAAAGATAATACATTGCAGGTGCTCAGAGATTTAAACGCTAAGGATGAGAGAGTGCACTATGTATCATTCTCTAGAAACTTTGGTAAAGAGGCTGGCATATACGCAGGACTTCAGAATGCCAAGGGAGATTATGTGGTAATAATGGATGCGGATTTGCAGGATCCACCAGCACTACTTCCAGAGATGCTCGGATACCTAGAGAGTGGTGAGTTCCAATGTGTAGCAACACGACGTGTGGATAGAAAGGGTGAGCCACCAATTCGTTCCTGGTTCGCTCGCAGATTCTACAGACTTATGAACAAGATAAGTGATGCAGATATCGTAGATGGTGCAAGAGACTATCAGATGATGACTAGACGCGTAGTGAATGCCATACTTGACATGGGAGAGTATAATAGATTCAGCAAAGGTATCTTTGGTTGGGTCGGATTCAAACGTAAATGGTTAGAATTCGAAAATGTAGAGCGTGTAGCTGGCGAGACCAAATGGTCATTTTGGAAGCTATTTATTTATGCCTTAGATGGAATTGAGGCATTCAGTACAGCTCCACTTATGCTTGCATCAGTTTTGGGAACAATCATGTGCCTTGTGGCATTTATATTTATTTTAGTAATCATTATAAGGACTTTGGTGTATGGTGACCCAACTAGTGGATGGCCATCAATGGTATGTATCATACTTCTTGTATCAGGTGTACAGATGCTTTGCCTAGGAATCCAGGGACAGTATCTTGCTAAGACATATTTGGAGACAAAGTCGCGCCCTAAATATTTAGTACAGGAAGAGAAACTTGGGGAAGATAAATAAGAAAAGAGGAATGACTATGTTGACTGCAGAAGAAAAAGCAAAATTCATAGAAACATTAAACGGAACATCTTATGTAGGTGAGCCTGTAGATAACACATTTATGTTTATTAAAAAGCAGGTAGAATACCTTGCTCCTAATTTGGAAGGGCACAAGGACTGCCTTGTTTTTGCAGAAGATAACATCACATTTTCAGATGATGTTATTGCAAACAATCATGTGATATTCTGCGAATATCCACAGTATGAATATTTCTTATTCGCTGTAGATTACAGAGATGTAAGAGCTCCACTTCCAGATTTCTTTGAAGAGGAAGGCTACTACATTACATCAGATTCTACAATCGGAGAGAATTGTACTATCTATCCAGGCTGCTTTATCGGACCTAATGTACACATAGGAGATAATGCACTTATCCTTCCAGGAGCAAAGATTAAGCATGCTACAATCGGTGACAACTTCATTTGTAACGAGAACGTAGTTATCGGTTGCAATTCATTTACAAAGGCTAAAGATCCTAACGGGGATTTGATTTCTATGCCTTCCCTTGGAAGAGTAGTAATAGGAAATAACGTAGAGATTGGTGCCTGCGATGTTATCGAGCTTGCAACATGTGGTGAGACAGTTATCGGAGACAATGTTAAGCTTGATAACCTGGTAAGTATCGGCCACGAATCCATCCTTCACAAAAATGTTTGTATGGCAGCCCAGGCTACACTTGCTGGTTTCGTAGAAGTAGGCGAGCGCACATTCATCGGAGTAGGCGCTAACGTAAAGAACCGAATCACTATCGGTAAAGACGTAACCGTAGGCATGGGCTCCGTAGTAGGCCGTGCCGTCAAAGATGGCGAAACCGTCTTCGGCAACTTAGCAAAACCTATCCCAATCTTAAAGAAGACATTCCAGAAATAAAAAAATAGGCTTCCCCCTTTGGGGGCGAAAGAGGTCCAGTGGACCTCTGCTCTGAGCCGACCGAAGCGGAAGCGGAGAAGAAGCTGTCAGCGCAGCTGACTGATGAGGGCAACATGAAAAACATATTAGAATGGCTAGAATCTAGCACAGCCAACAATCCAAACAAAACCGTATATTCAAACCTAGAATATAGCATGACATTTCAAGAAGTAAGTGACACAGCCAAAAGTGTTGGTACTTCTATCATAAATGAAAATCTTCCTGCAGGTCCTATTGCAGTCATCATGGACAAGGAACCAAAGATGATAGCAAGCTATCTTGGGGTTGTATACTCAGGTCGTATTTATGCACCAATAGACGTAACACTTCCCTTAAAAAGATTAGAAGCAATCCTAGGTAATCTTGAGCCTGTAGCTATAGTTACTAGCGCATCACTTACAGAAAAGGTTAGCAATATATTAAATCAGGTGGACAAGTCGGATATTAAGCTTCTCACTGTGGAAGAATTAGAAAAAACACCAGTGCAGCAGGAGGAGCTTGATGCAGTAAGAAATGAAATGACAGAGCTTTCCCCTCTCTACATCATCTACACCTCCGGCTCATCAGGTGTGCCAAAGGGCGTAATTGCAAGCCACAGAAACGTAATCTGCTACATCAGATCCTACGTTAAAGTAATGGGCATTACAGCAGATGATATCCTAGGCAATCAGTCACCACTTGATTATATTGCTGCAATCCGTGATATATATATTCCACTTATGACAGGTGCATCATCCTTCCTTACACCAAAGGAATATTTCATGCAGCCAAGTAAGCTGTTTGGAGCCATGAATGATGCAGGTGTTACATCTATCGGCTGGACATCATCATCCATGACATTGCTTCAGACACTTCATGCTTTCAAAAATGACAGTGTTCCTAACATCAAAAAGGTATGCTTCTCTGGCTCAGTAATGACTAAGCCAGTGCTTAAATACTGGATGGATAACATGCCAGGTGCATTATTCGTAAACCAGTATGGCCCAACAGAGGCTACTGCTTCATGCACCTACTATGTGGTTGATGACCATACATTTGATTATGATTCAGTGCCTATCGGTAAGGCTTATGATGATTACAAGATTTACCTAATCAAGGATGATGGAACAGAAGCTAAGGATGGTGAGCTTGGAGAAATCTGTGTAACAGGCCCTACTCTTGCATTGGGCTACTATGGTAATTTGGAAAAGACAAATCAGGATTTTGTACAGAATCCTATTAATAATAAATACCGTGAGCTTATCTACAAAACAGGCGATATCGGAAAGCTTCTCCCTGATGGAAATCTAGAATTCCATGGAAGAAAAGATCGCCAGATAAAGCACATGGGACATAGAATCGAGCTTGACGAAATCGAGGCAGCAGTAAGCACAGTAGAGCACGTAGGAGAGAATGTTGCATTTTATGATGCAAACAATGAGGTTCTTGTGCTATACTATGTGGGCGAGGCGACCGTGAAGGATATTTCTATCGCACTTAGAAAGATTCTTCCAGGCTTTATGATTCCTAGGAAGATGTTTAGCGTGGATGCGTTACCTAAGTTGCCAAACAGTAAAATCGATTTAAAAGAGCTTGAAAGGATGTATAGAAATGAAAAATAAAGTTCTTGCAATTTTAGAGGGCGTAAGACCTGACATTGATTACGCTTCAGAAGATAACTTAGTAGATGGTGGCGTACTTGAGTCATTTGACATCGTTGCTATCATTGCACAGTTTGAGTCAGAGTTTAACATAGAGGTAGAGCCACAGTATCTTACAGCAGCTCACTTTAATTCATTAGATGCTATGGTTTCACTTGTAGAGCTGCTTAGCAAATAATGATTAATACACCAGCATACATTTTTAATCTAGATATTTTACAGGAACGAGTGGATAGGATTAAATCCCTCGTTCCTGATATTGAGTTAACCTTTTCTATCAAGGCTAACCCTTTTTTGGTGCCATACATTATCGATATGGTTCGCCATGTAGAGGTTTGTAGCCCAGGTGAGCTTGCTATATGTAAGGCAGATAATATCCCTGCCGCTAAGATTATCTATTCTGGCCTTCTTAAGGAAGAGTGGGATATTACAGAAGCTATCGGATATGGGGTAGATATTATCACAGCAGAAAGCCCTAGACAGCTTAAGCTTATCGAAAAGGTATGTGCTGCAGCAGATAAAAAGGCTAAGGTACTTCTTCGCCTTACCAGTGGTAATCAGTTTGGTATGGATGAAGAGACACTCATGGATTTAGTTAATAACATAGCTGATTATCCTCATGTAGACCTTGCAGGAATTCACTATTTCTCAGGCACACAGAAGGTTCGCGAGGCTAAATTTGCAGCAGATAGAAATAATCTGTATTCATTGTTTGATGCCCACAAGAATGCCACAGGCAACATGCCAGCTTTTCTGGAATTTGGTCCGGGGGCAGGTGTAGAATATTTTGATGGTCCTTCAGATGATAAGGATTTTGCTAATTTCGAAACAGCACTTCCTCTTATTAATGATTTGAAAAAGGATATACACCTTGGCATAGAAATGGGACGCTTTATAGCCAGCACTTGCGGTAGGTTTGAAACTACTGTTAAGGAAATCAAGCCATCCAAGGGTATTAACTATGTGTTGGTAGATGGCGGTATTCACCATCTGAACTATTACGGTCAGATTCAGGGAATGAAGATACCTGAGCTTTCTGTTAGCGAGACACATACTAACAAGGCAAAATACTGCATCGTCGGAAGCCTTTGTACTACAGCGGATGTGTTAGTTCGCGAAGTAGAGCTTACAGAGCTTGCAGAGGGGGATGTTCTTACATTTAACAGATGCGGTGCATATTCTGTTACAGAAGCACCTAACCTATTCCTATCAAGGCGTATGCCTTGCATTTATGTAGAAAGCAAGGATTTAGGATTAAAACAGCTTAGAGATGGATTGGAGTCATACCGATTTAATGATGGACAGAATTAAACTATTCATAAAAAAGGATTACATGAAATCCTTCTTCATATGCTTTATTATAGCTTTTCTCTCTTTTTTACCTTTCGTAATTAAGGGGGAAGGCTTTTTTGTGTTAACAAACGATTTTAATGACCAGCAGATTCCTTTTACAATAGGTCTTCACAATGCACTTTTAGATAGTGGCATCAGTGGCTTCAGCTGGGATATAGATCTTGGAACTTCCACAATGGATGGTTTCAGCTTTTACGAGCTGGGAAGCCCATTCTTTTGGCTTAGCATGCTGTTTCCAGCCAATGCATTTCCATATATAGTAGCATGGCTATTCATGCTCAAATTTTCTTTTGCAGGTTTAATATCTTGCCTATATTTGCGCAGGTTTGTTAAGGACAGCAAATGGGCTATTGTTGGCTCAGTACTTTATGCCTTCTCAGGCTTTTCTTTAGTTAACCTTGTTTTCTACCATTTCCATGATGCTATATGCTTCTTCCCATTACTTCTTATTGGGTTGGAAAGATTAAAGGAAAAGAAGGATTATCCATTCTTTATTTTTACAGTATTTTTAAATTGCATCATTAATTACTTCTTCTTTGTTGGAGAGGTGGTATTTTTGGTAATCTATTATCTTTGCAGATTTGGTCGCAAGGATATTAAGGGAATGATAATAGATGCAGTTAAATGTATTTGCTGTGGAGTGCTTGGTGTTGGAATGGCGGCGTTTGTGTTCATTCCAAACATCATATTTATATCAGGCAATCCGCGTACAGGCCAGTTTGCTGGAATACTATCCATGCTTAAGACTAGTCTTACAGAATACATGTATATCCTAAAGACATTGCTTTTGCCTGTGGATCCTATGACTAGCATTAGCGCAGTTTACACTACCAGATTTTCCAGCCATGGATTTTATCTGCCTTTGGTAGGATTGGTGCTGGTGATTGCCTATGTAATAAGAAAAAGAGATTGGCTATCAAAACTTATAGTTTATCTGGCTGTGGCAAGCTTCATACCTCTGTTAAGTGATTTGTTTTATATGTATAGCGCGGCGCAAATGCGTTGGTGGTATATGTTTACACTGATGGCAGCACTGGCATCGGTAAAGATGCTAGAGGAGCCTGATGAGAGGGCTGTTAGAATCGGTTCGGATATTTATATTGCTCTTATAGCGGCATTTGTGATTGTTATTAATGTATTGAATAGGTTAAGTGTGCAAGGGGTGGATTGGATATCAAATCCTAAGCGTTTCTATACTTACGTTGTATTAACAATAGTTGGAGCTTTGGTAACTAGGGCTATTGCAACACGTCAGCAGATAAAGTGGAAGAATGTGTTAGTAAACATCGGCATCTTTTCGCTTGGATTAATGTTTACAACAATGTTTATCTACAAGACCTGTGATTGGATGGGGCTGCAGGGATACAAGCAGAGATACCAGGTGGCAACCCAGCTAGAGCTTCCTAACAATCAATATAGATTAAACGATACAATGAATCTGATTAGCATGACTGCTCATGTAGCAGGCTTTACTAATCAGTCATCAACAGATACTAACAGCATTCGTGATTTTGAGGCATTGTTTGATTATTATGCGGAAGTAGTAGGAATGCCAAAGAACGATGTGCCAGGCGTGGCAGAGTTGTTGGCAGGTAGATATTACCTGGCTTTTAACGAGGCTAACGGGCCTGTGGTAGCAGAATACACTACAGATCTTGGACCTGTATATCTAATGGAACGAGAGGCTTGCCCTATTGGATTTGCTGTAGATTCATATATCACAAAGGATGATTTGATGAGTATGGATGTAAATAGCCGCGGCATAGCTCTATTAGATAGCGCGGTGCTAGATGAAGACAGCCTCACAGATGAGATAAAGGCAGATTTACCAAGAAATGCAGCAGATGATATAGATTTGGATAAATCCGTATCAGATTATGTAATGGAGCATACCTACGGCTCAGTTCTAGGCTTTAATAAAGATGGCCACGGAGTGAGCTGTGTTACAGGATATGATAAGGACACTTATGTGTATTTCAGCGTTCCTTATGATACAGGCTGGACAGCTTATGTGGATGATAGCAAGACGGATATCATTGAATCTGGTGGAATGATGATGATAAAGGTACCAGCAGGAGAGCATAATGTAAGGTTTGATTATTATACTCCTGGATTGAAGGTGGGATTAGCCGTAAGTGGAATATGCATACTAATCTTCCTTGTTTTTACTTTTTATAGGCAAAATGGTAAAATAACTAAGATAAAATAAGACTATTTAGAGAGAGTATTATGGAGTTATTAACAAGATTAGAAAAATATTCAAAAACAGAAGCAGATGTGGTTGCATTTAAGAATGCCTTCACAGATGAGACTATTACATACAGTGAGCTTTGGAGCTATTCAGATAAGATAGCAGGGCATATCAATGAGACAGTGGATAATGATAAACAGCCTATAGTTGTTTATGGCCACAAATCACCACTGATGCTTGCAGCATTCTTGGCTTGCGTTAAGACAGGTCATCCATACTGTCCTGTAGACATTTCTATGCCACAGGAGCGTCTTAAGGATATTGTGGAGGCATCAGAGACTAAGCTTCTTATTGCTATGGTAGATACAGAAGTTACCACTGCAAATAAATGGACTATGGCAGATGTAAATGCTATGGTGGCAGAGGACAGTGTGCAGCTTCCTAAGGATAATTACGTAAGCGGCAGTGATGTTTATTACATCATCTTCACATCGGGCAGCACAGGTAAGCCAAAGGGCGTAATGATTACAGCAGGCTGCTTGGATAATTATCTGGACTGGATGGAACAGATAATGAACCGCAGCACTGATAAAAAGCAGCTGACCTACTTGAATCAGGCTCCATTTTCATTTGATTTGTCTGTAATGGATACATATACATCACTTTACACAGGCGGTACCATTTGGTCTATGGAAAAGCGCCTGCAGGAAGATATGGGACTTATGCATGCTAAGCTTAAAGAAAGCGGTCTGAATGTATGGGTATCTACACCATCATTTATGAACGTATGCCTTCTTAATAAGGAATTTAATGGTGAGAATCTTCCAGATTTTACTACATTCCTATTCTGTGGCGAGGTGCTTACTAACAAGACAGCCAGGGAGCTTATGAAGCGTTTCCCTAAGGCAGAGGTTATTAACACCTATGGTCCTACAGAATCAACAGTTGCTGTTACAGAAGTGGTTATTAATGATGAAATGGCAGGCTCAGAGCATCCCCTTTCTATTGGATATGACAAGCCTGGAACTAAGATTTTCATCATGGATGATAAATATACATACCCAGGTAAGCCAGAGGGCGAAAAGGGTGAAATAGTTATTGCTGGCAACACAGTTGCAGCAGGCTATCTAAACCAGCCAGAGCTTACAGCTGACAAGTTCTTCAAGCTATCTACACCAGATGGGGACATGTGGGCTTACAAGACAGGTGATGAAGGCTATAAGGAAAAGGAACTGCTTTACTATTGCGGCAGAATGGATTTCCAGATTAAGCTTAATGGTTATCGTATCGAACTTGGCGATATCGAAAGTAACATCCTAGAAATGGACGATGTAACCTACTGCGTAGTTCTACCAATTGAAAAGCGCGGAGAGGTTAAGGGCTTAGCTGCTTTCGTAACACTTGATCATCCTGTAGAGGATGAATTTGAATATTCACAGAGCGTTAGAAAATACATTGCTGAAAAGCTTCCACATTACATGGTGCCAAAGAAATGCATCGTGTTAGACGAAATGCCAATGACCAATAATGGTAAGGCGGATAGAAGAGCGTTGAAGGAAATGCTATAGGAGATAGACATGGAACAGAAGATTTTAGATTTAATTTACGAAGTTTGCGACGACAAAATCATTTACACCAAGAAGGATGTAAATATGTTTGATACAGGACTTTTAGAGTCTATGGATTTTATCGAGCTTCTTATGAGCATTGAAGAAGAGTTCGATATTGAGATTCCACCAGAGGATATTAAGAAGGATGAGATGGCTACACCAAACATGCTTGTAGCTTTTGTAGAGGCTAGATTGTAATATGGCACTTTCATTGTTAGAAAAGTATGGTTTTATTGAAGTAGCTTCAAGAATCATACTTAACAATTGTCCAAAACTGAAAAAGATGGCCAAGAAGCTGAGAGCTAATAGCAATAAGGCTAGCGAGGTTCCAGAGACTAAGGGGATTGATCCACAGCTTGCTAAGGACTATTTCGCCAGGCTTGATAGCATCATTGTTAAGGATGACGTGGTGCTTATCCATTCATCTATGGATGGGCTGGAGGCTATAGGTATCACAGCAGAAACTTTCATGACATTCATGAAGCAGCAGGTGGCAGATAAGCAGGTGACATTTGTGCTACCATGCTTTCCAATCACTAATCTAAAGCCACCTACAGCGAAGAGTAGACCATACGATCCTAAGAAAACATTGTGTTGGACAGGTATGCTCCCAAACATGTTCATAGCAGACGCTGATGTAATACGCACCAGCTTCCCTTACAATTCGCTGGCGGCCATGGGACCTAAGGCTGCTGAGATGATGGCTAAGGATTCTGAGCAGGTAGGCGTTTATGATGTTAACAGTGCATGGCAGTATCTGTTAGATAATGATGCTAAGATATTGTTTGTAGGCGTTAAGGCCAGTGGTAGCAACACTATGGGTATACATGCCTTGTGCGAATTTATGGGTGATGAATGGCCAGTTAATGACTGGTATGAAAAACGTACCTATAAGGTAAGAATAGATGGTGAGGCTACAGAAAAGACCATCAATGTGCAGGCAGACCACTGGTATCAGTACTGCATGGAAGAGCGTACATCAGGCCGATTAAAGGAAGCAGGCGTGCTAGTAGAGGATGATAAGCTAGGCTGCAACCTGGGAGTGATTAACAGCTCTAAGGAAATGGTAAGCGTGCTAAAAACACTGTGTAAGCAGGGTAAGCTTATGTACATGATTCCTAAAAAATATCTTAGAAAGAGATAGAAAATGAAACTTGTGCTTATAAATGCAGAAAGTGGTAAGGGTGGCGGCCCTGCCACTATCTGTGATGATATATATGCTAATTTCGTATCAGCCAGTGATGAGAATGAAGCACTGGTGTGCTACGGAAGACAGTGCAATGAAAACACAAATGTAAATAGATATAAGATTGGTAGCAAGAGGGATTTGGCTTGGCATTTCATGTTGACCAGGCTTTTTGATGCCCACGGACTGGGCTCTAAGAGAGCTACCAGGAAGCTTGTTAATAAGCTTAAAGAATACAAGCCGGATGTGGTGAATCTTCATAACATCCACGGCTATTATCTAAATTACGAAATATTATTTAATTATCTGAAAGAGGCTGACATTCCAGTGGTATGGACACTACACGATTGTTGGCCTTTTACAGGGCATTGTGCTTATTTTGATTTGGCAGGCTGTGACAAATGGCAAAGCCACTGTAAGCGTTGCCCTCAAAAGAAATCATACCCAGCATCTAGCCTGTTAGATAGGTCTAGTGCTAACTTTGATAAGAAGAAGGCTCTGTTTGCTGGAATCAGCAAGAACCTGACAATTGTTACTCCATCTGCATGGCTTGGGGAACTGGTAAAGCAGTCTTTCCTAAAGGATTGTAGAGTGGAAGTAATTAATAATGGAATAGATTTGAATGTGTTCAAGCCTGAAACGGGAAGCTTTAAAAAGGACTACAGTATCGTAGATAAGAAGATGGTACTTGCACTTGCTTCTGAATGGACAGTGAGAAAGGGCTTTGAAGATATTAAATACATAGGCACACATCTACCAGAGGATTACAAGCTAGTAATCGTAGGCTTGCAGGAAGACCAGGTGGCAGAGGTACCTGATGAAATATTAGCTATAACACGTACAGATAATGTGCAGCAGCTGGTGCATATATATTCTGAGGCAGATGTTTTCGTAAATGCATCTGTGGAGGATAATTTCCCAACAGTAATTCTAGAGGCACTTGCTTGCGGCACCCCAGTGGTCACTTATGATACCGGTGGATGCAGGGAAGAGATAGACGAAAGCTGTGGAGTGCTGGTGGATAAGTACGATAAGGGTGGTTTGCTTGCAGGAATAGTGAAGCTTGGGGCTAAGGATGAAGCACAGGTGGAAGCTTGTGTTAAGAAGGCACAGGGCTTTGAGAAGAAGTCTATGTATGATAGGTATAATGAACTATTTATTAGTTTATTGAATTGATATCAGTAATTGACGAGAATAATTAAAAGGTGGGATTATGAAGAATATTAGTACATCTACAGCCAGTTTTAGGAAAATAGTCGAAGGCGATTATTTATATGTAGACAAAACTAAATATATATATGAAATGGTAAAAGAACCTTTCGGTCAGTTCTTCTTTTCGCGACCAAGGAGATTTGGAAAAAGTTTGACGGTTAGTACGCTTGAGGCGGTTTTTAAAGGGGAAAAGGATTTATTCAAGGGTACTTTTATTAATGATGCAGACTATTCTTGGGAAGAATACCCAATAATACATATTGATTTCGGCAGAATTGATAGCACAACAGTTTCCATATTGGAAGAAGGAATAAAACTTTCACTGAATGGAATAGCAAAAGCTTGCGATGTGGAAATACAGGGGAGTACACCGGCTCTCATGTTTGGAGAGTTAATCAAGGCGCTGTACAATAAATATGAAAAAAGTGTCGTGATTCTGGTCGATGAGTATGATAGACCTATAACTAACAATCTGGAAGATGGAAAAGGTGTTAAACAAATAAGTAGAGTAATGGAAGCTTTTTATCAGATGATAAAAGGCTATGAAGAGATGGAACGCTTTGTATTCATTACAGGTGTAACACGACTTAGCCAGGTATCTATTTTTAGTAAGCTTAATAATTTGGTAGATATATCTAGAAGTGACGCCTATTCTGATGCAGTGGGTTACAACGAAAAAGATTTAACAGATTATTTTAATGAGTACATCAAAGAAGCGGCTAAAAAGAATGATTGTAGTTATGATGAAATGAGAAAAAAATTAGCATCATGGTATGATGGATTTAAATTCTCCTTTTCTGGTATTAAAGTATATAATCCGGTTTCTATAGGAAGATTTTTCACGGAAAATTATGAGTTTAGAAATTATTGGTATGCTACTGCAACACCAGTGATGTTAATTAACCTTGCTAAAAAACAAAAGATTACTGTTGAGAGTTTAGAGAATGCCATTGTAACAGATATATCGTTTAATTCTTTTGATATAAGTTCATTAAGTGAAAACGAAGTAGACACACAAACAGTTACACAATTATTGTTGCAGACCGGATATCTTACTATAGGCGAAAAAGAAGAGAAGAGTACAATCCCATCATATAGATTGATATATCCAAATAAAGAAGTGAGACTATCATTTGAAACAGATTTAGCCTCAGTTTATACAGGAAAATCTATATCAGATATTAATATTATTGCAACTAATGTACAAAGAGCAGCATTTGAAGGCAACGTTGATGAAATGATTAAAATGCTTAAGTCCTCAATTGCTGGGATTCCATATGGAATTCAACTAAAGTATGAAAAGTACTACCAGTCTCTTATGTATTTATTATTTAAAATGTGCGGGATGAATATTATATCTGAAGGTATGACAAATATAGGGCGTATTGATGCTGAACTTATAGCGGGTAAAAATATCTTCATTATAGAATGTAAGATTGATAAAACTGCAGAAGAAGCATTAGCCCAAATTAATGATAATAAGTATGCCGAGAAATATTATAACGCAAAATATGACGGTTATAAGATTTATAAAGTAGGTGTAAATTTTTCATCTGATGAGAGTGTGAGAAATATTGATGGTTATTTGGTGGAATAATAAAACTTTGGGACTTTATTGCGAGGTTGAGACTTGGAAGTAAAAAATATTTATAATAGAGCATTTGCACTGGTAGCATATGGAATAGTATTTTTCACAAACATACTATATATGTTTTTTAACTGGGAGAATATTTTAAATTCAGATGCATCTAGTGAGTTATTGTTAGCAGAACAATTGAATCATGAAGGAACGTTTATCAGTAAAAACTGGTTTTATTCTACAGAACTAAGGGTATTAAACACTCAGTTTGTGCATAAGTTGTCATTATTTTTCTTCCATGATAATTGGAAATATGCTAGATGTTTTTCTATTGCAATCTTTATGCTTTTAATACTGTGTGTAACAGTTTACATAGGAAATCAATTAAGCAGTATAGAATTTGGACTTTGGGCCTCAGTCCTGATGATAGCTCCTGTTGGTAAATGGTATGCAAATAATATTATTTATTTTTCTTATTATGTACCACATATTGTTATAACTCTTGTATCAATTGCACTAGTCTTACATATATCAAAAAGTGAAGCTAATAAGAAGATAGCATTAAGTTTTATTCTTGGCATATTTGCACTTGTAGCAGGTATGGGTGGCATCAGACAAATTATGATATGCTACTTGCCATTAATAATAGCAATTATTATTGACATAATCTTTAAAGCTATAAAAAATAATACAATTAACAAGAATCAACTATTTTGTCAAAATGGTTATATTATTTCCGGAATAATAGCACTATTAGCATCAGGTATTGGCTATATCATTAATCACAAGCTCCAGTATGTTTATAGATTCAGAAGCTATGAAGTGATGAATTGGAATAGATTTGATTTATCAAATATGATTAAAGTATTCGGTGATTATCTTAGCTTGTTGGGATGGAATGATGAAACGGCTGTTATGGGAATAGGTGGACTGGGTAACGCAGCTGCACTATTGCTTATGTCACTGCTGATTATTAGCGTGATTATTTATGTTAGAAATTATGATAAATATCAACAACATGAAAAGATATTTGGATTATTTTTCTTAAGTGCATTTATAGTTATGCTTATTTGTTATAGTGGCATAAGTACTTACAATGAATCATACTGGGTGCCATTAATACCAATAACATATCTGTTTGTAATGCTAGTAATAAAAAAAGCATTGCTAGAGAGTGAATTAATAGTAGAAATTAAAAGATGTGTTATAGCAGTGGTATCTGCGGCTACTGTAATGTGCAGTATAAGCACGATGTATTATCCATACGTTAGTTCTGTTGTTCAATATGGTAAAGACCGAATGGCTATGATGCAGTGGGTTATAGATAATGATTATAATCAGGTGATTGCTCCATTTTGGGACTCGAATATACTTACTGAATTGACAAATGGAAAGATTGAGACTTGGACTGTATTCAAAGATCTGGAAATAGACAGGTGGCTTCAGGTGACAGCTCATGATGGAACTTGGCCTGAGGGAAGAGTCGCGGTTATTCTTGAAAAGGCAGAGTTAACAGACCTTTATGATGAAGCTGAAATGGCAAATTATTTAGTATATGAAGATGATGACTTTTTAGTTTATGATTTTGATGATGTATCTTTATATCAAAAAATATTAGAGGATTAAGTTGGGATAATAGTATGATTTTTCAATTTGAGAAAAAAGTACTGGAATGGATTCAGAATAATATTGTTAAAATAGTTTTAGTGGTAGTAAGCATTTTAGGATGCATTATTCGATTTTCATTAAGAGATTTTGTATCAGTAGATGCGAGCGCTTGGCTACTTCCATGGTATGATCAGATAAAAGCAAATGGGGGATTAAGGGGGGTAGGAATACCAATTGATGAGTGTAACTATAACTTCCCTTATATGTTGTTGGTTGCTTTTTTTACTTATATACCAATCAAACCGTTATATTCGTATAAACTATTAAGTTGTGTATTTGATTATTTACTAGCAATAATAGTAGGAAAAATTGTATATAGACTTACAGATAATAAAACTAAAGGAATTATAGCATTTGCCATAACGCTATCCTCACCACTAGTTATATTAAATTCTGCTGCATGGGCACAATGCGATTCTATATATACATTCTTCATTGTGTTGGCATTATACAATTTAATTGAAGAAAAGGAATTGTATTCTTTTATAGCACTTGGATTTGCATTTGCTTTTAAGCTTCAAGCAGTGTTAATTTTACCGTTTTTTGTTTTATATTATTTATACAAAAAAAGAATAACTGTATTATATTTTTGTATTTTGCCGTTACCCCTAATAGGTCTTAGTGTGCCGGCTTTAGCACAAGGGCGAACCATTAGGGAAATGATTAAAATATACTTAGGTAATACGGATCTATACGGAAAAATATCAATGAATTATCCAAGTATTTGGAACCTGGTTACTGCTTCATCACTAGAAATAGGTTATGAAACATTGAAAAATGCAGCTATACTTTTAGCAGTAGTAGCATTAGGTATGATAATGCTTTACGTGATAGCAGGTAAGATTGAGTTCAGTGGCACAAATCAAATACTACTAGCTTTTATTATGTGTTATACAGCCGTAATTATGTTGCCTGCAATGCATGAGAGATATGGGTTTGTATATGAGATATTAGCTATTATCGTGATTTTTTTGTTGCCAAAAACAATTGTGGGATTATGTTGTTTAATTGGGATCAGCATGATAACCTATGGGAATTTTTTATTTAATCAACAATATAATCTTTTATTACTATCGGTGGTTAATATAGCTGTCTATCTTATATATACAAGAGAGTTATTTTGTGTGATATGTAAGAATAGAAATATGCAATAAACATTATTTCAGATTAAAGGGTATTTATGAATAAAAAACAAGATATAATTCGTGATTTATGTATTGGAATTCTATATTTGCTTATCATTTTTCCAATGTTATACAGCATGTACAATTCAGTCCCAGCCTGTGATGATTTTTCATTTGGAAGCAAGACAATTTCTGACAATGTATTACTAAATGCAATTGGCTATGCAGCATGGAATTGGAAGAATCATAGTGGTAGATGGCTTACATTTTTCTTACAGAATTTGATAAATCCATTGAATATACAAAGGCACATGGGCAGATTCTATGGAATTTGTGATATTGTTGTATTTTTGTTGGTTTTTGCGGTAATGCTATATTCATTTAGGATTATCTTGAGTAAGATATTGGAGCTAGATGCAAAGCAGGTAAAGTTTGTTACCTTTTTGATTATTGCAGTGCTATTTACAACATATTATTATTCTGAAGCATACAATTGGTACATTGGCTCAACAGCATACACTGTGCCATTTGCACTGTTATTGTTAACTATTGCTTTTACTATTAGATATGAGGAGACGCTTGAAAAAAAGTATTATATAGGGCTTATTCTCTCAGGGCTAATTCCTGCTACAAATGAATTTATGGATGTGCCAATAGGCGTTTTATATTTGTATGTTGTACTTGGAATTTTTAGATTAAATCTAAAAGATAAAAAGCAATTCATAAATAGGTTAATACCATTGATAATATTTGTTATCGGTGGAATATCATGTGTGTTTGCACCGGGTAATTTCTCGAGACAGGATTCATATGATGTACAACCTAGCGTATTGATGTCAACTAAACAGATTGTGATTGATATTATAGTTAGGCTTAAGGACATGGTGGCACGTCATCCACTTGCAATCATTATTTTTGTATGCCTTATTCTGCTTGGGATTAGGGCAGGTAGAATGTCAGGGAAGAACAATATCATTGTTACTGCAATCTTAACTTTTATAGTTGTTTTTGGAGCAGTGTTTCCATATGTATATGGACGTGCAATGACAACAACATATCTAGATGTTAGAATGCAATATCTGTTTGATTATATAATAATCATAGGAATATCTATTGGTTGTGTACGATTTGGCCGTTTAATATCACCTAAGTGTGCAGGTTTGCTTGATGGGAAAAGGAAGTTTGTTGTATATGGAATTTTTGGAGTATTGTCAATAATTGCTCTTATATACAATAGCAATTATTCAAGGATAGTACAGATAGATATTATTGATAAGCGAGAGCTTATTGCTGAAAGCTATGATTATTGGAACGGAATAATTCTAGAGATAGAAAATTCTAATGAAGATGATGTGGTTATCACAAGAGAATCAGAACCAGCCTGGACACCATATTTCTTATATGTGGGCTTGGTAGAGGAGGATGTGTATAATCTTCCACTAGATGAAATATTCTCAAATGATATTATCATGCCTAATGTATATTATAAAAAAGCTTCAATAAGATATGTAATAGAGGACTAAAGGGAGATATTTGATGTTAAGAAAAATAAAAGATAGCGGAAGGGTAAATATAATTTTAGCTATCACAGCTGTAATCTGCTATCTAGCAGTAATCTTTACAACTCTTACATATGGAAGGGTAACGATTAATTCGGATGTTGCTTTGGTATACCGTTTTTATAATGCAATAGTTAATACTAAAAGCATATATCCTACATCATGGAATGCGGTAAATGGAGAAATCTATGCGTTCACTAGGCTACCTGTAAATGTGCTGATGCTTGCATTGTTAAAGGATAAGGTGTTAGCTATTGTCGTTTCCAACTGTATTGTATTTACACTATCAATCACAGCAGTAATCTGGTTTGCTAAGAAGTTTTTTAATAATGATTTTTGGCTAGTTTTTATACCATTATTTAGTGTTTTCCTATGTGGCAAGGAAGCACGAATGATGATATTTTTACATGGTGCGTATTGCGGTTTCATAATCATTTTCACATTTGTTTTAGGAATGTTTTGGTTGGATGTAATTAACCGTAAGACTACGATATGCCATACAGCTATTCATAGTATTATCTTCTTTTTAATGATATTAGGTGGTAAGCGCCATGTGGCCGAGTATTTACTACCTACAATTGCTACATTAGTTGTTTATTTCGTATTTATCAATAGAGATAAAGAAAGAAAAGTAGTGACTATCAGGGATAGCTTATTAAAGTTGGCAGTGCCAGCTATTTTAGCTTACTTATTATATAAAGCTGTTTGCAGCACACATAACATGAATTTTGGTGGAAACAGCAACCCAACACTTAGCTTTGGAATAAAGCATATTATTGAAAATGTAAAAATACATTTTTCAAATCTGTTTAATATATTCGGTTATGCTCCAGAAAGATCAACATTAGCTAACATAATATGCATTATTGTATGTGTCGCAATATGCATTATAATACCTGTACTCCAGGCTTTTGAATTCAAGAAGATGAAAGAAACTGAAAAGGTATTTTTCACATTCATGCTTATGCATAATGCTGAAATACTTCTAGCAACAGTGCTGGGGGATTTACTTCAGGTAAGATATTTATTAAGCACATCATTTTTATTAGTGCTTGTATCGACAAATTATATTTATAAGAAGATTGCATCAGCCAAGATCATGCAGATACAAATTGTTGTTTCTTGCTGCTTTTTGATTTTATCGGGTCTATATTGCAGAAATCTATTAAAGCTTACCAATAATTGGCAGGATAAATACGAAGCACAAAAATCTATCAGTAAAGAGCTGGTGGCTCATGGAGTGACTAAGGGATATGCAACATTCTGGTTAGGCTATCCAAACGAAGTATATTCTGATGGAAAGCTTACGTTTGGAGGAGTAGACATAGCTGAAGCATCCTTTATGAAGCAGTATTCCAACTGTGATAATAGCTGCTATGAATATAAGGAAGGAAAATGCTGTGTCTTATTAACTGATTCAGAGGTTGAGTATTTAGTAAACGTAGCAGGGGGAGATTTTATATCTACATTTGCTACCAAGCCAATTGATTATTTTGTAATTTCTAATCCATATTTTAACGAATTATATGGTACTGATAATATTCTGGTGTATGTATTTGAGAAAGATATATGCGATAGGCTTACGGATGGACTAAAAGATGGTGTGTTAAATCCTAGAGAGATGTTCTATAATTATGTAGGCAGTCGCTCAGATGATGCTATCGTACTAACAAAGGGTGGAGTAATCCATGGTCCATATAAGAAAATAGCACCAGGAAAATACACTATAGTATACAATGGTAAAAATCTAGGCGATTGCGGAGTAGAGGTTAAATCAGAATTAACTCCTGCTAGTATAGAGTACAGTATTGTATCGCAGGGTAATAACAAAATCGAACTTGATGTAACAATAGAAAACTATGTTGAAGATATACAGTTCTATCTGGTGAACGATAATGATGATGAAGTTGAGTTTGATAGGATTGATATTGTCGAGAAATAGAGGTTAAGAGGAAAGAAATATGCTGCGAGTTTGGTTCGGTGATTGAGAGAATTCAATATATAATACATCTGTATTAAAAAAATAGAATAAATTGCCTGAGTATTTTTACAGAAAAAATGTTGAGAAAATAAAGGCAATACTTCAAGGTATTGATTTTGAATAAATATTGAGGACATAGTAGAGTAGATGAGAATAATAAAAAAGTTTCCAAGAATAATAGCTGCAGTATATGCAATCGTTTTATTTTATGTAAATTTTATAAGGATTTTTGATGAAGCTCTGTGGTTAGATGAAGCATTTACTGGAAATATAATCCGATTAAATATTCCAGGGTTATTAGAAGCAACTGCAAAAGATGTTCACCCACCTTTATATTATATTATTACAAAAGCATTTTGTGCTATTGTTGGAGAAAAGGGATGGTCGCTTCATTTTGTATCAATTGTACCACTAGCTGTTATTTTGGTATTTTCATTAACAGTTATTTGGAATAAATTTGGAGCAGAAGCTGCTTTAATAGTGATGACTTTTACATCGATTTCAGATGCTGCATTAAGGTTTAATGTAGAAATACGAATGTATTCATGGGCTGCAATGCTTGTGTTTTTTAGCTATTATTATTTTTATAATATACTTGTAGAAAACAGAGTAAGAGATTGGGTACTGTTTTCTGTATTTTCACTTGCAGCAGCATATACGCATTATTATGCTCTTATAGCGGTAGCATTCTTTTATGCATTTTTATTTTTCAGAAATATAGTACAGCGAAAAGATATAAAAAGAATACTTACTACAATAGTTGTTGCGGTAGTTGTATATTTGCCATGGTTGATCGTTCTAGTCAAAAGCTTAACAGCTAGAATTAATAATTATTGGATAACAGAGAATTCTACATTTGCTGATTGTTTTAATTTCCTTGTATCATATAAATTCACTATTGGTATATGGTTAATAATAGCTGTAATGTTTGTACTTGCCATAGCCTATGAAATAGGCATTTTACACTGGGAAAAAGATAAAGAGGTAAGTTCACAATACATCGCAGGCTATCATCTATTTGTTTCAAAGAAGGCAGAATCATCTGAGCTGGTGTTATTTATCATAGCGGGTATTATTAGTGTTGTTGGAACAATGGCTGTTGGAATTGGTATTTCAGCATTATTAAGCCCATTCTTTGTAACAAGATATATATATGTAGTAGGTCCTGTTGCGTGGTTGGTGTTGGGAATAGTTTTCTCAAAGATGAAGCTAAGCATTGCATGGACTACAATACTTTTGGTCTATAGTATTTATTCTTTTATACCATCTTACAAAGCAGTTTATTATGAAGATTTAGATATTTCTAATCGTACGAATATGGTTAGAAGTATTGTTGCTAATATGGGTGAGAATGATGTGATTATTACTGATTTCGAAGATCCAACAATGCCAGATTATTATTTTGCTGGTAAGACTTACGAGAGGGTACTTGACTTGAACAATCTTGTTATACCAGATGATGGCAAAAATTATTGGCTAATAGTTGGCGATACTTGGAGCTATGATGATATTGCTAGTAAGCTTGCAGAGCAGGGAGTAGAATGTGAAAATATTTTAGATTATGGCTTGCTAGGGCATACTAAAATATTGGGGTATAAATGTGTTAAATAATAAAGGATAGTGGGGAGAAAAAATAATGAAGAAAAAGGCAACTATAATTTTATTGGTTGAGTTGATAATATTACTTATAGCTGCAATCTATTTATATATAACTGCAAAAGGTAATACAGATATTATAGAAATACCACTAGACAAATGTTATTCAGATTATATTGAGATGAATAATGGTTGCTGGAGTGTAAAAGCTGGAGAATTAGCAATTGATGAAGATGTAAATCTTGTGATAACACCTGAAATGTCATTAAAGAAGGGATTTTATACTATTGAAGTGGAGTATAAAAGTACTTATGGGCAATATGTCAAACCAACTGCGACAAATGGCAACAGCGTATTTATAAAAGGGAGTAAATTTATAGTAGATAAAAATTTAACACATGCCTCCTATACATTTGAACTTACGGAAAATATTGATAATTTTAGAATTCAGTATGAGTATAATGGAGTTGGTGACTATAGTATATATGCTGCTAATATTCATCATAGTAATTGTACAGAAAGAATGTTATGGCTAAGGCTATTTATAGTGGTATTGATTATAAATTTTTTATTTATCTTATTTAATATATCTCCGGAGAAAAGGTACGACATAGTGGTAATAACGTTAATTACAATATTGACTTCACTACCATTATTTTATAAAGGATTGGATGGGCATGATATTGCGTTTCATTTAATGAGAATTGAAGGTATAACCCAAGAGCTTCGTAATGGGGAGTTCCCGGTTTACGTATCATCAGCGTGGATGGGCGGATATGGCTATCCTACATCTGTGTTTTATGGTGATGTGCTTTTATATTTTCCTGCAATGTTAAGGTTGTTTGGAGTGAATGTAACTAGTGCATATAAAATATATGTGTTTATAGTTAACATGGCAACTACTTCACTTTCAGTGACTGTGTTTAATAGGATGTTTAAAGATATACATCTAGCAAGGTTATTAGCCTTGGTATATGTAACATCATCATATAGGTTGGTTGATATTTATGTAAGGGCTGCGGCAGGAGAGTATTCAGCGGCAATATTTTTCCCGTTAATAGCTTTTGCAATATGGAAAATATATAAGGATAATTCCGGGCTGAAAAAAAATATATATAATGGAATAATTTTGGCAATTGGAATGGCAGGTATAATTCTTTCTCATATTTTAACAACGGAAATGATTTTGGTGGTTTTAGTTGTCTTTGTACTAATTAATATTAAATATTTATTTAATATAGAAGTTATAAAGGCTTATGTATTTGGAATAGCATTCACTATATTGTTAAGCATATTTTTTGTAGTGCCATTTTTAGATTATTATTTTAATGTTCCTGTACTAATCAGAACTTTAGCTTTTGATAATACCTCTTCAAAGATACAAAATGATGGTCTATCTTTGGCTGATATTTTTGCCTTTTTTAATAATCCATTTGGGTCTCCTGGGTATATGCTATGCACCCCAGGTGTGATATTAGTAATTGCTTGGGGAGTAGGTGTTTGGCTTTTTATAAAGAGACGAGCTAATACCAGTATAAAATTGTTAACAATTAGTTCTACCATTATCTTATTGATGACAACAAATATATTTCCTTGGAATAGGTTAGCATATAATTTTAAGGCTTTTAATATACTGGCACAGGTACAATTTCCATGGAGATATATTTTGATAGTTAGTATGTTATTAAGTGTTTTATTGGGAAATGAGATAGTGTATTTAAAAGGAAGAGAAGATTTAAATATAGAAATGTCTAGATTGTTGAGAGGGTTATCAATTATTTCGATTAGTATGACATTATTATTTGTAAGTTATTATTCAGATTATGCTAATAGAAATATGTTTTTTGATTTGTATAATTTGAAAACATACGGAGTATCAAGTGGAGAATATTTAAGGACTTCATATGATAATGGTGAATTACATGTTAGTGAATCGGATTTTTTTACTGGTACGTTTAATACAGAAGATAAAATAGATATTACAATTTTACAAAGATGTGGTAAGAATTTTGATATAGAGTGTAGAAACTATAATAGTAAAGTTGGAAAGGTAGAGGCTCCAATTATCAACTATAAGGGGTATAAAATATATGATGAGAATGGGGTGGTGATTCCTATTGAGGATTCTGATAATTGCCTCGTACAATTTGAAGTTCCAAGTAATTATAATGGAATAATATATATAAGATTTATTGAACCATGGTATTGGAAAGTAGCTTTATATATATCATTAAGTTGTATTTTTGTAATATGTTGTATTGGACTTAATGAGAGGAGAATCACTCAACGTACAGACAATAAACATTAACAATAAGGTAATATTAATAAGTTATTGCGATTATATGTAAATATGTATGTTGGAATATCATGAGATGCTAAAAGATAATGATTTGTATTGTAGAGCAATATGGAAGAATATAAGATGGTAAGGTTACGGTTTATTTTGTAGGGGTGTGTTTTGATAGCGTGCTAGATAAAGCACAATAATATGCTGACTATTGTGAAATGATAAGTATATGCTATACTATATAAAGCTTTTTTCTAAGAAAAACGAACATGGATGGAGTATGGCTATGAATCAAAATGTAACAAAAGAAATAAATATAGGTAAAATATGGTTTTATATATTGATCGTTTTAATTTTTATGTATGGAATAATATTTCCTGGAGTAACATATTTACAAATAGATTATTTGGCGCTCGGATTTGTAGTTATTTCAATAGTGGGGGCTTTTATTGAAAAAAAAATGAAATTTGATGTTGCACTATTGTTTCTATTTCAAGCAATGTTTGTATGTTCATTAAAAGATGATATGTGGGGAAATAGGTATGAGGTTTGTTATGGTTGGATTTTAGTATCGGCATATATAATTGGCAAATTATCAATTGGTAATTTAAAGGGAAAAGATGACAAAAGAGTTGTCATTTCATATTTTGCGTTGGCATCTGGCTTATTAGTTACTGGAATTGTAGATATTATATATAATATCGCGATAGGTTACTTTAGTACAGAGTGGATTGTATCAATATGGACGAATGAAACTATTGGAAGAACAGTATATGATTTGTACGGAATACTAATGGTTAGTGCAATTCCATATTTCGTGTTACAAGTTATACATAAAAAGCGAATTGCGATACTTGGTATAATTATTGCAATTTCATATGTAGTTTTAATGGTTAGAAATGAGGGGAGATATTGCTTATTTATTCTTCTGCTACTTGCGCCAATGATGTTTTGCCTATACGTGTATGATAGATGGGATAAATTTGGAGAGAACAACAAAAAAATTATTAAAATGACATTTTTGAGTTTTGTGTTGTTTGTTATTATTTTAGGAGTTTCTTTTAAATTTAACATTTTAGGGTTAAAGGCTATTTATAAAAGTAGCTATTTAAGTAGTGGTGGAATTCTTCATAATGTACGCTTTAAGCTTGCTAAAGAGGCATTACAAAAGATGCCATATTATTTACAAGGAGGCTATGGAGAAGGATTAGAATTTAATGCTCATAATTCTTGGCTAGAATTTGGAGATAAATATGGCGTAATTGTATTTATATTATTAGAATGTTTTAGATTGATAGTTATTTATGATGCATTAAAGTTCTTTATAAAAAGAAATAATGGAGCGATAAGGTATTTGTTGCTTCCAGCATTTATATTTATAAATATTTATTTTTCTATGGAGCCTATAGGATTTAGAAGAAGACTCTATTTTGTAATACCAATGATTTTATTTGGAATAATGAAGAGAGAATGTGAGTTAAGTTCATAATTAAGAAGAATTAACTAATTGATAAGTTCCTTATTAATAATTATATATGATTGAGTAATATAGATAAATTGGGGCGTAATCTTATAAAACAAAAAAGGATTAAATGACATGAAAATTTTTATTGCAGCTCATTATAATTTGAACAATGGAGATAGGGCTTTATTAGAAGCTACATTACAAATACTTAAAAAGTCTAGGCCAGATGCTTTGATTACGGTTTCTGCTGTTAACCCTGAAATATTACAAGATAAAAGGTATAAAGTAGTGGGCTGGCCATTGCGTAACAGTATAATAAATAGATTATGGGAAAAAATGTATATTGATAATAGTTTTTTATCTGGAATATTTCTAAAAATATTTTGTACAAAGAATTATTTAAATGAGCTTGCGGATTCAGATATAGTTTTGGTATCTGGTGGACATCATTTAACAGATTTATTAGGTGAAGCGAGTTATTATCGTTTGGCATCTAATTTTTCTATACCACAATATTTTGGGAAAAAAGTAGTTTTACTCCCACAATCTTTAGGTCCAGCAAATAGTAATGAAGTGAAGCGTGGTATAAAAAAAATACTTACTAATGCATACTCAATAGCATATAGGGATGATGCAAGCAAGTCATTTTTACAATCTTTAGATATTACCACAACGAATATGTACGTTCCGGACCTGGTTTATTCGCTTGATATAGAGAATTCAAACACGATAAAAGATGTTGTAGTTGTTGCATTATATCATAGTTATTCTAGAGATAATAAGGATAAATTGAATTTTACAATTCCTAATTTAATTAAGGTTATTAATGAACTTGCTAATAGTGGCTATTTAGTAAAAATAGTATCTATGGATCAAGGAGATGAGGAGTACTATGAAGAGATAGTTAATGGAATTACTCCTTGTGAATTAAGAGAACGTATTATTTTTGAAGAAAGTAAGAAAAATATAATTGATACAATTAATATATTTCAAGAAGCTAAATTTTCAATAACATATAAAACACATTCTACAATATTTTCAATGATTGCTAATGTTCCTGTTGTGGCAATAGCATATCATAGAAAAACAAATGAATTTATGGAATCTATGGATTTGGAAAATTATGTTCTTGATGATAATGAAGCTGATTATGAATCTATTATGAAAAAAATACATTTATTGTTAGATAATTATGAAGAGTATAAAGTTATGGAAAATGAAGGGGTAGAACGTAATAGAAAAAAGATATTTAAATACATTAGGGAATCGATTGAAGTTGACTCATAATAGAAGAGGTGAACATGATAAGTTTTATTGATATGTGTAAGATGTTAGTAGATATATATTATCGTAATGCTGACTGGAGATATGAAAAGAAAAAAATATTAGCTAATAGTAATGATTCTTACAAATACAGAAAGTCTAGATATAAAATAGAACGTGATATAATAATATTAGGCCATACATTAGAAAAGGGATTATCACATAAAAGTATTAAACCCAAATTTGGTTTAGATGTAGCATACCGATTAAGGGAAAGTTTGTTACTATACATGGATAAAAAACCTAATTTAGAGATACTAGGTAATGGAGTATCTATATTAAACCAGTATATAGATGTTAATTTGTCTCTAAAAGTAGATAAAAAAGAAATACCATCGAAGATTGAATTTAATGGTGATAATAATGATGGCGGTGCTTATGAAACTAATTCTTACGAATTATTTTCTAATTCAAAAAAGAGTTTTGACGAGTTTGCAATTACTCGAAGGAGTGTCAGACTATTTGATCAAAAAAGTAAAAAAATTGATAGAAAAATAGTTGAAAAAGTGGTTGAAGTGGCAAAATATAGCCCAAGTGCATGTAATCGACAAGCTACACGATTATTTTATACGGATAATACTGATATCATACGTGAAGTATGTAAGATTCAAGGAGGCGCAAGAGGGTTTGGTGAAAACGCTGGCGCTATAATTATTGTTTGTGCCGACTTACGTTATTATACAGTACATGAACGAAGATTACCAATGTTAGATTGTGGGTTATTTACTATGACTTTGGTGTATTCACTGTTTGCTAATAGAATAGGAAGTTGTATTTTGAATGGTTCTTTTTCAAAAAAACAAGAAAATTTATTAAAAGATATTATTAATATAGATGATTGTTATATGGTAGGGTGTATACTTGTATTAAATTCAATTGATGACTATGACGTCATTAAAATTGCTAAGTCGGAACGTAGACCAGTTAAAGATTTTATTAGTTGGATTGATTAGAGGAGTTATGTCTAAAGAAAAAGAATTAGCTAAAAATACATTTATAATAGGTATTGGAAAGTTATGTACTCAGTTTATAACATTTCTACTCCTTCCATTATATACATCACTACTTAGACCAGATGAATTTGGAATTGTAGATTTACTAAATACATATGTTATGTTATTAGTACCTTTATTCAATTGGCAATTTGAAAATGGAATGTTTCGATTTTTAATTGATTGTAGGGATGATGAGAAAAGAAAAAGAACTGTTTATTCGACGGTTATATTAGCAAACATTTTTCAAATAATACTATATTTGTGTTTTTATGTATTATTTCAAAGTTTTATTTCTACAGATTATAAAATGTTTTTAGCCATCGATGTGGCATTAAATATACTGTTAAATACTATGTTACAATTTCCAAGGGGAAATGGTGATAATTTTACTTATGCACTTGGAAGTTTTTTATCAGCGGCTACAACTCTTTCTTTGAATGTTATATTTATAGTTGGAATGCATTTGGGCGCGTGGGGCATATTCTATGGAACTATGCTCTCTAAGATGGTTACAATAATTTTTTTATTTTTTAAGACTAAATCTTGGAAATATATTAGTTTACAAGAGTGTAGTTATGCCTGTTTTAAGCAAATTTTTAAATATTCAATTCCCTTAGTACCTAATTCAGTATCATGGTGGGTTGTTGGCGCGTCGGATAGAACAGTTATATCAACATTCCTTGGTGTTGCAGAAAATGGAATTTATTCAGTTGCTAATAAATTTTCATCATTATTTTTGACTTTATATAATATATTTCATTTATCATGGACTGAATCAGTTGCGGTCCATATTAATGACGATGATAGCGAAGAGTATATAAATGAAATTATAAACGAATCTCTTTTGTTTTTTTCAGCAATTGGATCAGGGATAATGGTTTTACTACCATTTGTTCTCCCTTTTTTAGGAAATGAGTATAGAAATGCATATTACCAAATACCAATTCTTATATTAGCTGTTTATTTTCAAATAATAGTGGGATTATATAGTGTAATATACACTGCTTTGAAAAAAACAAAAGAAATCATGAAGACTTCGGTATATGCAGCAATTATTAATGTGACGTTAGATTTAGTATTAGTAAATTATATAAAAATATATGCGGCATCGATATCTACACTAGTGGCGTTTCAATGCATGGCTTTTTACAGATATTTTCATGTGAAGAGGTATATAAACGTTAGAATTAAAGTTATGTCACTGTTATTCATTCTTTTATTAGGTGTACTTAGTGGTATATCGTATTATACAAATACCATGGAAATGCGAATTAGTACAGCAATAGCTGTTATAGTTATATCTTTTATAAAGAATAAAAAAGTAATAAAAGATGTATTATTGATGTTAGCTAGGGTCATAAAACTTATTAAATAAATATTTTAAAATATTGAGGTGCGATTAAGCTATGAAAGTAATATATCTTTTAAAAAAGGGGCTACAGTATTATCCGCCATGCCTTACACAGGTTTTGGTGATGAATGATATGGGGGTAGATATTGAAGTATTCCATGGAGAAAACAGCATATACATTGATAATTTGCTTGACACTAGAGGTATAAAACATAACAAATTTAAAACAGATAAGTATAACAAAACTAGTTTAGAAAGTGCTATTGGATTTTATAGGTTTTGTAAAGAGGCAAAAACTGTTCAGAACCAATTAGATGCAAATGCAATAATATGGTTCGGAAATATGGAAACAGCAATGGCTTTTGACATAAGAAAATTGATTGATAGAAAGCTTGTATTGAATGTTTTAGAATTATATAACGTAGGTTCTATATATGATAAGTGGTTGAAAAAATATAGTGATAAAATGAATATTATTATATCATGCGAATCGCATAGGGCTGCTATTATGGAAAGTCGATACTTGTTGAAATCAAGGCCCTATGTTATTCCCAATAAAATTTATGATTTAGAATCAAGTGTTAAAAAAAGTGGTATTGATAATAAATTGAGGAATGAGCTTGAAAGTAATTTTGTTATTGTTTATCAAGGTCTTATTAGTAAGGATCGCCCATTAGAAAATATTGCGAAAGCTTTGGCTAAATATAATGAAAATATACTATTTTTAATTATGGGAGATTGTTCAGATGAATATAAGATAGAATTGCAATGCATTTACTCACCAATAATATTTACAGGTTTTATTCCTGCTCCAGAGCATCTTGAATATACTAAATATTGCAATGTTGGTATAGCAAATTATGATAAATCATCATTAAATAATGTTTTTTGTGCTCCGAATAAAATATTTGAGTATGCCAAATATGCAATACCTGTTTTAGCATCTAATAATGTAGCATTAGAGGAGAGTATAGGCTTGTATAAAGCTGGTAAATGTATAGATTTTAATGATATAAACCAAATAATTAATGCTTTAAATGAAATTAGCAGAAATTATGATGAGTTTTCTGAAAATGCATTGAAATTATATGAAAGTATTAATGTTGAGCTATTGATTAAAGATGTAGTTAATCAGTTATAAATACAGAGAATAACAGTAATGTGATAGAATGATTATTTAGAAGAGAGTATTACAAATGAAAAAAATTTTAACTGTTTTCGGTACGAGACCAGAAGCTATAAAAATGTGTCCACTTATTAATGAGATTAAAACAAGAGAGAGCATGGTAGTAAAAGTATGTGTTACAGCACAACATAGAGAAATGCTTGATCAAGTTTTAAAGGTATTTAATATCGTTCCAGATTACGATTTAAATATAATGAGAGATAGACAGGATTTATTTGATATAACTATAAACATTCTTGATGGGATAAAGAGAGTTTTAATTGTTGAAAAACCAGATATCGTTCTTGTGCATGGTGATACATCAACAGCTTTTGCAACAGCATTAGCGTGCTTTTACCTACAAATACCAGTGGGACATGTAGAGGCAGGATTACGTACTTATAATATATATTCTCCATTTCCAGAAGAATTCAATAGAGAAGTGATATCCATAGTTTCAAAATATAATTTTGCACCAACTGAGTTAGCTAAAAATAATTTATTAAAAGAAGGACGTGATGCTAATTCTATTTATGTTACGGGAAATACAGTAATTGATGCTATGAAATGTACTGTGGATTCAAATTATACTCATCCTGAGTTGGAATGGGTTGGAGAGGATAAACTTATTTTTATTACTGCTCATAGAAGAGAAAACCTTGGCAAGCCAATGCATAGTATGTTTAGAGCTATAAGAAGAGTGTTGGATGAGCATGATGATTGTAAAGCAATTTATCCGATTCATATGAATCCAGCAGTTCGTGAAGCAGCAGAATCTGAGTTGAGTGGATGTGATAAAATTCATCTTATTGAGCCAATTGATGTATTTGATTGCCATAATTTTGAAGCAAGATCATTTTTGTGCTTGACAGATTCTGGAGGAATTCAGGAGGAGTGTCCATCCTACGGGGTGCCAGTACTTGTAATGCGTGATACTACTGAAAGACCAGAGGGGATTGAAGCAGGAACATTGAAATTGGTGGGTACAGAAGAGGAGAAAATCTATAGGATGTTTAAAAAGCTTCTTGAAAATGAGGAAGAGTACCAGAAAATGAGCAGAGCCTGCAATCCTTATGGGGATGGCAATTCATCTATACGTATTGCGGATATTTTAGAAGGTAAAGAGTATAACCCATGGAGGCCATTAAAGGCTTAAATTATTTATGAGGATTTTAAATGAATAAATTTTCCGTTCTAATGTCAGTTTACAATAAAGAAAAAAAAGAAAATATAATAGAATGTTTTGAAAGTATAATGGCGCAGACAAAAAGACCTAACGAATGGGTGGTTGTTGAAGATGGTCCATTAACTGATGAGCTATATGCTGTTTTAGATAATTATGAAAAAAAAACCAAAGGTATTATGAAAAGAGTTAGGCTGGAAAAAAATAGTGGTCTAGGCGTAGCTTTAGGAATTGGTGTAGAGGCATGTGCAAATGAACTTATTGCTAGAATGGATACCGATGATATAGCTATAAATGATAGATTCGAAAAGCAATTAGAAGCATTTGATAATGATGATATGTTAGATATTTGCGGTACATATATTGATGAGTTTGAAAATGAAAAAGATAATGTAGTTGCATCAAGAATTGTTCCATTAACTGATTTGGAAATAAAGAAATATCAAAGACGTCGTGATGCGTTTAACCACATGACTGTAATGTTTAAAAAATCAGCCGTATTAAAAGCGGGCAATTATAAAGCGTGTCCACTTATGGAAGATACATATTTATGGGTTAGAATGATGCAAAATGGAGCGAAGTGTAAAAATATTCCGGAATCATTAGTGCTTGCAAGAGTCGGTGAGGGTATGTATGAAAGGCGTGGCGGAATAATGTATTTTGATAAATATAGAAAAGCAAGACGAATCATACTTAAAACAGGTTATATAACTTCTTGGGATTATATATATACGGTTTTTATTCAATTTATTGTTGCAATTATTCCAAATCGAATTAGAGGGGGTGTTTATAAAAGAATTTTGCATAAGAAAAATAAAGTAAATGGTCAACATTAGATTAAAGGTGAACTAGATGTGGAATCATATTAAGGTAATAAAGTTTATAAAGGATCATATTCCTTTTTTTTTGAGAATTATAATTATACGACTTTTAGTATTAGTTCAGTGTATGTATTATAGACTTTTCCCAAAGAATAAACAATGGAGTGGTGAAAAGCGAATATTTGTGTTGTTGAGTACAGATTATTCAAATTTAGGTGATCATGCAATGACATATGCACATATAAAGCTACTAAATGATAATTTTAGAGATTATAAAGTGCATGAAGTGTTAGTAGGAGATACAATTAAGTTTTTAAGTAGCATAAGAAAAATTATTGGACCAAATGATATTATAACCTTTAAAGGTGGAGGGAATATTGGAATAGAGTATTTTCGAGAAGAACTAATACGTAGAAAAGTTATAAATACATTTGTTAACAATCGTCTTATTGTTTTTCCTCAGACTGTATATTTCCCTGATACATGGAGAGGAAATAAAGAATTAAAAAAGACGGTTGAAGTATTCAATAATCATCCAGATTTACATTTGTTTTTGAGAGATAGAAAATCATATGAATTGATGAATCGATATGTTAAAAGAAATGTATATTTAACGCCAGATATTGTGTTTTCTCTTGGACGTATTGAGGTGGATAATAAGAAATCGCATGGAGCATTAATGTGTTTGAGGCGAGATGTGGAAGGTATATATACGGATGATGATAAAGAAAAAATATATCGTATCTTAAGAAAAAAGTTCAATAATGATGTAATTGTATCAGACACCATTAAAGATTATAAAATAGAAGTAAAAGATCGTAAAAAGGAATTAATAAGTATCTGGAAAATGATTGCGAACGCGGAACTCATTATAACAGATCGTTTGCATGGCATGATTTTTGCTGCATTACTTGGAACTCCTTGTATAGTACTTAATACTTATAACCACAAATTAAGAGGACAGTATGAATGGATTAAGCATTTAAACTATATATATTGTGTAGATATGGATGAGAATATAATTAATGATACGGTTGATACTGCAATGAAAACTAATGTAATAAGAATGCGAACAGATGAATTTAGCAGATATTTTGATTTGATAATAAAATGTATAAGAGAGTGATATGGTTAGAATATTAGAAGTGATTGGAAAAAGACCCCAAGGTGGTATAGGTTCGTTTATTATAAATTATCAGTCCCATTTTCATGATGAAGATGTAGTATTGGATTATCTTATTTTTAATGATGAGCCTAATGGAGACTTCGATGAAAAAGTCAGAAAAATGGGGTCTGAAGTATATGTGTTGCCTGAACTAAGAAATATAAGATTTTTTAAAATTAAACGTTTAATAAATAACTTTTTTTTAAATCATAGAGGTGAATATGATGCTGTACATTTACACTCGGTAAATATAGCATTCATGGTGTTTGTTGCTGCAAAAAAGTATGGCATTAATAACTTACTTGCACATAGTCATGCAACTGTATATTCGGATAAGAAATTAAATGCAATTCGAAATTACTTTTTATGTAGAAAATTAAAAGACATGGCAACTCATTATCTAGCATGTTCGGTTGCAGCTGGAGATTTTTTGTACGGTGAAAATACTAGAGACAAAGTGATTGTGTTTAATAACGCTATAGATTGTAGAGATTATGCTTTTTCAGAAGCTATCAGACAGAAATACCGAAAAAATCTTTGTTTGGAAGGAAGTTTTGTATTAGGCCATGTTGGTAGATTTAATGAGCAGAAAAATCATAAATATTTAATAAAAATATTTGCACTTTATTCTCAAATAATACCTGATGCAAAACTATTACTTGTTGGTGAGGGCCCATTAAAAGATAGTATAAAAGAATTGGTCGCTGAATTAAAATTAACTGACAAGGTAATATTTTTAGGACAAAGAGATGATGTTAATAATATACTCATGGCGATGGATGTATTTTTATTGCCTTCTTTATATGAAGGTTTACCAGTTGTAGGAATCGAAGCTCAAGCATCGGGATTACCATGTATAATGTCTGAGACAATAACAAAAGAGGTGGCAATTGCTGATGTATATTTTGAGAGCATTGATGCGGAACCTAAAGCGTGGGTGTCAAAACTATTAGATATTAATCCTAATGATATAGCAAAGCGAACCAATGCATATAAAATTGTTGGGAGTAAAGGCTACGATATTGATAAAGAGGCTGAAAAACTATATAAGTTATATAAATCTTTTGAAGAAGATATAAATGCTAATCAGAATTTGAGCTCACTTTCAGATTGACAATCATAGTGGCGTAAAGCATCTCTTTAGGTATCTACATTAGTGACATAGGTTCAATCCGTTGCAATTAATAGATGATGTATGAGTAAGATTAAATAAAGAAGAGGCATATAAACAAATAAGGTATAGAAATAAATCAGGTGCAATGTATTAAGAACAGGGGGAGGGGCAAATAATGAAATGCCATAAGAGTCAACGAGAATATATTTATTTGAATTATACTATATCAGTGGTAGGCTGCATAAAATTATATGATGGAACAACTATTAAAAGTGATGCGGGAGGCCCACATATTAGCGATAAATATTATCAATTTAGCTGTAAACACAAAACCACAGGTAAAATAGAAACTATTTTTGTGGGGCATAAGGTTGCTCATGAGATATGTGATAGATGTTCATTAGATTTTCCAAAAATGTTTGATCCTTTTTATAATCCATCTAGCGGAGGAAAAGGTGGAGGCGGAGCCCGTTCGAGAGTCTCAGATCCTACAAGGAGAGAATTATATAATGCTATTATGTTGATTATTACTCGTTATAGGATGTCAGACAGAAATGGAACATCTGTAATCTTTGATATTTTGAATAAAGTTACTGATAATATGTTTGTTCCAATCGAGCCTCGTTATGTTAAATCAATAAATACTGTGCTAAAAAGATATAAGCCATTAAAAGAAATTATTAATGATTTGTCAGCGTATCATAGAGTAAGAGATTTTAGGTTTAACCATCTGGTTGAGTGCTTGCACAACAATGGCGAGGCTGATGCTAGCAATTTTGAGTTGTAATTAGCTTGATTATCACGGATTGATAATGTTTTATATTCTTCTATTATCGCATTATCAAATAAAAATCTTAAACGGTAAATCATGAGTACCTCGTTCCATTTGTTCGGATTTGAGATAATTCTGTATAACAACTATGGATTGTATGGAAACTATGGACATAGTTCTCATACAAGTCATAAAACTCGAACATACAGGAGGATACTCATATGAAAAATTCATCTGCCTTAAAAAGACAGATGCGTTATCAGCAATGGGTTGAAGAAGTTAAAGACTTCAATTCCAGACCGTAAATGCTCAAACATGAGTACCACCTCATAAAAATAGCCAGCATTTCTGCCGGCTAAGAGGTTGTTATATATATTTTGTAACTTGAAAATAAAAGTCACTTTAGATTTGGGTTAAGGCATTTCTTTTGAATGTCCTTATTCCAAGGAAGAAGGTCATAAAGATAGTCATTTGTTTCATCATCTTTGTGCTTAGACATCTCTGTAAAGAGCAATTCAAAGTAGTCAATGACTTTGAGATGATTTGCTTTAGCAGTTTCAACAATGCTATAAGCTACAGCACTTGCTTGGGCTCCTCTTTCAGTATCGATAGTGCCCCAGTTTTTACGGCCTAGAGTGAAAGGCCTAATTGCTCTTTCGGCAGCATTGTTTTCCATTGGAACGTCACCATTATTAAGAAATACCCGTAGGTATTGTTCCTGATTGAGGCAGTATTCAATAGCTCGTGCAGTTTGTCCTTGGACAGCACAAGTGTCAATTAGCTTATGAGCCCACTCAAAAAAGGCGTTAACCTTGGGCTTAACGTCGAGTTTACGTCGTTTTTCGCGTTCTCTTTTTGAGAGTTCATCGAGCTGATTGTCCAGGAAGAAGATTTCAGAAATCATATCTTCGGCCTGTTTGGCAATGGTTCCTTTGGCTCCGGTTTCACCAAGAGATTTAACAATCTCGGCGAATTTTCGCTTTGCATGAACCCAGCAACCTGCAACAGTCAGATCCTGACGTTCTTTATCGATGGTGTGGTAAACCTGGTATCCATCAGTAACCACAGTTCCCGAGAAATCTTTTAAGAATTCTCTAGGATGGTCCGCTCGGCGGCTCCGCTGATAATCATAGATGACTATAGGGTGTTTATCCTTATTGGTATTATTGCAGTACACCCACATGTAGCTCTTAGAGTTTGAAGGACCATTAACTCTGGTAACCTTAACAGGTGTTTCATCTGCGTGGATTACCTTTGAGTCATAAAGCATCTCATGTAATAAGTCATAGAGCTTTGAAAGGTAATCTTCAGAGCCTTTGATAACCCAGTTGCAAAGAGTGTTGGTTTCAAGCTTAACACCATTGCTTTTAAACATCTGTGACTGACGTTCTATTGGTTGATGAGCTGCATACTTACCATTGTAAAGTACAGCCATTAATGGTGCAGTGGCGATGCTGTTTCTAAAGATGTCAGCGGGCCTATCAGCTTTAATTATAGTACCATCGTTGTCCTTTGAAGCATAAACGTGGACATGGTGTTCATCTACAATAAAGGTTTGTGGAATGATGCTGAGGCGTTTGTAGACAGTCTCAGGTAGTTCCTTGTAACCATTTGGAAAGAGCTTATTAAGTTCTTCTTCAGGGATTGTATGCTGAATAACACGTGCTGGAAGACCTTCAAGATCCGCTTCACGTTTACCTTTTACTTTCTTCTTACGAGTGTGAGTTGAAACAATGATTTCCTCGATTTCAGGTTCAGGGGAATCATCACTAAAGAATTCAGCCTCGTTAAAGATATCACCAAAAGAAAGCTGGCCGTCAAAAGAATCATTAACTTCAGTCTTCTTGCCAAAAGCACGCTGATTCATAGTAGCTATCTGTTCTGTAAGATAATCAAGTTGTTTGCTGATGGTAGAAAGCTGTCCTTGTTGAGCCAAAACTAAGGTGATTAAAGAATCGTTATTCATTTCTTTTAGTTCTTTAAGAGTGAATTCTTTCATGCTTCAAGTATAGCAAAAATGCTGTATTTATGCGAATTAGAGAGGCTTTTGAGACTGTCAAATTGCCTATAACTATAAGCCTGAATAAAGAAAAAAGAGACTTGCTAATAATGAGATAAAACCAAAAAGAAATGTACCTATAAGAGGCAAATATCGAGCCGAGAAGGCTGTAAATAAAGCAATATTACCTGTTATAAGTACATTTGAAAAGATGTATTTAGCCTGCAAAACTTCTATGTTTTGCACAAAAGATTTAAGCAGAATGCTTAGGTGTAGCTTCCTGAATGGGTGGATCAATACTGAAGCCTTGCATTAGCCATGTGAACTGTTCAGCGGAAATGTTTCTTAAATCCTGAGAATTTCTTGGCCATGTAAAGTGACCATGTTCAATTCTCTTGTAAAGCATTAGAAAACCATCACCTTCCCAGAGAAGTCCTTTTATCCTGTTAGCTTTCCTGCCACAGAATAGAAACAGAGTATTAGGTACAAAAATGGGCATATGGTATTGGTTTTCAATAAGAGCGGCCAAGCTGTCTATGCCGTACCTTAAATCGGTACGACCACAGACGACATAAACAGCCTTGAATGATTTGAAGTTTGCATCGTTAAGCATTACGCACCGCCTTAATCACCTTTGATATGAGAACATCAGGCGTGTTCTGAGTTATTTCAAGAGTTATATCTTGAACGGAAATTTTCATAGTGAAGTTTGTGTTTATAACATCTGTTGTACAAGTTGTACAACACTCCGAATGGTGTACGGGTGCCGGAACTGATGGTTGAATAGGATCAGGCAATAAGACAGGAACAATGTCAGGAAGCTGTTGTTCAAGGTATTCATTTTTGAGTTTTCGCTTCCAGTAATAGAACTGTGTTTTAGAGATGTTGTTCTGTTCGCACCAGATGGTGACGTTAAGACCGCTAGCTTGTTGCTGGCGAATGAAATTAGCCCAGGTGGTCATTTTAACCTGGCGGGTAACTTTTGTTGAGTCCATGAGTATAACCTCCATAAAGAATATTTAGTACTGAGATTGTCTCATTTATGGGGTATACTTATAAGGTACTTGCTATTGAGGATTTACTCCAGACCCAAAGACATGACAGTTCGTGAATGGTGTGCCATTCATGATATTAAACCACCAACGTTCTATGATCACATGCGAAGAGTTCAGGACTATTTCGCAGGTCAGCTTCAGTCTATAGATGAATCTAATCAGATGGTTGTTAGTGAACCGACTTTTGTTGAACTATCACCTGCTATTGCTGAACCAAAACCAGTAACGTATGGAGTAGCTTCAATCATTTGTGGCAATGCTCGTATAGAAATATCAGAAGATATTTCGGAAGAGTTTCTATTAAAACTGATAGGAGCAATAAGCCATGCTCAATGACGCTACCAGTTTTAAGAAGATATACATTGCTACAGGTTACACTGATCTTCGCCAAGGTATTGATGGACTGGCATCATTCGTAAAGCTAAGATTCAATCTAGATCCTTTTGACAAGGATACCTTGTTTTTGTTCTGCGGAAGAAAAGCAACCAAGATAAAAGGTCTTGTATGGGAAGGCGATGGCTTTCTCCTTCTTTATAAAAGACTTGAGGTTGGTGCTTTTGCCTGGTCTAGGACTGAGTCAGAAGCTCTAGCAATTTCAGCTGAACAGTATCAAAGGTTAATGAGTGGTTTTACTATAGTTGCTAAACATCCGATTTCAGAACTCAAAGAGCCGAAAGAAATCGTTTAGTTTTGTATAAAACAGAGAATTTTTAGGCGCCCAGGAAACGCTGATATTAAGCGATTTTCTATTTGTTTAAAGCCTTGAACAAGGCTCATTTGTGGGCATATCTTCTCTGGAAATACCATTAAATCAATTGAAATGGCTAATTACTGGCCTTTCATATATAAGCTCTGTGAAGCATAAAAAATAGGCATTATGACGAATGCTAAAGTGCTGTAAATTAGCTTAAATACGGAGTTTCGGGTATAATATTGTAGAATTGTCTGTGGTATACCTACAGGGTAGGGATGTAAGTGCTGTTTTGGATAAGCAGATTGCAGAATTCTTAGGCAAATAAGGTATATGTACTAGTAGATGGACTCTTTCATCTTTTAGAATAATTACACTGCATCAATTCTCAGGAATGTGATAAAATATTTGTAGATATTTGCTGAATAGCAATCTAACCATCGTATTAAATCATGAAGGAGATTTTGAGAGTTATGAGTGAAATTTGTGAGGAAATAAAGGCATATTACAGAATTGTCAATTCACATAACTATAATGACTGTCGTGACAAATTATTGTCTATAATAAATAGAAATTCACTTACATTACCTGAATTTCGAAATATTGTGGCAGCATTCTCAGGAATAGATTTTGCATCAGAGAGTTTTGATGATAAGAAAAAATTATGGAACGATTTATTTGATGCATTACAGAAAAAAATAGAATCAGACTTTGCCAGAAAAACATTGTCAGTTGAGGACAAAAAGGAATTAGACTATATAAAGGATTTACTAAATCAAGCAAAAAATCATAATTAATCAAATTTAGCCTAAATTCCTAATCAAAAAGGTAGGTTGCAATACAGTCAAGCTAGTGGACACAATTTGATTGGTAAAATTCCAGGAAGGTGGACTAATGCTGCCTAGCCCAGAATAAATCTTCTACTTCATTATGAGTCAAATATCCTAGCGAAGAATGTGGTCGTTTTGAGTTGTATCTTTCTATATATTCAAAACAAGATAGATATAAATCTTTTAGAGAGTGGTAGCGATGACGATTGAGTTCCTCTCTTTTCATCTGCTTGAAGAAGCTCTCACAGCAAGCGTTATCATAAGGATAACCTTTCTTTGAAAATGATTGAATAACATTGCATTTATCTAGTCTTTGACGGAATGAGAAGGCAGTGTACTCAGAACCGCGGTCAGAGTGAAAAAGCACATACTCAGGGCATCCGCGATTCTCATAATCAGTATAAATTTGGAGAATATCAACTTTGGAATCTAATCGTTGCTCAAGTGTGGCGTGAAGATGGCAATTGTTTTTTTAATATCATGTTTTCTTCTTTAAGCTGAGCATTACGCTTTTGAAGTTCAGAAATCTGTTTAGTGGTAAGGATTTGACCATCATCAGTCTCGACGGTAGAGTATTGCTTGATCCAACAAGACAAAGCGGTTAGGCTTGCGCCGTATTCTTTACATAGAGCACTTTGAGTTTTACCGTTGTGATAAAGATTTACAAGAGTTCTTTTGAAATCTTCGTCATAACGAGTTTGACGTGTGGACATACGAATACCTCCTTTTGGTGTATGATTTAATAGTACCCATTAAATCGAATCGTGTCCACTTTTATAGGTAGCACCAAGCTTTTGTATTTTGTGGTGAAAGAAATTATGACTGATAATAAGAATTGATGTTAGATCAAGAAGCGTATTTATTCTGTAAGGAGAAGCATTATTTATGTGCTCAAAAAGTATAGATGAAATGCTTTTAAGCATGGGGATAGATGATTCGCTTAAAGGAAATCTATTGAATGAAGAATTAAAAGAGTTTCCACGAAGATTAACAGATATTGATAAGTTTGGATGTTGTGAAAAAGAAATTATAGATGTAGATAAGATTGTAGGCGTCGCCAGAGGCTGTACACCTAAAAATTGGGCAGAGGCCTTATCTGAAGAATATTTTCATAAACCAAGTACATGCATGAAATATGTATCTAAAAAGGCCTTTCAAGACTTTTTACTAAACGATAAACAGAGTTATGCTGTTGGTTTACCATCGATTGTTGAAGTTGATGGCGAATATTATATATATGGGGATGGTTACCATAGATTAGTGTTAGCGCGAACACTAGGAAATATGAAAGCTGTAGTTGCAGTACGTCGCGAAGACGTAAGTTACAGGTAGCCCCAAACCAGGCCCTCAACTTGTACTCTCAAGTTACCCTCACCCCTCAAAAAGTTTGATTACCCAGGAATTATAGTAAACGGTAAATCATAAACGCTTAATGTTGCCCCGTAGGGTATGAATAAAGGCATCCTTTCGGATGCCAGACATTCAACATATGGAGTATTTTACTCCATTTTATATAGCGCATGCTTCTCGAGTAGCTTCGCTCCATGGAGCTAACTGCTCTAATTCGTCTGGCATATCAGCACACGGATGATTCTCGAGAAGGTATTCGAGATATTTTTCAGAATCGACGTCATTAGCCTTAGCTGTTTCAATAAGCGAATAGATAACCATACTTGCGGTAGCACCATCCTGGGTATCACTAAAGAGCCAATTCTTTCTGCCCATAACAACAGAACGAATTGCATTCTCACTGAGATTATTACTGAGGCTGCAAGCTCCGTTCTGAAGATAGTTCTTTAGGTATGGTCGGCATCTGTTGGTGTAATTAATCGCTTTGATTATACCATCACCAGTTTTAGGTGTAAGTCCGTCAAGCCATGCCAAGAAAGCATCTATCACAGGTTCTTGTTCCTTGAGACGACGCTTATAAATCTGTTTAATAGAAAGTCCTTTTTCTTTGTAGGCTCTTTCATAACTAAACAGCTTATCGCAGTAAAAAATTCCTTGTCCCACAGGATGCGTATAATCCTTTTTATGACCTTTAGGAATGGCTCGTATCCAATACCTTCTGATGTGTGCCCAACAGGCACATCGATTGGCTGCAGGAACTTTGTTGTACCCCCCTTGTAGCCATCAGTCATCAGTAAATATCCTTTAGGTGCATCCTCTACGAAACTTGCTGCATTAGCACCTTTTCTTGTAGGAGCATAGTTGAAGAGAATTATTGGAACTGCTCGGTCCTCACCAGTCCTAAATACCCATACATAGGATCCAGACTGCGGTTTTCGTTCAGGTTCTTTTAATACCTGAATCGGAGTTTCGTCAGCCATAAGGAACATTCGCTCAAGAAGCTTCTTATGAAGGAATTCATACATGTAAACAAGATAATCCTGCGAGCAGGTAATAATCCAGTTTGCTATAGTAGCTCTGCTAATCTTGGCACCAAGATGTAAGAAATCCTGTATAGTGGGCCATTGTGAAACACATCCTTTCTTAAATAAGATTTTAATGTGTCGCACTTTTCGTGTCCACTAAATCATACTAACAGCATTTTGTGGTAAGATATGCAACGGGAATAAGATGAGAAATAGTATATTGGGAGCATTCCTGTAATTCATAAATAACACCAATTGAATAAAAAAGAACCTCAAGGTAAGATTGAGATGCATCTTGG
>SVER01000042.1 GCA_015057315.1 Pseudobutyrivibrio ruminis | reverse complement strand
GGCATAAGTGCAACGTGACGAGCACGCTTGATAGCTACTGTAAGAGCTCTCTGGTGCTTAGCACATGTGCCTGTGATACGACGTGGAAGAATCTTTCCACGCTCAGAAATGTACTTCTTAAGCTTTGCTGTATCCTTGTAATCGATAACGTTATCTTTACCACAGAAAACACAGACTTTCTTTCTTCTATGCATTGGTCTTCTTCTCTGCTGACCATCGCTTGTCTTATTAAAAGCCATGATTTAACCTCCTATTGATGTTAGCCAAGGCTTTCGTTACCTTGACTTAGTTGAACGGTAATTCCTCGTCAATTCCATCAGGGATGTTCATGAAGCCGTCGCCTGCGTCAGAGCTTGGTGTGAAATTGCTGCCACCGTCAAAGCCGCTGTTTGCTGCGCCACCGCTCTGAGAATTCTTGCTCTCTGCGAACTCAACAGAATTAACAATTATTCTAGTTCCGTAGACCATTTGGCCATCCTTATTCTGATAATTATCATTCTGTAGTTCACCTTCAATTACAACCTTTGTGCCTTTGCGAAGATACTTCTCCACAAACTCACCTTGTTTTCCAAAACTTGTACAGTTAAAGAAATCTGCTGTAGGTTGTCCATCGCGCTTGAATCTGCGATCTACTGCAATGCTGTATCTAGCAACTGCTGTGTTGTTTGCTCCACCGTAACGAACCTCTGGGTCTCTTGTGAGACGTCCCATAAGAATAACTTTATTCATAATTAATCTCCTTGTCTTACACTATTAAGCCTCGTCAGCTCTAACGCATAAGAAACGAAGAACGTTGTCCATGATGCGAACATTCTCTTCAACCTGAGCAGGTACGCCTGCCTCAGCATCGAAATGGATGAAGTAATAGAAACCTTCATTCATCTTCTGAATTTCGTAAGCAAGTCTCTTCTTGCCCCAATCATCGACGTCTGTAATCTGGCCACCAAAGCGAGTAATGTACTCCTTTGCCTTTTCAACTGTGGCAGTTCTTGCATCGTCTTCGATCTTCGCATTAACAACGAGTGCTAATTCATACTTGTTCATGCCTTCTACCTCCTTTTGGTCTATTGGCCAAGCTATCAATAAAATAGCCTAGCAAGGATATAATAAATTTTATACCACGAATTAAGATAATAGCATGAACCGTTGCATTTTTCAAGGCTTTAATAGTATTTCTTTTATTATTTTTCTTATTTATCAGATAGCTATTACAATTCTATCCCTTGTAGCTTTGCTAGTTCAGTAAATACTTTACCAATTCTCTCGCGAATTATCAGTGTGTTTTCTGCTCTTCTTACATCCAAATCGCTTTGATTAATAATTACTAAATACTTACCTCTAAAATAATTAATAAACGAAGCTGCTGGATAAACAGTAAGAGAAGTTCCACCAATTATCAGCATATCTGCTGATGAAATAGCGCTTATAGCACCTTCCACCGCATCTTCAGGCAACCCCTCTTCATACAGGGTAATATCGGCCCTGACTGTGCCGCCACAATAATCGCATTTTGGTATCTCGTCCTCTGAATCAAAGATATAATCCACAGGATATGTAGTGCCACAATTCATGCAATAATTTCTAAGTGCGCTACCATGAATCTCGTAAACCCTTTTGCTGCCAGCCTTTTGATGTAAGCCATCAATATTCTGGGTTACCACACCAATTAACTTGCCTGTTTCTTCAAGCTTTGCAAGATACTTATGAGCATTGTTGGGCTCGATATTTCTTGTATCCATTTTCTGACGATGAAACTCGAAATACACCTTTGGCTCTCGCATTAGGCAGGAATGGCTAAGCAGATACTCTGGCTGATACATATCAAACCTTACATCATGCTGATTATACAGGCCATCCTTACTACGAAAATCTGGAATACCACTTTCTGTAGAAACTCCGGCACCACCAAAGAAAACAATCTTTGAGGATTCATCAATCATTTCCTTAAGCTTTGCTATGCCTTCTATATTTTCCACTACTACTTCCCCCTTTCTCACATTTTGTAAATCTATTATCAAACCAATCTTTAAACTGGTATGTGATACACTACTACCGCGCAGATTATTCCAAGTATTATCCCTGCCACAAGCTCAGGGACTGTATGACCAAGCTTTTCCTTAAATTTGATAATATCAAGAGGTTGCTTGCCCTCTTCTTTTCGTTCATCATTAAGGTTGTTTAATGCCCTACCCTGGCGCTGTGTCTCATAGCGAACACCTCTTGCATCGTAAATTACAATAAAGCCAAAGAATAATGCCATTGCAATCTCAAAGGAACCGCCACCGTAAATAGCTCCTGTTATAACGATTAGTCCTGTAACAGTAGCTGCATGTGAGCTTGGCATTCCGCCTCCGCCTATAAGCCTTTCCTTACAAAAGCCTGACCTGATTGAATCGATAACCACCTTGATTATCTGGGCGAAAAACCATGCCGATGCTGGTGCTAGAAACACCTTATTTGTGAACAAATCTGCTAAAAATTGCATTTTTCTCTCCTTTATTAAAGCAAAGCGTTGTAAATATCACGCTTACTAACTCCCCTATCCTTTGCCACTGCCTTCATGGCTTCCTTCTTATCCATACCCTGATCTAAATACATTTGCATGTGGTCTTCTATGCTCATTTCATCAAAGGCTGCCCTGGCCTCTTCTATAACCTCTGCCTTTGATTTGCCAGCTATTACAAGAACATACTCGCCTCTTGGCTCTTTAGTCTCATATGATTTTAGGGCACCGCCGATTGTGGTCTTTTCCTTTTCTTCATGCTTTTTTGTAAGCTCTCTGCAAAGGGTGATTCCTCTATCTTCGCCTAACACATCACTAAGCTCTTTAAGTGTGCCTATCAGATGATGTGGCGCCTCGTAGATGATGATTGTTCTTGTTTCATTCTTGGTCTCTTCTAATACTCTGCGACGTTCTTTTTTGTCTTTTGGTAAAAATGCCTCAAATGCAAAGCGTCTGCAGGCCTGTCCCGACATTGTTACTGCTGTGATGCATGCTGCAGGGCCTGGCACTGATGTTACCTCAATCCCTTCCTCATAGCACATTTTAACAAGCTCTTCCCCCGGGTCTGAAATACCTGGTGTACCTGCATCTGTAATGACTGCTATGTTTTGGCCTTCCTTTAGCTTCTCTATTAATGTGATAGCCTTATCCACTTTATTGAATTCGTGGTAACTGGTCATCGGTGTATCTATTTCAAAATGATTTAATAGCTTTATTGAATTTCTTGTATCTTCTGCTGCAATCAAATCTACCTCTTTAAGGATTCGCACTGCGCGAAAAGTCATATCCTCAAGGTTTCCGATTGGAGTTGCAACTAAATATAATATTCCACTCATTTTCATTTCATTCCATATATTTCTAATATTTCCTCTGTGTATTTGCCTGGGGCGTCATATACTATAAGTGGTGACTCCACTGTTAGCTGTGGTCTACCGCCTCTGACTCCCTCTACAAGCACCATGTTAGGCTCCTTATCTACATAAGGATACACAAGCCTCATACGTTTTGGTTCGATTCTATACTTTCTCATAGCTTCGAATATTTCCACAAGCCTTGATGGGCGATGTACAAAATAACACCTTCCCTTTGGCTTTAGCACTGCCGCTGATTCCCTGACTACATCATCTAAGGAACATAGTAGCTCATGCCTTGCAATAGCCTTGGCATCATTTGGATTCTTAAGTCCATGGTGATTAGTCATGTATGGAGGGTTACTAGTAACCACATCCATTGAAGCCTTACCGAATATCACGCTGGCCTCTTTAATATCACCCTCTATTATATCAATTCTTTCCTGCAAATCGTTATACAAAACTGAACGTCTTGCCATTTCCACACTTTCAGCCTGAATCTCTAGCCCTGTGTAGTGGTCTCCTGAATATTTTGCCTCTAGTAATATGGGAAGGATACCAGTGCCTGTGCCTAAATCCAAAGCCTTTTCACCCTCATTTACTGTGGCAAAGCCTGATAGCAAGACAGCATCCATGCCAAAACAGAATTTGTCAGGATGCTGTATAATTTTATATCCTTTTATTTGCAAGTCATCCAAACGCTCATCAGCGTGTATCAGACTATCCATTAATCTCTATCCTCCAGGTCAGCAAGCTCCTTTGCCTCTTCCTTAGATACCTGAACCTTGCGCTTTCTAGGCTTAAACTTAAGGTCTGTAGTAGGATAATCCTTTACTTCCTTAAGGTCTCCATCCTCGAAAAGCACACGTACAGTCTGGCGAAGTACATTAACAGACTGAACTGTTCCTTTGATTCCTTCTGGTGTGATAACTGTATCATTGATGCCTGGCAAGCGGCTATTGAGATATTCATAAGTCTCCTGCTCGTTCTTAAGGCAGCACATAAGTCTACCGCAAAGACCAGAAATCTTAGTAGGGTTAAGTGAAAGGTTCTGCTCCTTAGCCATCTTGATAGATACTGGAACAAAATCCCCAAGCCAGCTCTTACAGCAAAGCTCTCTACCACAGATGCCTATACCACCCATAAGCTTAGTCTCATCCCTAACACCAATCTGGCGAAGCTCAATACGTGTGTGGAACACTGCAGCCAAATCCTTAACAAGCTCTCTAAAATCAATTCGTCCATCGGCAGTGAAATAAAAGATAAGCTTGTTATTATCAAATGTGTACTCAGCACCAACAAGCTTCATTTCAAGCTCTCGCTTTGCGATTTTCTCCTCGCAAATCTTCATTGCCTCTTTTTCTTTTTCGATATTCTTCTCGGCCTTCTTAACATCATCCTCTGTTGCCTTGCGGATGATTTTCTTGATAGGACCTGGAACCTCATCATCTGAGATTTCCTTATCAACTAATAAAACTGTTCCAATTTCTACACCGCGAACTGTTTCAACAATAACCTGATCCTCACGCTTAAAATCAACGCCGTTTGGATCAAAATAATATACTTTTCCGCCTCCTCTGAAGCGTACTCCAATAACCTTTATCATTTAGTGTTCTCCTTAATCGCATTTATAAGAAGCATAATGGTCAACTCAAAATTGACATTAGCATTTAATCTGGCTCTCGTCTGAGATATTGCTTCGATTATCTCATTTAGCCCTGCATATGAGCAGTTGGTTGCCTGCTCATGTATATCAAACGAATCCTCTTTAAATAGCATTAGATTATCGTTTAATGTCGCTTTATATAATAGCACATCTTTGAACCAAAGGGTTATTAAATCTAGCATTTGGTCCATAAATCCTTCGAATTTGTCAGGATTATCGTTCTTTTTGTCCGAATCATTCTCCTCTTTTATGGCCTTTACCTCATCGGCTATCTGTGCTTCTTCCATTTTTCCAGCCTTTTTGCACAATGCTACCACTCTGCTTTTAACATCGTTAAAGCTGTTATCTGTGGCAAGTGCTATGGCCTTCCCCACATTGCCCTGAGCAAATGATGCCACCATGTTCGCCTGATAATCCACAGCATCATATCTGTTTTTTAGAATGCTCTTAATGCTTTCTGTATCTACGGATTTCATCTGAATAAGAACGCATCTTGATAGAATTGTTTGCAGGAATGCATTGTGATTTGCCGTAAGCAAAATAATTATCGCATATTCAGGAGGCTCCTCAATTGTCTTAAGTATTGCGTTTTGAGCCTGTTGATTCATGCGCTCTGCTTCATCGACAATATAGATTTTATATTTGTTGCTATAAGGCTTAATGTCTACATCGTTAACAATCTGCTCTCTAACCACATCTACGCTAATGTTTGCCTTGCCATCTTCACGCTTTACATAGATGATATCAGGGTTATTTCTTGATAAAGATTGCTTACAAGAATGACACTGAAGACAAGCATCATCTGTTGGATTCTCACATTGAAGCATTGTTGCAAATGCCTCTGCAAGCATCATCTTACCTGAGCCCTTTTCGCCGCTGAAAATATAGGCATGGCTATGATTTCCTGATGTTACTGCATTTTTTAGAAGGTTCTTCGCATCCTCCTGCCCTATAATTTCTGCAAAGCTCATTTAACAAAATTCTCCTAATCTAGGTGATGATATCAAGTAACAATCCTCTGATTTCATCTACCTTGTTTAATATATCTAAGTGGTCCCTTTCATCCTGAACCAAAGCTGAAGCAAGCTCATCCATCTGCTCATCTACCAGCTTTATCATGCCGTACACTCTGTGGCGGCCTCGTCTATCAAGGAAGTTTTCTCTTGAAAACTTGTGGCTCCTGTTAACTACTTCATTTAGAAAATCCTTAACCAGGCCTCTGTATCGCTTCATGTCCCTAATATCCATGTGTTCCGACAAAAGCTTTCCCTGGGTTGTGATATCGTTTAAAAGATTGGTAAGCTTCGCCTGCAAATCTGTATCATCAACAGCTGCTGCAAGAGTGAATTTAAAGGTGTCGTCCACAGGCGCACTCTGTTTTACACCCTCTGTAGATTGAACCTGACTTACATCATTTACTCGAATATCCATGCTAACCCCTTCTTTTCTTTATAAACTGGGCGATTTTTTCACTGGTCTTAACACTGTCTTCATCATTGTTAAACAGATTAGAGACCCTTGCTGCCATAAGCTTCTCCTCAGAAAAATCCTGCTGGTCAGCTAAAAATCGCCTACACATCTCCTCGTATTTTGGGCTTGCCTGCTGCCTTTCACGCTCAAGTGCACGGGACAATCTTAGCCCATCATCTACCTCTATATATATCGGCAAAACTACATCATCCCCGTAGTAGTCTCTGATTTTTGTGAAGCTTTCTACTGTTCCAATAACAAGATAATCCTTCTTCTTTAAATCAATCTTTCCATCGTCCACTGTAAAATAAAACCAAGGTCCATGAACTGTATCGTATTTACGAATCTCGATTACCTTTCCATCCTTTAAAAGCTTATCTTTTTCCTCAATAGATACGTAATTATATTCCTCACCTGGCTTTTCATTACTTCTAATTGGTCGTGTGGTGTAGGAAACAATCCTGTTTAGCTGTAAATCTTCCCTAGCTAGCAAAAGCTTAAATATTGTGTCCTTTCCCGATGAGCTTTTGCCCATTATGCAATAAATACTTCCCATACTATCCTCTTTATTTTTTACTATCTCAAGTATAATTCAAGCCTACTTAATTGACAACGCAGATTAATCCATTATTTAACCCTGTTACATGGATTTTTGCTTTTTTGGCTTCTTCGATTATACTTACCGACTCTTCTGTTATTACTTCACCTGGCACAATAACTGGGGCTCCCGGTGGATACAGGCATATCATTGATGTACTGACCTGCCCTATGGCATCCTTTAATTCGCAGGATGTAGCTGGTTTTGTCTTAGCTTCCCAAAGCTCCATTTTCTTAACCGGCGTAATGTTATCAGCTATTGGAACACTTATTTCTCCCTTTTGCAAAGATGCATCAATCTCTATCAACGCCTGCTTTAGCCTTTCAAAGCCTTTCTTTGAATCCATAATACTTGTCATGGCAAGCAGATAAGAAAAGCTTGATAATTCTGTTTCTATTTCATACTTTTCTCGCAATATCTTTGCAAGCTCTACACCTGTGATATTGGTATATTTTGTAGATATTACAATCTTTCCCATATCCTTTTTATCTGTCTTCTCAGTTATGATTTGAAGAGCTTTAAGCTTTCCACTAATGCTGTAAAAATCCTCTAAGTTATCCACATAATTTTCAAAGTAATCCATAGGTTTTTCTAACAAATCAATGCAATTACTAATTGAATTCATAAGTACATAACTAGGAGAGCTTGTTTCAAATATATCAAGCGCTTCCCTCAATCTATTGCTATCTATCCTATTCCCTTTAACTAACAATGCTGCACATCCGGTAAGGCATGGCAATGTTTTATGTAGGCTGGTTATTGTAATATCAGCCACATAGGAAGCCTGATTTGGAAAGCACTTATGAAATCCAAGGTGCGCCCCATGGGCTTCATCCACAATCAATAGAATATTTTTACTATGGCAGTATTCTGCAATAGCACAAACATCACAGTAATATCCTTCGTATGTTGGGGATGTGATTACTATAGCCTTTGGCTTTTCTTTATTTTGTTCTATCTTACTCTTTATTTCTTCTAAGGTTATAGCCTGATATATTCCGTTTTCATCAATTTCAGGATTCAGATAGCCTACTCTTAAATGACGAAGTGTTACCCCATTATACACGCTCTTGTGAGAATTTCTTTGTATAAGCACAAAATCATTTTCATTTAAGCTTGCGTATATTGCAGCAAGATTTCCTACTGTTGAACCACCTACAAGCATATATGCCCTGTCTGATTGATATAGCTTCGCAAGCCTTGCCTGGTCTTCTGCAATAACATTCTCAGGGTCATGCAAATCATCAACCCCTGGTACCTCTGTCATATCTATCTTATATGGGCCATCAAGCATTCTCTTATGACCTGGCATATGAAACGGGTACATATTTGATTTTGAATAGTTTTCTAATGTTTTCTTTAAACTCATAATTCTTACTTTTATTTTTATTTAATAATCAATATAATGTATTTATTCAAACCTACGGAGGACTACATGAATAAAACATTAGTTATCCTTTGTGGTGGCGACAGCTCACGCATGGGAACCAAAAAAGCTTTATTACCATTTGAAGATAAAACTATGGTTGAATATATCTATGATAAGTTCAGCCCTTTCTTTGATAAAGTCTATCTTTCTGTAAATGAAAGAGGAGACCTGGCTCATCTTGGGCTTAATGCTCAGGAGATTCCTGATATTTCTAGAAACGCTGGACCTTTTGGAGCTATCCTTTCCTGCCTTACTATGATTTCAGGAGATAGGGCTTTTTTCATGTCTGTTGATACTCCATTTTTGGATCCACGTACTGCAGTCCTTCTATATGAACAATCTTACAATTACGATATTACCACCTTTAATTTTGCTGGTGACCAGCTTGATTCCATTTGTGGTGTATACAATAAGCGTTGTATTGGTTCTCTTTTTAAATGCATCTTTTTTAAGAATACCACTCGCAACTATCTGCAGGATAGATGCTACACCAATATTATCTCAACAGATGAAATAGCAAGTGTGTCCAAAATTTCTATGGAACAACAATTTTATAAAGTTAACGATAGACGCTCATATTACTATGCTGTCTTTTCTATCCTTAAACATAATTTTGTGTGCTAATCAATCTAAGAATCGTTTTAACTGAGGCATCCAGTCTCCAAGGAAAACCATATTTTTTTCCATGGCCTCCCATATAGGCTCAAGGAAATTCATAATGCATTTATTTACGTCTGACCATTCTGGCTCAGACTTTTTCTTTTGCCTTAGTTCCACCTTCCACTTCTTTTTCATGTAGGTATAATCACTATAGCTTGATAGCATTTTAATTCTTGTATCATCTACTGTGATATTTTTCTCTCTAACAAGCTCTGATAATCTATCCTTTACCTTTCTTCCATTAATTGGATTAGCGATAAGGATTTCGTATGCATTCATATATTGATCCATATCATTTATCAGTTCCAGCTTTTCAATAATTTCAAATAGATGCTTTGATAATTCTTCTTCCTTAGGATTAGTTAAAACATCAACAGTTCTATTTTCATATGCAATCAACTGAATAGTAATTTTCTCTGGTTCGTGTGTTGTTCCATGCTTTTTTAAATACAAATGCAGAGGAATATACATTTCATCTACAGTTATTTTTAATGTAATACGATTATCCTCTACAGAACCATTTACTGCAAAGCCTTCTAGTGCAGCCTTTGACATTATTTCCTTTAAGATATCCCTCATATAAAGGATTGCCATCTTATCATCAACATCTTTTACATACTCATAGTAAATATTTGTAATACAAAGATTCCTATAAACATCCTGGTTAAACTCATTATAATTGCAAAGGTATAGCTCATTACAATATTTACCGTTTGCAAGTAGCTCAATGATTATTTCAGACACTGCTGCCAATAAAAGATTTTTAAATGGAATATTCAGTTTTTCTGCCTTTTCCTTTATACCTAATCTATTTATCATAGCCACACGCCCACCATGGTCTGAACCTTCTTTAATACCTTTCGCTCCTTAGCATACTCCATTAGCTTTGCAACGTCTTTATCTTCATCCATAATGTATGCCCATACCCCTTGCTTAAACAAGTCTCTGTCAATTTTCTCCTGATATTTCAATACATCACAAATTAATCTTTCCTTAGTGTAGATTTTCATTTTGCCACCAGCAAAATCTGTTTCTGTAACACCTAGCTCTAACACCTCTGGTTCTGTATAGTATGGTTCCACTATTGGATAATCTATGTGGAATCTGGATTTAGATGTGTTTTTGTTAATTGCTATACTCCATTTATATGGCCTATCATTAAGATATCCGTACATATACAGAGCAGATTCGATTGTAAGAATTCCATCTTCTCCGAAGAGCTTATATATCCATTCTTCCTCAGAGCATTCAAAATATTTTGTAGTGTAATAACCACTTTTTACCCTGATAAGATATCCCTCTTCTACAAATTTTAACACTCGTCTGTAGTCAACACCTAAGGCCTCTATTTCACTTGTTTTAATTAGACCTCCGTTGTTTTCTACTAAATCATTAATTTGTTCTAACTGGTATTGCTTCTTTTCATCCCTTGAAAACAAATTTTCCATTTTTTCCACTCCTACATGCTCTACGAGGTTATTTTCTTCATTATCCCATTGTAATACTACGAAGTCAATTAATTAACCAAATCTACACATTCTTTTTTGTGACAGTTTTAGTCTTCTATTCAGCTTGTATTTGTCCTATTATATATTTAGTACATTTATTATTGTCTTTGGAGGGAAAATTATGTCTGAAGAAACTATGGGGCTTAGAAAAAATCCTTCTCGCAAGGAGTGCGAAAAAATTATTAGAAAGATTCTTATGACTGAGGTTTTAGAGAGGGGAACCAATGAACACTTTAAAAGTGCTTCTGATTTTATGGGATATTTTAAATCACTATATCCAGCCAGTGACAGTTTGACCAAGCAGGTCCAACGTGCTGTAAAATCTCTTGGAATGCCAAAGGATGAACGAGGTTATTTTATAATCAATAAAACAGAGGCTCAACTTAATCAGGATAAAGAAATAGCTTTTCTAATGCACAAGTGCAAATGCGAGCTAGTTCCCTTTGATGAATATCAAACCTTATTTTTAAAAGCAGATGGAAATTATAGGGATTATCTTTATCAGCTTTTATCTGAATCAGAGACCTTTGCAGATAAGATTATCACCATAGTTAACTCTTCTAATGGGTTAATATTGTTTACGAAAAATAAACAACAATTAGAAATTATGATAAATAGTTTGATAAATAGATAATTTGTTTAAGTTTCTAATACAAAATATTTGGAGTCTGATAATAAAAAAACGACAGCTATTTAATTTTTAGCTGTCGTTTATTGTTTTATTTGTCGTATCTATAAATATTTAAGACAATTATAGTCGTTATTTACGCCTTTTTCGTCTTCTTCCATTATTTCTAATAATAACCATGCCCTTTTTGGAAGGCTTTGCATGTCTACTTTCATATCTATGCTTATACAGTAATATATCGCTTGATTTACTCTTTATAAATAGGATTAATGCAACAAGCGCTGCTATTATTAATATAATAAGTCCAATTTTAGGGTAGTTAACCTGAATGTATTGTTTACCACTTCCACCCTTTTCTACCGGCAAATTATCAAATGGATAACTTCCTGTTTTTGCATTAGTAAACAACAGATTAGCAAACCCTACATTTCTTCCGGCATAAGTATATCTTAGTTGCCCTATCACTGAACTGTTAGACTCGTCACTATATGGAATTACTTCAGCTGTAACATCTAACACACTTGCAGTTTTAGGTATTACTATTATCCCTGATTTATCTACCTGAATTAGCTCGCTGTTTTCACTAAGGATTCCTGTAACATTTGTATCATCCTCTGATATAGATGCAAAATCTGCCACCTTATATGTACTGAAATTATCAAAGCAATACTCAAATAGATTTGTTGTATCTAAATACTGGTCTGTTGTATTGTCTTTCATAACTACGCAAATAAGTGTCATTCCATCCTTCTTTGCATAAGTTACAAGTGTTGCACCGGCAACAACTGTATATCCTGTCTTACCGCCTAAGCAATAATCATAGATATACTTGTTAGTCTTGTAGTAGTGAAGCATCTGATGATGGTTATTAAGTGGTGTTGGATCAGCATGCTTATTTGTAGGTGGAATTGTGTAATTCTTAGTTCCTACAATCTCCGCAAATTTTGGAATGGAATATGCTGCTCTTGCAATTAAAGCCATATCATGGGCACTAGTGTAATGTTCATCATCTGGAAGACCATTGGTGTTATTAAAATGAGTATGAGTACATCCTAATTCCTTTGCTTTTGCATTCATCATATCTACAAAGGATGGTATATCACCAGCCACATGCTCTCCTAAAGCATAGGCACACTCATTAGCAGATTCTAGCATCATTCCATATAAGGTCTGCTCCACTGTCATCTCTTCGTTTACATCACGTGCTATACTGGATGAACCAAGCTCTGTTCCATAAACTGCATCTGCCGAAAATACAACTGTTTCATCCAAATCACAGTTTTCCAACACTAAAAGAGCAGTCATAATTTTTGTTATACTGGCTGGAAAATGCTCATCATCTATATTTTTAGAATACAGAATAGTTCCAGTCTCCTGCTCCATTATTATTGCTGATTCTGCAGTAACGCCTACACTTCCTGGCCAATAATCTGCTGCCTTTACAGTGCTAAAATTTATAGCCAACAGGCTATTACAAAAAAATAAGAAGGCTACAGCCTTAATTAATATTCTTTTCATTTTCATAATCTCTTTCCTTTACGCTTATCTAGTATACCTTTCCTTTTTATATACTTGCAATACTAATCTGCTAAAATTTATGGTATAATCGTTTTTGATTTTATTTTTGGAGGTATATATGAGATTAAGAAATATCCCAGGCGCTGATGAGGTTGTTAATAATAGTCCATATTGCATCAATCAACCAGTTAAGCTTAAGGGTAAATATAAATCAGAATTATTTAATAATGACAATCCCCTCTATATCGAGATAGGCATGGGCAAAGGTCAATTTATCACTACTTTGGCTAAGCAGAACCCTAACATTAATTATATCGGTATTGAAAGATACACCAGTGTACTTTTACGTGCTATTCAAAAGGTAGAGGAAGAAGAAATTCCAAATCTTAGATTTATCTGTTTTGATGCTGCCGATATTCTTGATATTTTTGCTTGTCACGAGGTAGATAGAATTTATCTTAACTTTAGTGATCCTTGGCCTAAGGATAGACACGCAAAACGTCGTCTGACATCTTCTACTTTTCTAAATAGATATAATTCTATTTTAGCATTAGATGGTCATATAGAATTTAAAACAGATAATAGAGACTTATTCGATTTTTCCGTCGAAGAGATTAATAATCACTTATTATGGAAATTGGATGCTGTTACTTATGATTTACATAATGATCCTGTAATGAATGAAGGAAACGTAATGACAGAATATGAAGAAAAGTTTTCTAGTCAGGGAAATCCGATTTTTAAATTAATAGCTAGTAGATAATATTATGCTCCGCTTTATAAGGCGGAGCTGTTTTTATATAAAAAAATACCGCCGATTAATTATCGACGGTTAAGTGCGCGATCAGGGGTTCGAACCCTGGACACCCTGATTAAGAGTCAGGTGCTCTGCCAGCTGAGCTAATCGCGCTCACTTATTAAATTCTTATTGCCTCAGCAACGTATATAAGTATATAGCCTAAAACTAATTTTTGCAAGTCTTTTTTTATATTTTTTACAACTTTTTTTGTTTATATTTTTAGAAAAAATAACACCTGCCTATTTGTAAGACAGGTGTTAACATATAATCATTTACTTTTAGATTGCCATAATCTACTTCATAACATATCCTGCAACAAGTCTTAAATATTTGCAAACAGCTTTTCTATTTCCTCAGGACTCATTACTCTGTTAGGATCTGTTAAATCTACTCCAACATCTGGAATTACTATAGAATCATCCTTTGGCTCTTCCGGTTCTGGTTCAGGCTCTGGCTCCGGTTCTGGAACAGGTTCTTCTACTGTTTCTCCAATCTCTTCCAATAAAGCATCCAGATTTGAACCTGGGTCGTCAGAAGCAGGAGCTTCTTGTTCTACTACTTCATCTATAGCAGGCTCTTCAATTGCTTCTTCTACAACCGGATTTTCCGGTGGATTTTCTTCTACTGATGTTTCATCAGGTAACACTTCCTCACTTGGAAGTTCTTCACTTGGAAGTTCCTCTGCAGTTTCTTCAACAGCAGTGTCTAAATCCAATCCTAAATCATCTACTGCTTCTACCTCATTAGATTCTTCTACTTGTACTTCTTCAGTTATAGCTTCCTCTAGTGTTGGTTCCTCAGCTACAGGCTCTTCAGGAATATCCTCTAAGGCTGGTTCCTCTGCTGTAAGCTCTTCTGTAGTGCTCTCTTCTACAGGCGCATCTAAATCCAAACCTAAGTCATCTACTACCGGTTCCTCAACTACTGCATCTAAATCTAATCCTAAATCATCTACTACTTTTTCTGAATTAGTATCATCTGTTACAGCCTCTTCAGAAACTAATTCTTCATTTACTGCCTCTTCTATAGGAATATCTTCAAGGATTTGTTCCTCATTTGGAATTTCTTCCATTACCTGTTCTTCTGTAGATGGTTCAATATCAGGTTCCGGTTGAATTTCTGATTCTAAATTAATATCCTGCTCTAAACTAATGTCTTGCTCCAGATTAATTTCTGGTTCAAGACTAATTTCAGGTTCAGGTGTCACTGCTACATCAGGCATTGGTGGTGTTACCATCTGTACTTGCTGCATTTGAGGCATAGGTTGCGCTGCCATCATAGGTATTCCATTTTGAATTTTACCTTCGATGATAGATATTTGTGATGTCAACTCTGATATCTTCTGCTGAATATCAAAGTTTGATTCCTTAATTATAGACTGCTGCTTTTCAATAATTCGATCATTATTGCTATCTATCTTTTCCTGTATACTTACAAGCTGATTAATCAACTCGTCATTTGAATTCATTAATGCATCTGTATTTTCTTTGCTTCGAGAAATTGTAACCTTCGCTACAGCTTTCTGAGCATTAATGATATCTTCAGCAGGTAAGGAGCTGTTTTCTTCGATAGCTCGAAGTCTTTGCTCCATTTCATCAAAGCTCTTTTTAATTACCAGATAAGACGCTTTCTGTGCATTGTAAATTTCTTCGTATTTTTCTTGCTCCATATCCTTTTGCTTTAAGGACATATCCATTAATGCACTAATCAGGAAAAATAGCGCAACTATCATCAAAAGTATTCCTACAGCCATGGCCATAAAATTGCTTTTGAAGTTTATCATGATATAGAATTCCATGATAATCAACACAGCAAGCGCAATACTTGCAAGAATTACTTGTATTTTGTCTTTGGCTATTTCTCTTTGAATTTTCTTAGCGTTCTCGTCCATTGTGCCCCCTAATTATCCTTCTTTTCAAATAGAGATACCATATCAAGTGCAAAAGTAATCGGATATAGCTGTACCATAACCGAATCTACTATTGTGCCTATTTTTAAATTAAATGTAATCTTTACAAAATCTATTTCTGGTGATTCAAATAACCTTTCAAAAATCTTTACACTCTCAACATCGATATTATCTGTCTTTGGTGGAGAAATATCTACTACTCTATCAAGTAGCTGAGACATAGAAGAAGCTGCACTTCCCATCATCTGGTTCATAGCCTCAGATACTGCTGATAATTGAATCTCGCCAATTTCTCCTGGACCTGCTACGCCAGGTCCACCCATCATCAAATCAGCAATTATCTTTACATCATCTTCTTTTAATATTAATACATTACTACCTGATAATCCCTTAACGTAATTAATATGAACCAATACACATACATTATGATAATCGTCTAAGGCTTCACTTTTTCTTATCAACTCAATCTTTGGAGTTGTAATATCTACTTTTAAATTATTTAAAAGAGCACTAAGAGACGTTGCTGATGAGCCCATACTTATGTTAGCAATTTCCCCCAGTGTATCTTGCTGTTCCTTAGTAAGTGTTACATCTGCCATTAGCCTTTTCCTCCTTTTGATTTTCTCCCTTTTTAAAAGAATCTAAAGAAGTGCTTTTAACCCCATTAATCATTGTCAAATAACTATTAATTAGATTATACAATATTTGCAATTTTTAGACTACTTTTCACACTAAAAGTATTGTAACCTAATATTGCGAAATATCTGTGGACAAATTGTTATTAAACACTATAAAATCCACAAAAAAAAGAAGCCGATATAAATCGACTTCTAAAAGTATAATGTTCGAGATGGGATTCGAACCCACGACCTTCCGCTTAGGAGGCGGACGCTCTATCCAGCTGAGCTACTCAAACAAGCAACTATTTGATTTTAATCTACTCTAGAAGAAAAATCAATGCTTTATTACTTTTTAAATCATTAATCAAAGTTAACTGTTCCCTGTAGCCAAATAGTTCCTTTAAAGCGTCTACCAACAAGTGGTTCACCAAGAAGATTATTCTTATTAATACATACTTCAAAAACTACATCATTACTTTCAATAACAAGCAGATATAATTCTTCCATTGTAAGATGATTTACTACATTTCTTACATCAAGTATATCTCCAAGAATCTCGTACTTATCATTTTCAATACCGTAAGGCATAAAATAACTTGTAACCACACTAAGAATATCTTCTCTTGCTACTCTTCTACTAATACGTTGATATAGGTCAATCTCATCCATAGTAAGATTTTCAAGAGCTTCTTCATTTCCCTCTCTGGCCTGAACAACAAGATCAATTCTCTTTTGATTATTCATTTTTTCTTTTATACGACTCTTTTCATTGTCATATAAAGGAAGAATAATCTTACCATCTAAAGAAAGAGCTGAAAGGCTGACACTTCTGTCAGCACTTTTTCCATCCATAATATTATGTCTAAGGTACTCTCCCATATTTTGCAATTGAAAAATCAGATTAACACCTAATCTAATTTCATCAACCATAACCTGGTAGTTATCCTTATCAGATTGCTTGATTATTTCTACATCATTAACTAGAGATACAGTTTCACCAAAAAATGTTGGGTAATAATAATCCAGGATAAATTCATCATCGTCATTATATATTCCGCGAAGAACTAACCCAACATTATCGGTTACCATATATCTAATTTCCACAAATTGATTTCCTTCAAAATCAATCGCTGATTCCTGGTAATCAGGTCTCAGCTTTATCTCTTGAAGTAAATCATTTAATGTATCATTATTAAGTTTACTAAATCCAATTGCTGGTAAATATTTATGCATTAATTACATACCGCCCAAAGCTTGTTCTAGTGCCTGCTCTTCTTCCTCAGCAAGCTGAATTATAGAATTTCCATCTATAATTTCCTTAACATAAGTATAACATCCTTCTCTAGAATGCATAGCATTAATTATAAAACCTGAATTTTTTTCATTTAATAAGCAAAGAGAAAAGCTAAGCTTACCTCCCATTTCATTAAATGCATCATACTTTACAAGTCCAATCTTTTGGAAACAATCCTTCATATTTTTGAAGATTGTATCTATATTTCTTTCGTTACTTGCATTAGCTTCAATTAATTCATCAACCTGTTCTAATCTATATACTAATGTATCTTCCAAAGACTTTGCATTGTTTCCCTGCATAAAAATCTTATATCTCTTTTTTAGCTTGCTCATCTGAACGATGAAAACAATTAAGAGAATCATCATTATCAAAACTAATGCAGCAAGACCAATTACTATATAGTCTGTGCTTATTCCTAAATACTGCTCAATCATTGTTGTTTCTCCATTCGAACATATATTCTATCTTATAGATTCAAGTAAATCTACGATTCTGTTAAGCTCATCCTGAGAATAGTATTCTATCTCAAGCTTGCCACATTTATTATCCTTAGCATTGATAAATACCTTTGTTCCAAGAACGCCCTTAAGCTTTTCTTGAGTATCATGGTATACAGCTTGAAGCTGTGGATCAATTCCAGCTCCCTTTACTTTTTTGTCATTCTTATCATTAAGAAGCTTTTTAACCTCACGCTCTACATCACGCACTGACATCTTTTCATCAAAAGCTTTTTCAGCAAACTCATATTGCTTATCTGGATCAGTGATTGCAAGCATAGCACGAACATGACCAGTTGTAAGTTTATCATCAATAATCATATCCTGTACACGTTTATCAAGCTTTAATAATCTAAGAGCATTTGTAATAGTTGTTCTACTCTTTGATACTCTCTCTGCTACCTCATCCTGCTTTAACTTAAACTCATCAATAAGTCTTGCAAATGCCATAGCCTCTTCAATAGGATTTAACTGCTCACGCTGGATGTTATCAATAAGAGAAATCTCAACGAACTCCTGCTCGCTAAGCTTTTTGATAATAACTGGAACTTTTTTAAATCCTGCAAGTCTAGCAGCTCTCCATCTACGTTCACCACCTATGATTTCATAGTAAGAACCTCTGTCCTGTACTATTAAAGGATTAACTATTCCATGAATCTTAATATTCTCAGAAAGTTCCTGTAGCTTATCATCATCAAAATTCTTTCTAGGCTGAAGCTTGTTAGGCTCAATCTTATCAATATCTACTTCAACAGGTGCACCATGCTCTTCTGGATTAGCAAGTACTACACCCTCATTTTTATTTACGATAAGAGAATCAAGTCCCTTACCTAGTCCTCCCTTTTTAGTTGCCATTACTAAATATCCTTTCTCCCGATTATTTCTTTTGCAAGGTTACGATAACTCTCTGCTCCAGCAGACTTTTCATCATATAGATTAATAGGAAGTCCATGTGATGGAGCTTCTGCAAGTCTTACATTTCTTGGAATAATTGTCTGATATACTGTAGCATTAAGATTATTCTTAACTGTATCAACAACATCTGAAGAAAGATTTGTTCTCTTATCGTACATAGTAAAGACAACACCATCAATCTTAAGCTTTGGATTAAGTCTCTGCTGAACCAAATCAATTGTATGAATTAATTGGCTAATACCTTCCAATGCATAATACTCACACTGAATTGGAACTAATACAGAATCAGCTGTGGTCATAGCATTGATTGTTAACATATTAAGTGAAGGAGGACAATCTATAATTACATAATCAAAGTCATCCTTTACATAATCTACTGCATTTCGAAGAATGTATTCCTTTTCATTAATTCCAAGGAGCTCTATCTCAGCACCAGCTAAATCTACATTTGATGGAATAATAGTAAGGTTAGGAATATTTTCCACCTTATACATACATTCCTTAATACTACATTGATCAAGAACTAAATCATAAACAGTATTCTCGCATTCATCCTTATCTAATCCAAGTCCACTTGTTGCATTTCCCTGTGGATCAGTATCAATAACTAATACCTTCTTACCTGCTTCAGCTAAACATGCTGAAAGATTAATACTTGTTGTAGTTTTACCAACACCACCCTTTTGGTTGGCAATTGCGATAACTCTTTTCATTAGTTGTCTCCCTCTTCTCTTTATTTATCTCTGAATAGTTTACATTATATCATTCTACTTTTTTCAATTCTACTAAGAAAATTAGTTTGTTTATCCAGAAGTTGTATCTATAGTAACTATATGTAGTTATCCTGTTATTATTGTAATAATGTTTCACGTGAAACATTATTTAGTTAAAATAGCAATATATAGAAGTTGATTCAAAAATCCAAATACTATATTTTGTGTTTAATATGAAAAATAACCACTAATGTTTCACGTGAAACATTACTAGATTTAGTCAAATTATAGTTCTGAAATGATTTTTTCTAATTCAATTTTTGCTCTATATGGATCTAATACAATGTAATTATTAATATCAGATAAAGCATTTTTTAAATAATCATTAGAATTGTCTAATGAATCATTATTAACTATATTATTATCAACACCTGGTCTATTAATTACAGCAGTATTAGTTAACAAAGCATTAATTTCAACTAATCGTCCATCATAGAATTTCATTTGTTGATTTTTAATATTCATCTCTTTATTTAAATTTTCAAGGATAACCTTTATTTCTGCTGCCTTTTCATTATTTTTTGCATTTATATCTCTAGGTGTAAACTCCTTAAAATAAGATTCGTTGGATTCTTCCAAAAGAGCTAAAAATTTATTTTCTTCATTTATCTTAGTCTCTAATAAATCCATATCTTCTTTAAGTTGAATCTTATCAGATATAAGTTCCTCTTGATATTTTTTTAGAAAATCATTAATCATAAATTATTCCTCAATAATTACTAATAATAGTTTCATGTGAAACAAAATTAGCATAATGGTTCCTTACTAGGAGTACCTGCTTTTCTTGGATACACATTTGGTGTATTTTTTTCTTTATTAATAATAAGGAAAGACCTACTTATATCAGTATCAGGTAAACTAAATAATATAGGTTTTTCTAATTGTCCTCCTAATTTATTAATAGCTTTACCAGATAATTCTATTTCATTATTAATATCACCAGACTTAAAGCTAATAAAATACCCACCATTTTTTACGAGTGGTAAACAGTATTCAGATAAAGTAGCAATATTAGCAACTGCACGTGAAACTACTAAATCAAACTGTTCTCTATATATTTTATTACGCCCAGCTTCTTCTGCTCTTGCATGAACTAAAGTAACATTATTAAGTCCAATACAATCAACAACTTCCTGTAAAAACTTAATACGTTTATTAAGAGAATCAATTAAAGTAAATTGAATATTAGGATAAGCTATAGCCATAGGTATACCTGGAAATCCTGCTCCAGTTCCTAAATCACATATAGTATGAATATCATTTGGCATAACAGTACAAATAGATAAACTATCAGCAAAATGTTTTACTATAACTTCATCAAACTCAGTGATGGCAGTTAGATTCATAACTTTATTTTTTTCTATTAACAACTCATAGTATTTATCAAGCTGCTCTATCTGCTTTTCAGTCAATTCAAATTTCCAACCAGATAAAGTTTTAATTAAATAAGAATAATCTCTATTCATAAATCTCCTAAAAATCGATTGTATTAAGGGTAGGTTTATATACCCTCAAAACAAACAAAATTATTTAGTTTTATAGGTTTCCAAATATACTAACAAAACAGAAATATCTGCAGGACTAACACCAGATATTCTTGATGCCTGACCAATATTAGCTGGTCTAAGCTTTGTTAACTTTTGTCTAGCTTCTATACGAAGACTAGATACATCATCATAATTAATATCACTAGGAATTAATTTTTGTTCAAGTTTTTTAAATTGTTTTACCTGTTTTTCCTGCCTAGTTAAGTATCCCTCATACTTAATATAGATATTTACTTCTTCTCTAACCTCGTCAGAAAGAGAAGGTCTCTCTGGATCAATTGGCGCAAGCTTATCATAATCAAGCTCAGGTCTTCTAATTAAATCAACTAACTTAATTCCATTAGAAAGAGGTATACTTCCGTATGACTCAAGAAGTTCTTGAACCTCTTTTCTAGCTCCAATATTTATTTCTTTAACACGAGCTACTTCCTCATTGATTAAACGTTCTTTTTCTACTACATGTTCATAGCGTTCTTTAGGAAGTAAACCAACCTCGTATCCAATTTTAGAGAGGCGAATATCTGCATTATCCTGCCTAAGTAAAAGCCTATACTCTGCTCTAGATGTCATCATACGATATGGCTCTTTTGTTTCCTTAGTAACAAGGTCATCAATCAAAACTCCAATGTATGAATTAGATCTATCTAAAATCATTGGTTCCTTACCAAGTAATTTTAATGCAGCATTTATTCCAGCAACTAGACCTTGTGCAGCTGCTTCCTCATATCCGCTACTACCATTAAACTGACCGGCAGCAAAAAGACCATCTATATTTTTAAATTCAAGTGAAGCCTTTAATTGAGTTGCATTAATACAATCATATTCGATAGCATAGGCATT
>SVER01000003.1 GCA_015057315.1 Pseudobutyrivibrio ruminis | reverse complement strand
AGCTGCTTACGTAACTGTGTGTCTTCTGCAACTGTAAGTCCACGAGCGTCAACTACTACAACTGATGCTGCATCTTTAACCTGAGCTGAAATCTCGTCAACGATAGGCTGCTTTAATTCAACTTTTGCCACGAATTTTTCCTCCTTATAAAATCTTAGTGTTGCTTATATGAGGATAAGTAAAAAACCTCTATGCCATAAAGACATAGAGGTGATTAATCGATAAATACTTAATCGTCCTCGGCTGGTAGATAAAATCTTTACGGCTAACGCCACCTGCTGTCTTCGGCAACAACTTTGTGCATTATATCATTTATTATATTGGGCTGTCAACTATTAGTTTGAAACTTTAGCAACATTAAGCTTAACGCCAGGTCCCATTGTAGGAGCAAGTGAAATGCTCTTAATGTACTGACCCTTTAAGCTTGATGGCTTAGCCTTGTTGATAGCATCCATAAGAGTCTGGAAGTTGTCCGCTAACTGCTCCTCTGTGAAAGAAGCCTTTCCGATAGGTACATGGATAATGTTTGTCTTATCAAGTCTATACTCAATCTTACCAGCTTTGATTTCTTCAACAGCCTTAGCAACATCCATTGTTACTGTACCAGCCTTAGGGTTTGGCATAAGTCCTCTAGGTCCAAGTACACGACCAAGACGTCCAACAACACCCATCATATCTGGAGTAGCAACTACAGAATCGAAATCAGACCATCCTTCGTTCTGAATCTTTGGAATAAGCTCTTCGCCGCCAACAAAATCAGCGCCTGCAGCCTGTGCCTCGTCAAGCTTAGCACCCTTAGCAAATACTAAAACTCTAACAGTCTTACCTGTGCCGTGTGGAAGTACAACAGCACCACGGATCTGCTGCTCAGCGTGACGTCCGTCACAACCAGTTCTGATATGAGCTTCAATTGTCTCATCAAATTTTGCAGTAGCATTCTTCTTTACCTGTGCGATTGCTTCTGCTGGATCGTATGCAGCTGACTTATCGTATGAGCTAACAGCTGCAACGTATTTCTTTCCTCTTTTCATGTTTACCTCCTGTGGTTTGTCGAGCTAAATGCTCTCCCACTCAATTAATTAATACTAAGAACGTTGTTTTCGCTAAGCTGTAATTATTCTACAACCTCAACGCCCATTGATCTACATGTTCCCTCGATCATGCTCATTGCAGCTTCGATTGATGCTGCGTTAAGGTCTGGCATCTTTGTCTCTGCGATTTCCTTAACCTGAGCCTTTGTAATCTTAGCTACCTTTGTCTTATTAGGTGTGCCTGATGCCTTAGCAATCTTGCAAGCCTTCTTAATAAGAACTGGAGCTGGTGGAGTCTTTGTAATGAAGCTGAAGCTTCTATCTGCATAAACAGTGATGATAGTAGGAACTACTGTATCTCCCATATCTGCTGTCTTTGCGTTAAACTGCTTTGTGAACTCCACAATGTTTACACCATGCTGACCAAGTGCTGGACCAACTGGTGGTGCTGGTGTAGCTTTACCAGCTTGAATCTGTAACTTGATATAGCCTTCAATTTTCTTAGCCATGATATTCCTCCTGCTTAATAAGCGTTAGCACCTTCGTACCTTTATCGTGCTAACCTAATCCATCTTTCGTACGTCCGTGAAATCAATCTCAACTGGTGTCTCACGTCCGAACATTTCAACGCTGATTGTAACTGTCTGCTTCTTAGCATTGATAGACTTAACAACACCAACAGTATCTTTCCAGGTACCGTCTACTACGCTAAGTGTATCGCCGATTTCGAAGTCTACCTCAACGTTGACCTTTTCAGTGCTAGAACCTAGTAAGTATGCCTGAACCTCTGCTTCTGACAATGGCACTGGCTTACTTCCTGGTCCTACGAAGCCTGTAACACCTCTTGTGTTTCTGACAACATACCAGGTTTCATCATTCATAATCATCTCAATAAGAACGTAACCAGGGTACATCTTCTTAGAAACTTGCTTCTTAACGCCGTCCTTAGTCTCAGTAACTTCAACCATAGGTACTCGTACATCAAGTATCTGCTCCTCGAGATGCTGTGTCTCGATTGCCTTTTCAATGTTTGTCTTGACTTTGTTCTCATAGCCTGAGTAAGTATGAACTACATACCACTTTGCCTCTGCCATACGCGATGCCTCCATTATAAATTAACTAGGATATTAACACCCTTGTTGATCACTGCATCTAATACGATGATGATCACTGCTACAACTACTGACACAGCAACAACTGCTGTTGTCTGCTTTGACACGTCCTTAGGGTCTGCCCAGACAATCTTGTTAAACTCTGCCTTGAGACCTGCGAAACGTCCTGACTTTACTTTCTTCTCCTCTGCCATAATCGCACCTCCGCTAGACTACTTTGTCTCTTTGTGCATTGTGTGTTTCTTGCAGAATCTGCAATACTTCTTGGTTTCCATTCTGTCAGGGTGTGTCTTCTTGTCTTTTGTCATGTTGTAATTACGCTGCTGGCACTCTGTGCAAGCTAATGTTATCTTTGTGCGCACAACTTCCACCTCCGTTAAATTTCTACTTTGGTCTACCTTATGCTCACTCATCATAGCGAACAATTTGATGAGGCGAAAAAAGAGCATAAAAAAAAGACCTGCTTTTCTTAGTCGCTAGCTAAATTTATCATAGCTAGGTAAGTCTGTCAAGTCTTTTTCTAATTTTTAATATTACAAAAAACACAACCCTCATCAGTCAGCTGCGCTGACAGCTTCTTCTCCGCTTCCGCTCCGGTCGGCTCAGATCAGAGGTCCCCCGGACCTCTTTCGCCCCAGAGGGCGAAGCCTCATCTAGCCTTTAACACCTCCAAGAGTCACACCACCTACGATGTGCTTAGAAAGGATTAGGTATACAATTATAACAGGGAAGATTGAGAATGCAATCATCATGTATACCTGTCCCATATCAAACTTAAGCCAGTCTGCATTACGAAGCTGGGCTATTAATATAGGAAGAGTCTTCTTTGCGTCATCATGTAGCACAAGAGCTGGCGTGAAGTAATTATTCCAGCTGCCTACGAAGCTGAAGATTGCCTGTACAGCAATAGCTGGCTTCATAAGAGGTGTTACAATCTGATTGAAGGTTCTGAATTCTCCAGAGCCGTCAATTCTTGCTGCTTCAACAAGTGATAGAGGAAGTGTAGCATCCATGTATTGCTTCATATAGAAGAATACAGCTGGAGATGCGATAGCAGGTACGATAAGAGGAATAGCGCTGTTATCAAGCTTCATCTTATCAATCAACTGCAAGAAACCAAGTACAGTTACCTGGGTAGGAATCATCATAATCATAAGAATGAATGTAAAGATGAATTTCTTTCCCTTAAAATCATATGCATGAATAGCATACGCTGTCATTGTTGAAAAATATGTTGCAAGTGTTGCTGTTAAAAATGCAATAATCAAAGAATTAAACATACCTCTTATTATAGGTAGTGTTCCATTCTTAAGATTCACCCAGTTTTCCACAAAATGTGAGCTAGGGATAGCTGTAAATCCCGCACTTAATTCTGAATGGCTTCTTGTAGCATTAATAAACAGTACATAAAACCAGAACAAGCACAAGAACGATATTATTATTAATACAATATAGGCAATCAGTCTTCTGAAGTGAATACCGCCACCAGATTGTTTCTTTTTTTCTGCCATTTCTATTCTCCTAATTCTTTTCTGAATTTGTAAACTTGTAAACAATCAAACTTAAAATTCCAGTAATTACAAACATGTAAACTGAAAGTGCACCAGCAAGACCGAAGTTCTTGCTAAACAAATGTTTGTTCAAGTACATGATAAGTGTCATTGATGAACGCATTGGATCACCAGTACCGTTTGTTAAAATCTGTGGTACATCAAACATCTGTAATCCACCAATAAGTGAAGTAATCATTACGAATACCAATATTGGTCTAAGGAGTGGCAGAGTTATTTTATAGAAAATCTGATTAGCAGTAGCTCCATCAACCTGAGCCGCTTCGAATAATGAAGGGTCAATACCCATCATTCCTGCCATCAGAAGAATAGTCGTATTTCCAAACCACATAAGACAGTTCATAGTTGCCACAAGTCCTCTGACAGATCCTGCATGGCTCATAAACTGAAACGCTTCTTTAAAGACTCCAATCTGAATTAATAACGAATTGATTGGGCCGCTATCAGCAAATAATGTAAAGAATAACATTGCGAATGCTGATGCCATAATCAAGTTTGGCATATAGATCACTGTTTTAAAAAATGTCTGGCACTTTAATCTAAGTGAAGGATCTGTAAACCAAGCTCCTAATAATAATGAAAGTACTATCTGTGGAATAAAACCTAAAATCCACATAATCATTGTGTTCTTGAAATATAATGGTAAATCACCATTTGTAATTATTGTTTTGTAATTTTCGATTCCAACAAAATTAGGACCAATCTGAGTTAATCCCGAACGATAATTCTCGAAAAAAGAATTATAAATAGTAGATGCCAATGGTATCAACTGAAAAATTATAAATACTACAAGAAACGGAATTAAAAATATGTAGCCCCATTTATTGTATCTAACTACTTTACTTTTCTTAGCCATAAATGCTCCCTTTGTCTTTAAAATAGGGCACATGGAGCATATCCCCCATGCGCCCCAATATGATTGTCAATCTCCAGTCATCAATCTTCTAAAGAAAATCAAAAACCTGATACTACTCAGCTGTTACATCTGGGTACTTCTCAACAATTGCCTTCTTGAACATATCAAGAGCTTCATCCTTTGTAGCGTTACCCTGGAAGTAGTTCTTCATAGCCTTCTGGAACTCTTCGTTACATCCCTGATCATAAGCTGAAAGATTTGAAAGGTCTACCTTCTCAGCACCTTCTGCAAGCTGTGCATATGGGTTCTGTCCACCAAGAAGGTCAAGGTTACCTGAATCGTCAGATGCAAGTTCTGCAAGAACTGTCTTAGAGTTTACACAATCAGCATCCTTCTGAGCGATATCCTTAAGTACTGCCTTGTCTGTTGTCATTGTAAGGATGATATCCTTTACAAGGTTAGCATTGTCTGTACCTGTAGCTGCGCAGATCCATGTACCACCCCAGTAATAAGACTGTGGTCCTACACAGTATCCCCAACCGCCCTTGTTAGCGATTGTGCCATCTTGATCTGCATCAAGGCAGAAGTTGAAGAACCAAGCTGGTCCAAAGTAGCCGAATATCTTACCTTCTGGTCTCTTACCCTTTGCCCAGTCATCACCCCAAAGATCATCTGTTGTCTCAGCCTTAGCATCAACAAGTTCCTTAGAGTCATCAACCCACTTTTCAATGTTCTTATCAATTACAACCTTGCCATCCTGTACCCACTTACCAGATACATTGTTTGAATATACGCGGTATGTATCGTTTACAGAGCACATCTTGTAACCAGCGTCAGCTACCTTAGCTGCTGTCTCATTGTACTTAGACCAATCAGCTACTGCTGCCTGTACTTCATCTGGATCATCTGTGCCAAGGATTTCCTTAGCTGCTTCTCTGTTGTAAATAAATCCAGCTGAGCAAGCCTGCCATGAAGCACCCTTTAAGTTACCGTTTGAATCTGTAACGATATCCTGTGTGTACTTGTACTGATCAGCAAGGTCAGCATCTGTAATTCCAAGATCCTTAAGAGCCATTGCATAATCTGTATCAACATACTTAAGTGCATAGTCAGCTTCTACAAGGAATAAGTCAACCTTGTCATCTGCAGAAGCAGATTCCTGAGCTAAAAGTGCCTCATCAAGATTGTTCTGGTATGCATTGTCTGTTGATGGAGTGATGTTCCAAACAACATCAACATCACCAATCTTACCATGTGTTGCATCTACTTCTGTGTAGCCTGCATAATGATCTGTAAGACGGCTCTTGAACTCCTCGTTCCATGCGTAGATGTTAAGAACCTTACCTGTGTCTTCTGGAAGCTCTACTGCAGCATCATCAGCTGAATCAGTAGCCTCTGTAGCTGCTCCATCAGTTGCAGGTGTTTCTGTAGAAGCTGTATCAGAGCTTCCACATGCAGCAAACATTGTTGCTGTCATTGTTGCCATTGCTAGCAAACTTACTAAACGTTTTTTCATTTTGTGTTCCTCCCAATTTTACGCGCTTAGCGCGTTTTGATTGATTGTTACTGCATTTATAATAAGTTGATTTCTCAACCAAATGCCTAATTAAGCTTTTTAAGAGTATCTCCTTCAAGGAGCTTTCCTTTTACCACTATCTGCTTGATTAATGTGGTCTTTGGTCTTTCGATTAAATCGATAAGATTCTTCGCCGCCTGGGTTCCTAAGCCATCCGCATCCTGTCTGTAGGTTGTAAGACGTGGACGAATGTGGCGAGCCACCTTGATTCCATCGAACCCAACTACTGATACATCATCTGGAACCTTCAATCCCTTTTCCATCACCGCTCTCATGCCGCCGTATGCTGCATAATCATCTGGATAAAAGATACAGGTTGGTCTGTTTGGCAAATCCAAAAGCTCCAACGTCTTTTCGTATGCCCCGTGAGTATCTCTATAAGGAGATTCCTGGATGTACTCATCTGGAACTGTAATTCCGTGCTCTTCCAATTGTTTGTTGAAAGTAACAAGTCTTGTTCTTGTAACTGAAGAATCAGCTCCGTGGATGTATGCGATATCCTTATGACCATTTGCAACAACAAAATCAACAAGAGTTTTAATTCCATCTACATTATCAGATAAGATTGTAGTGGTGTCGTTGTAGATGTGATCGATTGTAACAACCGGAATATCACTTTTGACCAGCTCTACCACCTCTGGGTCATCGAAGTGAACATTTGCTATTATCACTCCATCAAATCTTCTGTATCTTGCATGTGTAAGATAAGAAGTTCTTCCCGGTCTGGTTCTATCATTAGAGATAAAGGTGATATCGTAGCCTTCCCTTTCAACTTCTTTTTTGAAGCTTTCCAAGACACTTGCGAAGAAGTCGTGCTGTAATCCGCTGTTGGCATCATCCATAAATAAAACTCCAAGGTTGTGGGTTCTATTCGTCTTCATGGATTTTGCTGCCGCATTTGGCACGTATCCTAATTCCCTTGCTGTCCTTCTTATCCTGGCTTTTGTCTCCGCTCCGATGTCACTGTGATCATTAAGTGCCTTGCTGACAGTAGCTACGGATACATTACATTTGCTTGCAATATCCTTTAATGAAACCATCACTTCATACCTAATCCCTTCTGAAAACGCTTAATCGTTTTCGTAACTTAAATATAGCTCTATTTTCGAAAATCTACAAGTCATTTTCGAAAATTTGTGTTTTCGCAATAATTCTCCTGGTTGTTTTAGTGCTATTTGCACAAAATTTTTGTTACCCAATTGCTTTTTACCCCCATTATGGTATTCTTAATGCGTAAATACTATGTCTATTAGCTTAAACGTTTGCGTAGGTTTTTATCAGTATTTACACGATTATCAATTAAATTATAACTTAATCGTTTACTTATTCATCATTTAGGGAGGAACATATGAAATACGGATTTTTCGATGATAACAATAAAGAATACGTTATCACCACTCCAAAGACCCCATTGCCATGGATTAATTACCTTGGCTGTACAGACTTCTTTACATTGATATCTAACACCTGCGGTGGATATACATTCTATAAGGATGCAAAGCTTCTTCGCATGACCAGATATCGTTACAACGACACTACACCAGATACTAATGGTAAGTATTTCTATATTAAAGATGGAGATACAATCTGGAACCCAGGCTGGCAGCCTACAAAGACTGAGCTTGATTCTTACGAGTGCCGTCACGGTATTGGTTACAGCAAGTTCACAGGTGCTAAGAACGATATTGAAGCTGCACTTACAACATTTGTACCTATCGGTGACCCAGTTGAACTTACAAAGGTTACTCTGACTAACAAGGGAAATGCCAAGAAAGATATCACACTTTTCTCTTATGTTGAGTGGTGCCTATGGAATGCTGATGACGATATGAAGAATTATCAGCGTAACCTTTCTATTGGCGAAGTGGAAGTAATCGATTCTACTATATATCACAAGACTGAGTACAGAGAGCGCCGCAATCACTACGCTGTTTACTCTGTAAATACAAAGATTGACGGCTTTGAAACAAGCCGCGATGAATTCCGCGGCGCATACAACGGACCAGATAAGCCAGCAGCTGTTATTGAAGGAAAGCTTCATAACACAATCGCTTCTGGTTGGTATCCAATCGCTTCTCATCAGATAAATGTCAGCCTTGAAGCTGGCGAAAGCAAGACTTTCGTATTTGCTTTAGGATACGTTGAGAATGCTGAGGATGATAAGTGGGAAGCACCTGGTATCATCAATAAGAAGAAAGCTAACGCTCTTCTTGCTAAGTACCAGACAACAGAAGATTTCGATAAGGCTTTCGCAGCTCTTAATGCATATTGGAATGACCTTCTTAGCAAGTTCCACATCGAATCTAAGGATGAGCATGTTAACCGTATGGTAAATATCTGGAATCAGTATCAGTGCATGGTTACATTTAATATGTCACGTTCTGCTTCTTACTATGAAACAGGTATCGGACGAGGAATGGGATTCAGAGATTCTTGCCAGGATCTTCTTGGTTTCGTTCACTTAATTCCTGACAGAGCTAGAGAGCGTATCATTGATATCGCTTCAACTCAGTTCCAGGATGGTAGTGCTTACCATCAGTATCAGCCTCTTACAAAGAAGGGCAATTCTGATATCGGTTCAGGCTTTAACGATGATCCATTATGGCTAATCGCTGGAACAAGCGCTTACATTCGCGAAACAGGTGATACTTCAATCCTTAAGGAGATGGTTCCATACGACAACGATATGTCAGTGGCAACTACTCTTATGGAACATTTGAAGCGTTCATTTGATTATATTGTAAATCACAAGGGTCCACATGACCTTCCACTTATCGGTCGTGCCGATTGGAATGACTGCTTGAACCTTAACTGCTTCTCTGAGCATCCAGGTGAAAGCTTCCAGTGCTTCGGACCATCAGAGGGACCTGTTGCTGAATCAGTATTTATTGCTGGTATGTTTGTAAAATATGGTCGCGAGTATGCAGACCTTTGCAAGCTCATGGGTGACAACGCTGAAGCTGACAGAGTTTTAGCTGAAGTTGATAAGATGGTTAAAGCCATTGAGAAGGATGGCTGGGACGGCGAGTGGTTCGTACGTGCTTATGATGCATACAGCCACAAGGTTGGTTCTAAGGAATGTGATGAAGGACAGATTTACATCGAGCCACAGGGTATGTGCGTAATGGCTGGTGTTGGCGTTGATGATGGCAAGGCAAAGAAGGCCCTTGATTCAGTTAAAGAGAAGCTTGATACAAAGTATGGTGTTATGATTCTTCAGCCTGCTTACACAAGATATCATCTTGAACTTGGTGAAATCACATCATATCCACCTGGATACAAGGAGAATGCTGGAATCTTCTGCCATAACAATCCATGGATTTCTATTGCTGAAACATGCATAGGACGTGGCGATAGAGCATTTGAAGTTTACAAGAAGACTTGTCCATCATATATTGAGGACATTTCCGAGATTCATAGAACTGAGCCTTATGTTTACTCACAGATGGTAGCAGGAGCTGATGCCAAGTTCCACGGTGAGGCAAAGAACAGCTGGCTTACAGGAACTGCTGCATGGACATTTACAAATATCTCTCAATACATCCTTGGAATTTATCCTACACTTGAGGGACTTTCAGTTAATCCATGTATCCCAGCAGAATTCGGAGATTTCAATATCACACGTGTTTACCGCGGCGTAACCTACAATATTGAAATCAAGAACCCTAACAAGGTTCAAAAGGGCGTTGCATCACTTACAGTTGACGGCGTAGAGGTTGCAGGAAATGTAATTCCTTTCGACGGAAGCAAGAAGACAGTAAGTGTAGTAGTAACTATGAAGTAGCTTCTTTTTCTTCATTTAATAATATTATTCTCCTTCTATGAAAGAGCCAGGCATTGACATGTCTGGCTCTTTTGCTTAATAATTATCCTTATGAATCGAACACTAACTTATGAAATAACAACTAAATACGATGGATTTCAGATAGATAAATATTTAAAGGCGCAAGGCTATTCTTCCGCAAATATCACTGCTATTAAAAAGATGCCTAATAACGTTGTAATTGACGGCGAGTGGGTGCATATGAATCGAAAGCTTGCGGCTGGGGAAGTGTTGACTGTGAATATATCTGAAGAAGATTCTTCCGAAAAGATTCCACCTGTAAAGATGGATTTGGATATTGTATATGAGGATGAGGATATTATTGTAATAAATAAGCCTGCAGGGCTACCAATACATCCTAGTCTTAATCATTACGAGGATTCACTGGCTAATGGCCTAGCTTATTATTATAAGGCACAGGGTAAGGCTTTTATATTCCGCTGTGCAAATAGGCTTGATAAGAATACATCAGGATTGACTGTTATTGCCAAGCATCTGGTTAGCGCTAATATCTTATCTACGATGGTTAAGAACAGGGATTTTCATAGGGAATACTACGCCATAGTTCGTGGCAAACTAGATAAGCCTGAGGGCACTATTGATGCTCCTATTGGACGTGTGGATGATTCTATTATTACTAGATGTGTGGATTATGATAATGGAGAGAGAGCTGTTACTCACTACAAGGTTATAGATGAAAAGAATGGGCACAGCCTTATCTCAATTCATCTTGAGACAGGAAGAACCCATCAGATTAGGGTGCATTTTAAGTATATTGGACATCCACTGATTGGGGATCATTTGTATAATCCAGATTTTGAGTGGATGGATAGGCAGGCGCTGCATTCGCGGAGGATTGAATTTAGGCATCCGATAACAAAACAGGCAATGGAGTTTGTGGCTCCATTGCCTGAGGATATGCGAAGAGTTGTGGGGTGATACACCTCATCCGGTCCTTCGGACCACCTTCCCCTCAAGGGGAAGGCTTTTTTTAATTCATTGTCTCTTTTAAATCTTCGTATTCGCGGTTGATTTCGGCGACGGTGGCGGTGTCGCCAGATTCGCCGTCTGGATGATAGATTTTAATTAAATCCTTATAGCGCTTTTTGAGCGCTTTCTTATCAGAAACACCAGAAAAGAACATCTCTCCGTGGACGATGTTATCCTGCTCCTGATATGGTTCTATGTAGCTTGATTGTACGTGCTCATAGAACTTTTTCTTTCTTTCGAATTGCTTCTTGTCTTCAGCAAGCCTCTGGGTCTCTGTAATTAACAAATCCCATTTTAACTGAAACTGCTTTTCTTGCTGTTCGAGGGCGTGAATACGCGCTTCATACTCTCTTCTTTCCATTAGCAAATCGTTCCATGCTTTTTCTAGCTCTTTATGTCGGTCCTCAAGTGATTGCATGTCGATGTTGCTTTGACATGTGAGATCCTTTGCCATAATAACTCTCCCGTAAAACTCAATAACTTGGGTTAGGCCAATCATTAACAACTATATATTGTGTATCAATACCTGAACCTACCTTGATTATACTAAATACAGTATGGCTTGTAAATTACAATATTAGGCTCATCTTTTGTACACAATGCCAGATAAAGGAGTCAGCTCCACATGGAGATTTCCTCCCTCAACTTTTATATCGGTAGGCATTATTGAATAACCAACCTCATTGGTCAAAATCGCACGTTCCAAATTGCAATTCATAGGAACCCCGGCAATCCATACTGGGATATCCACAGTGATGGCATTCGTATTGGAGTTTATCACCACAATTACCTGCTCGTTAGAAGTAAAACGTGCAAAACTGATGAATCCCTGTCCACAGTTAAGGAATCTAAATGAGCCTTCCTTAATGGCCTTGCTGTGCTTGTGAATCATTATCATATCCCTGGTGTAATCGATTAAATTGTAATCGCAGTGACCCCAAGGAAAGGTACGACGGCTATCTGGGTCGGTAAAACCACATACCCCTGCCTCATCACCATAATAAAGGGTAGGAGCTCCTGGCCAGGTCATCTGAACCATCTCTGCCAGCTTCATTATAGGCACGCTAACGCCCTCCTCTGCAGCTCTGGCACCCTTAGTAGCAAGACGCCCCACCACATGATTAGTACGGGTCAAAAATCTGGAATGGTCGTGGTTAGAAAGCTGATTCATGGAACAATACAATGATGGTGTCTTAAGACGAGCCATAAAATGTAGCATGGTATTCTTAAATCGCTCTCCATCCCCTATCGCACTAGGCTGGAATTCGTCAGAATGTTTCTCCATACCTGTCAGGAAGAATGTAAGTGGTTCCATAAAGGCATCATAATTCATGATAGTATCCCACTGGTCTCCAGCAAGCCACGCACTAGGGTTTCCATAATGCTCTGCAAGAATAATAGCATTAGGATTTGCAGATTTTACTGCATCCCTGAAATCACGCCAGAACTTATGGTTAAATTCCTCTGAATGCCCTAAATCCGCAGCAACATCCAATCTCCAGCCATCACAATTGTATGGGGGACTCACCCACTTTTTGCCAATATCCATTATGTATTTATATAGCTTCTCAGAAGCCTCGTAGTTAAGCTTAGGCAATGTATCATGACTCCACCAGCCATCATATGATTTGTTATCTGGCCAAGAGTCTTCGTAAAACCAGAAGAAGTCGTGATATGGACTATCCTTGCTTTCGTAAGCTCTAGGTGCATAGCCCTCTTCCTTAGAATAAATCTTTTCCCTATTTAGCCATTTATTAAATGAACCACAATGGTTAAATACACCATCAATAATGATTCTAATTCCCTTATCGTGAGCCTCATTTACAAAATCTGCAAAGAACTGGTTACTTGCATCCAGATTCTCTTTGTTAGTGACTCTCAGCTTATATTTAGTGGCATGGGTATTATCATAATCCCCATCCTTCAGACACTCTCCGCCATCATTTTTAATAACAGTAAAATGAGGGTCGATGTGGTCATAATCAGAAGTATCGTATTTATGATTAGACGGAGAAACAAACAGAGGATTAAAATAAATTACCTCTACACCTAAACTCTTAAGGTAATGCAGCTTTTGCCTAACGCCCTCTAAGTCTCCACCGTAAAATCTACCTATATCAAGATTTGCGGGAATGCTATCCCAGTCAGTTACCCTTTGAACAGGTGCGCCCACATAATGATATTCATTGGTTTCCACATCGTTGCTCTTATCACCATTGCAGAATCTATCCACAAGGATTTGGTACATAACTGCACCTTTTGCCCATGCTGGTGTGGAAAAGCCAGGCATTATAGAAAAGTCATAATGCTCTCTCAGGTCGCGCCACAATCCCACTCTATCGTAATAATAGATGCCATAATCACCAACGATTTCAAAATGATATCTAAATTCCTTATCCTGCAACTTCACATCACAAGAATAATAGTCGAATTCGCCACGTGTACGCTCTAAGTGCATCTTCTTGGCAGATTCCAGCTGCTTAGATACAAGAAAGGCATCTAATTCCTCCTGATGGTAGACTCTTAGCCTTATTGTTACTAAATCGTAAGGCTCCGGCTCCATAGGGTGTCTATATTCTGCTGTTCCATCTGAGTAAATTGCCTGGATATTCATAACGAGCTCCCCTCGAATATTTTTAGATAGTAAAAAAGACAGCTACGATCGCTGTCTTTTTAGGAGAAGGTATTTTTACTATGGGGTTAGTAAAAATTATATAATGTATTGGGGGGTTTTTACGATGTTTATTATATGGCCGTGCAACACTTAAGTGTGCACAAATATAACAAATCATCATAAATGTTTTTGTGCATACTGCACTAAATATTCCCCATTCATTCCTTATACAGCGATTTTGAGCTAGTTCTCAGCATCAAATAATGCTTCGAAGTCCTCTCTACCAATTCTTTCATTCTCTATTAATAGATTAGCACATTTATGCAAAATCTGTTCATTATCTTTTAGAATTTTCACAGCTTTTTCATAACATTCATCGATAATCTTCTTAACTTCATCATCGATGGCCTTCGCTGTAGCATCGGAAAAGCCCTTTGTATGGGCAAGGTCACGACCTATAAATACTTCTTCGTCGTCATCGCCATAGTGAACCATGCCGATTGCCTTAGAAAATCCATATTTAGTAACCATATTCTTAGCCATCTGAGTAGCCTGCTTAATATCGTTTGATGCACCTGTGGTCACATCATCAAATATAAGCTCCTCTGCAACCCTGCCGCCTAGTGAAACAATGATATTCTGAGTCATCTTACCCTTAGTATTAAACATATCATCATTTTCATCTATTGGCATGGTATATCCTGCGGCGCTGGCGCCTGTAGGAATAATCGAAACTGTATATACCGGTCCAACATCAGGCAACACATGGAAGAGTATTGCATGTCCTGCCTCGTGATAAGCAGTGATTTTCTTTTCCTTGTCAGAAACCACCCTGCTCTTCTTTTCCTTACCAATTCCTACCTTGATGAAGGATTTCTTAATATCCTCCTGTAGGATATAGGCTCTGTCCTCGCCTGCTGCAAGGATTGCTGCCTCGTTAAGGAGATTCTCAAGATCCGCTCCGGTAAAGCCTACAGTAGACTGAGCCACCTGCTTAAGGTCAACATCCTCTGCCAAAGCCTTGTTAGCAGCGTGTACCTTAAGAATTTCCTCACGTCCCTTAACATCAGGACGACCTACATAAACCTTTCTATCGAAACGTCCTGGACGCATGATAGCCTGATCTAATATATCAACACGGTTAGTGGCTGCCATTACGATAATGCCTTCGTTTACACCAAATCCATCCATCTCTACAAGAAGCTGATTAAGTGTCTGCTCACGCTCATCGTGGCCGCCGCCCATACCAGTACCTCTTCTGCGGGCAACTGCATCTATCTCATCAATAAATACGATACATGGGGCATTCTGCTTAGCCTCTTCAAACAAATCACGAACACGGCTGGCACCTACACCAACAAACATCTCTACGAAATCAGAACCTGAAATAGAGAAGAATGGAACTCCTGCCTCTCCTGCAATAGCCTTGGCAAGAAGAGTCTTACCTGTTCCCGGAGGGCCTACAAGAATAACACCCTTAGGAATACGTGCACCAAGGCGTGTGTACTTGGCCGGATCTTTAAGGAAATCAACAAGCTCTTCCACTTCTTCCTTTTCTTCCTTAAGGCCTGCCACATCATCAAATGTGGTATTAATATCTTCTTTGGAAGTCATCTTGGCGCGGCTCTTGCCGAAATTCATCATTCTGGCATTTGCTCCGCCACCGCCACCTGTGCCTTGGGCATTCATCAGCATCATAAACAATATGAATACTGCACCTAGCACTACAAGCATTGGAAGCAAATCGGAAATCCAGCTGTCATGAGGAACATCTGAAAGTGTGTAGGTAATCCTAGCTTTTTCAAGTAAGCTTTCCACTTCGTTTACATCTGAAACGTAAAGCTTAACTGTTGTGCCATCAGAAAGCTTGATATTAGCTGCACCTGTAGGTACCTGCTCGTTCTGTACGATGTTAACAGAAGTTACCTCATCATGCTTGATTGCTCTTTTAAACTGTGCCATTGTGTATGTAGCTGTTGATTTGCCCATACTTGTATACAAAATACCAAGTATCACCACTACAAAAATGGCATAGATAATCATTCCTGAAGCTCTAGTTTTCTTCAATTTTTCCTCCTAGTCTAATTCAACTACTCCGATATATGGAAGATTGCGATACTTCTGGTCATAATCAAGTCCATATCCAACTACAAACTGATCTGGAATAGTGAAGCCTGTGTAATCTACGTGTACATCTACCTCTCTGCGGTCTGGCTTATCAAGCATTGTAACCATGCGAACTGATTTAGCCCCGCGGTCCTTGAAATACTGTCCAAGGAAATTAAGTGTGTTACCACTATCTATAATATCCTCAACTATAATGACATTCTGTCCAGTTGGGTCTAAGTCTAACTCTTTCTTAATCTTAACTACACCTGAAGATACTGTGCCGCCTTCATAGCTGGATGTAGCCATAAAATCAATAGTAACAGGGACTGTGATACGCTTTGCAAGCTCACATGCGAAGAAGGCTGCGCCCTTTAATATACATACTAAAAATACTGATTCACCCTCATAGTCCTTGCTAATCTGTGCTCCTAGTTCTGCTATTCTTTCAGCTAATTCATCCTCTGGTAACAGAACTCTGATGTTCTCACTCATTTTGTTCTTCCTCCGTGTAACTTATCTCTAATACTCGAGTGGTATTTGTAGAAATCTTGTAATATTCGCTAACCCTGTGGCCTACTACCCACATAACATGATTGCCATCGCACACTAGAGGTACTGTATCACGCATATGCCTTGGAATTTTCTCATCAACAAAATAATCTTGAATTGACTTGCGATTACCTTCAGAATCGATGACAAGATAATCCCCTTCAGCCCTGGTTCTTATTACAACATTAGCCATTATTCTATCACAATCGAACCATTTCGTATAGGTTTCTTTAGGGTAATTCATGGCTTTTTCATAGGCAAATTCCCTATATTCAAACCTAGGATTAACTTTTTTAGCCTCTGCTTCTTCTTTATCAATCACATACATCTTTTCGTAGGATATTATGAGGGTTTTCTTGTATGGAAGCTGAACCTGACGCTCCCCGTCCTCATTAAGCAAATCTAATATTGAATCGATATGGACTGCCGAAACATCCTTCTGATAAGGCATAAAGCTGCTTAAATATTCCTTAATTGCCTGGCTTGCAATTACCCTAGGAGCTGTAGATATGGCCCGTTTTCTAAGAGACCCATCCTCTTGCTTAGCCATCTGTAGCAAGCCCTTGGCCTCGAAGGATATGTAATCTGCCACCTGGGATAGCCTTTCTGTCATATCAAATATGTGCTCTAAAGCCTTATCGTTTATAAGATTAAGCTCAGGCATGATATTGTGCCTGATTCTGTTTCTATCATAATCCACCTGGTTGTTAGTAGCATCGATGCAATAGGCTATTTCATTAGATTCCAAGAATTCTAAGATATCTTTCTTAGGAACTGCAAGTAGCGGCCTGATAATTCCATCCCTTACAGGAGCGATGCCGCACATACCGTCTAGCCCAGTGCCTCTAGCCATGTGAAACAGCACTGTCTCAGCATTATCATCGGCATTATGAGCCACAGCTATCTTAGTATTAAAGCCTTTATCCCTCAGCATAGTTGCAGCATCCTCAAATGCCTCGTATCTGGCGATTCTGGCCTCTTCCTCTATAGACCTGCCGCTTGCACTGGCAAGTGCAGGAATATCGATTTTTAGCGCTTTTAAAGGTACATCAAATTCCTGGCATAGCTGTCTAACATATTCCTGGTCCTCGTCAGCATCTGTGCCTCTAATCATGTGATTAATGTGCACTGCCTCTATGGTAAGGTCATATTCTGATTTAAGTGCTAACAATACAAAAAAGAGGCATACGGAATCTGGGCCTCCTGACAGGCCTAGCACTACTCCATCGCCTCTATTAAGCATATTGTATTTCTCAATATATTCGTTAATTTTCTTTTTCTTTAAAAATGATCCAATTGTCATGTGTTAATCCAAGCTTCTCAGATGCTTCTTTTTCTATGTATTCGTCGCTACCGACGTATTCTTCATCTTCCTTTAATTTATCCTGCTTTTGCTTAGCTGATTCAAGCTGCTTTTCAAGAGTCTCTTCTGTCCTCTTGTAGTCCTGATTCTTGCGATACAGATTAACCATCTGGACAGTCATAGCCCCTATCATAAAAAGCATGATTACAGCTACGTATATTCTACCTGTAGAGGTTTTCTTTCTTCTAACTCTTCTTCCCTTTTTAGACATACTTGAATAGCTCCGCTGCTGCATCCTTTTTTGTAGTTTCCTGAATATCTAATACTTCTACCTTAACATTTTTGTTACCAAATGCTATCTCAATTATATCACCAATCTTAACATCAGTGGAAGCTTTCGCAATTTTTCCATTAATTTGTACTCGACCGCTGTCGCAAGCCTCGTTGGCTACGGTGCGACGTTTGATTAAGCGGCTTACTTTTAGATATTTGTCTAGTCTCATCTTACCCTCATCCGCCCCTGCGGGGCACCTTCCCCCAAAGGGGGAAGGCTCATTTTAATAAAAAGGGGTTCGGCATAGCCGAACCCCACCATCATCTAATAAAAATCAAAAAATATATTAGTTGATAGCATCCTTAAGAGCCTTACCAGCCTTAAACTTAGGAGCCTTAGATGCAGGAATCTTCATCTCTGCGCCTGTCTGTGGGTTTCTACCTGTACGAGCTGCTCTTGCAGATACTTCAAAAGTACCAAAACCTACAAGCTGAATCTTCTCCCCCTTCTTAAGCTCTTCAGCAACAACCTCTGTAAATGCCTTAACAGAAGCTTCTGCGTCCTTCTTAGAAATGTTAGCCTTGCTAGCGATAGCTGCTACTAATTCTGTCTTGTTCATTACTATTCCTCCTCGAGAATTTAATTTAAATTTTATAGTTGGGAAATCCCTTAACTACAATATTCTTTATAATTGTTTTGACTTTGCATGTCAACAAGAAAACCCTAAAATATCCCGTTTTTATAAGGTTTTTATGGATTATTACAAATTTTTTGCGTAATTTTTAAACACTATTACTATTTACAAACCCTTGATTTTTCGGGAAGTTCACATCTTTTTCACAGTTGGCTAATTCATAAGATTACTGATAAGGTCTGAAATTGTCGATAAATAATCCACTTCGTAATCGTAATTGTCTTTTAAAGTGCTACCAGCAGACTCTTTTTCAGGTGAATTATTCCTATTTACAGAATTATTTGTAGTCCCATTAGTAGCCTGGTTTGTTGTCTGATTTGTTGTCTGATTAGGAAGCTGATTTGCAGTATTTGACGTATCAGCCTGCTCATTATTCTGAGTATTGTTTGTTACAGATTGTTCTGTAGTTTCCCCCGTATCTGTTTCCATTTCAAGGGTAATAGTGGCAGATTCAGAATTAACCACCAGTGTCTTGTTCCATGATGTATAACCATCGCACTGTACCACCAGCTTATGTGAGCCGTACTGAACTTTCTGAGGCTCTGTTACATCCACCTGCTTGCCATCCAAGAATACATAAGTGTCTGGCACTGTAACAAGGAATGTAAGCAAACAGAATGATGGTCCTTCCCCCTTTAAATCCTCTAAATTAATTACAGTAGTGGCATTTCTTGCAACTGAATATTCCCCAGTGCCGCCCCAGCCATTGTTAGCAACCGTAATGTTATATGTTCCTTCTGGTACTTCTATTAGCTCGTCCCCATAGACTGTGGATACTATCTTCTTACCTATAAAAATCATACTGCCGTCAAACAATGACGTATTAGTCAGCTTAAAATACCCATGACCTGTAGTAACTGCAATGGAAATAACTTCCTTTTCCTGACCTACAACAGTAATAATGTCATCTTCACCGATATCAGATGCCTGAATCTTAAGATTGTCAGAGTAGACCTTGGTCTTATCAGTAATCTTGTAATTCTTGCCATCTATTGTAATAAGGCCTCGTTCGGGCTCTAGCTTATACTTGGAAATATCGTCAAATATCCATACATCCCCACTCTTTTGAACGGATTCAAGTGCTCCTGAGGCAGGCAGGAAATCTCCGATTGTAACAACTGTGCCGTTTGTAAAGCTTGCCCACACACTGTTTGTGCCAAACTTATCCAAAAACCGTGTGGTCATATTGTAGTTGTACCTAATCTGCTTATCTTCATCCACTGAATACAAAGATATGGTCTCGTCTGTCATGTTAAGATTCTCAACGATGTAAAGAGGCGCCTCTACTATCTCCTCTTCCTTCGGAGAAGCGGTGGCATCCTGATTCTCCACATTTGCAGACTCCTGCTTTAGAGCAGAGCCAGTATGGTTTGTTACAGTAGCGTTGTTAGGATGCCTTCCACAGCTAGTAAAAGCCAACATTGCTACAGTCATTATCAGTATTAAATTGATTGTTTTGTGTGTAAAAATCCCTTCCATATTCATTATTGTAGCATATCTTTGACTCGATTTAGCAAATAATCTCTATTATTACACTCTGGATTATCCACAACCTCATCAAAAACAGCCTTTAAAATCTCCCCGATGCGCTGTCCCTGTGGGACTCCCATGTCTATTAAATCCTTACCGTTTATCTGTAAATCCTTTATCTTAAGGCAATCCCCTGCTGCAATTATAGACTTATACATCTGCTCCAGCTCATCAATGTAAGCAAGCTTTTCCTCTCGGTGATACATACTCTGTGCCAAGGTATCTGCACGCTTAACAGCCAGCAAATCCTCAAAATTCTCCTTGCCTACCCTGATAATCATTCTGCGGATGTTACGCTCATTTATCTCAGGTCTGTCATCATGGTTCTTTACCAGATTGCACACCTTATCCGTAGTGTCATTATCAAACTTAAGACGCCTAAGCACATCACGTGCCATCTCAGCTCCCTTTACAGGATGCATCTTAAAATGGTTCTGCCCCTTATCGTCTGTAGTCTTGCAGGCTGGCTTTGCCACATCGTGAAGCATCATAGTAAGGCGGATTACCTTATCCGCTGGGGATAGCTCCATTGCCTTAATGGCATGCTCACCTACTGTGTACATGTGATGCTTGTTATTCTGCTCACATTCCATCATTATGTTAAGCTCTGGGAAGAACACCTTTGAAAGCCCTGTGTTATAGACTTCTCTAAGCCTTTCAGGATGGTCCGATGTAACCAGCTTCACCATCTCCACCTGGATTCGCTCAGCACTGATTCTATCAAGGGTAGGTGCAAGCTCACAGATAGCCTTATAGGTCTCAGGCTCTATCTCAAAGCCTAGCTGAGCTGAGAATCTAAGAGCACGCAGCATACGAAGGGCATCCTCGGTGAAACGCTCTGTAGGATTCCCTACTGCACGGATAATGCCTGCCTCTAAATCCTCCTTGCCTCCAAACAAATCCACCAGCCCCTTACTATCGTTGTAAGCCATGGCATTGATAGTGAAATCACGCCTCTTAAGATCCTCCTCTAAAGATGCTGTAAATGTGACTTCCTTAGGGTGGCGACCATCTTCGTACTTGCCATCCACACGGTATGTGGTAACCTCGTAGCCAACGCCGTGAAGCAGCACCGTAACTGTGCCATGCTCTATTCCTGTGTCAAAAGTCCTATCAAAATAAGACTTTACCGTTTCTGGCAAAGCCGATGTTGTAATGTCCCAATCATGTGGAACTTTCCCTAGAATGCAGTCACGGACACAGCCGCCCACTGCATAGGCTTCGTGTCCGTTAGATTCTAAAATATTTATTATTTTTGAAACGTCTGCTGGTAAATTCATATTAATAAGCTTTACCCCAATATACTAATTTCTTAGCTGGCTTACCACAGCATGCACATACATCAGAAATGTGTTCCTGATCATTGAATGGCATACAACGTGAAGTTACAGCTAAATCCTCTTTAATCTTGTTCTCGCAAGCTACATCGCCGCACCACATAGCACGAATGAAGCCTGGCTTGTTGTTAGCGATTTCTGTGAACTCAGCGTAGTTGTGAGCATCCCAGATATGGCTATCACGGTGAGCCTTTGCACGCTCAAACATATCCTTCTGGATAGTCTCAAGAAGCTCTGCTACCTTTGTCTCCACCTGATCAAGTGGGCACTCGATTTTTTCACGTGTATCACGGCGAACAAGTACGCACTTGCCTGCCTCGATATCCTTTGGTCCAAGCTCTACACGAACAGGTATACCTCGCATCTCTGCCTCAGAGAACTTCCAACCTGGGCTCTTGTCTGAATCATCAAGCTTAGCACGCATTGTCTTACCAAGGCGTTCACAAACCTCGCCTGCCTTCTCAAGTACCCCTTCCTTCTTCTGCTGAATAGGAATAACTATTACCTGTGTAGGTGCGATACGTGGTGGAAGTACAAGACCTGAATCATCACCATGTACCATAATGATAGCACCGATAAGACGTGTAGTCATGCCCCAAGATGTCTGGTGAACATACTGAAGCTGATTGTTCTTATCTGTGTACTGAATACCAAAAGGCTTAGAGAAGTTCTGGCCAAAGTTGTGTGATGTACCAGACTGTAAAGCCTTACCATCGTGCATAAGTGCCTCGATTGTATATGTAGCCTCAGCACCTGCAAACTTCTCCTTATCTGTCTTCTGTCCACGAACTACAGGCATTGCAAGGACTTCCTCACAAAAATCTGCGTATAGATTAAGCATCTGAACTGTACGTGCCTCTGCCTCCTCAGCTGTGGCATGTGCTGTGTGACCTTCCTGCCATAAGAACTCACGTGAACGAAGGAATGGACGTGTCTCCTTCTCCCAACGAACTACTGAGCACCACTGGTTGTAAACCTTTGGTAAATCTCTGTGAGAGTGGATAATATCCTTATAAAAATCACAGAAAAGAGTCTCAGATGTAGGACGAACGCAAAGACGCTCCTGAAGCGGGTTAAGACCACCATGTGTAACCCATGCTACCTCTGGTGCAAATCCCTCAACATGATCCTTCTCAACCTGAAGAAGACTCTCAGGAATAAACATCGGCATGTACACATTCTGTACTCCTGTTTCTTTGAATCTTCTGTCCAACTCGTGCTGGATGTTTTCCCAAATAGCATAACCATCGGGCTTGATAATCATGCATCCCTTTACTGATGAATATGCAATCAAATCAGCCTTAACAACTACATCGGTATACCACTGTGCGAAATCCTCAGACATAGAGGTAATCGCTTCTACCAGCTTTTTTTCCTGTGCCATTTTAATCTCCTTATCTATTTTCAAAATATACTAACTACAGTTAGCTCTCCCATTTTAATACAAATAACAAAACAAGTCCACCCCTTTAGTAGAGGTGGACCTGTCATCATTTCAAATATAATTCTTCAAATCTCTTTACCGGAAGTGGCCTATCGAAGTAATAGCCCTGCAGATAGTCTGCTCCAGTGCCAATTAGGTAATCAACCTGCTCCTTAGTTTCTACACCTTCGATGATAACCATCATTCCAAGAGCCTTGGCTAAGGTGATGATTGTATTTACAATCTTGCGGCCTTTTTTAACATTCTTGTCCATAGAAAGGAATGCCATGTCCATCTTAAGAATGTCCGCTGGCACTTCCTTAAGCATGTTAAGCGAAGAATAACCGCTGCCAAAATCATCAATCTCAATAAGGAAGCCGTATTCCTTAAGAGAATTAAGGATTTCGATTTGTCTCTCCTTTTCATTCATGAAGATTGATTCTGTAATCTCAAGCTTAAGCCTGCGAGGGTCAACACTATATTTTTCAACAATGCCAACTAGTGTTTCGTATAAATCGATATAATAAAAATCCTTTACCGAAATATTCACTGATAATGACAAATCTGTTTCGCCTAATGACGACCAATAGGCCAGGCGCTTTGCTGCCTGTTCCCAAATGTACATATCAAGCTTGTAAATATAACCTGTCCTCTCCAAAAGCGGAACAAATGATGCCGGAGCAATTATGCCTCTATCAGGATGAATCCAGCGCACCAAAGCCTCCGCTAGCACTACCTTCTTGTCCATGTTTACAACGGGTTGCAGAAACATTGCAAACTGGCCTGTCTGTAAGGCTTCTTCAAACTCCGCAATTATCTTTTGCTCTGTTAGATATTCGTGGCGAAGCATATCTCCATAGTAAGCGATGGAGTTCTTAAAGCTATCCCTAATAGAATCGATTGCAAGGAATGCTCCATCCACCATAGAAATAACAGGTGCTTCTCTATCAAAAATCTCGTAAACACCTACCAGAATAACCATTCTATAGTGGGCATTATTCAGATAATTGCTCAACTGATTCATTCCTGTCATGAACAACTCTTCCGTGTATCTACTCTTAGGCATAAGCACTGCAAATCTATCTGCCTCTAATCTGGCAAAGGTGGAGCCAGTCTTAATCTTTTCCCGAATCATATCAGCACATCTGATTAACAGCCTATCGGCTTCATCAGGACCAAACATATCGTTAACCAGCTTAAATCCCTTGAAATTGCAGCACACCATGATGTACTCCACACCTGGGTTATCATGAAGCATGTTTTTAACCTCTTCATAGAAGGCCTCACGATTAAGGGCTCCTGTAAGGCTGTCGTGACTGCTTCGATATTTTTCCTCTTCGTATGCTATGAAGTCACCTGTCACATCATAGAATGAAAGATAGCATCCACAGTAATATCCGTGCTTATCGTAAATCTTATTAAAATGCACATCAAATCTGTACTCTTCACCGTTTATGTTATACAGCTGATTAAAGCTAGTGTTTGAAATAGAATTGGCATCGCGCCCTGCTTTCCACTTTCTAAAACGATCCTCATACACACGCTTGTCACCAGTAGGTGCAAACATTCTGTTGGCAAACTGATTAGAATATATACAATTATCATTCTCATCAAATGAAATAAGCGCACACTCCATTCTCTCCGTGATGGTGGTAAGCATATATTCCACAAATGTCTTCGGATTGTAAAGCAGCGAATAATAGCCAACAAACACTGCGCCAATCGCATAGAAACAAATAGATACATCAATTGGGAAATCAAAGAACAGATAAAGCACGTTCAACAGTATAATTCCCATAAACATAATAAGTATGGATAAATATCTGCTACGATGGAAACCACTGGTCTGAATAGTCTTCTTTAGGAAGATTACTATTATAATGGCAACCATTATGTAACAAAAAATCAAATGTACAAAATAATAATCATTGATGGAAAAGGTGTAAAACCATTCCCCTGGATTTAAAAACTTAGCATCCAACCAAAATGCATGATGCCATTTTACGTTTGTAAAAAGACTTATATTGTCAAAAACAGCAATTGTTGTAGTGAAAATCGGTGATGCAGAGCTGTCTAGCCAAACCTTAGTGTATTGTCTAGCGTAGAATATGAAACTAATCAGTATCCAATCCACACCAGCAAAATAGATGATATATCCATATTCCGCCTGCCGGATATCATGGGTAGCTATGGCGTATGTGTAACTAAGGCAAGTAATTATCGCCACTATGAACAGCTGGATAATCGCAATGCTCAGCTTACTATATTTTATTGTATGTTTTGTTCCAATGTATACTGCACACCCCAACAGAATAAATGCAGTAAGCATGAACAGCAGAATATAAAACCTTATCAAAAGATGCCCCCTAACTATCCCGCTACTCTACTATCTTCAAAATCCTCGCCCTTTGGCTTGATATCAAATCCCATTCTCTCCCCAGTAACAGGATGATTGAACCCAATAAAATGTGAGCAAAGTGCCAAACTATGCCCTGTGGAAACGCCGCCATACTTAACATCACCGACGATTGGAGCAGTACGGCTCGCAAGCTGTGTTCTGATTTGATGATGTCTACCTGTATAAAGGTCGATATCCAAAAGCTTCCTATCATCCCACTCATCCACTACTCTATATCGGAGTATAGCCTTTTTGCCTCGTGGATCTGTCTCCTTTACTACCTTTGACAGATTGGTTCTATTATCCTTTACAAGGAAATCTGTAAGCTCTCCCTCCTCCGGGAATGACTCGCGGTTGATGATAGCATAATATTTCTTTCTGAAAGTATGCTCGGTAATCTGCTTTGTAAGCTTGTTCGCTGCCTCAGATGTCTTGGCGAATACCATTACGCCCTCTACAGGCTGGTCAAGCCTATGCACCACGTGAGCTGTAGGCTTTTCATTCTTTGCGGCAAGATAGTTGTTTACCAGGCTTACCATATCCTGCTCGCCAATGTTCTTTGTCTGAGTTGCAATGCCTGCTGGTTTGTAGCATACGATGATGCTGTCATCTTCAAATAATACGTCCATAATTATTACCCTCCCCTAAAGGTTATATGTATATTATAACTAAATTGTGCTCGGCTTGCTAGACCTTAAGCTTATACCTTAAAACGATATCCAACACCCCAAATAGTCTCGATATACTGAGGCTTGGATGTGTTCAGCTCAATCTTTTCACGGATTTTGTTAACGTGCACTGTTACTGTGGAGATGTCTCCGATAGATTCCTCTCCCCAAAGAGTTTCAAAAAGCTGCTCCTTAGAGTAGATTACGTTAGGATTCTCTGCAAGGAATGTAAGTAAATCAAATTCCTTGGCTGTGAAAATCTTTTCCTCACCGTTAATCCATACGCGGCGGCTGGCCTTGTCGATTCTAAGGCCGCGGATGCTGATTTCGTTTTTCTGAATGGCTGGAGACTGAACTAATCTCTCATATCTGGCCAGGTGTGCCTTTACGCGGGCAACAAGCTCGCTTGGTGAAAATGGCTTGGTGATGTAATCATCTGCGCCAAGGCCCAAGCCCCTGATTTTATCGATTTCTTCCTTCTTGGCTGTAACCATAAGGATTGGTACGTTCTTGACCTCGCGGATGCGCTTGCAAAGCTCAAAGCCGTCTATTCCAGGAAGCATTAAATCCAGGATATACATGTCGTAGTTTCCAGCTAAAGCCTTCTGCAGGCCCTTCTCGCCGTCTGCCTCTATATCTACCTCAAAGTTAGAAAGCTCCAGGTAATCCTTTTCAAGCTCTGCAATTGCTTCCTCATCTTCAATGATTAATATTCTACTCATTTCTAGCCTCCTCATTTTCTAAGAATTTTCTGATTACGAAGTACATGGTAGTGCCTTCGTTTTCCTTGCTGGTAACCCAAATCTTGCCACCGTGGTCCTCTATGATTTTCTTAACAATAGAAAGACCTATACCGCTACCGCCTGCTGCAGAATTGCGGGAAGTGTCGGCACGGTAAAATCTATCAAAAACATATGGCAGGTCATGGGTTGCAATGCCCTTGCCATTATCTGAAATCTCTATCTGAACAAAATCGCCTACATCCTTAAGCACTATGCCAACGCGGGATGCCACATCAGCTCTCATGTATTTAACTGAATTGCTGACGATGTTGTGGATGATACGCCCAAGCTGCTCTGGGTCTGCGATTATCAGCACATCTGGATCTACAAAGTTAGCATAATCAAGTCTAATGTGCTGATTTTCCAAATCCATACCCAATTCTTCGATACAATCCTCAAAATAAGCACGAAGATTAAGCTTTTGGAAATTGTATGGAATCTTGTTAGTGTCAATGTTGGAATACAGGGTAAGCTCGTTGATGAGCGTGTTCATCTCTCCAGCTTTGTTGTATATGGTTCGGATGTATTTTTCCTGCTTTTCTGGTGTATCTGCCACTCCATCAAGCATGCCTTCTGCATAGCCCTTTATGGCTGTGATTGGAGTCTTAAGGTCATGGGCGATGTTTGAAATCAGTGCTCGCTGCTCGGCTTCATCCTCTAATCTGTCCTTGGCATTATTCTTAAGACGGATTCGCATATCCTCAAATGCATTGCAAAGCTCGCTCATTTCATCCTTGCCAGTAGATGCCACGCTAAAATCCAGATTGCCCTCTTTGATATTGTTAGCAGCTGCCTTAAGAAGCTTCAGCTGTGGGGCAATACCTCTATAAATCCATACAACCATGATGATTGCAGTCAATATCAGGATAACAAACTCTGCCACGCAAAAATTCAACACCAACTGGTCGAACTTTCCCGCCTCATCCATGTAGTTTTTCACTGAATGAATGATTTCGTTTGTAAGTATTTGTTCCTCTGTGGCTTCCTTTACGATACCCTTTAATCCAAGCATAAGAGAACTAAAGATAGCTACGGGGACGATTGTGATTATTAGGAATGAAATTATAAGTCGGTTTTTTAGTTTCATGTTATACCCTCATCAGTCAGCTGCGCTGACAGCTTCCCCCTAGAAGGGGGAAGCCTATTAAAAAAGCAGCCACTCTACGTGACTGCTTTTATTATAACATATTTGACAATTTTAAAGATATTTCTTTAATGCATCCACCTTATCTGTGTGCTCCCAAGGTAAATCAACATCTGTACGGCCGAAGTGACCATAAGCTGCTGTTGGGCGGTAGATTGGACGACGAAGGTCGAGCATCTTGATGATTCCTGCTGGACGAAGATCAAAGTTCTCACGAACGATTTCGATAATCTTCTCATCTGAAAGCTTTCCTGTGCCGAATGTGTCTACCATGATAGATGTAGGCTCTGCAACGCCAATAGCGTATGAAAGCTGAATCTCACACTTATCAGCAAGGCCTGCTGCAACGATGTTCTTTGCAACGTAACGTGCTGCATAAGCACCTGAGCGGTCTACCTTTGTGCAATCCTTACCTGAAAATGCACCGCCACCATGGCGAGCCATTCCACCATAAGTATCAACGATAATCTTACGGCCTGTAAGACCAGCATCACCGTGTGGTCCACCGATAACGAAACGACCTGTTGGGTTGATGAAGAACTTAGTCTTGTCATCAATCATCTCCTTAGGGAGAACTGGGTCGAATACGTATTTTTTGATGTCTGCGTGAATCTGTTCCTGAGTAACATCTTCATCATGCTGAGTAGATAAAACTACAGCCTCAAGTCTAACTGGCTTGCCAGCCTCGTCATACTCTACAGATACCTGTGTTTTGCCATCTGGGCGAAGGTACTTAAGTGTACCGTCTTTGCGGACATTGGTAAGCTGAAGAGCAAGTCTATGAGCAAGAGAAATAGGATAAGGCATGAGTTCTTCTGTTTCGTTAGTAGCGTAACCGAACATCATACCCTGGTCACCAGCGCCTGTATCCAGGTCGTCTGTAAGTGAACCTTCCTTTGCCTCAAGAGCCTTGTCAACACCCATAGCAATGTCAGCGGATTGTTGATCAAGAGCGACCATAACAGCGCAAGAGTTTCCATCGATGCCTTTCTTTCCATCGTCATAACCGATTTCAAGAAGAGTCTTGCGAACAATAGCAGGAACGTCAAGCTGTGCCTTTGTTGTGATTTCGCCTGTTACAAGAACGAATCCTGTACAAGAAGCAGTCTCACAAGCTACACGGCTCATTGGATCAGCTGCCATACAAGCATCAAGGATGGCATCAGATACGGCATCACATACCTTATCTGGATGGCCTTCTGTTACTGACTCTGAAGTAAAAAGTAACTTTTCCATTTTTTGACTCTCTTTCTGTAAAAATAAAAAATATTTGCCTAAGCTTATCTAGTATAACGTCATTATGCCTTTTCTTCAATATACAACTAATATTTTTTGTTAGCAATAAAGACATAGTTTTTTCAGACTTTTGATATTGTCTACCATCTATTTTCTGTTAAAATTTATTTATAAGATACTAGGGATATTATAGCTTGAATACAAAAAAGGGACGTTGATTATGATTACATTAACAGTTGATAATCTAACTCCTGGCATGATAGTTGCTTCGCCTATTGTAACAAAGCGTGGTCAGACTATCTCAAAGCCAGGTGAAAAACTAACTCCACAACTAATTGCAAAGCTTTCTTTCTACAAGATTGACGTGGTGACTGTTGAAGGACAGGCTTCTGCGCCTGTTGACGCTGATGCTGTAGCTGCAAAACAAAAGCCTGTAGAAGATAAGCCTGAGCCACAGAATAAGAAGGCTGAGCCAGAAAAGGCCGAGCCACCTAAGCCTGCGGAAAAACCTAAGGAAGAATCCCGAGTTAGCGATCAGATTACTTACTCTCAACGACTTAAACAATCAAGCCATTTTCAAAAGTTCCAATCTGACTATGCCTTAAACATTGCAAATCTCAAGGAACATTTTAATTCCATCATAGCTGGCGGCAACGCTGACTGCTGTACTGATTTGCTTGAACAATGCGAAGCATTATTCAAATCTAAGACCACGCTTGAGCTTTTCGATATGCTCGCCAATATGCGAAACCTTGAGGATCCAATTTATTCTCACTCATTAAATGTGGGTCTTATTGCCCGCTGCATTGGTAAATGGTTACACCTATCCAAGTCAGATTTAAACACCTTGACTCTAGCAGGATTGCTTCACGATATTGGAAAGACACAGATTCCAGAGGAAATACTTAACAAGCCTGGCAAATACACAGATGAAGAATTTGCCACCATGAAGACACATCCTCTCCTCGGAAAGAAGATTCTTAACGGCAAAGGCTTTGATTCCAGAATACTAGCAGCCACATTGCAGCATCACGAAAGAAGTGACGGTAGCGGCTATCCTAGAGGACTTATGGAAGATGAAATAGATGATTTTGCTGCTATTATTGCTATTGCAGATGTGTATGATGCCATGACTTCAGCAAGAGCCCACCGTGATCCACTGTGTTCCTTCCAAGTTATCAACCAGTTTGAGAAGGATGGACTTAACAAATATCATACTAAATATGTGCTTACCTTCCTAGAACACATGGCTAACACCTACAACAACAGCCGCATTATGCTTAACACCGCAAAAACAGGCCGCGTAGTCTACATTAATAAAAGCGACTTATCACGACCTGTCATTCAGCTTGATTCTGGAGATATTATTAATCTCTCCGACAACAAGCATAAGGATTTATATATTAAATCTATTCTCTAAAGGCTTCCTCTATTCTGGCACTTAGGCCGGAGTAACGCTTAGCCTGTGATGTATTATCTACCATTGAATAGAAAACATCTGCGTCGCCTACCATGGTGACGCATTTTTTTGCTCTGGTAATAGCTGTGTACAATATGTTTCTGTTCATCAGCATCTTAGGGCCTTCCATTATAGGCATTACTACCGCAGGATATTCCGAACCTTGGGATTTATGAATAGTGATAGCGTAAGCAAGCTCCAACTCATCAAGGCTTGCAAAAGGATATACCACCTTTCTGCCCTCTTCATATTCCACAGTGATGGTCTTGGCAAAATCGTTAATGTCCTTGATAATACCCACATCACCGTTGAAAACACCTACGCCCTTTTCAATGGCGATGTTATAATTACCAGTAATCTCCCACTCCAGCTGATAATCATTGCGAATCTGCATGACCTTATCTCCCTCACGGAAGATTCTGGTATCACCGCTCCACTCCTTCTTCTTAGGAGATGGTGGGTTCAGGAAATTCTGCAATATTCCATTCAATCTCTCAACACCAATCAGTCCCTTTCTTGTAGGGGTAAGAACCTGAATCTCACTGATTCCAGCATCTACATACTTTGGCATCTTATCCCTTACCAAAGTCAGCATTACACTGATGATTGTATCTGCATCATTCCTCTTTAAGAAAAAGAAATCCTTTGATTTATTATCAAGTACCACATGCTCTCCCTGATGAATCTTGTGGGCATTCATAACGATATCACTTTCCTGGGCCTGCCGGAAAATCTTCTCTAAGGTTACGGATGTGAATTTCTGAGAAGCCAAAATATCCTTTAGCACATTTCCCGGACCTACACTTGGCAGCTGATGCTCATCTCCTACCAGTATCAGTCTGGTTCCTGGTGAGATTGCCTTAAGCAGTGCATACATCAGTGACACATCAACCATGGACATCTCATCGATTATGATTACATCGCACTCTAACGGGTTATCCTCGTTACGCTCAAACCTAGCAAAGGATGTGTTGTCATCATCGTCGCTGATGTTTCCTGCTACCTCTAGCATACGGTGAATTGTTCTTGCCTCGTAGCCTGTGGCCTCACTCATTCTTTTGGCGGCACGACCTGTTGGTGCAGCTAAGAAGATGTTGTAGCCTTCATTCTCAAAAAGCCTAATCATTGTGGTGATAGTGGTGGTCTTTCCAGTACCTGGACCACCAGTCAGCACGAAGAAGCCCCTCTCAGCTGCTGCAATTACCGCTTTTTTCTGAAGCTCATCCAGCTCTATCTCTTCTTCTATTTCAATTCGTCTGATGGTGTTAGACAAATCTTCTTTATCTACCTTATAGGTAACATCCAGCTCCCTTAGCATGCCGGCTATGGATTCTTCCATTCTATAGAAAGACCTTGAATACACCTGGCTATTGCCTTCGCTATCCTTCTTTATAATCAGCTTTCTATCCATTGCAAGATTCATAATCTGGGCATCAATAGAATCTGCATCTACCCCCAGCAAATCCTGGGACATCCTGGTCAGCGTCTCTATAGGAAGGTAAGTGTGTCCCATGCCAGCGCCCTGGCTAAGGATATACTGAATACCACCTTTGATTCTGAATTCTGAATCTACCTTGATTCCCACCTGACTTGCGATTTCATCTGCTGTCTTAAATCCGATTCCAGAGATTTCATCAGCAAGCTTATAAGGATTATTCTGAATCACATTGTAGATTTCATTTCCGAATCTATTGTAGATTTTGATAGCCTTATTGCCATGCAGGCCATATTTATCCAAAAAAATAATGGCGTTACGGATATCCTTAGCACCAACAATCTGATCGGATATTTCCATAGCCTTGGTGATAGAGATACCCTTAACCTCTGCAAGACGCTCCGGCTCATCCTCGATAATTCTAAAGGTGTCTGCCCCAAACTTCTTAACAACCCTGGCTGCAAGCTTTGGACCGATTCCCTTGATTGCACCTGAGCCTAGGTATCTTTCCATGGAAAGCTCATCAGCTGGCGCTTCCACCTCGTAGCTTGCCACCTTGAACTGTCTGCCATAGGTTGGATGGTCTACAAAATCTCCTTTCAATAAGAGATTTTCGCCCTCTCCAATCACTGGAAATATTCCCGTACAGGTAACTAAATCCTCATCCGCCACGAAATCCAGCACCGTGTAACCATTATCTGTATTTCTAAATATTATATTTTCTACATAACCTGTTAATTCTTCCATAGGGTATATGATAGCATAAAAAACCCACCATGTCTTTACATGGTGGGCGTTAGGTTATGCCTGTATTGATTGTACTGTGGAAGCATTGGACCTAGCAATATCATCTGACACCTTAGTATTATCCTGACCCGCCGTCTCTGTAGGTGCACCAGATGTTCCTGTGATTCCGTAATTACGCATTATCTGGTCTACAAAATCATCTGTAACATCGCCTCCGATTTGATCAACCAGCTGGGAAGCAATCTCCGTGATAGCCTTATCCATATATAAATCCTTGTACATGCCCATTGTATCACTATTGTCTTCCTCGCCAACAAATGAATCCTTCACCTGTTTGATGACCTTTTCAACCATAAAGGTTTCAAAGCTCTTTACAGCATTTTCGATTTCCTCTTTTGAAGAATCCTTTGAAATGCCGCCGATTGACTTGGCAGTTGCCTCTGCCATGGCCTTGTTTTGATTTGCGTACTGCGTTTGCAGATACGTGCTTGTGCCTAAAACATCCATTTTTTATCCCCCTGTTGAAACAATAAGTTACTGTATGTTACTTTTCACATTTATCTCTTTAGGTTATTAGCCTGCTCCAGCATTGTGTCTGAAGTGGTAATAGCCTTTGAATTCATTTCATAAGCACGCTGAGATATGATTAGATTAACCATCTCATCAGCTACATTTACATTAGAGCCTTCTAGGTAATTCTGATAGACCTTACTTCTTGTAACCCCCTGAGTGTTCCATTCACCCATTGGTTCTCCTGATGCATCGCTTTCGTCATATAGATTTTCGCCTATCTTCTCAAGACCTACTCTATTTGCGAACTGGTAAATCGCTATGTTTTGACCAGTTGGTACATCTCGCCCTTGGGCATTTCTAAGTGTAACCTGCAAAGTATCTGGATTAACCTTGAAGCCCTCAGTTCCTGCGGTTCTTGGTATTGTTATTGCACGACCTCCCTGGTCAAGTACTCTATAGCCTTCTGCTGTAGTAAGGGTTCTAGAACCATCTGCCTCTGTAGACCAACCAAAGTTACCATTTCTGGTATAGTGAATCTCTTCACCATCCTGCACTGCGAAGAAGCCATCGCCTGTGATGCACATTGCGGTGTTGCTATCGTTTGCAAGCTGGGCACCCTGTGTGAAATTAGAATTAAGAGATGCTACTCTTGTTCCTAGTCCCACCTGAGCGCTGGTTGGCTTTGTCTCGCCCTGAGCATTTGTACTTGGAGACTGCATTGTCTGATAAAGCAGCGTCTTAAACTGTGTGCTCTGGGATTTATATGCTGTAGTGTTTACATTTGCTAAGTTATTTGCAATTGTATCAACTGCTACCTGCTGGCCCTTCATACCTGAAGCACCAGACCACAATGCTCTCATCATAATTTCTGTACCCCCTAAGTCTTGGCTCGCCTGTAATCTAGGCTTTGGCTCGCTTGTTACGCTCTCAAGCCTAATAATTTCCTTCGTCGACGGGATGTCTCCTTCGGAAACAATTATGCTTGATAGCTACAAGCTACTTTTACATTTTTGTTACAGGCTATCTATACTTATCTAACAGAACCTACGTTATTTACGGTTTTGTCTAGGGTGGCGTCCTCGGTTTGAATCATTTTTTGGCCGGCCTCGTAGGCGCGGGCTATCTGAATCATACTAACCATTTCGTCCACCACGTTGACGTTGGAAGCCTCTAGCATGCCCTGCTCCATGTAGGCTTCGCTTTCGATTATCTGTCCACCGTCGATTAAATCGTACAGGTTCTCGCCATATTTATCGATGTAATCGTAATCAGCTATGTCGATGAGCCCAACGGTATCAACCTCTTGCTGATTCTGAGTGATTGTGCCATCCTTTGCTATACTATAAGGCAGGGATGGATCAATCTGTACATAAGAATCCTCTCCAAGTGTAGAATTAAGTGCTGCATCCTGATTTAGCACGTAGTCGCCATCACTTGTTCTAAGGAAACCTTCGCTATCTACTGTAAACGCCCCATCTCTTGTATATTTAATAGAAGTTTCTCCGGCTTTGTTTGTAAAAGCAATTGCGAAGAATCCTCTTCCAGCTATAGCCAAATCAGAATCCTTATCAGTAATCTGAAATGCTCCCTGGTCCCAATTGGTGTAAGTCTCACCAATCTTAGTTCCCAGAGAAATATATCCGATGTTCTCCGGCATATTGTTCAAAGCCGATGTATCCTTGATTTTGATTGCAAGCCTTTCATCAAAAGCCTGTGCAACCATCGCTTCTTTCTTGTAGCCTGTTGTAGCAGAGTTGGCAAGGTTGTTGGTCATAACATCCATTCGCCTCTGTTCGTTTACCATTCCGGTATAGGCTGTATATAGTCCTTTTACCATGGTGCCCCCTTTAAGCTTAGTCTACAATACTCTCCATCTCATATATCGGACGCCCATAAATAAAATTAACCCCTTTTATAGAAAAAATTATAAAAAATAATCTTTTCCACAAAAGGGGTTTCTTCTTATTACATATAATTAATCATCTGATAAAAGCTCTACATAACGGCCTGTACCGATTGCTACGCAAGTAGTAGCCTCGTCAGCTGTCATTGTGTTGATGCCTGTGCGATCCTCGATAAGCTCCTCAAGACCACGAAGAAGTGCACCGCCACCTGTAAGCACGATACCTCTGTCAGCTACATCGGCTGCAAGCTCTGGTGGAGTCTTCTCAAGTACTGAGTGGATAGCCTCAACAATCTGCATTGTAGATTCCTTAAGAGCTTCCTCAGTCTCCTCAGATGAAACAGTGATTGTCTTAGGAAGACCTGAAACAAGGTTACGTCCTCTAACATCCATTGTCTCTGGCTCACCAAGTGGGAAGCAACGACCAATCTTAATCTTGATATCCTCGGCTGTACGCTCACCGATAAGAAGATTGTGCTTCTTACGCATGTAACGAACGATTGCTTCGTCAAAATCATCACCAGCCACCTTGATAGATGTGCTGACAACTGAGCTACCAAGTGAGATAACAGCGATATCTGCTGTACCACCGCCTATATCTACAATCATGTTACCCATAGGAAGTGAAATATCAATACCAGCGCCGATTGCTGCTGCAATAGGCTCCTCAATAATCTTAACATCACGCGCACCTGCTGCAAAAGCTGCATCCTCAACGGCTCGCTTCTCTACCTCTGTAGCCCCAGAAGGAACACAAACAGCGATACGAGGCTTACGATAGCTCTTCTTGCCCATTGCCTTCTGAACAAAGTACTTAATCATCTTCTCTGTAACTGTATAATCAGAAATAACACCCTGACGAAGTGGACGAACTGCCACGATGTTACCTGGAGTACGTCCTATCATAAGACGTGCCTCCTCACCGATTTCTTTAATTTTGTTAGTATCTCTATCAAAAGCCACAACTGAAGGCTCTTTTAAAACAACGCCCTTACCTTTTGCATATACAAGAACGCTTGCTGTACCTAAATCTATTCCGATATCTGATGCTGCCATTTTATCAATCCTTTCTATCTACTAATAATAGTCTATTAAATGCCCAATGGACAAAAAAACGCAATTTCACGTTTCTATTATATACGAAAATCCTTAAGATTCAAGAGGATTTTCTTTCTATAATATATACGTGAAATCACGTTTTGATTGGTAATTATTTACTAATGATATTTAAAAGCATTTATCACAGAGCTTGCATGCCGACGGAGTTATTGCGCAGCCGCCCTTTGCAGTCTCTCTAAATTCCACTGGAAGGCGACGTCCCACGTTGTACATGCAATCCAGCATTTCATCTAATGGAATCATCTGGGTAATCCCTGACAACGCCATCTCTGCTGCTATCAAGGCATTGGCTGCTCCTGATGCATTTCTGTTCTGGCAGGGATATTCTACTAGGCCAAGCACCGGGTCACAGATAAGCCCCAGCATATTCATAAGTACTGTGGATGCTGCGTAGGTGCATTCCTTTGGTGTGCCCCCCATCAGCTCTGTTGCTGCCGATGCCGCCATGGCTGCTGCAACGCCAACCTCTGCCTGACAACCACCTACAGCGCCTGAAATGGTGGTATTTTGCATAGCAAGATAACCTATTGCACTGGCATTGAAAAGCCCATCGATTATCTTATCATCCGAAATATCGTATTCTTCCTGTAGAGCCAGCATAACACCTGGTAACACGCCAGATGAACCGGCTGTTGGTGATGCCACAATAAGTCCCATGGACGCATTTACTTCTAGCACTGCCATGGAATAGGTGATGGCCTTTGACATTAGATTGCCAACTATGCTACCCCCTGCCATTCTATGGTCGTTAAGCTTCTTGGCCTCTCCACCTATTAGTCCGCCCATGGATTTAACTGCTGTCTTAGTTGGGCTGATGGCAGATTCCTTCATTATCTTCCAGGCCTGCTGCATCCTATTTATTATATCTTCTTCAGTTGTTTCAAACTTGCTACATTCACGCATTTTCATAGCCTGAGATATGCTGATTCCATTACTCTCGCATAGCTCAAGCATTTCTTCTGCTTTCTTAAAATCCATATTGCACCTCTTATATCTGCACTAGCATTACATCTTCAACATATTTATTCTCCATGATGGCATCCTTCAATTCCTCTGGAAGTGAGCTATCTGTTTCCACGATAGTGTATGCTCTCTCATGCTTGCCTTCTCTGAAAAGTCTCATGAAGGCTATGTTGATATCTCTGTCGCTAAGTGCACTTGCAATATGCTTGATTACACCTGGCATGTCCTTTTGAACTATAATTGCGGCACTGTATTCACCTGTAAAATGCACAGGTACATTGTCGATTTTCACAATTCGACATTTGCCACCGCCGATAGATTCCCCTCTTACATCAAGGGTCTTGTTATCACCTGTAATAATGTGGATATCCACTGTGTTAGGATGCACGTCAGTATCTACCTCATTAGTGGTAAACTGAAATTCCACCCCCATCTTCTTTGCTATTTCAAAAGAATCTCTTATTCTTGTATCATCTGTTTTAAATCCAAGGATTCCGCCGAGCAACGCTTTATCCGTGCCATGACCCCTATACGTCTCAGCAAATGACCCATATAACGTAAAATCAACATGTTTTATACTCCCCCCTGCCATTTTCCACGCCAAGTATGCGATTGAACTAGCTCCCGCTGTATGTGAGCTGGATGGACCTATCATATTTGGTCCCAAAACATCAAAAACACTAATAGAACTCATTTTATACACCTTTGGTAATTGGACATTTCATTAAATAGTAATTTAATTTTAGCACAGCTGTAATTAACTATAAAGAAAAAAACACCAGCGTTTTCACGCTGGTGAAGTATTCGGGGAGTGCGACCAAAGTTACCTCCGGTCGCTGAGTTATGAAAAATTTGGTATTAGCTTTCCGCTAGTACATGAAGTAATATAACCCCCTTATGTGAAGACTAAGTGAAGATTGAGAAATTTTTTTCACAAAATAGACAAACTTACTCACTTATTTTTGTTTGTGGTCTACAAATATTCCTTAAGGTATTGTCCTGTATAACTCTTCTTCACCTTTACGATTTCTTCTGGTGTACCCTTTGCTATAACAGTACCGCCTCTATCGCCTCCATCTGGTCCCATATCAATGATATAATCAGCGCATTTAATAACATCCAGATTATGCTCGATAACAACTACCGTATTTCCGGAATCAGAAAGCTTGCGCATGATTTCTACAAGCTTGTTAACATCATCGAAATGAAGACCCGTGGTAGGCTCATCCAGGATATAAATGGTCTTGCCTGTAGCTCTTCTAGAAAGCTCTGTGGCAAGCTTGATACGCTGGGCCTCACCACCTGATAATGTGGTAGATGGCTGACCAAGCTTGATGTAGCCAAGTCCTACATCATACAAGCTCTGAATCTTGTTAAGGATGCTAGGTACATTCTTGAAGAACTCTACCGCCTCCTCAACTGTCATATCAAGGATGTCGTAAATTGTCTTTCCTTTATAATGAACCTCAAGAGTCTCACGGTTGTATCGCTTACCACCGCAGACCTCGCATGGTACATAAACGTCAGGCAGGAAGTGCATCTCTATTTTGATGATACCATCACCGGAGCATGCCTCACATCGACCTCCCTTTACATTGAAGGAGAATCGGCCCTTGCTGTAGCCGCGCTCCTTGGCTTCTGTTGTTCCTGCAAACAGGTCACGAATTAAATCAAACACGCCTGTGTAAGTAGCAGGATTTGAGCGAGGGGTACGTCCAATTGGAGACTGATCAATATCGATGACCTTATCAAGAGCCTCTGTTCCTATAATATCATCATGCTTTCCTGAAACCTTTCTGGCACGATTCAGACGCTTTGCCAAATCCTTGTAAAGGATTTCGTTTACAAGAGAGCTCTTTCCTGAGCCTGAAACACCTGTAACTACTGTCATGATTCCAAGTGGAATATCAACATCGATGTTCTTAAGGTTGTGCTCTCTGGCGCCCTTTATTGTAATCCAACCTGTTGGCTGTCTACGCTCCTTTGGAACTGGGATGCACAGCTTACCGCTAAGATACTGACCTGTGATGGAATCTGGGCATGCCATGATTTCCTCTGGGGTTCCTGCGGCGATAACTTGTCCACCATCCTTACCTGCGCGAGGGCCGATATCCACAAGATAATCCGCTGCACGCATGGTATCAGCATCATGCTCTACTACGATAAGTGTGTTGCCCAGGTCTCTAAGGCCCTTAAGGGATGCTAACAGCTTGTCGTTATCCTTCTGATGCAAACCTATCGATGGCTCATCTAATATGTAAGCAACACCAACCAGGCCTGAACCTATCTGTGTTGCAAGGCGGATACGCTGAGCCTCACCACCTGAAAGTGTGGCTGTGGCACGGCTAAGTGTAAGGTAATCCAAACCTACATCCACCATGAATTTAAGCCTTGCCTTAATCTCCTTTAACACAACAGCACCTATCTTTTTCTGCTGCTCAGTAAGATGCAGATTATCTATCATGTTATAAAGCTCGTGCACTGGGTACTGAGTCATTTCGAAGATGTTCTTATCATCTATTGTAACTGCCAGTGATTCCTTCTTCAAACGCTGACCGTGGCAGCATGGGCAATCACTGTAGAACATGAACTCTTCGTATTCTTTTTTAGCTGACTCTGAAAATGTTTCCTTATATCTGCGGTTAACATTTTCAATTAATCCCTCGAAAACTGTTGGGTAAACGCCACGGCCCCTTTGGCCCTGGTAATGCACATCTACCGAACGGTCAAAGCCGTGGATAAACATGTGACGGATATTCTCTGGCAAATCCTTATATGGAGTATCCAAAGAGAAATCGTACTCCTTTGCAAGTGCCTCCAAAAGTGCGTGTGCAAAGCTGGTGCTCTTGTTTGAAGACTGCCAGCCCATTACCTGAACAGCTCCCTGATTAAAGGAAAGGCTCTTGTCTGGAATCATCAAATCTTCGTCAAATTCCATTTTGTAGCCCAAACCAAAGCACTCTGGGCAGGCACCAAATGGGTTATTGAAGGAGAAGCTTCGTGGCTCTACCTCATCGATGCTGATTCCGCAATCAGGACATGAAAAGCCCTCGGAAAATCTGATAGGCTCCCCATCGATAACATCTACAATCATCAGGCCATCAGCCAGCTTAAGCACTGCTTCTATGGAATCTGTGAGACGCTTTTCAATGCCTTCCTTTACAACCAATCGGTCTACTACTATTTCTATGTTATGCTTGATGTTCTTATCAAGCTTGATTTCCTCGGAAAGGTCGTACACATTTCCGTCTACATTCACACGGACATAGCCTGATTTCTTAGCCTTTTCAAAAAGCTTTTCATGGGTACCCTTGCGGCCTCTAACGACAGGAGCCAACAGCTGAATCTTAGTACGCTCTGGCAATGCCATAATGGCATCCACCATCTGGTCTACTGTCTGCTTGCTGATTGGCTTGCCACAGTTTGGACAATGTGGCACACCGCATCTGGCATACAGAAGACGCATGTAATCATATATCTCTGTAACTGTACCAACTGTAGAACGTGGGTTGTGGTTGGTGCTCTTCTGGTCGATTGAAATGGCTGGTGGCATACCTTCCATGTGCTCTACATTTGGCTTTTCCATCTGGCCTAAGAACTGGCGCGCGTAGCTGGAAAGGGATTCCATGTATCTACGCTGACCCTCTGCAAATATTGTATCAAAGGCTAGGGATGATTTTCCTGAGCCTGACAGGCCAGTGAGCACAACAAATTCGTCACGTGGGATATCCAGGCTGACGTTTTTAAGATTGTGTTCGTTGGCGCCTTTTATTTTTATGTATTTTTTTTCTTTCATTTAACACCTCATAAAAATGACTTGTTTCACAAGTCTAACAAGCATTCGGAATTTGTTCCAAATTCCTCATGTTGTTAGATGTCTCAAGAGAATTTATTATTCTTGCAAGCAAGATAATAAATTACTCTTCAGACATTTTTATTATCATATTTTTAAGTTCAACCATCTTGTCGCGGTATTCGGCAGCAGCCTCGAAGTTAAGCTCGGCAGCAGCCTTTTGCATCTTCTTTTGGATGTCTGCAATGAGCTTCTCAAGCTCTGCCTTATCCATCTCCTCGGGATCCTTCTTAAACTGCATCTCCTTGTGGGCAATATCCTTGGAAATAGATATAAGCTCACGGACAGATTTCTGAATAGTCTTTGGAGTGATGCCGTGTTCTTTATTGTATGCCTTCTGAATTTCACGACGACGCTCTGTCTCACTAATAGCCTTTTCCATGGATTCTGTCATGGTATCTGCATACATAATAACATGGCCTTCGCTATTTCGGGCAGCACGTCCAATGGTCTGAATCAGTGAGCGCTCACTTCTAAGAAAGCCTTCCTTATCAGCATCAAGTATTGCAACCAATGTGATTTCCGGAATATCCAAGCCCTCTCTTAGAAGGTTAATTCCAACCAATACATCGAATACATCTAAACGCAAATCTCTGATGATTTCTGCACGCTCCATAGTATCTATATCAGAATGCATATATTTAACCCGCACGCCAAGCTCTGCCAGATAATCTGTAAGATCCTCCGCCATTCGCTTGGTAAGTGTGGTAATCATTACCTTGTTCTTCTTTTCAACTTCCTTTTGGATTTCGTTGAATAGGTCATCAATCTGTCCCTCAACCGGCCTTACCTCTACCTCAGGGTCAAGTAGACCTGTAGGCCTGATAACCTGCTCTGTCCTGAGAAGCTCATGCTCTTCCTCGTAATCGCCAGGTGTGGCGCTTACAAACATAATCTGATCAATCTTTGATTCAAACTCACCAAAGTTAAGTGGTCTGTTATCAAGGGCAGATGGCAAACGAAAGCCGTATTCTACCAGTGTCTTCTTACGGGCCTGGTCACCTGCAAACATGCCCCTTATCTGTGGAAGTGTGATGTGACTCTCGTCCACTATAATAAGGAAATCATCATCGAAATAATCAATCAGGCATTTAGGTGGCTCTCCCGGCTGCTGGTTGGTCATGTGCCTACTGTAGTTTTCAATGCCGGAGCAAAAGCCTGTTTCACGAAGCATTTCTATATCAAAATTGGTACGCTCTGCTATTCGCTGAGCCTCAATCAGCTTATCCTCAGACTTGAAAAACTTTACCCTTTCATCCAGCTCTGCTTCAATGCTGGCGCAGGCCGCGTTAATCTTATCCTGTGGAATAACGTAATGGCTGGCTGGAAAAATGGCCACATGCTCAAGCTCTCGTTTCACCTGACCTGTCATAATATCTGTCTCGCAAATGCGGTCTATCTCATCTCCGAAGAATTCAATACGAATACCATAATCGCTGGTGTTGGCTGGGATAACCTCCAGCGTATCGCCTCGCACTCTGAAGGTACCGCGGTCAAAATCCATGTCGTTTCGCTGGTACTGGATGTTGATAAGCTCATGGATAACGTCATCTCTGTCCTTGAAATCTCCTGGGCGAAGGCTAACCATCATGTTCTGGAAATCATCTGGCTCACCAATACCATAAATGCAAGAAACAGATGAAACAATGATAACGTCGCGGCGTTCCGACAAAGAAGCTGTAGCAGAAAGCCTCAGCTTATCTATCTCATCATTAATAGAAGAATCCTTAGCAATGTATGTATCCGTGCTAGGCACATAGGCCTCTGGCTGATAATAATCGTAGTAAGACACGAAGTATTCCACAGCGTTCTCTGGGAAGAATTCTTTAAACTCAGAATATAGCTGACCTGCTAGTGTCTTATTATGTGCAATAATCAGTGTAGGCTTATTAAGCTGTTCAATAACATTAGCCATGGTGAAGGTCTTACCAGAACCTGTAACACCAAGAAGTGTCTGCATCTGGTTACCTTCCTTAAAGCCCCTTACCAGCTCCTCAATAGCCTGTGGCTGATCACCTGTTGGTTTGTACTCGGAATGTAATTTGAAATCCATAACTGGCCCTCGAAATCTACATTATTGTTAACAGTTCTATTACCGATTGGCAGTTTGGTTGTGCGCAATCGTATGTATTGTATTATATCATAGCCATACAATATGTCAAACATCTGTTTGTTGTTATTTATATGTTGACATTTTGTTTGGTGCATGTTATAAATAACGCTGTGTTATTCACAGGACACATTGCTGTATTTTTTCTACAGCATCTTATATATTCGTCATGCACATCTAGTACAGCAGGATTCATGACCACTACAATTGATTAGTCTATGGCTAACAGCAGCTATTTTGTAGTACTTTAGTTGAAGCTAAACAGCAGGCTTCCTCTAATGATAAGAATATATAATTTACCCCACAATATTTTTACAACTGAATAGGTATAACATGCAGCTTTAGGTATTTTAGGAGTATTTGTCTTTTTAGAGCTTAGAACTATTGGCAAGATTGGCTTTCATCTTGCCTGGTACTTTAGGTAAATTGCGTTTGTGGCTTTTTTGAGTAATATTGCCCCTTATTTGGAGTTCTAAGACATTTCACTGCTTCAAAAGTTAAGTTTTTATTGAGGATCACAATTCCCACTTAAAAATTGATTTTGCTGTTAAGTTTCTATAAGAAAAAAATATTTTCACTTAAGTTACGTTAAAACTTTTTAGCTATACTTAAGTTTAATATACATTTCTATATTTTCACTTAACCAAACAAGGCTGCTTGTTAAGTTTTTCCCTCTAAAACTTTTTTCCACTTAACAAACAGCTGATTTTTCTATTTTCATTTAAGTTTATTTTAATAAAATCTATCTACACTTAACAGCAAAATCAGTTTTTAAGTGAATTTTGTATTCTCACTATTTCACTTAACTTATTCACATATAGCATATAAGTGAATAAATCAAAATTAGTATTTACACTTAAGTTCATTTCTAAGAATGGAATTTGCCTAATTTGCTGCTGCAATTTACCAATATATTTACATTAATTTTTACTTTGAAAGGAGATTTTATGTCATTAACACCTGTTATAGACCTGAACAAACTAGTAGTATCCGTATACAACCTAATGGATATCGCTGATAAAGAATTACTGTCGGCACCTAAGGGCTTCATTCGCTTAGAAAGCAGTAAGGGATACCCCAGATTCTATTACTACAAGAACCGTTCAGACACTAAGGGGCAATATTTATCCGCTGACAATATAGGTTTCATTACCTCTATTTGTCAAAGGGATTATTTGATAAAGGTTTCAAAAAGAATGCGTGAATTAATAAATAAAATAAAAAAAGGGATACATGTAGATTTGTATTTAGAAATGGACAACATCTATTTTTCCTTTAACCCTGGAAGAAGATCACTTATTACACCGATTATTCCAGATATCAATACCTTTATTAAGGATTGGTATGATAAAAATCCTGGAAGTCAAAACTCTTATGCAATTGATAAAGGTATTTGCACCAAAAAGGGAGAACTGGTTCGCTCCAAATCTGAGAAAATAATTGCAGATAGACTTTTAGATTTCGAGATACCCTATGTTTATGAGCCTAAGCTAGTTATAAATGAGCATCTAAAATATCCCGATTTCATAGTATTAAACAAGAGGACAAGGCAGACTCTTATCTGGGAACATTTTGGTCTTACTGACGATGACAACTACAGTGTTAACAACTTGCTAAAATTATTTATGTATGAAAGGGCTGGCTATTGGCCTGGAAAGCAGCTTATTGCTTCTTTTGAAACAAGCGATGACCCACTGGATTCATTCATTGTCGACAAAAAAATAGAGGCATTCCTTCTATAGGATGCCTCTATTAAAAAATATTCTTAGTAATACTTATCCTCGTCTTCTTTGGCGATATCTTCGGCTGACATGTACTTGCGGAAGACTTTCTCAAGGATAGGATGAAATGCGCAGGCGAATAATCCTGGCGCAAACACGATTAAAATCATAAATCTGTACATTAATAAGAGTCCAAGAACAACAACACCTACTATTGCAATTGACCATCCGATATTTGCAATCATAAATATTGCTGAGACTTTAAAGGACTCTTTGAAGCTGTTTTCGAACCTGGCAATGTATGCGAAATGATAGATTGCCCAAACGATAGAAAATACCATCAATACTAAAAAGAAGATTGATGCTGCTGCAATTGGGCTATCAGCTGGAATGAAGTTTCTGGTGATATAAATATCGCCTGCAAGAATTCCAAACAATACCATAAAGATTAACCAGGATAATGTGGACTGCTTAAAGTTATCCTTGAATGAACGGAAGAACTCTGTAGTGTAGCCACGGCCTTTGTAGATGCACTTATGTGTAGCATAATATAATGCTGTTGCGCTGGCACCAATTGTAAATATTGGCAATGAGCATACTATAAAATACAGACCCACAAGTATTACGTCTGTTGCCTTTGATATTCCCTCAAAAAATCTACTGTTAAAAAACTTTCCCAAAACCTTATTCTCCTTCTTCTATTTCATATAGTAATTTATAAAAATTATTCATGTATTCTTCGCTACCACTTAAATCAGCAAGCACTAGATAATTGATATTGTCATCTAAACCGAAGTATTCATGAATTGGGCTATCTGAAATATCTACAGCCACATTGCCAGAGTAGGTGTTACCATCATCTCCAACAACTGAGGCTTCGTAAAGCTTATCATCTGACCACTCAGATAATAGATAATCTGGGGCGAGCTCTTTAATGTCTCTGATTGCTCCCATATTTACCAGATAATCAACACCTTCTTTATCCGTAAATGCAAAGTCAAGCTGACCAGACATAACATAGATATCCAGGCGATTACCGTAGCCGCCCATATTGGCGCTTTCATCTGTGTATAGGTCTGCAGTGATGTTGACTCCATCGTGCTTAGCCATGCCCAGCTTATCATGAAGAGTAGTGTTTAGTTCTTCATTGAACTGGCCTGAATTAATGACCATACCGTAAATACGATACTCCACATAAGTAAGGGCATGATGAACGCCCCAGGTAATTGCACCGATGATTAGTGCAATCACTAATAAATGTAGCTTATAATACGCCCAGATGTATTCTAGCTTTTCACTAAATGTCATCTGTTTAAGCTTTGCTTTTTCCCCTGCCCAAGTCTTTTTAACTGCTTCTTGTTCTTTGTCTGTAAAATTATTCATTGTTTACCCTCATCCGTCAGCTGCGCTGCCACCTTCTCCCACAGGGAGAAGGCTTTCTTACATATCCTAGCGTAAAAAAATAGCTACCGCAATACACGGTAGCCATTTTTAATAAACTTTTTAGATATCCAAAAGCTTAGCGTATGCTGCAAGAGCATCTGATGTATCGCCAGCAAGTACCTTCTTTGCAAGGACCTTACCAAGCTGAACGCCTTCCTGATCGAATGAGTTAAGATTCCATACGAAGCCCTGGAACATAACCTTGTTCTCGAAGTGAGCAAGAAGTGCACCAAGTGTCTCTGGTGTAAGCTGCTCGCCTACGATAATTGAAGAAGGTCTGTTACCTTCGAAGTATTTATTTCTGTTGTCATCATCCTTACCACAAGCGAAAGCCATAATCTGAGCTGCAACATTAGCCTTAAGCTTCTGCTGTGATGTGCTGCCTTCGATAACTACATCAGTTGCCATCTGGCTCTTCTTGAAGCCTACGAACTGAAGTGGGATGATGTTTGTTCCCTGATGTAATAACTGGTAGAAGCTGTGCTGACCGTTTGTGCCAGGCTCACCAAAGATAACTGGGCCTGTAACGTAATCAACTTTTTCACCAAATCTGTTAACGCTCTTACCGTTTGACTCCATGTCGAGCTGCTGTAAGTGAGCAGGGAAACGGCTAAGTGCCTGTGAGTATGGAAGAACTGCTGTAGACTCGTATCCGAGTACGTTTCTTTCATAAACACCAATAAGTGCATCAAGAAGTGCTGGGTTCTTGCGGATATCTGCATTCTTTGCAAGAGCATCCTCTGCTGCTGCACCATTTAAGAATCTAGCGAATACATCTGGACCAAATGCAAGTGAAAGCACTGCGCCACCTACTGAAGATGTAGATGAATAACGGCCACCGATGTAATCATCCATAAAGAATGCATCTAAGTAATCAGATGACTTTGCAAGTGGTGATGTCTCAGATGTAACAGCAATCATGTGCTTACTTGCATCTAAGCCAGCCTTTGCAAGGGCATCCTTAACAAATGACTCATTTGTAAGTGTCTCAAGTGTTGTACCACTCTTTGAAACAAGGATAAAGATTGAATGAGCAACATCAACACCTGCAAGTACTGCAGCTGCATCGTCAGGGTCTACATTTGAAATAAAGTGTGCCTCCATCTTGAATGTGCCTGTAACCTTTGCCCAATTCTCAAGTGCAAGATACATAGCGCGAGGGCCAAGGTCAGAACCACCGATACCAATCTGAACTACTGATGTGAACTTCTCACCCTTCTCGTTAACGATTTCACCAGCGTGAACCTTGTTAGCGAAATCAGCGATACGCTCCTGCTGCTTTACATAAAACTCTCTCTTATTAACGCCATCAGCTGTAACATCATCTCCAAGCTGACCACGTGTAAGCTGGTGAAGAACTAATCTCTTCTCACCTGTATTGATAACCTCTCCGTTGTAGAGGGCTGCATACTTATCTACAAGCTGTGCCTCGTCAGCAAGCTTTGCAAGTGCATCAAGAACTGTGTCGTCTACCTGCTTTGAAGCAAAATTGTAAACCATTCCATTAGACATTGGAACTACGTACTCAGCAACACGCTTAGCACCGTTTGCTCCTGCCATTGCAGACTTTAATTCTACTTGATTCTTAAGCCCCTGGAGAGTCTTGTAAGACTCGAGCTTATCAAAATTCTTCCATTCTATCATTTTGATCACTCCTTTATTATGTGAATAATGTGTTTACTAAAACGATATCGAGAAAATTTTATAATAAAAGAGGTTTCATTTCAAGGAATAGGGGCACTTTTTCACATTTATTTTGCATTGTCCAGTTCCTTGGCGAAGTATTTTCCGATGGATGCGATGAAATGTAATACATCATCTGCAAGCTCCTGGGGGAAAGCCTTTAAGGCTGGGGCGGTTTCAAAGCTTAATACTCCAGTGAAGCCTATAGCCTTAAGTGTGCGTATGAATTCGTCCCAATTTGTGCTGCAAATTTTGTCCCTGGTGTTTGTAAAGGTGTAGGGAATTTGGTGCAGGTCAGTCATGCAATCATTGTCATGGATGTGCAAGGTCTTCACCCTTGGGCCAAGAATTTTCAGGTAAGATGCCATGTCCATATCCGTGAGATTGGCGTGGCCTGTGTCGAAGCAGGCACCTAGCACTTCGGATTTATATTTTGCATTGAAGTAATCGATTCTGGCTGACAGCTTCACTGGGTCGCAGCATGGGCCTTCACTAAGCCTACGATTACCCGGCTTATACAGATTTTCAAGGCAGATTGTAATGCCACGCTTTGCTGCAAATGGCACCAGCTCATGAAGTACTTCTGCATTTGCACGCCATTCAATCCCTTCCTGCTCCAGGGCGCATGCAGCGTCAGGGACAGTGTTTGGGAGATTGAATAGATGGGCAACGATATTGTGACACTCCAAAAATGCACATATTTCCATGGATTTAGGCAGCACCTGATATCTTATGTATTCATTGGCCTCCCTGCTGATATTGGTGGCAAACATGGGATAGGGCATGTGCATTTGGTTGATTTTGATATTAAGGCTTTTGGCAGCTTTTTTATGAGGCGTGAAAAATTCAAATAATTCATCCAAGGATTTTTCAAAAAATCTGCCGCTATAACCTGGTGCAAATTCTTCATATCGTAAATACGTATCAAGGCTAAAATCAACGCAATCAAAGCCAGCATTTGCTATACGCCTAAATCCCGTTTCCGGAGTTTCATCTTCTATTATGTTTGCTGTTTGTATACCTATTTTGTGCATCAAATTCCTCCCTTTTACTACTCTGCTACCATCATGATTTTTACATAAGGCTGTTGCTTCATGCGCATTAGTTCAAAGCCATCCCGGATATTGCTTAAACTGAATTCGTGGGTGATAAATTTTTCTGGATGAAAACCTTTGTTATCCTGGTTGGCAAGAATGGATAGGATAAAGTGCCAATCATCATTTTTATCATGGGTAAAGGTTGAATTCCAGCTTCCCATTATCTTTAGTTGTTTGCGAAGAATCTTCCAATATATTTCTTTTGGCAAGTTCATATCTTGCCTTGGGTTGCCTACAAGGACGATGGTGCCCGCCGGGGCGGCTAGATTTATTGCCTGCTGCAAGGATTGTTCACTTCCAACACATTCAAAAACCACAGCTGATGAGCTTTCGGATGGTGTAATAGGACATGCTCCAAGGGTTGCAGCATACTCATTCTGATATGATTTGTTCCCTATCGTATATACGATATCTACACCCACCTTTTTTAGCAGCATGGTTGTAAGTAATCCGATTGCCCCAAGGCCTATAACTGTAACCTCGTCATTAGGCTTTACTGCTGGCTTTCTAATAGCGTGAGCTACCACAGCAAGTGGCTCTAGCATTGCGGCCTGCTTGAAAGTTACAGTGTCTGGTAGTTCAATCAGATTCCAGCTTGGCACTGCCACATACTCTGCGAAGCCACCATCTGTCCGGGAGCCCAGGTAGGAATAGTTTTCGCACATCTCATAGCGCTTCTGTTTGCACTGAGGGCATTTCATGCATGGAATCAAAGGAAATACACCGACTCTTTTGTTAATCCATCTTTTATCCACATCAGCCGCTACAGCTTTAACAATTCCTGAAAATTCATGACCTGGCACTATAGGCATACGGTGGGCGCCATCGGTGTAGACACGTGGAATATCCGAGCCGCAGATGCCGCAGGCCTTCACCTCTACTAACACATGGTTAGACTCAAGGGGTGGCACAGATCGTTCAACTATCTCTAGTTTTCCTATATCACTTAGCAATAATGCTTTCAAATCGCTTCAAATCCTCCTGAGTTGTAATCTTAAAATTGTTCTCTTCTCCCTCAATCATTTTGATTTTCATTCCTGCCAAAATCGCCGCCTCGGTGGAACCACAGATATCGCATATACGATTTTGTTTTGCCAACAGCCGGTTAATTTTTAGATATTTGCCGTATATAAATGCCTCTGGTGATTGTCCAGCCACCAGATGGCTTCTGTCTAAAGCTTCATCAATCCAGATTCCATCAGCACATCTGTATATGGTATCCTTCACAGGCAGTACAGGGATTACTCCATCACAGCCTTCCATGGATGTGATCACTCTTTCAAATAGCTGGTGTGACGCCAGTGGCCTAACCCCATCGTGAAGCACCACCACATCTTCTTCTGATATCCTATACACCATATCGTTTAGGGCGTTTAGAATTGACTCCTGTCTGGTGGCGCCCGCCCTTGAAAATCCCATTATTTTCTCAGTATTTCCCATGGCAATAATGTCATCCGCCACCTTTTCTATGCATTCATCACTAATGACAATCTGCACCTGGTCAATCATTTTGCAGTCAAAAAAAGCCGCTAATGCATAACACATAAGCGGCTTATTTTTTATCTTTATTAGTTGCTTGGGCATATCGCACTTCATGCGGCTGCCACATCCTCCTGCTAGTAAAATTCCTATATTCATAAGCCTCACTCCTTTATGAATAGGATTCTAGAGGGGGGATGTAAAATTGGGGTGAAGTGTGGCTATTACCTGATAAACATTTTTAAGATTTGTTTTCCTTTCTTCTTAAAGCAGCTATTACAGTATCCACACTTGCTTCATTCACTACACCTTTATACTTATTATCTATGTCCTGAAGATCTTCTAAGGTTTTATTCTCATCTTCTTTTATCTTTGAATATTCATCACTAAGTTCACTTTCACTCATTGATGAATATTTTTTTACTCTTTCTATAACCTCACTCTTAATATTCTTTGTAGAATCATAAAGCTCTATTATTGCATATTCAATAGTTCTATAGGCTATAGGGTTATTATTCTGCATTGCAAATAACAAAATTCCCACAATATCAGACAAATCATTTCTATATTGCCTTGCCGATATCATTTTCATAGCAATTAGGTATTCATCTTTAACAGTTCTTATTTCCAGTGAATTATGATTAAACGAAAACATATGTGAAGATACCTGCCTTAGCTTGCTAGAATAAGAAATCGTGCGTTTAAAATCTGTATTCATCCAATCATTAGGTAGATTATATTTATCTGCAACATAATGAATAATATTTTTTATGTCTGCCCCGCCGCCACTTATCATTATGTCAAAATCCTGGGTAGATTTTCTAAAGCCATAATTAAGCATTATACTTCCACCACCTACGATAATTATCTCAGCAGGAGCTTCACCATTTTGCCTTTTATATTCGTTAGCAAAAGCTTTTAATATCCCATACGCATTTTCATTAGTGATTAAGGTTTTGTCTGAATTATACTGCATCTGTCAACTCTCCTTCGTAGATATTATGATTTTTAAATTCCATAATATACTTGGGATTACTAGCTTCAACTAAATCTCCTACATAAAAAGGTTCCTTAAGTTTCTTATTTCGCAAATTGGCATAATCCTCACAAAGGGCTATTTCATTTATTCTGCAGACATAGTCAACCAAGCTCAAAAGATACAAAGCCTTTACAATATCATCATTCTGATAATAGTAATCAATACGTTTTCGCTGTAAAACATCTGCCGCAACTTCTAGAAGGCCACTATTTTTTATTTCATGATGAAGATTATTCCTAAAAGTTTGAAAGTCCTCTTTCTCATAAACTAAATCATCTATAGATATCTTCAAAAATAAAGAAAGTTTCTTTAAAGTCTTGTATTTGCACTCATATAAATCAACCTTCTCATTAACTATATCTGAAAGTGTTGTATACGGAATTGTTGTGATTTCAGACATTGTTTTAAGGGATATGTCATTTTCTTTTAAATATCTTTTAATATTCATAATACAACCTCCTCCATTAATTATATCGGTTAACCGTTATAATAACAAGAGACTAGTTATTCTCAGGCAGTGATTTTTCCAGCTCGTCCGATATATGCCCAAATTTCCTTGGTCTTTGTGAAGGTGAATGGAAGCTGATGTAAAGCCTGCATCATTACAATTCTGCAAATTTAGTTGCGCCAAAATCCTCAAACTTCACCCAATAGTTATCCAGATGGTTGTTTCCATTGTTTTTCCTGATGTATAAGTCAAAATCCATCTTATCCATGCCAAGCGCCCTTAGATGCTCACGATAAAACATGCAGCCTTCCCTTATGGTGCGGCGCTGGAAAAATCTAACAAAGCTACCATACGAAACACCAAGCACCGCAAGCTCATATGGATATAACTGATGGTCACTTAAATCATCTGCCTTTATAAGTTCTCTATCCTTTATTTCAAAATCTAAAAGTGGTGTATCTAGATAGTAAAGTACGCCCTTTAGATTGTTAATTAATCTAACTTCTGCCATTATGCCACTCCCGCTATGTAAATAAATCTTTAAGAGTAATAACCGATTGTATATTTCCAGAGTAGGAATTCTGAACCATACCATATGTGGTTATTAATGTAGGATATATTGCGTACTTTGTTTTTGTAATATTTACAAAGTCAGCAATTTTTTTCCTAATACTCTCATCCACGCTTTCTGTTACTGTGAAATCAGAATTAGAAAACTTAATCTCGCATAAATTTATCACTTGATCTCTTCTGACAATCAATAAGTCAATCTGAGAGCCATTTATCCCTTTATCTACATCACGCGTACAATACCACGAGTTTACATCTGTTTGAACACCAGATATACCGAGCTTACTTTTAATTTGACTAATGTGTTCCAAGCACACCCTCTCAAACGCAAGCCCCTGCCATGTATTTATCTGTGGCATATTTATCTGATTAGACCAGAATCTTTCATCAGAAGGCTTGTTCTTAAGGAACTGGTAATAGAACAACGTATAATTATCAATCAATTGATAAACGGCATTCTTTTTCTTCATCCCAAAAGAATCGTATTTTCTAATAAAACCACAGCTCTCAAGTTCTTCAAGTTTTTTGGTCAAATCTCCTGAATTTGCAATTCCCGAATTTGCAATTATCTCTTCACGAGTCATCCCGACTTTTTTTGTAGCTAATGTCTCGATAATTTTTATATATGTTTCTGGCTTCTTAAATATTGATGAATACAAGTATTTAAACTCATCTGCTAAAGGTGCGTTTTTCGCAAAAAGTATTTCATCTATATTTTGTGGTAGGCTTAGGCCTTTCTTTAAAAAACCCCAATAAAAAGGTACGCCACCAAAAATCATATAGTACTGAAGTATCTGACTTTCCGTCAGTACTAAATTTTTAGATTGTACATATTCTCGACACTCCGATAATGTAAAACTTTGGAGATGTATTTGTTCGGTCAAGCGGTTATACAAACCACCTTTATTATGAACTATTTTTGATAGCATCCATGATGTAGCAGAAGCGCATACTATTAATACCACATCTCTTCTACCTGAAGCCCATCCATTCCAAAAATTCTCTAGAGCTACCATCAAATCACTATTTTGGGTATCCATCCATGATAACTCGTCAATAAATATAATTTTCTTTTTTTCTGTTGAGTTTCGAATTACATCTTTAAGGTCTTCAAACGCTTCTAACCAATTCTTCCTTTTCTTTTCAGGCTTGCCACTAGCATCTTTTATAGATGACTCAAAAGCAAATAGTTGGTCTTTCAGTCCCCCTTCTGATAATCCCACATGCTGAAAAGTAAATCTATAATTAAAAGCCTCTCTGATAAGGAAAGTCTTACCGATTCTTATACGTCCATAAATAGCTACAAAATGAGAATAATCGTCTTGCAGTGTTGAATTTAATCTTTCAAGTTCTTTTTCTCTTCCTATTATCATATTAGTCCTCAACTCTTCTTAATCTCGATTATTATGTAGCTTTAAGTAGATTCTAATACGTTTTTAGAGCGATTTAAATATGTTCTTTCATTTCAATTCTACTTAATCATGATTAAAACATGAGATTAAGTAGAATCAAAGCAGCTTTATGGTTCGTTAAATCATCCCATATCCACCGCTCTTCAATATCTCATCCTTTAGTGATATCGCATTTTCAAATCCTTTTTCCGCCAATTTTTCAGCCGCATCCGCCATTGCCTTTTCGAGTTTATTTGTCACATCATCAAAATTATTTAGTACCAAATTACTAGATAATCCTATTTCCGATGCCGCCATTTCAAACTTACTTCTATTAATTTTTGAAATATTCAATTCATCGCCAATATAAAACGGCATATCAGATGTAGTACGATATACCCTCGTTGCCACTAAATCATAAGCTGGTGCTAGTCGTTTTGATTTTAAATCCTCGCTATACAATAGAGAGAAATTCTTTACATGACAGTCTGTATTTCCAATCAAATAATTAAAAATAATAATTCTTAATAACGCTATTTGATCTTCAATTGGATTGCTCGAATTATTTCTTAATAGTTCAAACATTCTCGCCATATATCCCGATGGAGTTTTCTCATATTTGTCGGCCGCAAATATCCCCAGTGCCTGAGCAAAATCCTCTTGATGTAGTCTGTATGGACATTTCAAACCATCCAATTCTTTGTTGTTAGACAATGACCTATCATATCTCGCTGTTGCGTATAATATATCTTCGTCTGCCTGCGAACCCTGCGAAACAATAAAGCTTTCCGGTACCGTAATGCCAATACGCTTTGCTGTTTGAATACATAACTGTTCGTTCAGAACTATTTGTTTATGTCTAACATGACTTTGTTTTACTATATGCGTACTTGGAGCATCCCCCTTAGGTAGATACCACGTTTTATCCGCTGCATTATAGTAGAGTCCAACTTTTCCTGAAGCACCAGTTAGTGATAAATGTGTCTCTAGTAATATCTCAGTAGATTTTGTAGCCCCCTCTGCAGCAAGCGCTTTAACCCTTTGGGCTGATAGCAATTCGTAGCCCGACACCTCGTCATCCTGCCCTTCAACTATTTTTATAGCGCCAAGACATTCCCTGCCCAACTCGGCTAGGATTGATATATAATCGTTTTCATCTGCTTTCATCCAATTAGCTACAGCTTTTCGCGAAAAGCCTTCTGGAAGTAGGCTCTCAAAAAAATTCTTTGTCTTTGCAGGCGAATAAGCCTCCTGTTGCAATGGAAGCGAAATCGATATTGCTGCTGCATCTTTATTATCTAAGTATTCTCTTTCATAACTGAATCGAGCGTCTAAGTAGCTTTCACCAGCGATTTTTCCAACCAGCGTCTGTATTCCGTTTAATTCTATATATACACTTAATTCTCGCATGGATTACCCTCTCTCATTCAACTCCACATCAAGCCCTAATAGATTTGCTATTCTCAGAGCCTTGTCTAATTCAATAGTCTTTTTTCCATTTTCCAAATCAGACAAAAAGCTTGCACTTATTCCCGTAAATTCTGAAATATACTTCTGCGTATACCCTAGTTTTTTTCTTTTGTTTTTTATTGCTGTTCCAAATGAATTTGAATCTGTTACTTTCATAAACACCTCTTAGCCGTACGGCTATATTTGCCTTTGCATTGTATAAAATTAGCCGTACGGCTATATAATCTTATTTTTATTATACATTTCGCCGTACGGCTATGTCAATTCAGAATCTTACACACATTTATATTCCCATTCTGATATGTTTCGTGTCTCAGTTAAAAAATTGGCCCCTATTATCCATTTATCTCGACTATCTGCTGAATAAGGAATCAAATATCTATTGTCCTCTATTGGTTTTAGTGCTTCCTGTGTATTCTTATTTACTTTGAATTCGAATATAAATATGCTTTTATATGCTCCGACTAGGCATGTCTAATATGCCCCACTGTTACCCTGGATTATTGTCCAACATATTAGACAGCAGATGTGTTTTATGATATATTATAATCAGTAAAATTTAGTATGGAGGCCATATATGAATCATGATGTTTTAAAAACAGTTATTTATGATCAACACGAACTTATACGGAATTATAAAATAAATGAGCGCTTTTATTCTCTAGAGAAATCCGCTAACTACATTCTTATTGGGCTTCGAAGATCTGGCAAGTCCCTCATGCTATACAAACTTGCTCAACAACTCATTAATGAAGGTGTTGATTGGGAACAGATTATTTATATTAATTTTGAAGATGATCGTTTGGTAGAATTTAGTATTTCAGATTTCAATGATATTGTTCTAACCGCCGCTGAAATGACTAGTAAAACACCTTATTTCTTTTTAGATGAAATACAGATTATAGATGGTTGGGAAAAATTTGCGCGAAGACTGGCAGATCAAAAACAACATGTATACATTACCGGAAGTAATGCCAAAATGCTTAGTAGCGAAATGGAATCTCAGCTAGGAGGACGCTATCTCGCTCAACGAATCATGACCTACTCATTTGAGGAATACCTAATTGCCATTGGATTAAGAAACGACCTTGCACATCATTATACTTCTAGCTTAAATGGACAACTACGAGCAGCAGCGAAGAGTTATATGAAAGAAGGAGCCTTCCCTGAAGCCGTTGACTATTCTAATAAACGTATATACGTAGAAAACATATATAACAAGGTACTGTTGGGAGATATCGCAGCGAGAAATGGTATTCGTAATGTTCAATCTCTTCGTGTATTAATGAAAAAAATAGCAGAAACCATTACAAGCGAAGTTTCCTATACTAAACTACATAACGCCATTAATTCAATTGGAATTAAAATAAGCAAAGACTCCCTTATCTCTTATGTAGGGTACGCAGAAGACGCTTATTTAATTTTTAACACACACAATTTTATTGGGAAATTTACTGAACGAGAATCCACACCTAGATATTATTTTTATGATAATGGCTTGCTTAATCTCTTTTTGATTAATAAGGATCCTCTTCTTTTAGAGAATGCTGTCGCCATACATTTGAAGAGATTATACGATGATGATTTTTATTATTTTAAATCATCTAAAACTGGAATAGATATCGATTTTTATATTCCATCAGCCTCAACTGCAATCCAGGTTACTTATACCCTCGACGCTTTTAATCTGGACAGGGAATTAAAAAGCCTTATATCGCTTTCAAACGATAAAACCACAAGGGTAGACAACTATATTATTGTAACTTTAGAAGATGAAGAAAAAACAATTGATACCAATGATATAAAAATACAGGTCATGCCTTTGTATAAATTTCTATTAATAACATCGTTCCAATTTTGATAATACGATTTTAGGCTCCAGCAAAACTGGAGCCTTTTGTCAACGGAATTGCTAGATTTCTAGTTTTGCCCACTAATGCTTACATCACATCAACTATATTTGTCATCCTTCCGAAAAATGGATCTTCTACAACAAGATTCTCAAATGAGGGATCTGTAATTTCCAACTTTCCGATTAAAGTTAAAAATGCCTCATCCAACATTTTATTCTGCTGTCTCATGGATACGGGAACAATTTCTAAATAATCATCTACATACTGCATAATTCCCTGCTGCATTCGCGATACACATTCCAGATTCTCATCGCTTCTAGTTTCTTTTGCATAGACAGGTTGTCCCCCTTCATCAAATTCATCAACAGATGGCATAGGCGATGTCAAAATAGTTTCTAGAATATAATAGTTATCAAATATAGCACTGGTATCACGCTCTTTTTCTGTGTAGAAAGATTCTATATCTACACCTTTATCAGCCATAAACTCCGGCTCAAGTTGCAAGAAATACAATCCTTTCAATTGCTGTGACATAAACTTCTGCAAGAACAATTGAGTTGTACCCTTAGCTACAAAATCGAACACGCCTAGTTTTCCATCAGGCAAATATAATGAATCAATGTATTTTAAGTAGTTGCGGCGTTTATCCTTTGCCTTTTCCAATATAAGCGCATTCCGGTCTTCAGCTGCTACGTCTTCATCTATTCCAAATCTGACTAGCATGCTTTCCTTTTCTGTGCCAAAGAATTTCATGCTATCCACATAATTAATATCATCTTCATCCATTATGCCTGCGCGGATAGAAGATATTCTGGATGTCAAAAAATAAAAGCCATCTTTATCTTCACAAAATCTATTATAAATTTTCTCAAGTAAATACCCATCTCTCGCACATAATAAGATTCCGTCTAGGTCAAGCTCTTGTTTCTTTGCGATTATCCATTGCATAAAATCTACTATCATCGGACCGCATATATAGTAGCCTATATCGAAACAATCATTTATTTCTATGTTTGCGCCATTCTCAAATTGAAATGGACTTGAAAACTTTTTTGAAAGAAACAATCCAAGCTTAGCTCTGTCAGAATATGTCTCTGCTATCAATTCAAACCCCATTCCACCAAGCGCATCCATGATGCTATTATTTCCATATATGTGAAAGGTGTCAATTCCACATTCCTTTGCTTTCTCTATATCTGCAAATTCATCATTTCCAATGTGATGAATCTTCTTTTCTCTATTCGCCTCAATAACATGTGAAAATAGTTTCTGTGTTTTGAATGTACCATATTCGCAAGAGATAAATAACTCATCAAATATATCTAGTCCACACTTTGCCAGCAATTCCTCCATTTGCGCTTTTGAATAATAAGTATCACTTGTAAGGATTACTTTTTTTCCGCTTTTCTTTGCATAAGAAATGATGGTAGTCATATCATCGCGAGGAACTACCATTTTGCTGTCAATTTGAAATTCAATTGAAGCTAATTCTTCAGCCGACTCTTTTATACCAGTGAGTTTTTCTTTTACCCATGTGTAAATATCAAGAAGTGTTGGAGATGAATTACGGGATAATTCTTTTTCAGCAGCAATTCGTATATGCGATAATTCTTTGACACCTACTTGATTAGCGACCAAATCAAATATATCTGTGTAATCACTTATTTTTCTGTTGATGAGGGTATCAAAAAAGTCGAAGCTTATTACGTCTGATTCATCTATCTTTTTGAGTAGATTATCTTTGGTATAGGTTGTGATATTTGAAAATTCATAAGATGCTTGCTTTTCCTCTAATAAATTATTTCCACGAACATCATATACTTCTACACCATTCGCTATACAATCGTCTTTAATACGTTTTGCAATCACCTTACATGATCCTGGACGTGCAACAACTATTATTCTCTCAACTTTAAGATCAATAGCCTGTTGCAAAGAAATAATTGGATAGCCAAATGCTTCGCCTGATTCTTTAAAACCATCTAATAAACCAACTATTTTAGGCCCACTTCCCCACTGGGAAATGAGCCTTTCCGTCTCGGTTCCTAAACCGTATAATGCTATTGAATTATTTGTTAAATCCACATTTTCTCCTATAAGACTTATGTCCATATTTCCTATTAATGTATTACCTTTGGTGTTTCTAGAATATCATAGTACTATTAATCTTCAAGGTAACAAAATATAAAAAATAGCAACTCGCTTCATCAAATATAATTTGTTAATATCATTAATTATTTACCTTAGTCAATTTTTAAATTATAAACATGACAAAAATGTTTTTAAATCAATCCCATTTGTTCCTTCTACTATCTCTCCTTCTTTGTACATTTTAAGTATTATCTCAGAGTTTCCTTGTATTATTTCATTTATTTCCTCATCTGATAATTCAAATGATGTATAGGTATAATCATCGCTCTCACAGTTATAAATGACTAACGTATCACAATTGTACGGAAATAGTAATATTTCATTTTTATGAATAACGATCGAACTGAATACTCGAGCATTATGAGTTATATTCTTGATGTTATCCCAATTCAGATTCCCTAATTTTTGAACACCTTCATCCAATCTATATATATCATTATTCTTAGCAGGAACGCATAATGCATACCCTTCAGCAATAGCTAATGAAGAATATGCCATGGGTTTATTTTCCCAATACAAATCATATTTATTATTATATGGAATGTTGTACTGTTTCTCACATTCCTTAGAATCTTTAACTAAAACTCTCGTTCCATCTATATTCATATAATACTGATTGCCATTTAACGAGTATGCAAAGTAATATTCATCGTCATCGCTAAACTCAGCTAATCTTGCTGTGTTTTTTTCCATATCATATTCTATATAGTTATTCGTAACCGGAACAATAAATGTAGCGTTTTTTCCATTACAAGATTCGCCCATATATAAAAATAAGCCTTTATCACTCAAAACTGATTTATCAAATAAAAAGTCTATCTTTCTACTATAAGCACTTTCTTTCGACAAGTCTAAAATCCATACCTCATCTGAATCTTGTTTAGGAAACAGCAATACTTTGCTTTCTTCATATCGAATTGCGTTATAGGCTATAAGTTCCTTATGAAAAGATATATATTCAACCATACCTGTTTCTATATAGTAAACTGCTATATCGCTTGCTCTGTATGGAATAAAAAAAAGCTTTTTATTATAACAAAAAATATCTGTATAAAGTGCATCATCATATAGCTTATTTTTAAAAGATGTTACATACTCATGGTCTTTAGTTATAGGATTCATCTTTAATAAAGCATTAATCGTGTTTAAATATATCCAAATATAACCATCATCAACACAAACCGCTTGTGTTCTAATTGCTTGTGTTCTAATTGCTCGTTTCATTTTATTTCACACTTTCTCGTAAACCCACAGCATATAAGATTTTTCTTTTTGTAATCTCATCTGACAAAACCTCATTTGCCACTTCATTAGCCCTAACAACAAGTGCATCTTTTTTATTGTCGCTAATAATTTTTTCTATTTCTTTTTTGATTGTTTCTACATTTACAGTTTCTATCAAATAACCACATTCATATTTTTTAATGAACGACGCTATTGATGAATACTCTGGCGCATGCACAACTAAAGGTACCCCCGTCTTCATATATGTTGATAATTTGCCTGGGAACGAATAGCTTGCCACCTCTTTAAAATGTTCATCAAATCTATATGGACAATATAATAAATCAGCCGTATTCAACTCTTGCAATAATTGCTTTTGATCTATCCAGCCTCTATACTCTACATGCGCATCTTGAAGTCCGTAAAAAACTATTTCTGGCCCATAAATTCTAAACACTATTCTCTTGCCATTATATTGCCATTTCAGCTGTGTTAATGCCTCTGTCAACGCTGCAATAGTACTTCGCGCATATAGTTGACCAGAAATAGCTATAACAAAATCATTGTCATTCCTTTCTATCTTTTCGCTATAAGCATTTCCCTTATCAAACGGCATCATGATTCCCACGCTACGATTGATATCATATTTCAATGCGTAATCATTAGCCATTTCTTCAGACGCTCCTATGAAACAGTATGAATTATGAAGCATCTTTGCATATTCTTTCATAACTTTTTTCTGAGTCAGTTTGTCTATTCTATTCGCCTGGAACCACCAGCTAATTGCATCATAAAATTGAATTATATATTTGATATTACTCTTCTTAGCAATAGGTCTGACTATTTTGGTCATTGTTTGGCCCTGAATTACGCCCCAAATCAAATCAGGTTTTTCAGTGTTTATAAAATCTAGGATACGCTTTTCCAACTTGGGTATATACGTAATATTTGTAAATCTATCAAATACTAATGAGGCTACAGGCCCTTTAGTATGTCCTACATTTTCTCTTGGTTTCCTGTCAAATTTAAATTTTATACTTTGCTTTTTGTCTTCCGGCAGAACAGTGTACACTTCATCATTTTTAACGATATATGCAACTATTTCGCATCCACTTTCGATTAAATATGTACATAATCTATCTAGAAATAATCCCCCCGTATGATTAATACACGGAGGCAAATCGCTAAGCAAAAGAATCTTCATAATATATCACCTACTTCCCGAGTTGTTGTCCTGGTACGATACTATCGTTGTTCATCCATTCATGCCCAGGACACATCTTACAAAATTCCCAAAATCCATTTGGACTATATCCCATCTGCATTTCAAGTATAGTACGTTTATCCGATATTTTTTCTAAATCAAGAGATTCATTATCCAAATTATCAACTGATATAAGCCCTGCTTCGATTGCAAATTGATTATATGTACAACCAAATAATCTGCCAGATTTAGTTCCGGTAAACGGTACATTGCAGGCATTTACTTTTGCCAAAATATCAACGCCGTCCTCATCTACTGGATCCATATTAATCCAATATGGTACTCTCAAAACTTCACATTTAATACCGTAATCATTTAATATATATTCTATATCTGATGCCTTAGAAAGCGATTCTATTGATCTACCGTAATCATCAATCTGCACATATACATTGTTCCGTTTTAAGCATTTAACTAATTCTTCCGATGGAATAATAGTTCCGTTTGTAACTATACTTAATCGCAGTATGTTTTTTCGATATTTCTCACCGATATAATCTACTAAAGGAATGATATCCTTATGAAGAAAAGGTTCTCCTCCTGATATCAAGAATAGCCCGGTAAAATCAACTCTATTAAACACCACGTCTACATTTCTCTTTAATTCTTCTAGAGTGAAACTGTGTTTATTACTATTATATGAAGTGTAATTTAAGCAACCTTTACAGTTTAAGTTACACACTGTGGTTATCACCATATTTAAAGTCTTAAAATATAATATTCCAAGTGAATAATATAAAAAAATCGGCAGATAGTAATATTCAAAAGTATCATAATAGAACAATGATTCTCCATCTTTATATCCCAAATTGATTGCCTGCCTATGCGCTTGAGCCCGATAATTGGCGGCATTTGTACAACAGAGAACCACTATATAATTGTCAACCGGCATAGAAGCAAACTCCAGCTTTGTGATAGTTTTAACTCCGCATATTTCTTCATCGCTTTTATCTCCATCGACTACGATTGCAGCAATAAGATTGTTATTAATCCTTTGTAATCTATTAAAGAGATGGTATGTATCCTCTGCCATATCATAAAATATGAGTTGCTTATTTTTGAAATTTTCACCTATTTTATCAAATTCATGCCCTCTATTTGTCCACTTCATCAGTCGTCCCCCATATAGTATTTATATATTGCATCAAATTTCTTTTTCTGCCAGAACAGTTTTATTCTGTTGATAACCCTGATTGTTTCCTCGTCGATTATTCCAGACTTTGCGTTATTTAAAATTCTCCAATATAGGAAATATATTCCCATGCAAATCACATTCATTTTTTCTTTTGACGATAAATTTTTATCTTCGTAATAAACATGCAAAAAATCTTGTATGGACATCTGCTCACTCATCATATTTCCGCTGTACAAACTTTCAAAAAAATAAAAAATATCAAACATCGGATTACTCATCTGGAGCAATTCCCAATCTATCCATTCGGCTTTATTGTTGAACAGCAACACATTTCCATATGAAGCATCTCCATGACATAAAACTGGCTTATATTTGTTGAGGTACGTCATTATTTCAGTATCAATCCATGCAGATACATCCCATCCAAATAATTCAGTAATCTTTGCATCCGTTATTGAATCTCTGAATTTTTTTTCTAGAATTCTATAGTTATTAACAAATGCTCTGTTGATTGATAAATTACTATTATGCATTTGACGAAGCTTCTTTATACAATCAACAATAATTGACCTATTCCAATCAATCACCTCATCTGCTATTTGCATTATACAAAAACCATCTTCTTCGTACACTATAAGCTCTCTATTTAGTCCCAAAGCCTCTTTAATCCTGGTTATCTCACGCAGATCATTTTTAATCGTATTATCAGGAAATGAAATAATATATTTTATTGTGTCATTTTGAATCAATTTTACATTGCATCTATGTCCTTTTTCTGGCAACGAATATGTATACACCTCATTTGGATATAATTCTCGTATGATTCTTTTAGCCTTTTGTATAAGTATATCCAGCTCATCAGAAATCTCACATTCTTCGGCTCTCGAAAGAAATAGCTTATCATCACACAAAGATTCTATGTCACTATACTGATTCATATGAATTATCTAACCCTTCCGCAAAATACTATACATTCGAGTAATCCCGCCATCTTTGATAATCTTAAACAAGCAACTGTTAAATCCATTTTCTTCTAATAGCTTTAATCTATTAATATATCTTGTTTCGTCTCCAGGGACTTCATGAGATTCAAATAACAAGTACCCCTTTTCTTCTATTGCCTCTGTGATTTTTAAAAACTCTTTACTATCTTCAAATATTCCATGTACTGCCAGAAGCAAAATGGCGTTATATTTATTACTGACACCTTTTGAAATAACATCTTTACAAATAAAATTAGCATTTTCTACTTCCAAATGCATCGCAGTTTTATTTGCAACATTTATAACTCCCTTATTTATATCTATGCCTGTAATATGATTGACAAATGGCGCTATTTGAATGTCTAAAAATCCAGTATTGCAGCCAATATTTAAAACATTCATTTTCTTATTTAAGAATTTTTTAATTTCATATTCTTGAATTCTGTATTCTGTATTTCTTGCCCCTGACAAATTTAACAACGTATTACTCTGGTAATACTGATCGGCCCCATATTCTATATTCCCCTTCATATACTCATCAAAGATATCCATATAAAAATCAAACTCTTCATACAAACGCTTCATATCTGATGGAAAAAAAGCATCTGTCATTATATATTGTGCTGACCATACGATTTTCTCTGAGTTGACACAATTTTTTATTAGTATATCTTTAACGTCCATTGCCACATGAAAATTCTCAATGGCAATAACTATATAATCATAATTGTACTTATTAATATTATTTACGCTTTCAAATGGGGGTTTCACATCTGAATCGAATCGTTTATCTACCCAGGCAAGCACATTACAATATCCATTCATTCTAAGTTGAACATAAAATGATAGACCGCATTTACCTGCGCCATATAAAACTATATTGCTATTCTTTTTGCATAAATAGTATGGAAACGTATACATCTTTACTCCTCATAAATCTCTTTATAAAGCTGAGCATGTTTACGAACATAATCGTCATATTTATATGTTTCTTCAACGAACTTCCTGGATAGTTTTCCTCTTTGCTTTATTTCATCTGGGTTATTTATCATTCTTTCTATTTCATTTTTCAAGGAATTGACAGAACAATAATCTGCTGCCACTCCACATTTAGGCGAATTCGTTATTTTTTCAAGAATTGTGTTATTAAAGCATATTACAGCACAACCTGCAGCCATTGCTTCTATTGCCATCAATCCAAAAGTCTCTGCTAAAGACGGCATTGCAAAAATATCACAACATTCCAGAAAATCTATCACATCGGCTTCTTCGTACAGCCATCCTAACTGATGTACTTTTATTTTATTACCCAGATAACCGATTTTTTCTTCCCCTCCAATTACAACCAATTCTATTGGTTCTTTAATCTTTATTTTCTTTAAGGCCTTGTATAAATACTGACCTCCCTTAATTTTCCCACCTGTTCTAAAGCCAATTACCAATTTATCTTCACTTAATCCATATTTTTTTCTTTTTTGAATTTTTTGATTATAAACATATTTTCCAGCGTCTATACCAAATGGTATTTCATGTATTTTTGTTAAATGCTTTGTTAGCGGACTCTGTTCTAGCAACTGCTTCATATAGTCGCAAGAGACCACGATATGGGGATTGATTGAAGCTAATACATTTTTCTTTACATCCCACATAAAGCTATTTGCAAGATTGTCTTTTCCATATCTAAAATCTCCTTCTTTGGGGCATTTATCACAAAATGTCTTCCATTTCTGACATTCTAATGGATAGACACAATTCGCCGTCAAAATCCATGGATCGTGAATTGTCCAAATACTTTTTTTATTATTAAATAAATCTGGATAATCTAGTAATGATATAAATCTATTGTGTAGTATATGGAAATGCACTATATCCGCTTCTTGATATTCTTTTAACTGCAATATTTGCTCTCCCGTTCCAGTAAAAAGATGACTAACATGGCATCTATTCTCTAATTCCTTGTATAAGTCATAATAAATACCGCTATAATCAGATACCTTTAAAACATTGGGATTTTCTGATTTCTTATGCTCGACAACTTGTTTTATATCAAATTCTTTCTTGAGATTTAATGAATTCATCAAATCATAACCATTAAAAATATGTCCCATCAAATCTGCAAAGTTTACTTCTAATACTTTCATTATCAACCCTCAAGCAAATCATTTATATTTAATTTGACACCTCTACATAGCCATTCTTTTACAACTTGCTTTACTTTATATGCTTCCTCATAACTCCTTATCTGCTTAAAATTTCTCTTAGGCTCTTTTCTTATAGCATGCAGTACCTCTTTGTAGTTATATACGTTTTTAAATCCCATTGTAACAAACGATTTTACAACCGATTTATAGTCATACAGTGCTACAATAAGAATGATACTTCTATCTTTCTTCAACAAGTCATCAAAAGAAATACATTTAATACCGTCAATATTAAGATTTTGTTTATTAGGATCTTTATCTGCGTAATAGTCTTCTTGCATTCCGCACTCTCTAAAAGACCAAAACATACATGCCCCCATCTTCCCTAATCCATATATACAAATATCCTTATCATGCTTTTTTAGCTGTCTTAATATTCTAGACATTGTCCATCTTCCTTTTTATCATTTCCTTCAAATCTTCATCTGAATACTTCAAAATCATTGCGTCTATGTCTATTTTTTTCATTATTCTTTTTATTCCATTCTCATTTAATATTTTCAATAAGGGTTCATAGAATTTATTTGAAATAATTACAATAGAATCTTTAGGCAGACTGCACTTATTCATTGCCATACATCTAGTCCCATCTATAGTCATTCCATTTTTCATTCTATCATTGTCAATAAAACAATACGGTCTCAGATTATTAGAATATAATTCAAAATTTAATCGTCTTCCATATACTCCTGCGCCACATATCACAAGATTTAATTCACATATCTCTTTATTAGATACGTTGCTCTCCTTATATGGTCCAAGGCTTTGTATTATTCCATTTATTTTGTCCTTAGTCCTCTTTTCCAAACCTCCAATGCTTTTTAATTCCTCAACGGTTAACATATTACTTACCCATTCATAGAATTTTTTATTCTCAGCCTGAACTACACTTCTATATTGCGATGTACCTGCATTTTCATGCAATCTTACATAACTTCCAACATCATTTATAAAGCTTATTCTTTGGTTTCGTAGTAGCCTAAACAAAAACTCGTTATCTTGAGCAGTTTTTAATTGTTCATTAAAAAGACCGACTCTATCAAAATGCTTTTTGCTAAATAACAAACTGCTAAAATGAAGTTCTCCCCATAGTAGCAAAAAAATGGAATTTTCTATTATATCTATCGGATAATAATTCTGAAAATCTGTTGCGACCTCCTGCTTGGTTTTATCATCAAAAAAGACATAATTCATTACAGATATTCTCATCTTGTCACCACAGGCATTTATTGCATTCATCTGCTTTTCTATTTTTGTCTTTTCAAAAATATCATCATGTGATAACCAGGCGAAATAATCGCCTGACATATTTCTAATTCCTTCATTTAATGCAGAAGCAACACCACCATTATCTTTTTCTATATATATGATACGATTATCATACTGTTTCAGTACTTCTCTTGTTTTACCATTATCGTCAGAACCATCATTTACTACTATAACCTCTACGTTTTCATATGTTTGATTTAGTGCACTTTCAACTGCCTCGGCCACATAATTTGATCCATTGTATACAGGTATAATTATCGATACTAGCTTTTTCACCATTAATAACCTACTTTTTAATCTTCTAAGAATTAAACACAATTATCTCTATACCATGAAATATATTCATTTAATCCCTCATCCAAATCCTTTTCTACTCTAAATCCCAGCTCTCTTGCAATCTTAGAAGCATCCGCTTTGCAATGTTTCACATCTCCCACTCTCTCTGGTAAATAATCAATTATTACATCTTTATTAGCAATCTTCTTCATCATGCTCGCAAGTTCGTTTATTGTTATTGTTGTGCCACTACCTAAATTATAAATTGATGTTTGTTCACATTTAATAGAACTTATATAATTTGCTCTTGCAACATCTGATACATTTACAAAATCTCTTGTTTGTTCTCCATCTCCATAAATGCTAATATGCTCACCGTCAAATATTCTTTTGGCAAAAATAGGAATAACATTTCCATATGCATCAAATCGTTGATTTTTACCATATATGTTAAAATATCTCAAACAAATACCTACTATATTATGAATCCCAGAATATGATAATATCATTTTCTCAGCCGCTAATTTACTAACTCCATAAGGCGAATCCGCGTTCTGTATATGGTCTTCGTCAATAGAAGGAGTCTTTAACTCTCCAAATATTGCTGCTGAAGACGAATAAACAATCTTGTGCACATCATTATGTCTCATACCCTCCAAGACATTAACAGTTCCAACAAGATTGATTGTTGAATCCAACGCAGGATTATCTATAGATCTTTGGCGGCCAACTGAAGCTGCCATATGATAAACAACATCAATGTTTTTCATAGCTCTACATAATGCATCCGCATCTCTTACATCTCCCCCAATATATTCAATATCTTTGCCATTTATATATTCTGATATGTTTTCAATGTGACCTGATGATAAATTATCAAAGACTCTAACCTCATGACCTTCTTTCACCAGTAATTCAACCAAATTAGATCCTATAAACCCTGCTCCACCTGTAATTAATGCCTTCATTTTTCTTTTCCTTTCTGTGGTTTATAATTCACATATAGTCTATATCGGCGCTTTTTCATCATTTATTTATACTCTAAAAGGGCCCCGCACCACTAGGTGCGAAGCCCTTAAATTATTACCATATTACCATTACTCCCCACCAAGCGTTCAGTTTTAAATTAGCCTAGCTTCCCCGTCCGTGGCCAGATTTACTCCACGGATTAATCATTATGTATTAATTATATTGAATATGGTAGGGTTATTCAATAAATATGGGGTGTGGACACAGAATTGTCACAAGGATTATCTCTAATTAGCTACTCACTATGATTCAGCCCTTTTTATAACAATCCTTTAGCCTCTTCTATAAATTCCTTTTTTAGTGGTCTTACTTTATTATTCTCCATATCATCTTTATAATATCTACCCGAGCAAATCAGCCAAAACACCTTATCAACCTTATATGGTGTCTCACCACATACTTCGGCCATCTTTACTACTGCCTCAAATGTATCCAGTGGGTCACGCTTGCATAATCCAAGCTCTGCAAAAACATCCATCAAATGAACATCTGGTTTAGGATAACTGACATACCCAAGTTCCTTTAACATGTCACATGCTAAAGCGAATCCAATACCACTTATCTTTTCGGCTATTAATAGAGGTAAAGCCATTCTGGTATGCACATTATAATCAAATAGATTTACAAAATTGTCAAAATCCTCGTATGTGCTAAACTCACTTAAGAATACAGCTGAATCAACAATAGCATGACTCCATTTATACCAGCTGTTTTGCTTGCAATCTTTACTTGTTATATTGAATTCATCTCGGAATCTATTATATAAATCATCTGCATTCAATGTGCTTACATATCCTATATCGTAATTACGAAGTATTTCCTCGATTCTCTTTTTCCTATCAGCATTTCTTGTTATTCCAATGACATTGGGCATAGATTGATAGTTTTGTGCAGAGATTACAAATCGTTTAAATACGCCTTCAAGAGTTGTACATTTTGAATCCGCTTCATAATATGGTGCAAGATTTATTCCCTCAGGCTTATTTTTCTCTAGGAAGCCTAGAGCGTATGTATATACTTTCTTGTATTGATTATTGTCTACCATATGATTACCCCACTAAACATGTATTTACTTATCATAAATTACTTATAGCAATACCATAATAAATGATCAAATCCATTTCTACCGATGCCCGACTTTGATTTCTTTATGACCTCATCGATAGCTTCCTGATATTCGGCATAGGTAGTAATTCTCTTTTTCTTAATTCCATATCGCTCCATATATGAGGGAAGCGCCTTGTTCACGATACTATCGTATATGGAATAGTTGTCTCTGTATTTGCCATCAAACAAATAGAAACAAGCATAGTGGCAGAACTTGCTGGCGAAAGATAGATTTCTTCTACCTCGATGCCATCTATGTCTCATTATAGTAATAGCCTCTACATTATTCTTTTATCCTAATAAGGTAACGAATAAAAGCAGTGATAACCTCAACCCAGTATTCAGCCTCCGCTTTAGTCATTGAACTATATTCCGTACTGCCATGTCTAATATCTGGGTACAACTCGTGAATTAGATTAAAAATATTATTTCCTCTTTTTATAATCTGTTTAGGTCCTAGTTCCTCAGCTACAATCTTTTTTGTTGCATTTTTAATATCTTCCTGTTGTCCAATTTTTTTCACAACTGCTTCCATTGCATCTACACAATTGCGCACTATCTCCTTGTAGCCTCTTTCTGAAGAATCTCGTTTTAGCATATCTCTAGCGCGTTGCAACTCTTCTTTCGCTTGTTGAGATATAGTTGATACATACCTTTCCGTATACTCTATTTTTGAAATCACTGGATTTTCTTCTATCGAATGCCACCATAAATACTCAAACAACGGCTCTTCAACTCTGTACATGAAGCCATTTTCTTCCATAAAATTATTAATTTCTATATACGACAAACTCCCCTTTTCGCTCAATAATGCGATAGAATCCATGAGTCTAGGTATCCCATATCTATCAACCTTTTTATGCAGGCATCCTATAATCCTTTTTAGTTCATCATATACATTATTTAACTCCGCAAAACCTACTGTCCCACAAGGAACTATACCCGCTAACATATTAAGAATTTCTATCAAATTCTCTTCACTCCTACTGGCTTTAACAACTATTCCTTCCATTTCATCCCAAAAATTATTATCTGCATTATTTGTTATTTCTATATCTCTATCCTTATTTGCTTCCCAGTTATTAATATCGTTTTTAAATCTAGACATTTTTTCCTCCCCACCATGCAATTAAAATAGTTTTACTATATTGGTATATACATTTTAAATTTTGTTCTATCCGCATATAAAACTTAAACCAGCTACAAAACAACCTAATTTTATAGTCTTATAACTTGGTACACTGAAAAATATAAACTATTTCTAATGTACGAATCTAATTAGTCATATTCAAACATGCTCTGAACTGCATCTGCAACGTTCATGATATCTGGATAATGAAGTCGATCCCTTTTTGTAACTCCTCTTTCATTAATGTCTATAAGTAACATCTATACAATGTCACTTAATTGGTACTTCTTATTTCCCATAATCCAATATTTGCTCAACTATATCAATATATTTCAATAATTCTGTACATAAATTTGTCTTAATATAATGAAACCCTGCATACATTGCAGTTCCATCCATGATGCCACTTTCAGTATCTACTATTCCGTGTGAAACCAAAGTATGCAATGTATATTTGTAACTATCCATTTTTTCTTTGTCTGCTTTTCTTATATTTATAGTCTCATAGTCTCCAATTGTTTCCACGCACTCATCAACAAAATAGCGAAAATTTTCTATGTCAAAATCAGTCATTTCTGTTAACGCATTTGTAATAATTATCTCTTCATGAGTGCATTTTCTATTTTCATACACTACTCTTCCCATTATGTATGCAATAATTGATGACGCTACCACTGAACTAGATAATATTATTTTTCTAAACTCACCCGTAATATAAAAAGCGCGTTCTTCATTCTCGACATAGTTATAAATCATATTTATACTCTGTTCTATATTCAGATTATTTGCTATACAACTCCATGCGTAATCTATTTTTATATCGTTATATATTTTTGCAATATCTATAAGCTTAGATTCAACATCTCCTACTTTAGGTATAGCCTTAGGTGCTTCCTTTATCCATATATGCTTATTTGTAACTTGCTGCATTTTCTCGTAAAGTTTAGATAATTCTTTCTCCACTATATTACTCCTATGTATGTTCTCTCTTTTTCTAATACCTTCTCATTATGTTTCCTAATTATATTATTCCTACCCCAAATACCCCCTCACGCATTCCTCAACTTCTACCACAATCCTCTTCGCCTTTGGCAAGCTCAATCCTATATTCTCTGCCACAGCCAACAAATCGTTCTCCCCTGGATTAGATCCATTTCCATTGACTGTAGTTGCGTGCTCGCCTCCAATGGAGTTGCTGTATGTCATATCGTATGCCGGTGAAAGAATCCAACGATTTTCATTCTCTATATACAAATAGCTAAAGTTCTTAGCATGATCATCCCTATTATGAGCATACACATTAAAGCACATACGTCTAAATAACTGTTCACACTCTTCCATTGAACCTGTGAGCTGTAGAGTCAACCGCATGAGTATATTGTAATCAAGATTTGGTGTTCTATGAGATGTCTCCAGCAAGCCTGCGGCGGAAACCATGTGCACTCTATCGCAAATACGATTCCCCACTCTATCGAATCTTTTCATCCCGAAATACCCTTCTGTATCTTCAGAATCAAAAAGTCGTACTTCCTCTAGATATATTCCACACTCCCTTGCACACAAAGCATATTCATATTCTTGCTTTCCAATATTCTTATCATCAAAGGTTGCTGGAAATTTAATTATCCAATCATCTCCATCCACCTTTGTTAAAATCTTTGGACGTGCACCGCCTGATGAGCCGCCCTTTGCAAATAAGTAGTCCAATTTATCACTAGACTCGGACAATAAGATTTTTTCACATTCCTTAGCAATTTCGTCCAACGAATAGTCGTCATATTCTTCATCCATATCTATCACAGGACGATAAGTAAGCGCACCCATTCCAGTCTCGCCAACTATTGCAAGACGCTCCATATTTCCATAAGAAAAAGGATCTATTCCCTTTTTTCTCATTAGGCGATCTACTAATAAACGACCCCAGCCATCAGGCAAACTATCTGCAAATACTCCGAATAAGCCTTCAAAAGGATCTATCTTTGGCATAAATACGCCTTTTTCTAATGGAAGTGAAAAAGGGCTGATAGAGAATCCCTCTGTCAGCCATTCTTTGCTATATTCAAATGCACACAATGTCCCATTATAGAGTGCCATTGTTCCAACTAATCTATCGTGATAGAAAACATCTAACTTCTTAACTCTGTCCATTTAATATTTCCTCTATAGATTCAAAATTAGCACTTGTAAATAGCGACTCCAGTTCGTCTTCAGCACGAAGCGCTATTGCAATCTTAGTCAGAGATTGCAACGATATTTCACCTGTCTGTTCAAATCTTTTTATAGAACCTAAACTTACACCTGATCTTTCAGCAAGCTCTTTTTGTGATATTTTCTTTCTCTTGCGAAGCTTTTGAACATTGGATGCTATTTCATTATTTATTTCTTTCCACGTCTTTTGATATAAACTAATCATGCTAATATATTAGTCTTTTTCGCCAAAATAAGCAAATATAACTAATATATTAGTCCTTCTTCTACTTCCCTTTGATAGTTATTATGTAATACCATTTATGCATGAAATAATCTATAGTGTTTCATCTAATCCTCCTACTCACCACATATCATAAACGCTGGCCTCATACGCTCTATTTCTGACCTATTAATACCATACTTTTGGGCAATAATTTTCCAATTATCTCTTACATTTTCAGCGATTTCATTAACAATTTCTTTAGCTTTCTTTTCATCTAATCCGTAATATGCAGACGTTCTAATTGCTAATTCAAAATCTAGGTCAGATTCTTCGCTATTTACATTAAGAGATAAATAATTTCCATAGATATCTGGGTTTACATCGTACAATGGAGATAATTTCCAACCCGATTTCTCCAAAATAAAACCATGATTTCTGAAATGGTCATCCGTATTAGAAACTGCCATACTAAACACTATGCGCTTCCATAATTCTTCTAAATCTTCTTTAGGCTTACTACCGTTTGCCTTCAGAAATGAAACTATCTCTAAATAACTACTTCCATCACTCGCATTCGCTCCATCTGTTTTTCCCAGCATTGTCATAGCAGACGAAAAATGTATTCGCTCTGTTCCATTTCTATCAAAACGCTTTACCAAAAACGTTGTTCCCAATTTTGAAAATCTTTCCACCTTCGCTTCTGGGACATTTAGTCCACATAGCTGAGCTAAATCGTGTACAACCATTTCCCATGCTCCAGAATCTATATCATCATGTTTAGATGGAAACTTTGCAATCCAAAGACTACCATCAGGTGCCATAACTGATGCTTTTGGTCTTGCACCACCAAGCGATGAGCCTGGTGCAATTAACTGTTTTAGCCATTTATCGTCTAAGACATTATCTTCTTTTTCAAAAGCTAATGATGCCTGTTCCAATTCTCGCAAAGACGTCCATGGTGGAGTAGCAAAATCCTTATCATTTGACAGATACTCACCATCTTTATCCAGTTTAAATCGGAGTCCACCCATTCTAGCTTCGTCATATACACCTAGTAGATAGTCGCTCTCCATAAGTTTTTTGGGTTTTTCTTGTAGTTCCTTGGCGCAAATTTCTGCCCTTCTGTTCATTAGCCTCCTGCCCCATCTATCAGGGCACGAATCTGCAAAGACGCCAAAAATATTCTTATCATCATTTAAATAATGACGCCCTTTATATAACTGCAAATCAGGGTCTAAGGTCATCTGCTGATAATCCAACCATGAATCCTCATACTCAAAACTATAGAATTCCTTTCCTCTGGATTGAGTTACATTTATTCGGCCAACCAATTCATTTTCATATGGCGCAAAGTCTGCATATACATATATTACTTTTTCTTCACTCATGACATTCCTCATCTTTTGATTCGTTTACGAACAGGCAAATCCAAATCCTGCAGTTTACGGCCCAATTCATCATCCTTTGCGACTAATAACAAATCTTTATCCATATAATTAAGCGCGTGTAATACTGCTGCATAGCATCCCATCGCTACAGATGGCGCTCCCTTTTCTATTGCAACCAACGTCGCTCTGCTAATTCCTGCTCTCTCTGCCACAAGCTCAGACGTAAGCTTTCTTCGTAATCTAGCATATTTAATCTGCATTCCCATCTCTGATAGAATCTCTTCTGTTTCTGGTAATAATACAATAGATTTTTTTGCCATAATAAAACATCTCCTTATGTAAATAATTTTAAACATAAGGAGATGTTTTGTCAATTTTTATAGACATTAATCGTTTTATTTGCTTTTCACGATTTACGCACGATTTGCGTTTCATGGTTATTATCTGCTGTATTATTTACGAATTCAGCGAACAGTTACATTCCTTTCTTCTTGTACATTTCAAGTATATAATTAACATAGGTTTTGATATGTTTCTTTTCATTATCATCAACAGCACGATAAGATTCAATAACTACCATTTCATCACTTGAAAGATAATATCTACAGCCTATCTCATCCTTTTCTTCATAATCCAACAATTCAGCTGTGGTAATTCCAAGCGCTTTACAAATAACAGGTATTTTGTCTACTCCTGGATTGTACCTTTTCTTTTTCCAATCACTAACAGTACTTTCTGGTATTCCTGTAGCTTTTGAAAAATCTTTCTGGGTCATTCCTTTTGCCTTAATTAATTCAAATATTTTCTCATATACTTGTTTTCCCATAATATAGCCCTAGTCCTTTTAGATATCTGCATTAAGTATACCTAAATACGCAAAGACATTCTAGCTACAATTCATTTTTTAGGATGCGCCATTATACTACGTAATGTAGTTGCTTTTCATTTATTCTATTAATCACAATTGTATTTATCTTCCTACTTTTTAAAGCTTTTAATTTTATATTATCATCGTCATCATATGTTTCATAACCTAGCTCTATATCTTCTGGCGAAATGTACATAGTACCTAAACTATAATTATATTTTATATCTGCTGGTGAAAAACTTATCTCGCCGGAATAATGATTATTTTTATTTCTAATATCAACTGATATTTCCGACTCACTAAATGAATCCATTAAGAATCTTTTATTAGTCAGAATTTCTCCATCATCAAAAAGCACCTGTAGTTTATACTGTTCTCTATCAATATTTACAATATTCAAATCTTTAATTGCTTCTGCGAAACATAATCCTTTGTTCACTTCGTAAGCTATTGCCCTTAGGCAATCATAATTAAGAGAAACTCTTGTCGAAAAGCAAATAACATTATCTATTTCTCCATAATATTCAGTTTTCAATTTGTCTTCCAAATACTTTCTAATCTCACCAGCAGTTGGATAATCAAATCTAAAATGATAATGAAATCTTCCTGGTCTATTGACCAAAAAACTATTTAGTCCTCTTATTTCATTACATGTAACCACAAACAATTTCTTCCCCTGTGATACACCATCAAATAATGACAGCATACTTGTTTGAGGATTACATTCATCATCTCTACTTGACGAAAAGGTTTTATCAAATTCATCTAGAAGAACCATCACTTCTTGGTCTATCTTATCGAGAAATGCCCCTATGCCTTCAATATATTTATCAACAATTATTACAGGCTTATTGGCATTGACCATCTCCACACCAAGCATTCTAGCAAATAGCGATTTTCCTATCCCTTTATCACCACTTAAAATCACGCCTAAATTGCGATTAAACTCTTTAAATGAATCAATTACTTTGTGTACTTTTTCATCGTGAACCCCATATATGACTTGTTCTTTTATATCAAATTTATAGTATTTCTCTAAAAAGAAGCCCTCTCCTTTAACAAACCTAACAACATAATATCCAGCTGGAATTCTATCATATGTTTTTAGATCATCTGGAAAAATGCTATATTTCTCACCTGTGCTAATAACTTTCATTTATCTCATCCTCCGTATTATATTTGTAAAATCCGATATGTCGTATCTCAACGCATAATATAACACCTATCACAAATTTATGCAATAGGTGTCATATATCTTGCTTCATGGGCTTCAAACCTCCCCCATTACCTTCCCATACTCTTCCCTCTTATCTCTCATCATCTCGAACCCATCCACGATGTTCTCCAGCCCATACCTATGTGTAATCAGCTTTTCTGGATGAACTACCCCCTGCTGCAACCTATGAAGTACATAGTGCCAGTCGTCATCCTCATCATGTGTAAATGATGAATTCCAGGTTCCTGCCAGAGTTAATTGATTGCGAAGGATTTTCCAGTAAATATTTCTATCTATATGCATATCACTGTGAGGATTACCTACCGTACAAATCCTTCCATTTGGATTTGCCATCGCAATTCCCGCTAACAAACTTTCCTGTTTTCCTATACATTCAAAGAACACATCTGCCTTAACATGCTCTAAAATATCAGCCTTAGTTCCATCTAAATAGTGGTCACTAGGAACTCCTAGCTCCATCACCATCTTTTTCTGTAACTCTTTATTGCCTATCGTATATACGTTTTTAACTCCCCTATCAAGCAAAAACATCACTATCAAAAGCCCTATAGTTCCAAGGCCCATAACAACAACCGTATCATCTGCTGAAGGCTTCACCCGCCTAATAGCATGCACTGCCACAGCCATTGGCTCTAACATAGCAGCCTGCTCCATGGTGACGCTTCCTGGTAAATCAATAAGATTCCACTCTGGTACAGCCACATATTCTGCAAAGCCTCCGTCCCTGCGGCTGCCCAAATAAGAATAATTAGAACACATTTCGTATTTACGATTCCTACAACACTCACACTTCATGCAAGGAATCAGTGGGAAAACTCCCACACGTCTGCCGTCCTCAGCAACTGTCCCAGCGAATTCGTGTCCTATCACTAAAGGCATCACATGAGCTCCATCTCTATAGGCTCTTGGGATATCTGAGCCACAGATTCCACAGGCGCCTACCTTTACTAACACCTCTTCCTCCCCTACTTTGGGAACAGGAACATCCTTCACTGTTAACTTTCCCACATCATTGAGCACCAGAGCCTTCATTATCACTCCTTAATCATTTCCTGAAAACGAACCAAATCTGCCTTTGTTGTTATTTTTATGTTCCTCTCATCGCCTAGTATCATATGCATCTTCATACCCGACATAATCGCAGGTTCTGTAGAACCGTTTATCTTTTTTATAGCTCCAGAATCAAACAGCGCCCTATTAGCCTCCAAATATTTTCCAAACACAAATGTCTCTGGTGCCTGTCCAGCATATATTTCGCTCCTATTCAAAAGTGAATCTATCTGCTTTCCATCGTGACTAAGATACACAGTATCCTTCATTGTAAGCACTGGAATTACACCATCATAGCCTTCCATACCATCTATGCTTTCCTCTATCATCGCTGCTGTAAGCAAAGGTCTGGCTGCATCATGTATAAATACATAGTTCCCCGCGCTAGCGGATTTATTTATATCCATTAATGCATTATAAATAGACAGCTGACGATTCTCCCCAGGCTTTGAATATCCACATATTTTCCCTGAGATTCCATACTTATCAACCCATTCTTTAATCTGTGGAAGCCATTCATCCGCAGCCACAATCCAAATGGCATCTATTCTATTACTTGCATCTAGTGTTTTTAGCGAATAGCAGATTATTGGCATACCTGCTACCTCAACATATTGCTTAGGCACATCCAGCCCCATCCTGCTTCCTATACCACCAGATAGTACTATTGCTATATTCATGTTCACCTATATATTCAACGCTCTAATGTCATTTATGATATCTTTGTATGGTCTATCTTTTCCAAATAAAAGTGTGGTACCAAGGACAAATCCATCCACATCCTTTGGAGCATACTCTAATACTTTCTCCCTTGAGCAAGCTCCATCCCAGTATATTTTGAATTCCATTTCATCCTTCAGCTTTAGCAACCTATCGATTTTTTGTCCCACATAAGGCAGATACATCTGACCGGCATCCCCAGGATTTACTGACATTACAAGCACTTTATCTACAATCCTAAGCATCTCCATGATTGTCTCTATGCTTGTACCGGGATTAATGGCGATACCTGGGACCATTCCTGCATTAATAATTTTTAACAGTGTTGCTGAAGGATGATACTCTGCCTCTGGGTGAATGTATATAGTATCCCCTTTTCGTAAATTTCTTATAAATAGTTCTACCGTATTATTTGGATGCTCCACCATCAAATGTACATCTAGCGGCTTATTTGTTGTTTTGGCTATATAGCTTAAATCGTTCAAAGACATGGCAAAATTCGCAACAAATCTTCCATCCATTATGTCTATATGAAACGAATCGATTCCTGCGTTTTCCAGTTCTGTTACCTCTCTAGCTAAATGGCCATAATTTGCACACATCATAGAAGCGGTTAATTCAAAACTCATACTTCCTCCTTCTCCAGCACATCTACATTCTGTATCATTATCGGCTTTTCCAGTGTTTCATATAACTGCACGATGCTACTGCTGTCCCCATAATATGCATCACTGATAATAATCGCTCTATCCATATCTGGAGTATCATCATAAATGCCCCATCCCTCTGCTCTGTAATTCCTTACTATTTCTTCGTATTGTTTTGCAAGCTCAGGAATCATGCTATCTAGTGTAGCTTTTATCAATGGATGAGGACGCCACAACAGTGTCACATCATCCTTGCACTCTTTAAACACCTCCAGTGCATCCTTAATTTTATCTATCATCTTTTGTTCCTGATTCAGCAATGATACTACACTAGTATTGTACAATATTACCTTTTTCATGCTTCCATCAGGTTTTTTCATTAGTCTTAACCAGTCTTCAGGAATCTCTTGTTCCTCACGTTTCATCCTCTTTAATTTTTCAAATTTTGGTGAACCAGTTCCCTTTATTCTATCTTCCCATGCTGCCCTAGTATCTGCTCCAAAGTGTTCTGTCAAAATCATTACGTACACTTTTTTCATAGCCTCAGATTGTACCCTTACTTCATGAGAATTTACCACTCCTTTTGTGAGTACAAAGCCTCTATAGTGTTTAATTACTTCATCAGTCAGATTGTCTAAATCAGGTTCTGCCAAAACAAAATAGGGAATATATATCAATTTATCAGTATACTTTTTCAGGTTTTCTGTATAAAAAAATGGATGAACTGATGTTACAAAGTTCATATCATCATAAGGGTTATGAATGTATATTTCATCAGGATGAGCACCTTCAAAATCAAATTTTTCAAAGGATGTAATTGGCACATTATCAGGATAATCATTCCCTTCATAATGCATCTCTTTCATGCTACCATCTGGATTTTTATCAAAATATGGGATAGGTATTACTAGTGCAGTAGTATCTTCCTCTGCATCAAGCGCCATCCAAACACTTTCTAATGAATCCCACATGCTTGCCTTGTATGGCAGAAACACCACCAGTTTTTGCTGCTTAATCTCGCTATTTGCGCTTTTATCGATTTTATTTACTATACTATCTAGTCTGAGCTTTGCAGAATCAGGAGATAATCCCCTCTCAGATAATACTTCTTCATTTATCTGATAAAGTTCTTCGCAAAACTGCTCCAACACGCCAACAGTAGGATGGCCCAATCCTTCGCTATCTTCAATTAATGTACCAAGGTCTATAGCTCTTTGCTGGGCAATCTGAAGATACTCCGAACATTTTGCTAGATTATCATTTTTGAGTTCCTCATACACCCCCTCATTCAACTTCCTAAACAACTCAATATATTTCTCTACCTGCTTGAACCTATACTTTCTCATATCCCGAAACCTCCCAGTGCGACAAGTCTACACTTATACGATTATATTTTAACCCTTTCTGTCCCAAAATACACTTTTATTCACAGAATGTTGCGAATTTTCTTTACAAATCACCTCAGAAATAACCGCCCCACTGCCAAACCCAGCAATAAAAAAAGGACATACCCTTTCAGATATATCCCTAATTCCTTTTTCACTATCTACTTTTCCACAAAATCTACTATTGCATCCACCGTCTCGCTGGTCTGCTCCTGTACGCTGATGCTAGGCTCACCGTCACCGGCTTGCATTCCGTAATCACCGAAATATCCGTGGCATCCACCTTCGATTACCACTTCCTCAAAATCTGATGGAAGGTTTGCCTTACATTCTTCATACTTTTCCATGTTGAGCACGCCGTCCTCGGAGCCTCTGATAGAAAGTGTGGCTACTGCCGGCTCATCTGTAAGATCCTTTGTAGAATATGCCGCAAGAAGTATCAAGCCCTCATATTCACTCTGATGTCTGTCAGCGTACAAACACGCCATGGCGCCGCCTAAGCTGTGGCCGCCGATGTACCAATCCGTTATTTCAGGGTATTTAGCCTGGATTCCCCTGGCTCCATTAGCATCAAACATAGCCAGGTAGTAAGGCATTTCTACTACCACACCAAATATTCCCTGCTCTGCCAAGCTCTCCATAAGAGGGGCGTAAGCCTCTGTCTCTACTAATCCACCTGGATAGAATATGAACCCTGCCACAGGGTTTTCTGGTCTAAACAAGATTGTGTTATCTACATATTCAACCTCTACCCCCTCAGCTGGCTCATTAATAAATGTCCACGCCTCATCGGTGGCTCTATAATAGTTATCCACATAGCTATAAAACTTGCTAACAATAAACACCGCCAGCACTACTAAAACAACACCTATTACTATTCTTCTAGTCTTCTTATTCTTCATCCTTATATCCTACTGCCAATCTATTTATTTGGGTGGCGATGTAGCCAGCCCCATATCCATTATCTATATTTACCACGGAGATTCCATTTGCACAAGAATTAATCATGGTTAGAAGAGCGGAAATTCCGCCCATATTCGCACCGTACCCTACGCTGGTAGGAACTGCAATCACAGGAACCTTCACAAGGCCTCCTACAACAGAGGCAAGGGCGCCCTCCATTCCTGCCACTGCCACCACGCAGTTGGCACTGTTGAGCACATCCACATTTGAAAGCAAGCGATGTATTCCGCTAACTCCCACATCAAACACCCTATTCACCTTGCTGCCAAAATACTCGGCTGTCTGGGCCGCCTCTTCTGCCACAGGGATATCCGCTGTTCCAGCTGTTACCACGGCGATTTCACCTACAAGCTCTGGCTGCTTCGCCTCAGGAGCTACCACCTTTAGAATCCTGCTGACCTTATCATAGCTAGCCTCAGGCAAGGCTGCCTTTACTATATCATATTGATGTTCAGATGCCCTGGTACCAAACACCTGGCCTTCCCTTTCATACATCTTTTTATAAATATCCACCAAAAACTCATCTGGCTTTCCTTCGCAAAAAATCACCTCTGGAAAACCTGTGCGTCTTTTTCTATCGTGGTCTAATCTTGCAAAATCCATGTAAGTCCCCTCCTAAGTGCCTTTGTGGACATATTATAGCATAAAACGGGAAGACGCACCTATTTAAATGCGCTGCGCGCGAGGTGCGTCGTGGATAACAAAAAGAACCAGTAGATACTGGTCCTTTTTGTTATCATATCATATCATTTCCATATACGCTTCGGCAACCCTATTATAGTCAATCTGGTTGGTAATCTTCTCCACCTTGAAGTCATCCTCGCCAACCTTTATTCGATAAATAAAACACCCTTCGTCACTTACCGTATCTCCTTCAACAAGAGCTGCTGCAACATAAGATTTATTTTCGAATTCAAACTGATCTATGACTGCCATTTCCACTTCGTCACCATCTCTAGTGTTTACCACGAATGTAATATACTCTCTAAATTCATTATCCATATGGGATCCTCCTTTTTAGGATTCATAGCTCTCCCGTTATATGGCAATATATTACATCATAATTGTGTATATAGTAAGCAAAATCTATGAACTATTCGTAAATAGTATATTGGGGTGGGGTGCAATTCACACTTGATTCATACATCTTCAAGCGGGAAAGCGCACCTCGGTAAAGTTTAGCCTTTCACCGCACCACCTGTAACACCTTCAACGTAGAACTTCTGCATGATGATGAATAGGATTGAAATAGGTACCGCAATCATCAAACCGCCGCAGCAGAAATATGCAAAGTACTGGTTAACAAGTGCTCTCTGTAGCAGATTGAATAGTCCTAATGCCATTGTCCAGTCAGCTGCATTCTTAGACTTAATCATAAGTCTTACCATTACGAAATCCATCCAAGGATTAAGGAATGAGTTGATGACTGTGTAAACAATCATTGGCTTTGAAAGAGGTACTACAATCTTTGCAAATATTGTTGCCTCAGATGCACCCTCAAGCTTTGCTGCTTCGTGAAGTGAAGTAGGAATTGTATCGAAGAATCCCTTCAAAATCAGGTAACCAAGACCTGATGCACCCGAATAAAGGATAATAAGTCCTACTACACTATCGGTAAGTCCAAGCATCTTCAAAATGAAGTACATAGCAATCATTGAAAGTACGCCTGGGAACATACCAAGGATGAGTGAAAAGCTCATAAGCTTCTTTCTACCCTTAAATTCAATAAATGAAAATGCGTAAGCTGTCATGATTACAAATATTGATGAAACAAGACAGCTGAATACACCAATAATCATTGAATTCTTAAACCATGCAGGGAAATTTGCTGCTGCATCTGGCTCAAAGAAAAGCTGATGATAGTTTGCAAGTGTCCACTGTTCTGGGAGGAAATGATTTGTATTAATTCCCTTTTCCACACTAAATGTTGTTACAACCAACCAAAAGATTGGTATCAACCAAATAAATGCAAGTACTGCAAGGAAGATATGTCTTCCAACTATTTTCCATGTTTTTTTCATTATCTGTATACCCCCTCTTTATCTCCACCTATCATTCTTGAGAAAGTAAGAAGTGAAAGGGCTGCACAAACTACGAATGTTACGATACCAATTACTGATGCCATCTTGAAGTTACTGTACTCATTTGTAAGTCTGAATAACCAGGTGATAAGCAAGTCAACCTCGTTGGCATGTGAATTAGCCATAGCCATATTTGTTGTCTGGTAATTGTATGTAAGTAAGTAAATAACATTAAAGTTATTAATATTACCGATAACTGACTGAATAAGTGATGGGCCAGTAATAAACATTACATAAGGCATTGTTATCTTCCAGAAAATCTGGAACTTGTTTGCACCATCAATCTTTGCAGATTCAATCTGGTCTGATGGAATATTCATAAGAATACCTGTAGCAACAAGCATCTGATATGGAATACCTACCCAAATATTTACAAGGATAATAGTTACGTGTGCCCAACCTGGACGCGATAAAAATGGGATGCATGCATCGCCTGCATTAAGCAATCCAATATTCTTGAAGAAATCAAGAATTCCGACATTTGAACAAAACGTATTTACGATACCATTATCACCAAACATCTTACTGATAAGAAGTAGTGTAACGAACTGTGGAATACCGATTGTGATTACAAAAAGTGTTCTCCACATTCCCTTGAAGCGTGTATCTTCGTGATTGATAAACTGAGCAAGTAAGATTCCTCCAAGGAATGTTGTAGCTGTTGCAAGTACAGCCCAAATCAATGTCCAGATTAATACTCTTACAAAGGCATAGCCAAAAGTGATTGTCTGGCTTGTTGTAAACAGATTTACGAAATTTTTAAAACCAACCCATGTAAATAAATATGATGGTGGCTGATGATTCTCATCATAATTCGTAAATGCGATACATACCATGAAAAGTATAGGAATAATATTAATAAGAATTACACCAATACTTGGCAAGGTAAGAAGTGTGATGTGAAATCTTTCGTTTTTGAATGAAGCAATATCATCCTTAATGTTATTAATGTGTTCACCATTTTCACTCATCTGCTGAATGCGGTAAACAGCTTTTATATTCTGTAAATATAATACGATAAATGCAATGATTACTAAGATAGCAATGATTCCGTAAAGAAGGATTAGTAATGAGTTATCATAATCATTAACAGTTTTTTTCATAGTTACTATATCAAAGACTTCTTCTCTTTGAACTGTACCAAGAGTGTTAAGCTTTGATAGATAAGGTGCGAATACACCAAAAAGTGAGGCTAAAACTCCCACCTCAAGTAAAGTCATAAGTATTCCGCGTACAAACTGCTTTCTTCCGAAATAGCCTGCACCCATTATTACAAGTGATAATTTAACCCAAATGTCGCCATGCACAACGGCTTGACCAAAATCTTTAAAGTAGTTGCCTATTTTCTTCATCTTTGTCCTCTTCATATAAAAGGCTTCTCCCTAAAGGGAGAAGCTGTCACGCAGTGACTGATGAGGGTAAATGTATGTAAAGACGCTAAGCATCTTATATTTTTTACACACACCCTCATCCGTCAGCTACGCTGCCACCTTGTCTCGCCTCTGGCTCGGTCGTTGCTAAACAGGCTCCACTGGAGCCTAGCAACCCCAAAGGGAGGAAGGCTTGTTATTATTCTACAGGTTGTGTTATTCCAGCTACTGCATCATCAAGTACCTGCTGTGAAACCTTGCCATCAAGGATGTTCTTTCCAAGTGACTCTGCTGGTGTCCAGTAGTTGCCACCAACTCTCTGAAGCTGTGCGAACTCTGACTGAGCTGCAAGAGCGTCAAGTGCTGGAGAAGATGCCTTTGAAAGTGCCTCTGTGTTTGAAGGACCCTCACCTGTTGCCTCGTAAACTGCTTCCTGTGAAGCTGCGTTTGTAAGGTACTCAGCAAGAAGCATTGACCAACCTGTGTTCTCTGCGTATGCGTTAACACCTACGAACTTGTATCCTGAGTATGAAGCCATCTGCTTGTCTTCACCATTTACCTTGAATGTAGGAAGCTTTGTAGCTGCATAGCCATCACCGTAAGCATCTGAGAATGCATTAACATTCCATGTACCTGATACGTAAGCTGCTACCTTGCCATCGTTAAGGTTTGCAAGAAGGTCATCATTTCCATAAGCCTTGAATGCCTTTGAAGATGTGATATTCTGAAGTGACTCAGCTGCTGCAAGACCTGTCTCGTTGTTCCAATCACAGTTGTTTGACTGATCCTCGTTCTCTGTAAGAGTACATCCTGCACCCTGGAAGAATCCGTATAGATACCAACCGTTTGCGATTTCACAACCAACTTCCTTACCAAGCTCCTCAGCCTTTGCTGTAAGTGCTTCCCAAGAAGCTACATCTTCGTCTGAAAGCTGATTCTTATCATAGTATAAGAAATATCCGTTTGAAGCTGTGAATGGATAGCCATACTGCTTACCATCGTACTGGCCAGCCTTAACTGTTGCCTCTGTATCTGTTTCGTTCATGTCGTATGTGTACTGAGCTGCTACTTCGTTAAGAGCGCCTGCCTTAACAAGTGCCTCAAGCTGATCATCTGGGAATACGAATACATCAGCTGCTGCTTCCACATCCTCTAACACTCTATCCTTCATATCAGCTTCTGAAACAGCACCAAGTGTGATGTTAAAATCAACATCTGGATACTGAGCTGCGAAATCATCGCAAAGCTTCTTCATAACTGTCTGATATTCCTCTGTCTCTGAGCACCAAAGGTCAATATTTACTGTACCTTCTGTTGATGCAATAAGGTTTGCAATAGCATCATCGCTTGATGCCTCTTCAGATGATTCTGTTGAATCTGTGCTTTCTGTTGCTGCGCTATCTGTTGTCTCCTCTGCTTTTGAACCACATCCTGCAAATGCAGTTGCTACCATTGTTGACACAAGAAGTGCTGAAACAATCTTTTTCTTCATTTTTACTCCTCCATTTTCTTCGTAAATCTTAAATATATACTCCCAAGTTGCTCCCCAATTGTGCAACCGGTTGTTCTACATAAATAATCCTATATCTTGAACCGATTTTGGTCAATATAGCAATTTGTACAACTATTTTGTGATAATTTTGTTAATTTTACTATAAATTAGTGTAGGCTTCGCCTACTAGAACGCTGCGAGATTTCTTCGAAATCTGCTCGCATTCATATTGTGCTATCCCTCATTTGGATATTAAAGTCGGTGAGAGTCTGACTTGTGATACTTTCCCCATCCAAGTTGCGCATCAAAATCTCTAAGCACTGGCCACCTAACTTCTTTGCATCAAAATAAAGGCTGGTAATAGATGGTTTTGATGTAGAAAGCAAATTAGAATCATAAAAAGAACAAAGCTTGATATCTTCTGGTACAGAAATGCCATCGTTATGCAGGCAATTAAGCACAGAATTACAGAGCATATCATCCATGCAAACTATACACTCTGCCCCCTCTGCAATAGATTCCTTTAGAACAGAATCCATTCGCGCACTTTTATGCATATTTAAGAAAATAAGGGATTCGTCTGCCTTTAATCCTTTGTTTATAAAGCCCTTTTTAAAGCCCTCCAAACGGCTAAGGGTAACATTGATATTTTCACCACCGCCGATAAGAGCCATCCTGGTAATACCTGCATCTATAAGGGTTTCTATCATTCTAGACGCAGCGCCCTCGTTGTCGTGATCCACATAAGGAACCCCTTCTTCCATAGGATTTCCCACAACAATATAAGGTATATCAGACTCCTTCAAGAAGTTGATAACCTTGGAATCACGCTCGCAGCGGCTGACAATAACAGCATCTATCTTTCTGTTAGATACAGCATGCCTTAAGGCTGCAATACCATCATTATCCGCAAGGATGATAAGTACATCATACTCAAATTCCATAGCTCTATCACAAACACCTGTCATAAGTGTCTGGAAATATGGCATCTCTCCAAGTGCAGAATCTGCAGGCACAACTAATCCCACATTGTATGTGCGATTAGAAGCAAGAGACCTGGCTACAGCACTTGGTCTATAGTTTATCTCCTTAATATATTCATTAACCTTTTTCCTGGTTTCCTCTGAAATTCGGCCCTTTCCTGAAATAGCACGGCTCACTGTTGTCTTGCTTAGGCCTAATTCTTTGGCAATAGAATCTAATGTATGGCTCATAATTAACCTCTTCTCTTTCTAACATCCTACGTTAGCACACTAAATTTACATTTGCAATCGGTTGCGCACTTTTTGTAAAAAACAAACAAAAAAAGCCTCCACACCTTGTGAAGACTTTCCTTGATATTTTTCTTGTTTATTTTTATTACATTGTGGTGAACTTGGACGTTTTTTCCATCAGAGCATTTGCCTCAGCTGAAAGCTCCTCAAACACGGACCTCATTTCCTCTAAGTCGCTAGATTCATTGATTCCCATTGCAAAGCTCTGTAGGTTTATAGCTGAGAACTGAATATCACTGATAATATCGTTAAATGACTCCTTGATTGAATTAACTGATGTTGCAATCTCATTAAGCTCTCCTGGGAAGTCGTCTATGTTTTCCACAACCAGATTTCCCTTTTCCATCTCAGATAAAACATACTTCTGTTCCTGAATTACCTTGGACAATGCTTCTAGCGTAACAGCCAGTTTGTTTTGCAAATCCCCAATCTCATCATTTGCAGTGGCGAAATTCAGTTTAGTTGTAAAATCACCCTCCATAATCTTATCCATAGCTGGATTAATTTGTTCTAGAGGCTTAAGCACGTTTCTAATGGTAATTGTAATATCCCCAAGTGCTAAAGCTATACAAAATACTGCTACAAGTAAGCTTATCCTTATTCCTCTATCTACGTGAGCTAAGAAGTTTGACTCAGGATAAGCAACTGCTATTGTCCAATTACTGTTTTCAATGGTTGTAGCTGAATAAACCATGCTAGTTCCTGTGTAGTCCTTGTTAGTTACATACTCATCCTTCTTTGATGAAGAAAGAACCTTTTCAAGCTCTGGCATTACATCCACTGCTGCTGTAATCTTTTCCGAAGTAGGATTATAATCAGCATTTGGATGAACAATTATATTGTTCTGGCTATCTAGCAGGAATCCATAGGAGCCTTCTTCAAAATTAATGGTTCCCATAAACTCTTGTACTGATTCTATATCTGCATCAACTGCCACAACGCCCACCATCATGGTTCCCCAATATACAGGTGTTGCAACTGTCACCATCATTACATCTGGCCTGGTTGCGCTGGCATAAGGGTCAAGTACTACCGTATGTCCTGCAGCCTCAGCCTTCTTGTACCAACCGCGTTCTCTAGGATCTACACCCTTGGCAAAGTCCACGCCTCTGGCCATGGTCATATTTCCCAGTTTATCTGAAAAATAAACGAAGTAAAATTCAGGATGATTAAGAGCTACCCTATCTACAACAGCCCTTACTATATCCTTGCTCAAATCCCCGGTAGCAGTCAACGAGCTTGCCATATCTTCTGTTACTGTAGACATATCTTTAATCCAATTTTCCACCCTGTTAGCGCTCATCTGAGTAGCCAACTCCAGCTTCATCTCCTGCTGCTCTATAATACGCCTGGAAAGATATACAAGATTAACAACAGTCATAAAACCTACTGTAATAATAATAGCTATGACCACATGCCTTGTTATTCTGCTTTTTATGGTAGTTCTCTTAGTTTTTCCCATACTTATCCCTCAAAAAAAACATAATACGCACATTTTTATATCTTTTATCTTATTATAAATTTGAGGGTTTTTCGTGAAAAAACCGTGCCATTTGATGAAATATATTCCCCTACTACCTGGCAAACACCATACAATCATACCTGATTGCCTTGCCATCTAAGCTATAGCTAGGCTTTTTATCTGCAAGATATGGCCCCTTTAAAGGGCGCTTTATTACGATTCTCTTAGGCTCTGCGGCCATGGCTGCCTCTAGTAGCTGCTCCTCATTAGAGCATGGGCTTTCTAGCTTTTGCAAAAGCTGAAACTTTTTCTTAATCAAAGCGCTCTTTTGTCTTTCTGGAAACATAGGGTCCAGTAGCACGATATCAGGCTTATAATCTAAGCTTTTCATGGCGATTGTACTGTCACCGCATACTAACGTCATTCTTCCTACAGCTTCCTTAAGCTCAGGAATTTCCATAGCTCTTTCCATGCAATCCTGTAGTAACAGGGCTATTACCTCATCAAACTCATACAGCCTTACATCAAAGCCTGCTGCCGCAAGAATAAGGGAATCCTCACCAAAGCCTGCAGTGGCGTCCACTAAGCTCTGTGGCATGGGCTGTCCCTTAATGCGGGCCGCCTTAACAAGCATCTCCCTCTCCAGGTTGCTCTTTTTAAGCCTTGGCAACATATCTCTAAAATCTGCCATTATAGAAAGCTCGCCAGAGCTAAGGCTAAGCCCCTCATCTGTTTGAATCAGGGCCAGCCCTCTATCTGCGAGCTTTAAATTATACTGTTCTATTACATCTTTTGATATCAATTCTATTTATCCTCTTTACGAAGAAGATCCATCTTCATGTTGTAGTAATTTGGAGTCATATCCAAATAATGCTTATGAGGATTCTCAAAACGCTGCTCCTCAGGCCATACGCTATCATTAAGCTGTGCCTGAACCCTGGCTCTGATTGCCTGCATATCCTCGTCCTCACATACAGCCTTACCGTCCCTGATAAGAGGATGCTGTAACGGCTCTGCAGTACAGTTTTCAAAGATGTGTGTACTCTTCCATGGCTGCTCTGGGTCTACAAACTTGTAGCCACCCTCCACACTCATATCAATCTTCTCGCCCTTGATTGCAAGCAAATCTGCCACAGCTCTTCCACATGCATCCTTGATACGGTACACATCCTTAAGGCCTGGATTTGTAATTTTCTCTACTGTTTCAGAAATCTTAATCTTAGGGATAATCTCTCCAGTCTTAGGGTTTGTAACAGCACAAAGCTTGTAAACTGCGCCAAATACAGGCTCAGACTTTGCAGTGATAAGTCTCTCACCAACACCAAATGAATCTACCTGGCCACCCTGCTGAAGGATAGATGTGATAGTATACTCATCCAGTGAATTACTAACGATAATCTTAGCCTTCTCAAAACCAGCATCATCAAGCATTTTTCTAGCCTTTTTAGTAAGATAAGCAAGGTCACCTGAATCAATACGGATACCAAAGCTCTTAGATTCGATTCCGGCATCCTTCATCTCCTGAAATACCTTAATAGCATTAGGCACACCAGACTTTAGTACGTTATATGTATCAACAAGAAGTATGCAGTTATTAGGATAACTCTTGGCAAAGCTTCTAAATGCTGCAAGCTCCGATGTACGATAATCATTATCATCAGATGTGAAATACATTACATAGCTATGAGCCATTGTGCCACCAATAGGGATATCGAAATACTGGCCTGCAGAAACAGTAGCTGTACCGCTGGCACCGCCGATATAGGCAGCTCTTGCGCCGTAAATAGCAGCATCGTTATTGTGGGCACGTCTTGCGCCGAAATCCGAAACAGCCCTGCCTGCTGCTGCACGGACGATTCTGCTAGCCTTTGTAGCTATAAGAGACTGATGATTTACCTGAGCTAATAGCTCTGTCTCCACCAGCTGAGCCTCAATAATTGGGGCTGTAACAGTAATGATTGGCTCATTAGGATACATAATAGTACCCTCTTTAAATGCATCCACATCACCTGTAAATTTGAAATCCTTAAGGTAGGCAAGGAAATCCTCGGTAAAATGTCCCACACTTCTCAGATAATCAATATCCTCATCTGTGAAATGCATATTTAAAAGATAATCCTTCACCTGCTGCAAGCCTGCAAATATAGCAAAACCGCCTCCATCTGGATTCACTCTATAAAACACATCAAAGCTAACCCTAGTATTATTATCAATTGTAGGGTCGTTAAAATAAGCATTAGCCATTGTAAGCTCATACTCATCCATCATCATCGTAAGGTTACGAGCCTTATCCTGTGTCTGCTTCATACTCTACCTTCTTTCTTTACTCTCCAGGTGCACTATTAATTACTTTGCCTGTATTCCACAGCATTGCTGACTTTTCTGCCGCTGTAAGCTTTCCTGATTCATCCTTATAGCCTACAGTTCCTGTATAACTGCCGCAATCCAAGCAAGCCACATAATATCCCATATCCTCTTCCTCCAGGATACCCGCGCCACCGCAAATTGGGCAATCATGTAATTCGATTTTTTCTGTAATGTCCATTTTATAAACTCCTTACACAAATAGAGGTGTAGCATCTGCTACACCTCTGCTACTTCACTATTCTATTGTACACGATTTCTTACTTCAATGCCATCTCTTCCATTTCTCTAGCAATTTTATTGATTACTTCAAGAGTGTCATTCATGTTTGTAAGGGCATCCATTGCATCATCACTTACAGAACCAACTGTGTCTGTAGCTGCTGCAACCTGCTGACTTGTTGCAGATAGATTAGTGATGTTATCCATAATCTGTGTATTTGCTTCAATAACCTCATCTACAGAAGACTTAACCTGAACAACACCTTCTCTTAGCTCATCCGTGCCTTCCTTGATTGTATCAAGCTTGGTTCCTGTCTCAGAAATAAGCTCGTTTTGCTTGTTAGCATATTCTGCCGATTTAGACATTGCAGAAGCTGCTGAACGGGCATCAGATGTAAGACGCTCAATAATCTTTGCAATCTCTTCTGTAGCCTCTCTGGTGCTTTCAGAAAGTGCTCTGATTTCGTCTGCAACAACGGCAAAGCCTTTACCTGCTTCACCAGCTCTTGCTGCCTCAATAGATGCATTAAGTGCAAGCAGATTTGTCTGGCTTGAAATTCCAAGGATTGTTTCTGTAATACCCTGAATATCTTGAATACTTTCGTTAAGTGCCTGTGTTGTTTCACTGGTTTCGATATTTATGTTTGCAACCTTCTCAGCTTGGCTCTTAAGTTGGTTGATAAGGTCTACACCTTCGTTTACAGATTCCTCTACACGCATTGAAACATCATCAATGTTGTTTGCTTCTGTACCAACAGTCTGAATGCTTTCTTGAATAACCGCTGTCTTGCTGGTCTGATTTTCTACAGCCTCAGCTGTGTTTCTTGTACCTTCAACAATATCTGAAACAGATGAATGTACTGTCTCCATAGACTCGTTAAGTCTGTTAGAAACATCGTTTGCTTCTTCAAATTTCTGGTTCAACTGGTCAGCCAAATTCACAATTGCTTCTGATGTTTCCTTCAAATCTGCTGCATGATCCTTGATAGTATCAAGTGCCTCTGTAGTCTGACGACGCTGCTGCTTACATACAACTACAGCTATAGTGCAGGCTATGATACTAAATCCAAGCTCGGTCATCAAATCACGACCAGTAAGTCGACCTCTGTGAATCTCTATGAAACCAGATATAATAAGACACACATTTGCAATGATACAGCCAATTCTTACGGTAGAAGCTTCACCATAAATCATTACAATGAGGATGATAGGATACATGAACAAATACATGTGATTATCACTAGGCACATAGATGTTCATAAGGAACATGGCAACCATAGATAATGTGATGCAGAATTTGTATTTATACTGCTCACCAAAACTCATGTAACAAACCTGGAATAATATAATATCTAATACTGCTGTAACTAAACGAACCACGTCAAGGGGATTAACCCCATCCATAACAAGCGATCTAACCGCAAAGAATATCAGCGCTATGCATGTTATAGTTCCACAGTACCTTGCAAGTCTGTTTTTTTCTAGCATCTGTTTGGTTTTAATATCAATCTTCTCAGCTTCTTCATTCATATTGGTGTCCTCCGTAAATACAATACCTACAATCATCCTCTCCCCAAGTCGTCATAATAAGTATAACAACATTTTTTTGAAAATAATGTGAATTTACAGAAACTTCACAAAAGTTTCATAACACTTCCTAGCCCTTAAAAGGTGAAGGGAACACGACAGATCAACCGCCGTGGTCCCTCCTATATATGATTGTAGCGCTACTACACTTATATAAACCTCATCAACTTTTCTATCTAATTTAGGCTGAATACATCATAGAATAAAATTGTTATAAATTTGTTAATTATTTTCCTCTCTTAACTTTTTCACTATTTCTTCATAATTGTCTTTAATGTGAGGTCTTATGCAATTAACACAAGACTTTACACCTTTGTCTGTGTAATAAAAATTTCCTCCACAGTCTTTACCCAAATGATAAAGAGGACAATAACAAAAGAGACAGTTAAACTCTTCTGGTTTATCTGTCTCATGGCAAGGAAAATATTCACATTCTCTGTTCTGAAAAAACTTATAATGCTCCATATATACTCCAAGTCCGCTTCCATTACGCTCACAATCTAAAATATTACTTTCTGCGACGGGAATGTCTTGGAAAGTAAAATTTTAGATTGTTAGCTATGGAGCTCACTTAAATATTTAAGATTACTAAATATATTACGGCTTAGCCTACCTTTAGCTTGAACTTTTGTAAATCGTGTTCATTATCTACCTGGGCGAAGGATGCGCCAAGCTTGGTGAACTTACCAACGATATCTTCGTAGCCTCGCTGGATGAACTTGATATCATCAATAGTGGTGATACCATCTGCAGCAAGACCTGCAATGATAAGGGCAGCGCCTGCTCTAAGGTCTGGTGCCTGTACCTGTGCACCTGTGTAACGCTCTACACCAGTGACGATTGCAACAGTGCCCTCAACCTTGATGTTAGCTCCCATTCTGGCAAGCTCATCTACATATTTGAAACGGTTCTCAAAAATCGATTCTGTAACAGTGCTAGTGCCATCTGCTATGGCAAGAACTGCTGTGATTTCCGGCTGCATATCAGTAGGGAAGCCAGGATAAGGAAGTGTAGTTACATGTGTATGTGTAAGCTTACGTCCCTTTGCGATAACTCTAACAGCATCATCATATTCTTCAATAACACAGCCTGCTTCAACAAGCTTAGCTGATGTAGCCTCTAAGTGCTTTGGGATAACATTCTTAATAAGAACATCGCCGTGTGTAGCTGCAGCTGCACACATATAAGTACCAGCTTCAATCTGATCTGGAATAACTGCGTAAGTAGTACCGTGAAGCTTAGAAACACCAACAATACGAATAACATCTGTACCAGCACCACGGATATTAGCACCCATACTGTTAAGGAAAGATGCAACATCTACCACGTGTGGCTCTTTAGCAGCATTTTCGATAGTAGTCTTACCATCTGCAAGTACAGCAGCAAGCATAATATTGATAGTAGCACCAACAGATACCTTATCAAGATAAATATGACTACCTACAAGCTTATCTGCCCTGGCAGACCAAAGACCATATGATACATCTACATTAGCACCAAGAGCCTTAAGTCCCTTTACGTGTAAATCGATTGGACGCGAACCAATAAGGCAGCCACCTGGAAGTGCTACCTCAGCGCTCTTATATTTTCCAAGAAGTGCACCCATTAAATAATAAGAAGCACGAATCTTCTTGATGTACTCATAGTCTACAGAAAGTCTATTGATACTAGCGCCGTTAATCTCTACTGTGTGGTCATCTACACGGTTAATCTTAGCCCCAATATCTTCGATAGCCCCAATCAAGACATTAATGTCTTTAACATTTGGCAAATTTTCAATTGTAACAGTCTCGTCTGCCATAATGGCACCAGCTAAAATACCTAGCGCTGCATTTTTGGCACCGCTAATCTCTACCTCTCCAGAAAGCGCAGTACCACCTTTAATAACATACTGTTCCATTTTATCTCCTATAATCTCTAACTTAAGAAACGAGTCATTAAAAAGGAATCGGCTATGCTGATTCCTCTTTAGACTGACTCTGATATAATTTAGCATAAAAGCCGTTTTTCTGCAACAATTCTGAATGACTTCCTTGCTCCACTATACTTCCGTCTTTTACAAATAGAATCACATCTGCTTCTCTAATTGTTGACAATCTGTGGGCTACAATGAATGTAGTTCTGCCCTTCATCATCTTATTAAATGCTGATTGTATTTTCTGCTCGGTACGAGTATCAATTGAACTTGTAGCTTCATCCAATATTAACATTGGTGGAATATTAAGCATAACACGTGTTATACATAAAAGCTGCATCTGCCCCTGGGATAAAGCTCCTCCCTCAGATGATAGGATTGTATCATAGCCGTAAGGCATTCTTTTTATAAAGCTATGTGCGTATGTGGCCTTGGCTGCCTCTATTATTTCTTCATCTGTGGCATCAGGATTTGCCATTCTAAGATTTTCCTTTACGCTGGCATTCTTAAGCCATGTCTCCTGAAGAACCATACCAAAGCTTTGACGCAAATCGTTAATTGGAATATCTCTGATATCCACCCCGTCTATAAGGATTTGACCTTTATCAATATCATAAAATCTCATAAGAAGATTTATGATTGTACTTTTTCCTGCACCTGTTGGTCCTACTATGGCGATGCGCTGACCGCTCTTAACAGATAGATTCAGATGTTCAATAAGCTTCTTGCTCTTATCATAAGAGAAGAACACATCCTTAAACTCTATCTCTCCTCTAATATCATTTATAGCTTTTTCGCCTTCATCTACTTCAACCTCAGCGTCTATCATTTCAAATAATCTGGCTGCACATGCCAAGGCATTTTGGAATTCTGTAATGACACCAGATATTTCATTAAATGGTTTAGCGTATGTGCTTGCGTATGAAAGGAAGCTTGTAAGTCCACCTACTGTAATACCTCCGCCGATTGCAAGGATAGCTCCAAACACACCAACAGCGGCGTAGATTATATTATTTATAAGCCTTGTACTAGGATTTACTGTAGACGAATAAAATGTTGCTTTCATAGAAGCATCCCGAAGGCTATTATTCATCCTGTCAAACTTCTCTATAGCTGTAGCTTCATAATCCATGTTTCTGACAATGTTTTTGCCGGTAATCATCTCTTCTATATAAGAAGTCTCTGTTCCTCTAAGCTTTGCCTGCTCCCCGAAAAACTTGTAAGTCTTTTCCGAGATAAACTTTGCAAGTAGTAAAGAGGCAGGTGTTGCAATAATTACTATCAGCGCAATCTTCACTGAAATCATCAGCATAAAATAGATTGTACCAAGTATTGTAAGCACTCCTGTGAAAAACTGGGTAAAGCCCATGAGTAGTCCATCTGCAAATGTATCTGCATCAGAAACGATTCGGCTTACATAATCTCCATGTGGATGTGAATCTATCTGAGATAGCTTCATGTGCTGTAGCTTTCTAAAAGCCCTATCGCGAAGGCTCTTGGTTACATTGTAGGTGATTGAATTATTCACCCTGTTCATAATCCACTGTGTGAAGAATGTAGCAGTCACTGTAACGGCCATCTGTTGTAACACAGCTATAAGCTTATCATAATCAATCTCACCCTTTGCTACTATGCAGTCCACCGCCCTACCGGTAAGGATTGGAATCCTAAGTGTCAGGTATACTGTAGCAAGCGCACATATTAATGAGATTATTATTTGAAAACTGTATGTCTTCAGTTCTATTAAAACGCGATTTAATATTCTGCCTTGAGACTTATTATTCATTTGCAGCCTCCTCTCTAGGATACTGGCAATAATATATCTCCTGATATGTTTCGCAGTCCTTAATTAGTTTATCATGATTTCCCAGACCTACACATTTACCATCATCAAGCACCAGTATCTGATCAGCCTCGATTACAGATGAGGCTCTTTGAGATACTATGATAAGTGTAGGATGCCAGCTAAGATTCATAAGAGCTTTTTTTAGCTTTGCTTCTGTGGCAAGGTCAAGTGCGCTGGCTGAATCATCTAACAGCAAATATTTAGGATGACCTATAAGAGCTCTTGCAATGGTCAGCCTCTGTCTTTGGCCACCAGAGAAGTTAGAGCCTCGTCCCTTCACCTCTGTATCAATGCCACCTTCCTTTGCTTCAACAAAATCTATAGCTTGTGCTATATTAAGTGCTGATTTAATTTCGTCATCATCTGGATTAGTTCCAGCCATTTCCATATTACTTCTAACCGTACCGCTAAATAGATATGCCTTCTGAGGAACTATACCAAAGCTTTTAGCCAAATAGCTATCATCAAACTGATTTACATTAGTGCCACCTATTTCGATAGAGCCCTTAGTAACATCATAGGTATGATTAAGGAGCTTAAGCAGTGTACTTTTACCTGAGCCTGTACCACCAATAATGCCTAGTGTAGAACCTGCAGGGATTTCCAAATTAATACCTTCAAGGTCCATATCTGCTGTGCCATTGTAGCTAAAAGATACGTTCTTAATGGATATTTGCTCAGGCGCATCCGAACCACCTATAATTAAATCATTATTTAATTTAGCAAAACTTCGCTCATCTGACTTCATCTCCATAAGCTCCTGTACTCTATCAGCAGATGGAAATGCCTTCATCAAAAGAACAATCAGATTGGCAAGCTTTATAAGTTCTACCAATATCTGGCTCATGTAATTAACCAAGGCTACCACGTCACCCTGTAATATAAATCCATTATCAACCCTGTGCATTGCTACATAAATAAGAAATACTATGCCAAGATTTACTACCACATAGGTAACAGGATTTAAAAGGGCTGAAACCTTGCCAGTTCCAATCTGCATCATTGCAAGCTCACCGGTCTTAGCCTCAAAGCTTTCCTTTTCTTCATCCACCTGGCAGAATGCTCTAAGCACTCTAGAGCCTTCTAAGTTTTCTGAAACCGCATGCAGCACTTTTTCAAGCTTAGCAGCAATAGCCTTATATCTTGGCAGTGTATAGCGCATAATAAAATACACTATGATAGATAGTAACGCCACCACCAATACGAAAATAAATGCAGATTTAATATCCACAATAAATGCCATTACTATAGCACCTGCCACAATAAATGGTGAACGTAAGAATAATCTAAGCACCATATTGATAGCATTTTGAATCTGATTAATATCATTTGTGATTCTAGTGGTAAGAACTTCTTCACCAATACTCTCTTTCACACCCTGTGACAAAGACATGATTTTGGCAAATAAATCTCTTCTTATTTCCGCTGCAGTAAACACTGCAACATATGCGCTGAAATACTGGGCTGTGATTGAAAATATAAGCCCCACAACTGCCAGTAATAAAAGAACCCCACTCATCCTTAGGATGTAGTGGGTATCTGAACTGGCAATTCCCTTGTTAATGATTGATGCCATAACAAGTGGTACCAGCAGTTCAAATATCGCCTCTAACATTTTGAAGAGTGGGGCTAAAAATGCCTTAACCTTATATTGTTTAAGATATTTTAAAACAAAACTCATAAATTACTCCGCTTCTGTTTCCTCTGTAGATTCAGTAGCTGTTGTATCTTCCTTAGATTCTTCTGTCTCAGGAGCCTTGAATAAGCTATCGAACTTAACCTTCTCCCAAGCCTTGTCATTTACTTTCCAAGTGATAGCTTCCTTCCATTCGTCTAAAAGCTTATCAAATGCCTCTGACTGAAGTGACTCTCTCTTAGTCTGTGAAGCATCCTCATCATGATCTGCAGTAAGCTTAATTACATAGAATCCTACACCATCAACAACAATAACACCTGACTGCTCACCCTCTTTAAGCTTCTCAGCCTCAGAGATTATCGACATATCCATTGTGTTATCTTCTGACTCGCCCTTAAGATAAGAATAATTCTGTGTTGTAAGACCAAGTTCCTCTACCTTTGCATCAAAATCCTCTGATGTAGAAAGCTCCTTAGCCTGAGTCTTTAATTCAGTAATCTCATCATCTGTATACTCTGTTACATTACCTTCTTCGTCCTTCTTACCTGTTGTATCAAAGAGAACATAGGTAAATGTACGCATCCAACAATCCTCATCCTTAATGTCAGCATCAGCTTCTTCCTTTGCTGCTGCACTAACTAGAGAATAGTATGTTCTATATTCAAGATATTCCTTAACATATTCCTCTGTGGCACCCATAGCCTCAAGAGATTCCTTGCTGTTGTCAGAGATGAACTTCTTTGCAGCTTTTGCAATATCGTTCTTCTGATCCTTAGAAAGCTCTATCTTATAATCACCAGCATGAAGCTTTGTAAGATATTGTGATTCCATCTCCTCAAGGACTCCGTCCTTTGTATCTGCCTCAAGTGTAGAACCACTTCCTGACATATCTGATTTCCACATATCCTCGCCATAGTATGAAAGCAAATACTGGTCATACATAGACTGCTGATATCTGGCAGCAAAATTACCATAACCTAAAGAAATAGTATCCTTAGCATCCCCTGTGTTAATTGTTACAAGTGTCTCGTTTGGATTAATCTTACCACAACCAGTCATAAGCATTACTGCTGAAAGAGCAGTAAGACCAGCTGTCTTTACCATTTTTTTATTCATTATAAATTCCTCCTGAGTGTCCCCACCCAAATATATTCAAGCCTTTTTATTATAATTAATCCGCATGAATTATACAAGTTTAGACGAAGAATTACAGCTATGCTCTTACCTGCTAACTAAAAATGGTAACTTGCCTTATTCCTCCACCTTCAGCGTCTTCAAATCCAGCAAAAAGTCCTGCAGGTACTCGAAAACCTCGGATGGTTTGATGCGGGTGTTGGCCCGGGTGTTGAATATGAAGGCCGGGTTCTTAGGGTCGGCAGCAAAGGTGATGTGTGGATTGTTGCGCTCTAGGAGAGCTGGAATCTGAGCCACATCTATCTTGGCCTTTTCGTACATGACGATTCGGATGATATCGCCCTTTTGCTCGATGGCTGTAACGTAGGCATCGTGGGCTTTTACACGAAGCATTGCCACCCAAAGCAGATTCTGGACACATCGCTTTGGTTCACCGAAGCGGTCCACAAGCTCGTCAAGCATATCGTCTCTAGCTTCCTCGCTGTCGATAGCAGCAATACGCTTGTAAATATCGATACGCTGCTCTTCGTTTGATACGTAGGTATCTGGAAGATATGCTTCGATATTGATATCCACTGAGGTGTTGAAGTTTTCTTCCTTCACCTCGCCCTTTTCTATCTTTACAGCCTCGTTAAGCATCTTGCAGTATAGGTCGTAACCTACTGCAGTCATGTTACCATGTTGCTCTACACCTAGCAGATTTCCGGCTCCACGTATCTCCAAATCTCGCATGGCGATTTTAAAGCCAGAACCAAGGTCTGTAAATTCCTTAATGGCAGCAAGTCGCTTCTCTGCAACTTCCTTTAGCATCTTATCTCTTCTATACATTAAAAACGCATATGCGGTACGATTACTTCGGCCTACTCGTCCACGAAGCTGATACAACTGGGACAATCCCATATTGTCAGAATCATGAATAATTATCGTATTTACGTTAGAAATATCCAGACCGATTTCAATGATAGTGGTAGCCACAAGTACATCAATTTCATGATTGATAAACTGCATCATCACATCCTCAACCTTTGCCTCGGTCATCTGACCGTGGATATATCCTACTGTTGCCTCAGGAACCAGGCGCTCTATTTCTGCAGCCATATCCTGAATGCCTCGCACTCTGTTGAATACATAGTACACCTGACCATCTCTTGCCATCTCACGCACAATGGCTTCGCGAACCATTTCCTCGTTGTACTCAAATACAAATGTCTGAATAGGCGTACGCTCCATAGGAGCTTCATCCAGTACGCTCATATCTCGTATTCCAACAAGTGACATGTGAAGTGTACGAGGAATTGGGGTAGCAGAAAGGGATAACACATCCACAGTCTTTTTCATCTGCTTGATGCGCTCTTTATGATTAACGCCAAATCGCTGCTCCTCATCTATAATAAGAAGCCCTAAATCCTTGAATTCTACATCCTTTGAAAGCAGGCGGTGTGTACCGATGACGATATCTACCATGCCCTTTTTCAAATCCTCAATAGTCTTCTTCTGCTCCGCAGCAGTTCTAAATCTACACAGCAATCCAATGTTTACAGGATAGCCACCCATTCTTTGAACGAAGTTATTATAATGCTGCTGCGCAAGGATAGTTGTAGGCACCAGATATGCCACCTGCTTGCCCTCCTGAACAGCCTTAAATGCAGCACGCATGGCAACCTCTGTTTTACCAAAGCCTACGTCACCACAGATAAGTCTATCCATGATTTTCTTAGACTCCATATCCTTCTTAACAGCCTCAATAGCTGTAAGCTGACCTTCTGTTTCCTCGTATGGAAAGCTTTCTTCAAATTCCTTCTGCCATACGGTATCCGGTCCATATACAAATCCATCTGTGTTCTGGCGAAGGGCGTACAAATCCACTAGCTCCTTGGCAACTACACCAACTGCCGATTGAACCTTCTGCTTTGTTCTGGTCCATTCCTGAGTACCTGCACCAAGACTGTTGAGCTTTGGCTTCTTGCCATCAGGACCAGAATATTTCTGTATCATATCAAGCTGGGAAGTAAGCACATACAGATTGCTTCCCTTAGCATACTCAATCTTGATATAATCGCGGATTACCTTGTCCACTTCCATCTGCTCGGTTCCCTTGTACACGCCCAAGCCATAGTTTTCATGAACAACATAATCTCCTACATGTAAATCCTGGAAGGAAGAAATAGATTCCCCTTCATATTTCTTTACCCTGCGCTTCTTCTTACGAACATGTCCAAAGATATCTCCGTCAGACAGCATTACAAAGGCTGAATCAGGATAATCAAATCCTCTTTTAATATTTCCAACGCATAGCATTGTTTCCCCAGGATTGATTTTATGATCTAAATCTGTGGTGAAATATGCGTTTAATCCTTCATCCAACAAATCCTGTGCCAGGCGCTGTCCTTTAGTAGATGAGCTGGTCACAAGTAGCACCTTGTATTTACGCTTCTTGTACTGGAGCAATTCCTTAGTCAATAGCTCAAACGAACCGTTATAGGCATTAACACCCTGCACTGCAATGCTGAAATGGTCTGCCGATTTAAGCAGCTTGTTTTTAGCATCTAAAACAGACATAAGTGTAGTAGGATATTTTTCGATTCTTCCAAATATCTCAGACACGCTGTAAAGCATTTCCATCTGACCCTTTAGCATGTAGCCAGCCTCAACGCGGCGTATCATGGCATCAGCGAATTCAGTTTCTGTAACCTCGCCTTTGTTTATTACCTTCTGAACCTCGTCAATAAACACGTAGGTTCCCTTTGGCATGAAATCTATAAAGGAACCTAGCTTGTCACAGAAGTAAGTGAGATTTGTTTCAAGCTCCTGGGATAATCCCCATTCTCTGGTCTCTTCCACGACTCTGTCAGCGTAGGTTTTCAGATGATATGCCTCTTCCGTTTTCATTTCCTTACGATACTGTTCATAGCGCTCATCTCGTTCGGCTTCAATCTTCTTAAGACCAGCCTCCACCTCGTCAGCCCCCAGTATTAGCTCGACCGCAGGAAAAATTAAAACAGAATTTATATTTTCGATAGACTTCTGATTGCTGGCATCATAGGTACGAATGCTATCAACCTCGTCACCCCACAGCTCAATACGAACTGGCAAATCGCTTGTTAGTGGAAACACATCAATGATTCCACCTCTAACTGCAAACTCTCCAGGATGCTCGCAGGTACCCACATTTTCATAGCCCATGGCGACCAGCTTGCGGCGAAGTGCCTCAAGCTCGATTGTATCCGTATCAGATATAGCTACCACACCATCCTCGAAATAAGAAAGTGCAGGAAGCTTATTCATCAACGCATCTATGGTGGTTATTACAGTACATGAATTATTGCTGATAACTGCCTCTATGGCGCTCATTCTTTCACGGGTAAGAGCATTTCCCCTAATATCCGACTGGTAAAACAGGAAATCCTTTGCAGGGAAAAATACCGTATTTTCATCGTAAAAACGATATTCCTCCACAAGCTCCCTTGCCTTTAATTCATCTGCTGTAATAATCAGCTTATAATTTATATCATGTCCAATACCAAAAATAAGGTGCGCCTTATCGGCACACCCTGTGATATCATAGACTTTCCCGCGGCGAGCTAGAGCCTCGCGAAGAGACTCTACCGCTGTTAGATTTTCAAATGGTTCTAAAAATGTTTTCATAATTTATTTGCCTATAATTTTTTCTGCTCTATCAAGTGCTGCATCAATGTTTGGTGCAAAGTTATCTCTGCCCACTTCATTGATGAAATCAGCCTTCTCCATCATTCTTCTTGGCTGCTCATTTACATGTGAGAACACAACTGTAACACCCTTAGCCTTAGCGCGGGCAACAAGATCCTTTAATGCTCTAAGTGCTGTAACATCAATAGCTGGAACGGAACGCATTCTGATGACAAGTACCTTTGTGAAGTGTTTTACATCGATATCATTTGCAAGCATATCTGAAACACCGAAGAAAAGAGGTCCTGTGATTTCGAATACACGGATTTCCTTCTCAACTGGTCTAAGGTCATCTACGAACTCTTCCTCGTCAGACTGGTATGTCCAGCCACTTACCTGTGTCTCCTCGCTCATTCTCTTGATGAAAAGGATACAAGCAACAATCATACCCCATTCAATAGCAACAACAAGGTCGAATACTACTGTAAGGATGAATGTAAGTACAAGTACAATGATATCTGACTTTGGAGCGTATTTTACAAGTCTTACAAATGGTCTCCACTGGCACATATTGTACGCTACCTGGAAAAGAATAGCTGCGATACATGGCATTGGAATGAACTTTGCATAAGGCATAAGTACTACAAGTACGATTAAAAGTGTGATTGAATGAACCATACCTGCGATTGGTGTACGTCCACCATTTTTGATGTTGGCAGCTGTACGTGCGATAGCACCTGTAGCTGGAATACCACCAAATAAAACTGAGCCGATGTTACCGATACCCTGGCCAATAAGCTCCTGGTTACTTCTGTGCTTGCTGTTTACCATACCATCAGCAACAACAGCTGAAAGAAGTGACTCGATAGCTGCAAGGATTGCGATTGTAAATGCGTTAGGCATTTCGTTTCTAACTATTGCAAGTGAGAAATGTGGTACTGAAAGGCTTGGAAGTCCTGCCTTCAAATCAGGGTAAAGAGTACCTATCGTATTTACGTTAAGATGTAATCCCTGAACGATTGCGATACTAACAAATACTGCGATGATAGATGCTGGTATCTTCGAGAAAAACTTAGGCCAGATAATAAGCACCGCAAGACAAATGATACCTACTACCATAGCTTCAACATTAAGTGAATCAATATTGCTAAAGAATACCTTTAGCTTATCAATAGTCTCGATTGGCTTCTCTCCGCGGAAATCTACACCAAAGAAATCCTTGAACTGACCAATAAGAATAGTAACTGCGATTCCGGCTGTGAATCCTGTTGTGATTGTGTAAGGTATGAATTTGATAAGTGCTCCAGCTTTTACCAAGCCTAAGATTATCAAAATAATACCTGCCATAATTGTGGCAATAATAAGACCATCCATACCATCTGTAGCAATGATACCAGCTACGATAGTGGCAAATGCGGCGGTAGGTCCTGCAATCTGCACTGTACTTCCTCCGAAGAAGGAAATCAAAAAGCCTGCCACAATTGCTGTGTATAAGCCTGGCTCTGGGCCAACGCCTGAGGCAAGGGCTAGGGCAATAGAAAGTGGCAATGCGATGATTGCCACGATAATTCCTGATACTAAATCCTTAAAGAACTGTTCCTTGCTATAGCTTTTCATGCAAGTGAACAGCATTGGTTTAAAACTTTCCATCTTTTAAATCAAACTCCTAATCTTCTTCCTAACATTTCTGCATTAACTGCGTAATCCATAGCAGTTGCTGTTGTAATTTTGCCTGCCTTGGCAAGCTTGAATAAGCTAGAGTCCATAGATACCATTTCCTCAGTGTCGCTGGAATAAATAACACCTTCTATCTGTGGTACCTTATTTTCTCTAATCATGTTTCTGATGGCTGGGCTGACTGTCATTACCTCAAAAGCAGGCACAAGTGTGCCATCTACTGCTGGCACCAGCTGCTGAGATACAACCGCCTTAATAACCATAGAAAGTTGCAATGCTATCTGGTGTTGCTGCTCAGATGGGAAAACATCGATTATTCTATCAATGGTGTTTGCTGCTCCAATTGTATGCAATGTAGACAGTATTAAATGTCCTGTCTCAGCCGCAGTCATTGCAACGGAAATAGTTTCAGCGTCACGCATTTCTCCAAGCAAGATAACATCTGGACTCTGTCTAAGTGAGGCACGAAGTGCTGTCACATAGTTTTCTGTATCTAAGTGGATTTCTCGCTGCGACACTATAGATTTAGAGTGCTTGTGCAAGTATTCCACTGGGTCCTCTAAGGTAATAATATGTTTGTTATAATTTTTATTAATTCTATCTACGATACAAGACAAAGTGGTGGATTTACCACTGCCGGCAGGGCCTGTAACAAGCACCAGTCCCTTGGATTCGTTAGATAGCTTGATAACTGATTCAGGTATCATCAGCTCCTTGTAATCAGGCAATGTAAATGTGATTACACGAATGACTGCTGCAAAGGTACCTCTTTGCTTAAATGCATTCACACGAAACCTTGATACATCCTTTATGGCAAACGAAAAATCATCATCACCATATTTTTTATATTTAGAAATATCTCTTCCTGCAATTTCATAAATCTGGCCAACTAAATCCTCTGCCATCTTAGGCACAATTGGACCATCGTCAGGTTCAGATTTTTCAGTATAGGTAGCCTCTAGCTCAGAACGGGTCATTACCTGATCATTCACTCTAAAGGAAACCTCACGGCCTGTGATAATAAACACATCTGAGGCCTTGTACTTTCTAACAGCGTCGGTTAAATAGCTAATAATGTTCACACTCATACTCCACTCCCCTTAATCGTCGATTGTGATAACAGGCTGGGTGCTATCGGCTTCCCAATCAGCCGTATTTTCCACCTGAAAGCAAACTATTTCTCCCTTATCCACCTTGACATTTAACACCTGATTCTCATTAATATCAACAGTAAATTCCTGATTTTCCCAATTATTTTTTGCAATTCTCTCGTAAGCCAAGTTAGATGCCTTGTAATATTCATCTGTATGGTCTCTAAGCTTGATACTTAAATTGTAGTTATTATGGCTGGATGAAATGGCAAGAGCCGCAATCACAGCAAAAGCCAAGCCTATGAGAATAACCACCATCAGGGATGTTCCTATATTTATTATTGTCCTTTGCTCTCTTTTCTTTTGCTCCATGGCTTCTCCTACTTAAGCGCCTTTTCAACCTCAAGTGAATATATCTCTTCATCTGAAATGGTTGATACCACCACATGCATAGTTTGACATTGCCCCTTTTTCTCTGGCTCAATCACCAGGGTTGTAAGCTTATAGGCGGCTTTATCATCACTGACACTTTTCCAGTCTTTATCATAATAGTAGGTGTTACTTTGGTATTCATCTGTTAAAAGATACTCTTCTGCCTCATTAGTTGCAAGATTTACTGCCCTGGTAATCTCCTTGGCGCTCTTACTTTTGGCATAGCTTCCAGCAAAGCACTGTAGGCATATAGCAGATATTATAATAAAAAAGAATATGGAAAACATCAGCTCCGTCATAAAGATTCTGGAACCATTATTTCTAATTTTCATCTGATTCCACCTCCGTCGACTTAACACCGATTAAAACATCTAAAGATTCACCCTTAGTATCTGTAATCACTGCGTTTATGATGCCATTATCTTCCGTTAAATCTAAGCTATTTATCTGAAGAATCTTACTGCCAAAATCAGCTGTCGCACCAGCTGTATCCTTTGCTTCAAGCTCCATGAGAAATCCATTATATTCATATATATAAAGGCTTACCCCATCACCCTCTGACATTTTGATACAATCTACGCCATCAAGCTTTGAAAGTGAAACCTCACCTGCCTCATCGTGCTGCCTTACCTGCTCTCTGATATATGATGTGGCAATACGGGCGTTGGCATTTGCCTCGTTGGCATACACTACCGATCTATATGAATTTACAGCCATCAAAAGAACACTCACTGCAGAAAAAGTGAATATCAAGAACAATACCATCAAAAACATGATATCTATATTATGTTTTCTAAGCTGCCCCTTCTTCAAAGCTGCTCCTTTCTCATGCTACTTAAGACTGATTATAGTAACCTCTGGACGCATATTGCTTCCGTAGATTACGTAATCTACCCTAAACTCTTCATCATCATAAATAATGCCATAGTTCTTTTGCAGATAATCAAAGCTTTCAGGGTATCTTCCCTCTGTTACATAGCACTGAATTATAGCCCTATCTATTGCATCCGTCAGACTTTGCCTTTGTTCGTGCTTAGAGCCCTCAGATGCCTTTGATACAGCAAACAAAAATACCACAAATATGAGAATGAACAATACTGCAGAGATAATCGTAGTCTCTGCTGCGTTCTTCTTTTTGATTTGATGAATGCCATCAAGGCTTCCAAATCTGGTTTTTGCCATATTAAATCATCCCCGACATTATATTAAGAAGTGGTAGCATTACTGATAACAGTATGATACCTACAATTACCGAAAGAATAATAACAAGTGTAGGCTCCACTACAGCAATCAAATCGTTGATTTCCTCGTCAGCCTCCTCCTGATATGTGGTAGCCACCTTTTCAAGAACGTTCTCCATGTTACCTGTCTTGGCTCCAAGGATAGCCATTCTTCCGTAAAGACCACCAAATATACCAGAAAGTGAAAATGCCTTTCCTATATCCATAGATTCTGCAAAGGAATCCTTGCACTTTTCTACCTTTTTCTCAAAATCAGGGGCATCTACAATCCTGCCGCTAACATCAAGTGCCTGCATTACATCCATTCCACTTGAAAGGGTCATTGCCATTGCAGATGCAAAACGGCTTGTGGCAATCTTAGAATGAATTGATTTGAACCTGCGGCTCTTATAAAGAAGATTATTTCTTCTTGCCCTGCCCCATCTGCTCTTATTAAGAACAATTAGATATATAACTATCGCAAGCAATATAAGAAGTAATATCACTCCATGTGCCTTCATAAATGTACCAACTGCCAAAAAGCCTGCTGAAAGCCCATCCATGGTGCCGCCTAATTGTTTGAACACCCTATTAAACACTGGCATTATCTCTGTCACAAGCACTATGATAATTACAAGCATCATGGCAACCATCATAAGAGGATAGGTAACTGCACTTCTGATGGCACTGCTAATAGCCATTTCCCTTGAATAATGGGCAGCCAGATTAGTTAGCACTGAATCCATTTTACCTGTGGTCTCACCCATCTTGGCCATCTCCACAAAATAATCAGGAAATACGCCTGATTCCTCAATAGCCCTTGATAGGGAGCCAGTCTCCCCAACCACCTTTTCCATGTCAGTTAAAAGCGCCTTTTCTTCGCCGCCTTCCGATTCATCCAACATCATTGTGATGGCCTGTATTGAAGAAACACCGCTGCTAATCATCATTCCCATCTCATCTGAGAATGCATATAACTCCTCTGAAGTTAACCTCTTTTTTGAATTTTCACCCATAATAACACCCTTAATATTTATATTTCAGTTGATAGTACGTATCATCTTCCCTATATTTCTTAACTGTGCTGTTACTTGCGTAAGAACCAAGTGTTGGATCCATAAGAATCCAATTCTTGCCGTCAAACTGAATTATTTTATCAATCCAGCCTGTTTCCTTGGTGTAAACCGATATCCACGCATGATATTCTGTGCCAGCGTAGCCTATCTCAAGCCTGGTTGGTATACCCTGGCTTCTAAGCATTGCCCCCATCAGTGACGCATAGTCAAAGCAGATTCCCTTGCCTGTGGCTAAGGTTTCATCCACCGTTGGAATGTAGCCTGATTGCACTGTTTCGGCCTTGTCGTAATCATAGGTTACATTCTTGGTAATGTAGTGATAGACATTTTGCACCACCTCTATATCAGTGTTAGCGCCTGCTGCAAGCTCCTGCCCCTTCTTAACCGCATTGGAATTAGCATTAAAATCCACATACGCATTTGGATACAGGAACATACTATATTCATCTTTTAGGGTTACGTTCACTGACTGAGTAAATGCTGTTGCATACTGGTCATCATGTAGGTTCTCATATACGCCGATTTTGTAGGTTCCGCTTCCCTCTGATAGTGGATAAACATCATAATTGCCATCCAAAGCCATCAGATAGTTGTAGGTGTTTCCTGCTGGCGTCTCTATAAGCATTCTTACCTTAGCTGCATCTCCTGTGTATTTGACCATAACATAGCCATCGGTGGCATTGCTGGCATCGATAGCCGCATCAGCATTGGAATATACATTCACTCCGCTAGCTTCTGGGGTAAGCACATGGATGGAATTATCCCGTTTACCGCCTAATTCTTTGGCCATTGCCGCAGATGAACTGCTCTCCGATACAGAAGCTGTTTCACTATAAGCCGGCTGTTGGTCACCACAAGAAGTTACACTAAGACTCAGAACAATCAGTGAAAGCAAATATCTAAACCTTCCCATTTGCTTCCTCCACTCACTGCCCGTTTATTATTTGTTTAATATTCTAATTAACTCAACTTCGCTATTAAAGCTGTATTCCTTATCTTCTGATTTACTGTAAACCATTCCCTGCCATGTAGCGTTATCTCTGGCTGTCACCATAATGATATAAGCCTTGCGCTTGCATAGCTCTAAAAGCTTTTCAGTATCGAAAAGCTTCTCATTTGGGTCGATATCCACAAGCTCCATAGTAGGAAGAGTCTTTTTAAAGGCTCTATATTTAATCTTCTGTGCCGGAAATTCCAGCGCATCCAAAAATGCATTTACTATATTGAAAAACCCATATACATCATTAAATGTTCTAGGCTCATTCTCGAAGCAAGTGTACAATTCACCTTTAAAACCATCGTTTTTAAGGGTGATACCCACGCAATTATGCATTCTTAACATTCTATCTGAAATTGCCATTATTCTTCACCTCTTACAATATCCTGTAACTCATCGGTGTCATTATCAGTACCTGCACTTGCAAGATTAACAGGCGCCAAATGATATTTAATGTAGCGCTTTCTAGATTCCTTGCTGAGATTTTCGTTAATTCTTGACTGTACTAAAACGCAATCTTCCTGTGTGATATCAAGAAGTAATACAACAAACTGATTGTTAGAGTATCTTGCGTACATATCGCCACCTCTAGCAGATGTACGAATAGCCTCTGAAAGCTCATCAGCAAGTGTGTCTAATCTATCTGATTCGTTAAGAGCAAAGCCCTTACCATCTGTAATAGTGCAAAGCATAAGCCATGCAGCCTGTCCTGAACGGCGGATAACTCTCTTAATATATCTATAGCTTTCTACAAATACAGGATATGTACAATAGAATGCACCCTCAATATCTTCCTTTGATGTATCAAGATTTCTCTTGACCTCGCTAATCATATCAGTGTTATTCTTAACCTGCTCACCAAGCTTATCAAGCTGCTTTGTCATGCTAGAAGACACTGATACACCAAGCTCCTCAAACATGAGAGTCTCGGTATCCTCATAAAGCTTAAGGGCATCCTTTGTGTTACCCTCTTCAATAAGGGCCTCCATTTCGAATGTCTGCCATCCATCATAAGGATAAATCTTGTTAGCCTTATGGCTGATATTGTACATAGATGAATAATCCTTCTGCACCTTGTACATCTCAAGAAGCTGATTCAAGCATCTGTCAAAAAGCTTCTTTAATCTAACCTGTGTGGTAACTACCCACTCATATCCGCTAAGTGTTGGCAAGAAATCACCATTATAAAGCTCAATAGCCTGCTCTAAAAGCTTCTGCTGTTCACTAACATCCTCTGAGCTAAGAGCCTTCTTTGCTAGCTCCTCGAACTGCACAGCATCGCACTCAATCTTTACATTAGGATTGATTCTGTAAGTTCCCCTCTTGATATAGACATAATCCTCATCAGGAATGCCCAGGCTAAGAAGAGCCTTTCTAAGTCTGAATACAATGGCTCTAAGACTGTTTGATTCATCTGCGATGTCCTCGTTGTGGAACAGATTATAGATAACCTGATCCCTGGCTATTCCATTTTGATAATATAAAAGCATCTGAAATAGCTGATTAACCTTGGTGGTGTTATTTCGCTCCAACACAATTGGTGTGCCTTCACATGAAATGTCTACCGTTCCTAAAAAATTGACATTAAAAATTACATTTGGTTCGTACATGTCGCTCCCTTTTCTTTATTAATTATTTTATATAATATAGTGCAATATCATTATATTTTTAAGTATAGAATAATAAACCGTTATTGTAAATAACAAAATAAAGATAGCCTGCATAACAAAATATGCAGGCCAATCCTTTAGTCAATCTTTTCTTTTACGTTGTATTTATTCATTGCAGCATCAATGTCACCTTCTAAAAACAATTCTACTGCTCCGATAACCTTGTCAAATGATGCATCCACCTTCTCGCGGTCCTCGGCACTATATCTGCCAAGCACGTGGGCTACCATGTCACCGTTTTCACACTCACCTACGCCAACGCGAATGCGAGGAAATACGTTTGAATCCAGGCGGGCTATAATGTTCTTTAATCCATTATGTCCACCGGCAGAGCCCTTCTTTCTTACTCTAATGTTGCCTGTTGATAGAGATACATCGTCGGAAATGACTACTAGCTCTGTCTCAGGATCAACCTGGTAATAATCTACAAGTGGCTGTACGCATTCACCACTAAGGTTCATATAGGTCATAGGCTTTGCCAAAATTACCTTATGGCCGTTTATCATACCCTTTCCAACAATGCCTTTTTGCTCTCTTTGATTAATATCAATGGAAAAATGCTTTGCCAAGGTGTCGATTGCCTCGAACCCTACGTTATGTCTGGTTCCTTCATACTTTCTTTCTGGATTGCCTAAACCTACTATTAAATACATAAATCTTACTCTGGGAACTCTTCCTTATACTTATTAAGGATCATTGTCTGCATCTGCTCTCTTGTAGTAGAGCGAATTGGATGTGCAATATCCTTATAGCCGCCTTCAGAACCACGTCTTGATGGCATTGCTATAAACAGTCCCTTATCTCCTTCAATAATCTTGATGTCGTGAATTACAAACTCCTCGTCAATTGTGACAGAGACTACTGCTTTCATCTTGCCTTCTTTTTCAATCTTGCGAATCCTAATGTCTGTAATTTGCATTTTGTTATACCTCCCCCACTGGCATATCGTATCTGTTTTTGTTACCGGTTACAATGCGGATACCGTTTTCCCCAATATATGTTGATCCGCTAAGCAATGTCTCATGGCTTTCTACAATGCAATTTTCTACATGCACGTTATCGCCAATGTATGCTCCATTTAGAATGACGCAGTTCTTAACAACAGAATTGTTTCCAACAAACGCCTTCTTAAATAGTACAGAATTCTCTACTGTGCTGTTTATAATGCAACCACCAGCAACAAGTGAATTGGTGACCTTAGAACCTGTGTTAAACTTTGCAGGTGGAAGGTCGTGAGTCTTTGAATATACACCCGGCTCAGTATGGAAGAAGCTATCTCTAACATCCTTTCTAAGGAAGTCCATATTAGCTTTGAAATAGCTATCTACGTCTGCAAGATTAGCCCAATAGCCTTCCATCTTGTATCCGTAAATCTTCTTCATATTCTTATATCTAATGAGAATATCTGTTACAAAGTTGTATCTGCCCTCTCTATTGCATTCCTCCAGCAAATCGATAAGAGCTCTTCTTCTGATGACATACACACCAGCCGAAACAATGTCTGAATTGGCAACCATAGGCTTCTCTTCAAACTCAACGATTCTGCCGTCTCTGTCCATCTCTACCACACCGTAGCGGTTGATGTCGTCTCCCTCAGGAAGCTTAGCACATACTACTGTGATATCAGCCTGCTTTTGAATGTGGTAATCAAGAACCTTGTTGAAATCCAGCTTGTAAACACAATCACCACTCGCAATTATAACATATGGCTCATGTCTCTTCTTTAAAAAATCAATATTTTGCCAAATGGCATCGGCAGTACCTCTGTACCACCAGCTATTATTAGTAGTAACTGTTGGTGTAAATAGGAAGAGACCTCCCTGCTTTCTACCAAAGTTCCACCATTTTGATGAATTAAGATGCTCGTTTAGAGATCTTGCGTTGTACTGTGAAAGTACTGCTACTGTCTGAATGTGCGAATTTGTCATGTTTGAAAGAACAAAATCGATACATCTGTAGCTACCACCTACTGGCATTGCGGCAATGGCACGCTTTTCAGTAAGCTGTTGCATTCTGCTTGAGTTTCCACCTGCTAGTATAATTCCTAATGCTTTCATAATCGATCACCTGCCTTGATAATGTAGCCGCCACTAGCTAACTGTCCGTCAGGATAATCGGCCTCGCTAGTCTCGCCTTTGATAGCTGTATTTTTGCCTATAGTAACATTTGCTGGTATAACTGAATTTTCTCCGATAACAGCAAGTCCAAATGAGTAGATGCTTGCATTAAGCTTGCTTTCTGCCTCTTCGCCTTGTCCTATCTTTGCTCCTTCACCAACAACAGTGTTCTCTGCGATAATCGATTTATCTACTACGCAATTCTTACCGATAACAGCGCCTTCCATGATGATTGAATCTCTCACTACTGTGCCTTCATCAATCACAACACCAGCACCTAATACCGAATTGTAAACCTCGCCATAAATCTGTGCACCCGCTCCCACAATAGCCTTTTCAACTACTGCTGTGCTAGCAATGAACTGTGGCTCGATGATATTTTGATTAGTGTATATTTTCCAAAACTCTTCATATAAGTTAAATTCTGGAATCAAATCAATAAGCTCCATATTGGCTTCCCAATATGATCCAAGTGTTCCTACGTCCTTCCAATAGCTGTTGAATTCGTAGGCATACATTGGTGCCCCCTTCTCATGGAGGTATGGAAGTACATGCTTACCAAAATCGCAATTGCTTTGATCCTTAAGTGCAAGCAATGACTCCTTTAATACTTTCCAGCTGAATATATAAATACCCATTGAAGCAAGATTGCTTCGAGGATTTGCTGGCTTCTCCTCAAATTCGCTGATACGCTTTTCGTCATCAGCAATAACAACTCCAAAACGTGATGCTTCCTCAATAGGAACCGGGATAACAGCGATTGTTACGTCTGCCCCCTTAGCCTTATGAAAATCTAACATGGCCTCATAATCCATCTTGTAGATGTGGTCTCCTGAAAGGATAAGCACATACTCTGGATTGTAGCTTTCCATGTACTTAAGGTTTTGGAAAATAGCGTTGGCTGTGCCTGAATACCACTCACTTGTGTCGCTCTTCTCATAAGGAGGAAGAACGGTAACTCCGCCATTGTTTCTGTCCAAATCCCAAGGAATACCAATTCCGATATGAGAATTAAGAACTAATGGCTGATATTGAGTTAGCACACCAACTGTATCAATGCCTGAATTGATACAATTTGATAGAGGAAAATCGATAATACGATACTTTCCTCCAAAAGAAACAGCTGGCTTTGCTACATCGGACGTTAATACTCCGAGTCTGCTTCCCTGCCCGCCAGCGAGAAGCATTGCGATCATTTCTTTTCTAATCATCCTATCATCTGCCTTTCTCATGGTGTCAGTCAAGGATGTGCTTACAAAAAAACCCATAGCACTCCCCTTTGTAACATTAGTATAGCAAATGCCACTATTTACTGCAATATTATTAATAATTTTTACCAAACCATTGTTAATTGTTTGACAATTCACCAGCAAAATCTACAATATATTCATTTTATCTTGCATGTATCCACGTTTGGGGTTAGAGTTAGATAGGTAATTTTTTGTAAAATTCACTAGATATTTATTAAAGAAGGATTATTTATGTATAAAATCGATTTTAACAACAGGATTCATGTACATTTTATCGGAATTGGCGGCATCAGCATGTCAGGTCTTGCTGAGATTTTGCTTGGGGCTGGATTCACCATTTCCGGTTCTGACAGAGATTCGTCAGACTTAACAAAACACCTTGAGGCTCTTGGTGCAAAGATTAATTATCCACAATCAGCAGCTAATATCACTGATGATATCGACCTTATTGTTTATACTGCTGCAATCCATGAGGATAACCCTGAGTTTGCTGCAGCCAAGGCTTCCGGCAAGCCAATGCTTACAAGAGCAGAACTTTTAGGTGAGATTATGGAAAACTATGCAAGATCTATCGCTGTAGCTGGTACCCATGGCAAGACCACCACTACTTCAATGATTAGCCAGATACTTCTTGAAACAGCCGACGACCCTACTATATCTGTAGGTGGCATTTTAGATGCTATCCACAGCAACGTTCATGTAGGTGACAGTGATGTTTTCATTACAGAGGCTTGTGAGTACACTAATTCATACCACTCATTCTTCCCTAAGTACAATATCATCCTTAATGTTGAAGCTGACCATCTTGATTTCTTCAAGAATCTTGAAAACTATCGTGCTTCCTTTAAGAAGTTTGCTGGTAACACAGCTGATGACGGAATCTTAATTATCAATAACGAAATTGATGATGTTAAATACTTTACCGAAGGACTTAAATGTCAGGTAATTACTTATTCACTTAAGAATGATGCTGATATCTATCCTACAGATATTACATATAACGAAAAGGGCTGCGCAAGCTTTGTTCCTGTATTTAACGGCAAATCCTACGATAGGGTAACCCTTAACGTACCAGGCATTCACAACGTTTCAAATGCCCTTGCTGCTATTGCTCTATCTATAGAAATGGGTATTTCCTACGAGAATATACTTACAGGACTTGCTAAATTTGGCGGTGCTCACAGACGTTTTGAGCTTAAGGGTACATATAACGGTGCAACTATTATTGATGATTATGCTCATCACCCAACAGAGATTGCGGCTAGCCTTGCTGCTGCCAAGAACTATCCACATGATAGACTTATTGTTTGCTTCCAGTCACACACATACACACGTACACTTAGCTTCTTAGATGATTTTGCTAAAGCTCTTAGTGTGGCAGATATAGTTGTGCTTGCAGATATTTATCCAGCCCGTGAGCCAGATATCTATGGAGTAAGTGCAAAAGACATTGCAGACAGAATAGAAAAGTTAGGAACAGAAGTCCATTATTTAGGCACTTTTGAGGCCTGCGAAAAATTTTTACAAAAAAATCTTTTGAACAATGACCTGTTGATAACTATGGGCGCCGGAGATGTGTATTTAGTAGGCGAACATCTACTTGCAAAATAGTTATCCACATTATCCACATTTTTTACATGGTTTTGCTACTGTAAAAATGTGGATTTTTTTTTGCCCTTTTTTTAAGGTCTCATATAGTTTATCCACATTATCCACAGTACTCACAAACCCTTTATTTACAATGGTTTGCGGACTTCACGCCCTTTTCTTTTTGAAATGACTTTGCTATAATTTGCCTTAGTTTCGAGGGAGAGGATAATAATTATGGCTGACATCATGCTACACACCAGTAATAATTCTGGTTTTACTTGCATTTCTAATACTTTTATTGACGATTTCATGAAAGATGCCAATGGAGAGTACGTAAAGATTTACCTTTACTTGCTGCGTTGTCTAAATCGAGAGGATTATGATTTTTCCATCTCACAGTTGGCGGACTGCTTAGACCACACAGAAAAGGATATCATGCGAGCTTTCACTTATTGGGAGAAAGTGGGTCTGCTTCGTCTTGAGTACTCTGAGGATAATGAGCTTTCAGGAATCTGCCTAGTGGATGTGAATGGTACTAACAGCTCATTCACATCAGTAAACAATGCTGCGGTACCAGCGGTTGCTATTCATGCTGGGGCTCCTACAGTTTCAAATATACCAGCACCATTCAAACCAAGCTACAGTCCAGACGAATTAGATGCATTCAAGGAAGAGGACGAAGTATCGGATTTAATTTTCGCCACTCAGACATACCTTGGTAGACCACTTTCTAATTCAGATACCAACACATTACTATTCTGGTACGATTGCTTACACATGTCTGTAGATTTAATTCAATATCTTATTGAGACATGTCTTGATAATGGACACAACAGCTTCCATTACATGGATACAGTAGCCAGAAACTGGACAGAGGACGGTATCACAACTGTAGAGGATGCTAGAAAGTCATCTAGTGCCCACACTAACACAGTTTATTCTATTAAGAAGGCACTTGGCATTGGAAACAGGGATTTAGTTGATTCAGAGCTCAACTTTATCGATAAATGGGTTAATACATTCGGCTTTAGCTTAGACATTATATTAGAGGCATGTGAACGTACTATTTCTGCTACTAATAAGCCAAGCTTTAAGTACACTGATTCTATTTTAACAAGCTGGAACAGATCAGCTGTCAAATCACTGGATGATATTGCCCGCCTTGACCAGGAGTTTACAATGGCTTCAGTTGCAAAGCTTTCAGATGCTTCAAGAGTAAAGAACTCTAGCTTTGCAAACTCAGCTTCTGCAAGCTCTAGAGGAAAATCTAATAACAAGTTTTTAAATTTCGAACAACGTCAAAACTATGATTTTAATGCGTTAGAAAAGAAACTACTTGGAAATTAAAGGGAGGTAATTGATATGGCACTCACAAATGAGCAATACGACGCACTTATGCGTGAATACAATCACAAGCAGTCTAGAAACAATCAAATTGTATCTTTCCGTACTAAAGAATTGTATTCTGCCATACCTTCACTTTCTTCTATTGATGAAGAAGTTTCTAGAGTTTCAATATCGTCTATCACATCTATTTTTGAGGGAAAGGATGTAGCCGTAGCTTCCGCTGATTCTAAAGTCAAGCTGGAAGCTCTTAAGAACAAGCGCATGGAGCTTATGAAGGCTGCAGGCTTCCCTGAGGATTATCTTGAGCCTCCATACGACTGTCCAGATTGCAAAGATACAGGCTATGTTAATGGCAAACGTTGCCATTGCTTTAAGCAGGCTGCTATCAATATCGTCTATGGACAGTCTAATATGAGCAACATTCTTTCAAAGGAAAATTTCAGTGCGTTTGACCTCAATATGTATGATGATGACTATTTTGAGCCTGGTTCTGAGGTTAGCGCTCGGGCTAATGCTGAAATAGCCTACGAAAGAGCCACTAATTTTGTGCAGAATTTTAGGCAAAAAGGTGGTAATCTCTTGTTGCTTGGAAAGACAGGCTGTGGTAAAACCTTCTTGTCGAACTGTATAGCTAAGGCTTTACTTGACCAGGGTACTTCAGTTATTTATTTCACATCAAGCGAATTATTTAGAGTTTTTGAGGAACAGACATTTAAGAAGAATGCCAATGTGGCAGAACTTCATGATCATATTTTCGATTGCGATTTACTAATCATTGATGATTTAGGCACAGAATTTCAGAATTCATTCACTACAGCTCGCCTATTTCAATGCTTAAATGAAAGATTACTTCGCAACAAATCAACAATTATTTCCACTAATCTCTCTCTTAAGGATTTGAGAGACACCTACAGCGAACGTATTACTTCGCGAGTATTTTCTAACTATGATGTAATTAAGCTCATAGGAAACGATATTCGCATGAAAAAAGTAATATCAAAATAATAATTTAATAGAATCAAGGAGCAAAACATGCCAAATAATGAAATCGTGTTGGAAAACACACCACCTATGGCTGAGTTGGGTCTAATCCCACACAAGAGTTGTACAGCCATCGCGGAGAGAGTTAATGATTACCTTCTTGCATGGAGACAGGAGCGCAAAAGTGACCAGTCTATTATTACCCTTGCTGGTTATCGCAGTGATTCCTACATTGTTGACGCTGACTGCCCACGTTTCGGTTCAGGAGAAGCTAAGGGTATCATCAAGCAGTCTGTTAGAGGTCTTGATTTATACATCCTTGTTGATGTTACAAATTACAGCCTTACTTACACTGTTTGTGGACATGAGAACCACATGAGCCCAGATGATATTTTCTGTGACCTTAAGCGTATTATTGCTGCTGCAATGGGTAAGGCTAAGCGCATCACTGTAATTATTCCTTTCTTATACGAAGGTAGACAGCACCGTAGAAGCGCTCGTGAATCACTTGATTGCGCTATGGCACTTCAGGAGCTTGTAGCAATGGGTGTTGATAACATCATCACATTCGATGCTCATGACCCTCGTGTACAGAATGCTATTCCACTTAACAGCTTTGAGACAGTTTCTCCTACATATCAGTTCCTTAAGGGTATTCTTAAGAACTGCAAGGACTTAAAGCTCGATAACGATAATCTTATGATTATCTCACCTGATGAAGGTGGTACTAAGAGAGCCGTATACATGGCTTCAGTTCTTGGTGTTAATGTTGGTATGTTTTATAAGCGTCGTGATTACAGCCGTATTGTTGATGGCCGTAACCCAATCGTCGCTCACGAATTCTTAGGAAATGATGTTGCTGGTAAGGATGTTATCATCGTTGATGATATGATTTCTTCTGGTGAGTCAATGATAGATGTTGCTACAGAGCTTAAAAAGCGTAATGCTAAGCGTATCTTTGTTGTTGCAACATTCGGCCTCTTCACAAACGGCATGGCTAAATTTGACAAGGCTGTTGAGGACGGTATCATTTACAAGGTTGTATGTACAAACCTTACTTACCTTCCAGAGGAGGTCCTTAACAAGGATTACTTCATCAAATGTGATATGTCTAAGTACATCGCATATATTATCGATACACTTAATCATGAGTGCTCTATCTCAGAGCTTCTCAACCCATACGGACGTATCGAAAAGCTCATTACACGTTATAAAAACGGTGAATATTAAAAAAGCCTTCCCCTTGAGGGGAAGGTGGCCCGAAGGGTCGAATGAGGTGTTCCCTCATCAGTCACCTTCGGTGACAGCTTCTCCCATAGGGAGAAGCCTTTTTTTATTCTTCTGCATCTTCTTCAGTTTCTTCTATTTCCGGTTCTTCTTCAATGTAATTAGGGTCGTATACCTTATACTCATTAGATTCCCTAAATACCGTATTAGAGCTTCCCATCTGGCACACCTTAATGGTATCCCCATTAGCTACATCTCCAATGTTAATTGATAGAACCTGTCCACTTTCGTATTTGGTAGGAACCTGCTCTCCATTTACAAATACCTTAGACCATTTGGTGAATTCATCACCATATATATGCAGCTTTCCATTAAAGAAATATGCACTGTCAATTACTACATCATTAACGCCCATTGTAATCTCTGAAGGACCGTATTTTGTACCATCCTTGTAGGTGTATCTGTCACCGTAAAGAATATCATACTGAAGCATCTTAAGGCCGCTCATATAATCATTGCTGCCGTATTTTTCACCTTCTGCCATCGCTCTCTGGTGATAAGCATTAATATTACCGTTGTGAATATCAAGTCTGTTTAAAAACTCTGATACAAGCTGATATGAAGCCAAATCCTCATCAATCTTCTCCATACCAAAGTTGTTCCATGTAAAGTACTTGGTCTTGTAAAGGTCTCCTGTGGCTACTTCGCTGTCTTTAAGACCCATAGTTGGGAGATGGTCACCAAACATAATAACAAGTGTATCCTCTCCTCTTGCATCAAGCGCTTCAATATAGTTCTTAACAAAATCATCTACATTATAGATACGATTAATGTAATAAGTCCATGCATTCTGCTCTTCCTCTGTCTTACCCTTGGCATTAACCTTGATAACAGGGTCTTCCTCGACAGGATATGTAGGATAAGCACCATGGCCTTCTACAGTGATTGTATATACAAAATCAGGCTTGTCATCTACATCCATGGCATCTACTGTGGCATCAATAAGGATGTCATCTGTAGGCCAGTTGCCAAGTGGTGTGTAATCTGTAATATCAAGCAATTCCTTTGATGTAAAGGTATCAAAGCCCATCATTGAGAAGGCGTTTGCTCTTGAATAGAAATTACCACCGTTGTTATGAACTACGTGAGTGCCGTAACCATTGTCGTGAAGAACATCAGCGTAGCTTTCGGTGTCTGTTTCCTTGATGATAGTCTTCTGTGGGTATTCACCTGGGCCAAAGAAACTACAGCTCATACCTGTAAGAACCTCAAACTCTGAATTACAAGTACCAGCACCTACTACAGGCACAATACAGTGACCAGTAGAATAGTTCTTTTCCAATGAATGAATAAATGGAATTGGATCCTCACTGGTCTCCAAAAACTCTGATTCCGATACATCATAGAAAGACTCAAGCAGGATGACTACAATGTTAGGCTTAGTCTTGTCCTCAGAAGGAATCTCCAGTGTGTTAACATAAGAAGCATCCTTCTTTAAAATATCATCAATCTTTGTCTCAGAATAACCAAAAGGTCTGTTCATTCCTCTATCAAGTACTGATGTTGAAAATCCGTATAAATAGCCGTAATCTAAATATCCCTGTGCCAGGTTACCAAAATAAGATGTCATAATACCTGACTGTCTAAGCAGGATTGTAGATGGATAAAGTGATACAAAAAGCACAACCACAAGTATTAATCTCTGCCAGAATGGCTTGGCGTTCTGCTTCTTAGGACCCTTAGCCATGTAGATAGACATAAGAATTATGTAAATCACTAGGGCAATCACAGATATCATAGCCTGCTCAGCTGAAAAGTAATTAGAATCCTGCATTGTAAGCAGGTCGCTAATCATATATAAGTCAGTATAACCAAATGGTGAAACACGATTCAACAAAATGATACAGTTTATTATTCCAAGAATAATAAATATCATACTGATGAAAACACGCCACCAACCTCTTCTCTTACTAAGGAAAACTATTGATAAGGCAACGAATACACAATATGAGTTAAAAAGGTATGGTCCGGTATGGTCTACTACAAATCCCCAGGCTGCTGCAAATGAATGTCTGGACATCCACTCCATTATATACACTATGATAAGTGCCAGTGGTATATGCATAGCCAGTGAATAATCGCTCCACAGCATTATCCAGGTCTTGTGGAACTTGCTTCCAAGATATCCTTGTACCAGCTTAGAATTACCAAACTTAACAAATGGCTTTTTTATAACTTTCCCCAACCAGCCAGCGCCGGTTTTAATTTTCAATAATAATTTTTTCATGAATCCTCCGTAAAACCTAAGACAGTATGAAAAAATAGTGTTAAAATAAAATTTATTCCGATTTAATATTAATCGAAAGTCTAACGGATTATAACACTTTATTTTTTATTAAGCAAGAAAGCGAGAATATATGAAATTACAGTTCTATAAAAAAGGCATACCTACCAAAATTATCAAAAGATCTGGCATATTATTTGCCATTTTTGTAGTTGCAATAATATTTTTTGAGGTTATTACAAATATTCAGGAGTCCAAAGAAGTTTCTAAGCTAAAAAGCCCAACACTTCCTGTGGTTTCTATCAATTATTTAGGTGATGCCTCAAGTGAACTCCACGGCTATGTTACTAAAATGGATCCTGCATACATGCGTGATGCAATCATCCCTTTGGATTCCAACCGAACAGTTTCCTTATCTATTGATGCCAAGAATTACGATATAGATACTGTTTCATACGAAATTCGCTCTTTGGATACTCAGCGTAATATTTCCAACAACGATTTGGATTTTACCAATGATGATGGTGTGTTAACAGCCAGCTTCCAGGCTGAAAATCTTATTGAAAAGAACGAAGAATACCTACTCATCATTACTCTGGCAACCCCTAATAAGGAAATCTACTATTATACCCGTATAATGCAGCCAGATGGTTGCCATGAGGAAGAGATATTGGATTTCGCCCAGTATTTCCACAATACAGCCCTTTCAGATGACACTACCGACCTTGCTACATATATTGAGCCAAAATCCACTGAGAGCAATGATTTGAGCCATGTGGATATTAATTCTAACCTGTCTCAGGTTTCCTACGGTAATTTTGATGGAACTCAGGTAGGGGAATGTAATGTGGCGCTTACAGATATCAGCACTAACTACATTAGCCTTACTCTTTCCTATTTATTATCAAGAGATAACTTTGGCAAGACAGAATATTACACCTGCTCGGAAGACTACCGTATTCGCTACACAGCCGACAGAATCTACCTTCTATCCTACGATAGAACTATGAATCAGATTCTTGATGCTGATTCAGCTTCATTTACGGATAATATACTTACTATCGGTATTACTGATTCCAATTTACAATATCTGTCTAACGAAACAGGTACCATTGTTTCATTTGTACAGAATGGCTCTTTGTTTGAATACAACCAGACAGATAGAAAGCTTAAACAGATATTCAGCTTTGTAGATGATGCTACCGACATCCGCTCTATCTACGACCAGCACCAAATCCTTCTACTAAACATAGATGAAAGCGGTACTATGGATTATGTTGTCTACGGCTACATGAATTCCGGTTCCCACGAAGGAGAATGTGGTATCAACCTGTTCCACTATGATGCCATAGAAGATACCTCTACAGAGCAGGTTTTCATTACCTCAACAAGCTCTTATCAGATATTGAATGCGAACTTCTCTGAGCTATTATACGAGACTGCTAACAATGATTTTTACATCATGGTAAATGGCACTCTTCTTTATATATCTCTTAACGAGCTAACCACCAAGGAATTGATGACAGGGCTTGATGATGCCAAATATGCAGTATCAGGTTCACGCAGATATTTCGCATGGATGGATGAGGAGAATATGTCTGACACTATCCACATTATGGATTTAGAAACAGGCTCATCCTTTGATATCAAGGCAAATAACGGGCAGCTGCTGAAGCCTTTGGAGTTCCTGGATGACGATTTAATCTACGGAACCCTTAACAAGAGCGATATCACCACTGATGGTGCCGGCTCTACAATCTATCCTATGTACAAGCTTACCATTGCCGATGTTTCTTCAGATAGCAGCCGCGAGCTAATGACCTATCAGAAGAACGGCTATTACATTACTGATACATCTATTGATTCATACACAATCTATCTTGATAGGATTCAGATTGGTGAGGATGGCATCATTACCGCAGCTGAGGGTGACACCATCAAAAACAGTGCCGGTGAGCAAAACAAAGCTGTTGATATAGCTTTAGCTACCGATGATGTTAAGCAACAGGTGGTTACACTTACCATGACGCCACTGGCTGAGGACGAAAAGCTAGGCACTGTTAAATACGATATTACAGGCCTTGTCCTTGCAGACGAAAGCAGAAATATTTCTGTATCATCTGCAACTGCTTCTACTCAGTACTATGTATACGTAGGAAATAAGGTTGCGCTTGCCACAGACGATTTGCTTTCTGCAATCAGCCTGGCTGATGAGGAAATGGGCATTGTACTTGATAACACCCCTAAATATATATGGAAGCGCGGTGGCAAAGCTTACCAGAACGCCATTACAGGTATCGCATACGGTTCTAGCGATGCTGAGGCATCAGGTTCTGCCAAGGCTTTATCCGCTATGTTAGTTCATGCTGGGGAAAATGTACAAGTCCACACTCTATTAGAATCAGGCGAGACGCCTATTTCAATCCTTAGAAAGACCCTTAAGGATTATGATATTCTTGATTTAACAGGAGCTAAGCTTAGCCAGGTACTTTATTATGTAAGCCAGGGAATCCCTGTTTACGCCTTTACTGGTGAAGATACTGCCGTACTTATAGTAGGCTACGATGCCTCTTCTATCATATATTTCGACCCTCAGACAAGCAAAAATGCTAAGATGGGCATGACTGAGGCCAGCGAATACTTCGAATCCTTCGGAAACGTATTCGTATCCTACATCGAATAATTTAGTCCGCTGGTTACGTCTACAAATAGAATAATTCTACGCTCATGGGATTATTCGCTTTAGAATCATTCTCTTTGTAGACTACCAGCTCACTTAAAGACTATAGATAAATAACAATATCGCTAGATAATAAGTCGCGAGGTTTACGTAGTGGACCGCGCGCTTATTTTTTATGTGGCTAAAATGATAGAAATATAAGAAAAGAATTGTAAAATCACTAATTAAAAATAATACTCCAGCTACCCCAAGTAGTGTTAATCCGTTTAGGGCACATTCTACGGCTTTTAAGGTCATGGTGGATACAAAGTAGCAATAGATAACACAAGGAATTAAAAGGGAACCCATGTGCAAATGATACCTTTTCTTCATCCAAAGTAATATAAAGCATGCCACAAAAGGTGCGATATATACCATCACGCTGGTTCTATGGGAAATCCTGCACATATAATTAAGGAATCCCACATGGCCTAGCATAAAGGCAATTATTCCAAGAGCCATAAATTGTTTGCGCATGTAGGTATTATATAATCCCATCAATATATCCCCTACAAAGCATGCCAGTAGTGCCCATACCAAAAGCCCAAGCTTTGCACTGTAATAATAGTTAATAAAGAAAATCACCAAAAAGGAGATGCTACACACCACCTTTAATGGGACATAGTATCTCCTTGAATATCTATTATCACATACAGCAAATAATGCAATTATTAGTGCTACATAAATAATAGTTTCTGCTATAATCATTTTTCCACCTGACTATTCGTCGTCATTCTCCCCTGCCAATATTGCTTCCAGTTTTCTCTGGTTACTAAATAGAATGGAACCTGCACCAAGTAAGAAGATTGCAATGCAAAGTAGATACTTGTTATCAAAGCCATCTGCTGTCTTTGGTGTTGTGTCCTTAATATGGCCAGATGAAATAGAACCATCACTGCTGACCTTGTAAGTAACTGTGGTTGTTGTCTTTCCTTCTGTCACCTTAAGACCTGTCTCTGCATATCCATCCACGTACTCAAATCTGACTACATGGTCGCCTGTGGAAAACAGCTTAACAAATCCACCGGTAAATGTAAGGATTGTAGAACCGGAAGCAATTGTATATCTGCTTGGATCGATTCTAACCTTATCTACAAAGATTCCTGTAAGCTTATTAACCTCACCATTACATACAATCTCTACAGGGCCGTTCTCTCTAACCACTGTCTGATTAGCACCCTTAATAACCTGATATTTAGCTAATAATGTTTCGTCGATTTCATTCTTTAATTGATTTTTATTGGTTACAGCTGGTGTGGCTGATGCGCCCGAGCTACCACCACTTGTATTACCATTAGGTACAGGTGTAGGTGTGGTGCCTGAAGCCTTATACTTAAATGTTACCGCCTGGCTTGCAGCCTCTGTTACTTCGTACTGAGTTGGCTCATCAAACACTTTGTAACCATCATGTTTAGCAGGAACAATTATTGTGCCTTTCTTGTAATGATTTGGATTTCCTACGTTTGTGGAAACCTTTGTAGTTCCCTTACTGTCGTAGAATTCCTCTGTAATTGTTACAAGAGGATCACTTGCACTTGCCTGCTCCACAAAAGTAAATGTACAAGTCTTGTCGCTGACAGCTGCTGCATTTTCATCCCACTTATAGGTGATGTTATTATCATCTGTTACAACTGTTAGCACTGGAGCCGATGGAATAGTAGTTGATTCACCTCCATCAATTGTACTTGTTTCGCCATTCGCCTTGACTAATTTATATTTAATTGCATAAGTCTCTACTGGAGTCGGATCAGGATTAATATCTGATTCCGAATAATATATTGTTATCTTTCTAGTGGCTGTCTGCCTAGCTAAAAAAAAGCTTGAAACTGTTGACTCATCCTCTAACTGTGAGCCTAAACAATAGACTACTGTACCATTTGCTGGCCATTTATTGGCCTGTGAACCTATTGATGTAATCTGGTCACCGCCTCTTGCCCCAGCGAAATGTAAAACGTTAACACTACTCTCGCTAAAGGCATCCTCAGCTATTCTTGTTACTGTTTCAGGAACTGTAAATTCGTTACCAACTCCTGCTGGAACGAATTTCAGTGTCGCCCCTCCATCAGTATATTCTGGAGTTGTGCTATCTGATGCATCTTTAACCACTTCCTGCTTTGAAGCCTCTTCTACAACTACAGCAGGTACTTCCTCTGTTGTACCAGTCTTTATTTCTTCTGTAGTATCCGTCTGAATTTCTTCCGCCTTCAGCTCCTGTAGCACTGCATCCTCAGATACCTGGTCTTCAACAATCTCATCCTTTACTATTTCCTCTTGCACGGCTTCAAGTTGATTTAGATTTTCACCATCAGCCTCCGATGTTGAGCTGTCAAAGAACATTACTCCCGTTAGGATAATAGATGCGCTAATTAGAATACATCCTGTCTTTTTAAAAAATCCCTTTTTCACCATAGCTTCCACCCTTATAACCAGCAAAATAGACTCAAGTGTTGTTATTTGACTCTCTTGGCCACAACAAACATTCGTCCATCCTCTGTGTAGGTATTGCAGGTGCTGAGAGTCAATATTTTGTCAGTCGCACTGATATCAATTGTCTCATCATAAACTGATAAGCTTTGGATATTATCTAGGAACTCTTTGAGCTCACTGCCTGTAACCGCATTAATGAAATCGTAGTATTTGTAGTTTTCATCGTCATCATAGCCTACCGCCGATAAGCCCACTCCTACAATCTCATACTCCTGCTCTTCATAAAGAGTTTTAAAGATTATCGTTTTATGCGACTGATAATAGTCCTGTTTCAAATAACGCTTCAATCCACCAAACATGGTTCCAGATCGCATATTATGACCATATATGATGGTATTGGTAGTAGGATTTACTATGTCACAACGATAATCAACGAATAAAGTACCTGCTGTACTATCCTTTCCATAGAAATCCCTTCTCAAATAGTACTCAGGTTCACTTGGTGTCTGCATAACCGGGTAGTTGATATCTGTTCCTACTACCTCTAAAATGCCTACTAAATCTGGATTTTCAGCATATAAATCAGCTAACTCTGGAAGGATTTCTCTATCCTCAGGAGCATAGCTTGTATCCCAAGGGCTAGTGATTATATCCTCTGTAATCTCATTAGCTTTTGCTGTGTTACTAGACACTTTCTCACTATTTGAGTTCTCTACAGAATCTATATCGTCATTTTTATTATTAATATTAACGTTTTTTTGTGAATTATTAGTGTCCTGAGCGGACTTGACTTCTTCTTGAATTTTGGCGAGACTCCTGGTCTCCATTACCTCTTTGATTTCTATTGTGGCATAAATGCCAATAAGCACTACTGCCACTGCAACAAATATCATACCAAGTCTTCTAGAGCTCTTAGCCTTAGTAGCTGCTTCCTCAATTATTTCTCTGTCGTCTAAAAGTCCTGCTGACTTATTTGCAACAATATCTGCTACATGCTCAGTGTACTGGGTTCCGATTGGGCTGTTAAAAGTGATAATGCCGTCGCGAATATCATTGTAAAGGCGCAATGCCACCTCTGGATCTTGGATATCAAGCTCCTGATTGATACACTCTATTTTTTTAACATCTTCTTGTGCTGCACGATATTCATAGTGTGAATCGAATTCAAACCCACCTATGATAAATCTTTTCTTCTCCGCCATAACCCTCTACCCCAATGTCTTTATTTTATTGTACCAAACAAAATCTTGATTTACATTAAAAATTTTCAGTTGTAAAAACGCAAAAAAACCAGAGGTACTCTTGTACCCCTGGTTCAATCTGTAGTTTTATTCTACCTTCGCTTCAACATATTCTGATTGGTTTACTGGCTCCAGCTTACCTGTTGAACTGTTTATTGCGTAGCCCTTTACATAATAGTAGTAAGTTACTCCACTGCTTAGATTTGTATTTGTATAAGCTCCAGTATCCTTAGGTATGATAGCGCAGAGCTTGCCCTTACTTGTAGTATCTGTTGAGCGGTAGATATAATAAACTAATACATTACCACCCTTAGGAAGAGTGATTGTAGCCTTAGTAGGATCACTTGCTGTCCTCTTTACTGTAATAGAAGACTCTTCCACGCCAGTTGTTTCTTCTATAGTTTTTGGTGCACTATAGATAGTAACACCAGCTTCTGGTTCAGCATAAGACTTTGCTGTAATCTTATATGTTGTACTACCACTTAATCCTTCTATCTTATAGGTGTTTGTATTTCCTACAACACGTGTTGTCATGTAGCCTGTATATGTACCATCTGACTGCTTAACATCTATCTTCAGCTGAGTACCATCTGCAAACAAATCCTTAACCCAATCAATAGTTAATGAATCCCCTGTTTTCTCTGTTACTCTAAGGTTAGCTACACTCTGCAGCTTGATAGTATAAGGACATATCTTTGTGCCTGTAAGCTTACCTGAAAGCTTATCTGAATTTGCACTTAATATGATAGAGCAATCGTCTTCACTAGTACTATATATATAATTACCGTAGTCTACTGTGTAATCACCACTGCCTGTTTCCTCGCTATATGGTATTAATTCCTTGTATGTCTGTTCTTCACTAGGATCCTGCAGATTTGTAGATTTAATTACTACTGTAAATCCTGGCTGAACCGACTCACCTGTATAACGATGGAACTCTCTTTCCCACTCTACCAAGCATTCTTCTAGTGGTCTAGAAACGATGTTATAGCTTGTCCTTACTGTATTATTTGTTTTGCTGCCAACATCGTATGTTATTACAGCTTCGATTGTTCCCTTATCAGTAAATTGTTCTCTATCCTCATCTTTGTTAGGGTCAATCTCTATATTGTTTTTATAGTACTTGGTAGATGTAATATTTGCTGTGGATACATTAAGTGTAAACTTAGGAATTATTGGATAGCCAGTATACTTATAATCACCTTCATTGTTGTTAACGAAGATTTCACTCTCGTTAAAATCAATGTCATAACGTACTGACCTATCACCCTTCCAGTATTTAGACTCAACACCAGAATATATTACATGGCCGTATGATATGTAATTATCAGTCTCGCCTGGACCCAGCACAGTATATGCTGTGCCAGCATCAAGTACAACATCCTTTGGATAATCTACAGTTGCTACCAATACCAGATAAATACGAGGATTTCCAAATGTTATTGAAGTTCCTGTATATATCTGTCTAGGTGTTCCAGCAACCAGACTTCCGTTAGAATCCTCATGGTAAACTACAACCTGGTCCTCATTATCCAAATGACCCATAATATCGAAATATAATTCCTTTGAGCCTGTATAATTATTTACACCAGTTATTACAACTGTAGCCTTACCTGGGATAACATTATTCTTGTATTCAACCTTGTAGTCACCTTCCTCAGTATTTTCATCATAAGGTACCAGTGGCTCTCCACCATTAGTCACTCTTACTGCTGGTTTTAACTCGCGTCCTGTGTAATCCTGAGGCTCATCCAAGCCATCTGCAAATTCAGCTACAAAGTCATTATTAGATATATCTCTTGCCACTACAATATATCTGAAAACATACTTGATAGAATCGCTACCTACATAATAGTTTCCAGAAGAGTTTGGATCATCCTTATCTTCACCAGTATTTCTAAATCTAACTGTAGCTGTACCACATGTTACAATGGTTCCATCGTCATTAAATATTGTCTTTGTATTATCGTTTTCATAACTGATATCTAAATCACCATTTTCGCCACTGCTAATCTGAGATATTCCATTACCGCTACCAAGAGTGTTGTCATATACTGCTATAGTTGGTCGTATAGGAGAACCACTATATACTCCGTAGTAGTAATCAACATACTCAACAGCTTGTTCCTCAGTTAAATTATGTGCCTTTAGATATTTCTTTGCAGTTTCCTCATTTAGTCGTGTTAATCCAGAAACCTTAAAGCTAAGTATGGTCTTATCTTCAAAAGTGCCATCCTCCTTTTTATTTTTAGCTACTGGATCTTTTTCAGTCGTGAAATATTCACCGTTATTAGCTAGGGTCTTTGGATTTTCAATAACAGGCTGTGCCTTAATCTGTTTTCTAAGGATTCTATATCGTTGAATCATAGTTCCACAATAGTCACCTTTACCTGTTATAACTACATATTTATATCCGGCATTTATTGAAGAATCCTCATTTCCTAATGCATCTGTAAATGATACGCTATAGTCCTTAGTGCTTGATAACCTCTTATTGTCCTTAGAGAATACCTCTGGCGTAGGCTTCTGTTCACGGCCATTGTAGTTATAAGACCAGCCTGCACCTGTTGATTCGTATGTACTATAGGCATCCAGATAATCATAGGTATGGATAACACCTGTGCTATCAGTCACTTTGTATCTGATTGTTAATTCCTGGTTGTTAATATTTTTACCAATGTTAAATGGCAATGTGATTTCACCAGTATAATTGCCCTGGCCAGTGATTGTTACTGCTGGAGAAGTTGATGCAACCTTAGCATGCTTATCCTCAGTAACCACATTACTCCATTCAGCTGTTCCTGCTGTCTGGGCATTCTTAACTGATAATGTAAAATCATTCTCTGTAAGATCGTAATAATTCTTATTTGAATCAACAGGATCCTTTATTCCTCGATCTATAATTGTTACCACAGGAATATTATCTTCACCCTCCTTAACAGTAGTGCAATCATAGACACGGATTTCCAGCTTATCAGTGCTTGTCAAACCACCTGTTGTTATAAATCCAGGCTTATAATCTGCTGCTGTAGCGAAATCAGATTCCTTTAATGCTCTCCATTCACCTTCAAAACCAGGCTTTCCAGTCTGTGAATGAGAATTAGTGTAATAATAGTGATAATTGTTTGGTAATGAACGAGCTTTAATTGTAAAATCAACAATCTTAGCGCCATCGCAATTCTTCACACCTGTTACTACAAGCTTGTAATCACCCATAGCTTTCAGCTCTTTAGAACCATCTGGAGAATCTAATATATCTACAGTATAATCCTTGGTGCCATCAGCTTTACCTACAAGTGGAGTTTCTACACCATTATGAACAACAGATAGCTTAAGTACACTATACTCATCTATCTTATTTCCAGTGAACTCTGCTGCTAATTTGTTTGCATCCACATCAGTATGTTCTACCAATGTATCTGCTATCTTTACATCGCTATTTGTTTCTAGGTTCAAGCGTTCAATTGTAAAGTCGACTGTTATAGCATTTTCGTTGCCTTCACCCTTGTAGTTGCCCTTATTTACTGCAGCTATCTTTACTTTAGGCATATTATCCTTATTCCAGGTTCTAGGGTCATCATTACCCATAGTTACAGCGGTTGCTATAGAGCTATTATTAGTATATTCAACTATAGTATAATCTGTACCTTCTCTAAGTTCAGTAGTACCATTTTTAATAGTTACAGTAGGCTCTACAACTAAACCACTTGCTGTGCCAATGTAATATGCATCACCAAATGATATAGTACAATCCTTCAGAGATTTCTTTTCAATTGTAAATGTAACCTCTTTCTTACCTGAGTAGTTGTTTATACCTTCTACAGTAACTGTTGCTGTACCTGCATTTATATTATTTTTGTATGATACCTTGTAGTCGGTATTTTCCTTTAATGTTATAGCGCCATTTTGAATCTTTACTGTAGTCTTTGGAGTTATTGCCTTGCCTGTGTATTCAAAGCTGTCTTTTTCCAATGTAACTGCTGCATCATCAATACTGATTCCAGATATGCGCAACTTTCCTTCACCTGTACCATAACAATAATCTGCTCCAAATGCACTCGGAGTTACAGTAACAGTATAGTTACCCATATCAGTCTTTTCTGTTGGTGAAATCTCAACTAAAGGATTTGCTCCCTTAGGATATATAGCTGTTGTTCCATCCTGGTCAGTAACAATCACATTGTTTACAAAACTATATGGACTTCCTGTATAACCTACCTGTGGTATGTTATCTTCACCTGTAGATGCATCTTTGAAGGTGATAATAGCATTATCCAAGTCATACTTTATGTAGAAATCAAGAGTCTTTCCTTCATCACCTGTTCCGCTTCTCATAAAGTATCTACTATTAGATGTAGCCTCAATATGAGCTTTCCACTTTCCAGCTGCAATAGCTGTATCCGTCACTTTACCTTCAGTGTTTTCATAGTAGAGAACATAGTCCACATCATCTCCTTCTTCATGACGATGTATGGTCTGATCTGGATCTATTGTGATAGGGGCAGGGTTAGCTCCTATGTCACTAAGTCCTCTTATAGATGGAACAACTGCATTTCCTGTAAATGTATATACTCCATTTCCAGCTATCTTCAAATCTGCATAGTTAGAAAGACTGATTAAGAAGCAAACAACTTTGCCTGTGTCCGCTTTTACATTTGTGGCTTTACCTACACAGTTATACTTTCCTTCGACAGTTATGCTTCCATCAGGGCCCGGTTTGCCCTCTCTATCACGGGTTACAGTATAGTTGGTAAGCGTCTTTACTATATCATTCACACCATCTGGTGCCTTTTCAGTAATTGTAGGGGCGTCAAGAATTCCTTCCCATGTACCAGCAGAATCTCCTATTTTTCTATATCTTATAATAGGCTTAACTTCTGGAGATGGATTTCCCTGACTGTCTAATTCATATCTATCTTGTGCGATAGTTACCTTTGCCCAGTCATGACCTAAATTCAGCACAATATTAAACGGAATCTTGCAATATCCACTGTAAATACCCTTACCTTTTACAAAGATGTAGTTATTCTGGTACGAAGGATTAGAATCTGACCATATAGCTGTGTCAAATGTTGTCTCTCCAAACTGATTTTTAAAGACTTCAGTTTGAGTTTCTTCATAGGATTCTACCAGTTCATAATCTCTTCCATATACAAGCTCTTCTCCGCCCTTTGTTGTAGCAAGTTTCAACGATGCCGCTTTAATTCTATTAAAGGTAATTTTCTCAGCAGTATATTCAATATCACTTAAAGTTCCATAGAACTTAGAAATATTATTACTTGCAATCCTGTACTTAATATTTATTGTCTGCGGTTGATACTTATCCCCCTTAATCTGTATTGTCATGGTAAGATCCTTGTCAAGATTATCCTTACCCATTTGCTCGTCTACACTTGGATAGCTAGTTATATCATAATCCGTTCCAAGCTCTAACACTTTAGTTCCATTTGTTGCTGTCAACTTAATAACAGGAAGCTGTGCCACGTTCTCCTTGTATGTGTACAATGCTCCTAAATCAAGTGTTTGTGTGTCCCTAGAGTTAATAGATATAGCATCAGTATCGGCAGTTGCTGCATCCTTCTTTCCAGATACAATTACATAACCCTTATTAACATTGATTGTATATTCTATTGTATCTGTAAAGTTTCCTACACCTTCTACATATTTCTTTTGATTTGCGCCAACTTCCTCCCCAATCTTTATTGGATAGCCAACTAAATCTTTATTCTCCGCTAATGTATATAAATCATTCTCTTTACCAAATCTAAATTTATATTCCTTATTGTATTCAGTTTGTCCACCATTGTATTCGATAGAAGGTGAACTATCACCTGTCTCACTCATTCTGGCTTCTGTAGGTCTAATACTTTGTGGCATTATTCTGACGAAGATATTAAGAGGCTTAATTTTCCCATTTTCATCTGTCTCGCCATAGTATCCTTTTGAACCATTCACCTCTACAGAATACTTAAGAATATTATAATCGTCTCCTTTTTCTCCTGGCTTTCTTGAATCATACAATGAATCCCCAGTAAGACCTAAGGTACTTTCAGGCCCACTTATAGTGTATGATCCAGCCAAACTTTCCGTACCATCCTTTGAATATAATGTAATAGTTGGAGCATGATTACCTCTATAAGGAATATTCAATGGATTGTCTAAAGCATTACCCTTCTGGCTTAGACTTTGCTTATCTGGCCAGATGTCACCTGTTAAATTCTCCAAGTTTCCAGGGTTATTATAGGTACCACTTTGAATTGATACCAATACTTCACTAACCTTTGTTCCTACTGTATATTCCTTTTCTACTTCTCCAGAGTATTTACCAATACCTTCTATTACGGCATACTTAACTCCAGCATTCTTAGTAGCAGGCACAGTATGAGCCTTATCATCATAGCATGTCACTTCATAATCCTGATTTAGTACAAGGTCTTTGTTACCATACTTAATTGTGAAAGCTGGTGTTACTACATTATTGGCGTCAAAATCCAAATCACTCTTGTATGTTATTGAAGTATCATTAATATCTACAGGTAAAATATTGAAAAATACTATAGCATTATTTCCATCATAAGCATTAATACCTGTTATTTCTAAATGTGGCCATGTTGATGTAGAACACGTACCTGTAGCATCTACAATATCTGTATTACGATAACTGTATCCATAATCGGTTTTTCTACCATTTTTGTTAAGCACCTCACCTGTTACTGAATTAATTACTATAGGTGAACCATAATTGTTAGTTCCATTATATGTTGCATTTAAATCGCATTTATAGTATCTATATCCTTGTGTTGGATTTTCAATTGTTATAGGAACAACCGTTTTTCCGTTAATAGAAATCTGATATTCATCAGTACTGTTTGTAATTGTAAATTCTACTATTTGGCTACCTGTCAGATTATTCTTTCCTGTAATTGTTACAGTAGCTGGGTTACCTTCCTTTGTAGGCTGTATATTATTACTATAGCTTACACTAAAGTTTGCACTTTCCAGTGTAGACTCAGTATAAATATACTGTTCTGTAAATGTACCACTTGTTGTCCTTACATTTATTGTTGGATATTTTGGCTTACCATTATATGTATAAGCATCTGGCTCTACTGTTCCTGTTGCTGTCTTACCAAGTTCTGCAGGATATATAGTAAAGGTTTTTGATGGTATTGATCCGGTATAACTGTTCTTTCCAACAATTTTATAGGCTACAGTTCCCGCATTTACTCTATCACCAGTGTATTCAATATCATAATCTGTTCCATACTGCAGATAATCTTCACCGTAAGTAACCTTAATATCATAGTCTGTTTCTGCGGCATTTGATGCAGGTACAAGATTTTGCTCAGTACCATTAAATGTCTTTTTTCTAGCTTCCGTACCTGTTTTATCATCAACACTTATAAGGGCATTATTAATAGGCCTTGGCACTACAGTATATGTTGCTATAACTGTTCCGCCATTAGGATAGTCTCCATCTGCCTTTGCAGTTACTCTAATATACTTAGTTCCAATGGATGGTGATAATTCCACTGTACCATTAGCATCATCATATACCCCGATAGTATAATTTTTTTCAGCTAATGTATTTCCATCAACAAGAACTCTGATTGTTGGTTTACTTGCTGTTTTATCATATAGCTTATTATATTCAGTTTTATAATAGCCATTTTCATCTCTGCTACTATATGTACCATTATATACTCCACCATCTATAATTCTGATGGTCATATTTAAGGCAAAGCTTGGCTCTATCGTATATCCCTGTACTAATGATGATCCACTTTCAAAGTTCTTTCCCTTTGCTCTAAGAACAAGGGATGGTGAATCTGTTGTTTTCGTATGATTTGCTTCAGGGCGATAAGTTACCTCATACTCTTGATTATTTGTATTATCGATTCTTATATCATGCCCAGCATCACCTGTGCTGTTTAATGTAACATAGAAATCTCCGTCTGTAGTTGAATCCTTGCTACATTCCTTTGGCTCTATAGGTTCTCCTGTGTATTGGAATTTGCCTGTACCATTTACCCAGGTCACCTTCGCATCACTTAAAGACCTAGGATAAATTCTAAATGATGATGTTTTAAGACTTCCTGTATAACCACTGTTAAGTGTAACTACAATCTCTTTTTCTCCGGCATTTATAGAATCACCAACATTGGTGTCCACTGTATTGATTACAGCCTTTGCATTATTTTTATTTATAGCACCTGCTGGCAATTGATTATTTTGCATATCGTAGAAGATTAAATCGCTCCAATCTCCGTTTGCTTCTAGGTGCTCATCCAAATTATATGCTTCCCCTGTGTATTCATAATATTTAGCTAATTGTGAATCTGGATTTATCACAACCTTAGCTACCTGATCAATTGAACTTCCACTTATCTCCTTTACAACATCCACTGTACCTGTAAAGTTTCCCTGTCCAGCAACTCTATATGTATATTGTATTCCACTGCTATTAAATACAGTATTCTCAATCGATACCTTAATATCACCATTCTTAAATACAGGTGTAGCTGTAAGCACATTGTTTGTGTTTATCTTGGTAACATCTGCTACCACACCGTTTTCTATTACAAACTCTGCGTTGTCAAATGCTGTAGTACCTGTTATATCAAGAGCCTGTATATTGAATATTCTATCGTATAAATATGTCTTACTTGCATTGTAATAGTATTTAATATTTACATTCGCTGTTCCCACATTGGTATTAGTTGCAGAATCACATCTAATTATCGAATATGGATGACTAAGGGATGACACACTAATCAGATCTGTTCCATTTGGAGCAGATGTTACTGTTGTATCAGTTACATAATAGTATGAAGGCCTAGCACCACCAGCTGTTGTTGTATTTACAGCTACCACAGGCACTATATTTTTTCCTGTGTAGCTTTCTGTATGACTTGCTACACCCTCTTTACTACTATCTCCACCTATTTTTAAATCAACAACATTTACTGTTATTTCAAAAGGCTTGTCATTATATGTTGCTTTCAGCGTAACACTTCCAGCTTTTTCAGCTGTAATCTTTGTTGCCATCGGATTATTTGATACTGCTGCAAGTGTTACAATATCCGTATTAGCACCTTCTAAACTCCAGGTTATTGTTCTTTCTGCAGTTGCCTCACTAAGAACAGCTGTTAATGTATCAGTTTCTCCCACTGCATAAACTACAGTCTTTTCTGATGCTAATTTATCTTTTTCTGATTTTACTGACGCTATAGTATAAGAATCGCTTGGTGTATTTGTTACTTCAAGTGTATAATCGCTTGGATTTGTGGTACTTGTTGTTACCACGAAAATACCATTGTGCTCTGCCTCAGCCTTCCAAGTATCACCCTTACTGATATAAGTTGAAGAGCCACTTCCATTATTAAATTTGAAATATACATGGTTACTTGGTGATGATTCAAATGCTACAACAACTGAATAGCTATATCCTCTGGACACATAACCGTTTCCTACGCTCTTTTCTACTAACGGAATCTTTACAGTCTGCCATCCCACAGATGCTACTGTAACTTTATATGTTCCACTTGATTCAGATGCCAGGTCTCCAGATGTTGGATTATCTGACGATGTTAAGTTCTTATATGATTTAGCAGTAAAAATATAATCACCAATTGCATCTGCGTAGAAATCAAAACCTGCATAAGCTACTCTTGTGTATGCATAACCCGTATCAGCTGTTCCTATAAATGCAACTTGATTAATATCATTAATTTCTACCCAATCATTAGTATCTACTGTACCAGTTACATAAGTACTAAAATGCTCAGCATCAAAGCTTACATCTTCGCCTGCTGCATCAGCTTCAATCTCAGTTACTGAGTTATCATCTTCAATTCTGAATACTGTTACTTCCTCGTCTGGGACCTCATCTAGCTTGTGTACTGATTCGAATGTAACCTTTACAGCGTTATTATCATAGTCTGGTTGATACTTGTTTCCATTACGGTCATAAATGGTAATATCGTATGCTGCATATGCCTTGAATATACCTTCATCCAGATTCTCATTAACTATATTTTCTATTGCCTTCTTACCAACATAGTAGATTGTTACGTCAGCATTTCTAGGCATATAGCCTTCCACTGTTATTGTTGTTCCAAGGATTTCCTTAGAGAAGGTCTGGAATACTAGCGAATTATCTTCGTAACCACACTTGAGGCATACTCCGTTTTCATCGTAATCGCAGTCCTCCTGCTCTCCTTCCTCGTCGCACTTAGAGCACTTTCTAAAATGAGTACCATTTCCATTAGAAACATATTTCCATTCGTGCTCACACTCTTCTTCCTCTTCTTTAACTAATTCCTCTTCATCCTCTGCTTCTTCATCATCGATTCCCTCTTCCTTATCTTTCGCATCAGGATCTTCTATATCTTCTTCATTAGTCTTATCAGTTTCTGGTTTATCTATATTTTCAGGGTTAGGGGTAACTTCTGCATCATCAATAGACTCCTTTGGCTCTGATGGAGTCTCTGATTTTGGCTGTTCTTCAGTTGGAACTACTATAGGATTTCCATTTTCATCTACTGTAGGCTGTGGCTCTACCGGTATCTCTGGGTCAGCCGTAGTTGGTTCCACTACCTGTCCTGGCTCTGATGGTGCCGGCTGCTCTGATGGTGCAGGCTCCTGTGGTATATCCACTGCTTCAGGCGCAGGCGCAGCTTCAGGTGCCGAACTACTGTCACCCGTTTTTACACTTTCCTCCGTAATTATTTCATCGCTTGTTGCCAATGAGAAGAAATCATCTCCCATCATTGTTGTCACAAGCAACATGGCCAGCAAAAATGCTGTCAATCTTTTGAAGAAATCTAATCTGTTGTTCATAGGCCAATTCCCCTTTGCGTTACCCATTTCTAACATCTTTTCTAATAAGTGTTTTGCAGTGTTTGCCCTAATTTTGCATACAAAAAATAGACATGGACATTCCACTACAATTTCCATATCGGAAAATCTCATTATTAAGTTTATAGACAACTCGCGTTATAAATATGAATTTTCTATGAAATATATATTAAGAATTTAACTCTAGATATCTACTAAACACTTGAACAACAGCTCTTCGAATGGGGCATAATTCAACACAGAGCTTTCCTTGCTGGCAAGTATCATATCATTCTTAGTAGTCTTTGAAAAATCAATATCGAAATGCTTACTGTTCTTGCAGATGTATTCAATGAACACCCTCTGAGCCCTGCCATTGCCCTCTCTGAATGGGTGAATCATGTTAATCTCACCAATCAGGTATGCCAGTCTTTTAGACATAACTACCTTGTCATCCACATCCAATAGATAATTGTTCTGGATTATCCACTCCTGCACCTTATTAAATTCGATTTCAATGAATTGTGTCAGGCAGAAAATGGTGCCCTTTGAAATATCAACTGTGCGAATCTCCCCAGCCCACTCATAGATATCCTGGAACAGATACTTATGAATAGCCTGCAAATGCTTTAAAGAAAAATCGCCAGGTATAGGACGCTTGACGATTTCAAAATACCGCGCTGAACTAAGCTCCTGTTCTACCTTAAAGAGCTCATCCTTATCGCGAATATCCAATTTGTTCTTTAGGATATGAGTGTGTGGATAACAGTACTGGCCGTTATCTTCGTACTCATAACGGTAATATTCATCCATCATAGGCTTATCCTACTGAAACATACCTTGATGTAATCTCACGGACTACATCCTCTACATCAACCTCATTTTCAATAATCATTCTGCCTCGCTCTAGCTCCTGAGGTGTCAGAATCATATCCTCCATCGCAAAAGAAGCTGATACACTAGCGATTTTCTCATCTGTGGACATTAGTCTCTCCTTGTTTATCGGTCTAATTTCCATATTTTCTAACCATTCCCCTAAATATTCACTTCTTACCCTCAAAATATGATTTTATTATAGCATATTTAAATATCTTTAAAAACCTAGTTCACAAAAAGGCTGTAGTTGATATCTCTATCAACTACAGCCTTTATTTTAAGCATTTTGAATCTTTCCTGTATATAACTGGTAGTACTTACCACCTTCAGCGATAAGCTCCTCGTGGTTGCCTCGCTCAATGATACGGCCCTGGTCAAGAACCATGATGCAATCAGAGTTTCTGATTGTTGAAAGTCTGTGGGCGATAACAAATGTGGTACGTCCGTGCATCAGCTTATCCATACCATCCTGTACAATCTTCTCTGTACGGGTATCGATAGATGATGTAGCCTCATCAAGGATAAGCACTGGTGGATCTGCAATTGCAGCACGGGCAATGGCAAGCAGCTGTCTCTGTCCCTGTGAAAGGTTTCCACCGTCACCCTTGATAACTGTATCATAGCCCTGTGGCAATCTGCGGATAAAGCTATCTGCATTAGCAAGCTTAGCTGCTGCAATAACCTCTTCTTCAGTTGCATCCAGCTTTCCGTAGCGTATGTTATCAGCGATAGTGCCTGTAAACAGGTGTGTATCCTGAAGCACGATACCAAGTGAACGACGTAAATCTGCCTTCTTAATCTTGTTAATGTTGATTCCATCGTATCTGATTTTACCATCAGCGATGTCGTAGAATCTGTTGATAAGGTTTGTGATTGTTGTCTTACCTGCACCTGTTGCACCAACAAAGGCAATCTTCTGGCCTGGTGTTGCGAACAGCTTGATGTTGTGAAGTACCGTCTTATCTGGGTTGTAAGCGAAATCTACATCATCAAATACAATGTCACCAGTAAGCTTCACGTAAGTAGTTGTGCCCTCTGCCTTGTGATAGTGCTTCCAAGCCCACATTCCTGTACGCTCCTCGCACTCAACAATCTCACCATTTTCTTCCTTGGCATTTACAAGCATTACATAGCCTTCGTCTGTCTCTGGCTTTTCATCGATAAGACCGAATACACGCTCGGCACCAGCCATAGCAAGTACGATAGACTGGAACTGCTGTGATACCTGCATGATAGGCATGATAAATGAACGGGTAAACTGTAGGAATGATACAAGTGCTCCAAGTGTAAGGCCTGTCCATCCGTTAAGAGCAAGTGTACCACCTACTACCGCGCAGATTACGTAGTTTACGTTACCCATCTGAGCATTAACTGGTCCTAAGCAGTTTGCAAGTCTGTTAGCCTTGTAAGCGTTGTTGTAAAGCTGCTCATTAAGCTCCTGGAATTTCTCAATTGCCTCTTCCTCATGGCAGAATACCTTAACTACCTTCTGACCATTCATGATTTCTTCGATGTTACCGTTTACTGCACCAAGTGCCTTCTGCTGTTCACGGAAGTACTTACCTGATGTACCAGCAAGTGTCTTTGTAATAAGAATGATTACAACAATCATTGCTATTGTTACACCTGTAAGAGTAGGTGAAAGAAGTAACATGTATACAAACACTGTTACGATAGTGATTGCACTGTTAAACATCTGTGGGAATGACTGTGAAATCATCTGACGGAGTGTATCAATATCGTTTGTGTAGATAGACATTACATCACCGTGTGCATGTGTATCGAAGTAGCGGATTGGTAAATCCTCCATCTTCTCAAACATCTCATCACGGAGGTCTCTAAGTGTTCCCTGACCTACGAAAATCATAATCCAGTTGTAAGCAAATGTTGCTGCGATACCTACTGCATAATATCCAATCAAATGGAATATGGCGTCCTTAAGTGGGCCAAAATCCTTGCTTCCGCTTTCTAGCATTGGAAGGATGTATGAATCGATAAGCTGCTGCATAAATGCTGTTCCCTTGGCATTACATATTACCGAAAGGAAGATGCAGATTACTACTGCAACAAGGTGGATTGGATATCTTCCACCAACATATTTTACAAGGCGGCCAAGCACTCCACGTCTAGCGGCCTTCTGTTCTTTTGTCAGCTTTGGTACTGATCCTGGTTGTGGTCCTCTAGGCATTAGTCCTCGCCTCCTTCCTCTGCTTTATCGAAGTCGCCGCTGCCGGCGCCTGTCTGCTGCTCAAATATTTCTTTGTAGATTTCATTTCTGGCCATAAGCTCATCATGAGTGCCAAAATCGTTAACCTTACCATCATCCATAACAATGATTCTATCTGCATCCATTACTGATGAAATACGTTGAGCGATAATAAGCTTTGTTGTGTTTGGAATCTCTTCTCTGAAAGCACGTCTAATACTTGCATCTGTTGCTGTATCAACAGCAGATGTAGAATCATCAAGGATAAGAATTCTTGGCTTCTTAAGAAGAGCTCTGGCGATACAAAGTCTCTGACGCTGGCCACCAGATACGTTAGTTCCGCCCTGCTCGATGTAAGTATCATAGCCATCTGGGAACTTCTCGATAAATTCGTCTGCGCAGGCAAGCTTTGCTGCACGTCTTACTTCTTCATCTGTTGCATTCTTGTCGCCCCATCTAAGGTTTTCTGCAATAGTACCTGAGAACAGCACGTTGTTCTGAAGCACTACAGAAACCTGGTTTCTGATTGTCTCCACATCATAATCCTTTACATTGTGGCCACCAACGATTACCTCGCCTTCGTCCACATCGTAAAGACGTGAGATCATAGATACAAGTGTTGATTTTGCTGAACCTGTTCCACCAAGCACACCAATAGTCTCACCTGACTTAATCTCAAGATTTACGTGGTCGAGTACTGGTCTTTCAGCTGTCTTATTATAACCAAATACTACATCCTTGAACTGGATTGAACCGTCTGGCACGTCGTAGATTGGGTTCTCGCCGTTTGTGATTGTAGTCTTTTCTTCAAGTACCTCGTAGATACGCTTGATGCTGGCTACTGACATTGTAATCATGATAAAAATCATAGCGAAGAACATAAGTGACATAAGAATGTTCATGCAATATGAGAACAATGATACAAGCTCACCTGTTGTAAGTGTGCCATCAACAACGATGAAGTGCGCACCGAACCAGCTGATTAAGATGATACATACATATACAACGAAGTTCATCATTGGCATTGTTGTAGCAATCATCTTTTCTGCAGATGTGGCTGCCTTATAAATGCCCTGGCTGGCTGTTGTGAACTTTGTCTTTTCGTAAGCCTCTCTAACGTATGCCTTAACTACTCTGATACCAGTAATGTTTTCCTGAACTGATGCGTTCAAATCATCATACTTTCTGAACAATATTTCAAAAAGCTTTCTTGTCTTAAACATTACAAATCCCATGAATGCAAGGATAATAATCATTGCAATTAAAAAGTTTGATGCAAGGCGGGCATTGATTCTGAATGAAAGAACCATAGCAACAACAACTGTTACTGGGGCTCTAAATCCCATTCTAAGAACCATGATAAAGGCGTTCTGCACATTTGTTACATCTGTTGTAAGACGTGTTACAAGACCTGCTGTTGAATACTTATCAATATTCTCAAATGAATATGTCTGGATATTCTCAAACATCTTGTTACGAAGGTTCTTAGCTAATCCTGCTGATGCCTTGGAACCAAGGACACCACCCATAACGCCTCCGAAAAGTCCTATTACCGCACAGATAAGCATGTATCCACCTATGCGATAAATCTCGCTCATGTTTCCAGCTTCCACGCCCTTATCCACCAGGTCTGCAATAAGAAGTGGTATTATCATTTCCATTGCTACCTCGAGAATCATAAATACAGGCGTAAGTATGGCTGAAAGAGTGTACTCTTTAGTCTCCTGTAATAATCTCTTAACCAATATCTAGTCCTCCTTTTTTAGTACTATATGTGATTTATACTTTCTTACGTTCTGCTGCAATCTATCAAGAACCTTGACTACAGTATCCATATCCTCACTAGATATGCCCTCTTCCATAAAATCCTCGACTTCCATAATCTTAGCTTCATCCCTAAGAATCTGCTGCTGTCCTTTCTCGGTAACAACAATCTGCTTTTTTCTGCCGTCACCATCTACAGGAACCTTTTTAATCAAATTATCTTTTTCAAGAAGCTGTATCATATCTGCTAATGTAGACTTTGGTAGATGAAAAATGCTTTCCAAATCCTTCTGAAATACAGGTTCACTTTGACGTGTTATATAGCCCAATAACCAACCATTTTTAGAAGAAGCGCTTTCGCCATTATCTTCCTTAAGGCCTCTATTTACGGCGTTCTTCACCTCTCTGCTAAGGCAATCACAAAGGAACCCTAAATGTATTCTACTGTCAAATTCTTTATGATCCATGTCTCTCCTTTCGTCCGATTTCGGAATGTCCGAATCCGTATTGTCCGAATTCGAACTATTTCGTATTATACACGTCAATTTGTGTTCATTCAATAAACAAATTCTAAAAAAACTATTAAAAATTCCACGAGGGGTTTATTACGTGGTATAGTAGACAAAGAGTATGAATCTATTATTTTGTCAGTATAAATAATTAATAATAGAAAAAAAGGAGCGAAAACATGAGAGAACGAAGTAAAGATTTAAGGGTGCGGAGAACCCTAACTGCAGTCAGAAAAGCTTTTAATGACTTAGTGCTAACCCGCAATTACAATGAAATCTCTATCACTGACCTCACTGAAAAAGCCGGAATTAACAGAAAAACATTTTACTTACATTATTCTTCACTTGATGATTTAGTTGCTGAGGTTGAAGAAGAAATGTCTAAAGAAATCTTAGATAACATTGGCGAGTACGCCAGAAAACTTGATTTAGAGGGATGTATTACCTATTTCTACAAATATCTTGAATCATGCTCTAAGGTAGAAAAAAAGCTTATGTGTGATGAGCACTATGCATTCTTCTATAACGAAGTTGTAGATACTGTTCTAAAGAGCGATGAATTTTCTAAATTCTTCTCTATGACCAAGTATCCTTCTATTGTACGCTCATATACAAAGGCTATCACAGCTATCTATAAGGATTGGCTGCTAGCTGGGCGCGACACAGATTTCTCTGTACTTACTGAAACTGCCAGCAAGCTATTAGGCAGTGGATACTCAGGTATTGTAAATAAGTAATTAACAGCCTTCCCCCTCTGGAGGAAGGCTGTTTTATTATAGAATAAGCTTCATAGCTCCATAAATACCTGCATCATTTCCAAGTGTAGCAAGTACAATCTTTGTATTCTTACAACCGTGGAATGCAATCTGGTTGAATCTGTACTCAACTTCGTCGATTAAGTACTGGCCAGCCTTAGAAACTCCACCACCGATAACAAATGCCTCTGGGTTTACTACACATGAAATTACCTGTAATCCCTGTGCAAGATATTCACAAGCTCTTTTTGCAATTTCCTTTGCAACAGTATCACCCTTCTTAGCCTCGTCAAATACGGCCTTAGCATCAAGAGATTCTACATTTCTAAGTGTGCTTTCATCATCGTTCTGAGCCAATCTAATCTTAGCAAGACGTGCAATACCTGTAGCTGAGCAATACTGCTCTAAGCACCCGTGATTGCCACATCCGCAAGTATTTTCCTCTGTATAATTAACTCTGATATGTCCTATCTCTCCTGCTGCACCATGAGCGCCAGGGATAATGTCATCGTTAAGGATTACGCCACCACCTACACCTGTTCCAAGTGTAACCATTACTGAGCTTGAGTACTCCTTAGCAGCACCCATCCAAGACTCACCAAGAGCAGCCACATTAGCATCATTACCAGCTTTTACCTTAATTCCACCAAGGTACTCTGAAAATTCCTTCTCAACATTGAATACGCCCCATCCAAGGTTTACGCATCTATTAACCACACCATCATCTGAAACAGGTCCTGGAATTCCAATACCTACACCAAGAACATCGTCAGATGTAATATTCTTTTCTTCCATCTTCTTAACAACAGTCTGTGCCAAATCCTTAAGAATATTAACACCACCGTTAGATGTGTCTGTTGGAACCTCCCACTTCTCAAGAAGCTCTCCTGTTGCTGTAAATAAACCACATTTACATGTTGTGCCGCCTAAATCAAGTCCAAATCCATAATTTGCCATTTCTTTTTTGTATCCTCCATTTTAAAACTATTCTTCAACCACCGGTTCAGTTGTGGTAGTAATCTGTACATCTGTAGCATTATCAGGTATTGCCCCCTCAGGAACCTCTGGACCATCAAATGTCTGTGTTATAACCTGATAAGTTTGTTCTTCAGGGATTTCCTCAGGATTTTCTTCATCAAATTCACCATAAGGCTCCTCGCCTTCTTCCAAGTCAGCCTCTGGATCTTCTTCCTGCTCCTGTGGACCTGTAAACACTGCAGGCTTTTTAAACTCTGCCGGCACCTTACCCTCATGAATAGCCAGCATAAAATCCTGCCAGATAGCAGCTGGATATGAAGAGCCGGTAAGCCCTGGCACCTTCTTAGGCTGATCATAGCCTACCCAGATACTGGTGGTATAATACTTAGTGTATCCAACAAACCATCCATCTCTGTTATCATTGGTAGTACCTGTCTTGCCTGCTGCAGGCATATCACCAAGTGATACACCCCTTGCCGTGCCGTCAGTCAATACAGATTGTAGCATATCTGTCATGTTTCGTGCATCATTTTCTTCATATATTTTAATATCTTCCTGATTTACCTCGTAGATTGTATTTCCTTTAGCGTCTAATATCTTTGAAATACAGGTCGGTTCTCTCGTATATCCATCATTTTCTATGGTCGCATATCCTTTTGCCATCTCAAGTGGACTGACTCCTACAGTTAATCCACCCAGACATGCAGCCATTCCATAGTCTTCTTTTTCAATATGACTAAAGCCCATATCTTTAAGATAGCTCATACCTTTATCTGGCGTTATTTCTGTATATAATTGCCACGCTATTGTGTTCTTAGAGGCAGCTACTGCCTGCCTTAAAGTTATCTCTCCACTGTATTTTCCACTGGCATTTTCAGGACCATCCTCTAGCTTCTCATCTATAACAATGGAATCTGGAGTGTACCCCATCTCTAATGCTGGCGTATACACATTTAAAGGTTTTATGGAGCTTCCTGGCTGCCTAAAGCTTTGGAATGCACGATTTAGCGTATAGCCGTTTACTTCCTGGCTTCTACCGCCCACTATAGCATTTACCATTCCTGTTTCATTATCAATGCATACCCCTGCTGATTGTAGAGCATAGATTCCTTCTTCATTTACATCGGTAAATTCCTCTAGCTGATGGTCTATGGAGTCCTGTAGCTGCTGCTGCATCTTTAAATCAATGGACGTATATATTCTGTATCCAGCTGTAAATAAGCTTTTATTTGCCTCATTATAGGCTTCATCATAAGCCTTTTCGTATGCTTTTTTTGCATCATCATTTTTGAAATCCGTCTTAAATTCAAATCCATTTTGTGCCATTAAAGCTCTGGTAGCACATGTATATACGTAAGTTTCAACATAATTATTCTTTATACTATCTGGGCGAGTCAGGCTTATAACCTCATCCTTGGCATCCTCATATTGTTTTTCCGCTATAATTCCATCATCCTTCATGGCTTTCAAAATCAAGTTCTTTCTTTTGATGGTATTATCTGGATTCACTACTGGATCGTAATAAGTAGGAGAATTTGGAATGGCCAGCAAATAACAAATCTCTGCCAAATCAAGCTCTGATATATCTTTACTGAAATACCCCTTTGCGGCAGCCTCTATGCCATAATAGCCATTAGCAAAATACACATTGTTAAGATAAAATTCCAGAATTTCCTCCTTAGAATACTTTTTCTCAAGCTCTGAGGCTATATAAATTTCTTCAATCTTTCGCTGCCAGGTCTTTTCATTACTTAAAAATATAGTCCTCGCCAGCTGCATTGTAATAGTACTTCCACCCTGGGTCATCTCTTTATCCTTAAGCATCACATAGCAGGCTCTTGCTATAGCCCTATAATCCACACCATCGTGGCTAAAAAACTTCTTGTCCTCAATGGAAATAAGGGCTTTTACGGCATCCTCTGGAATTTGTTCATAGGTGATATAATAGACATCCTTTTCCCCCTTTAGCACAGAAATAGTATCCCCATTTATATCATAAACTTCACTTGTTTCTGTCTGCCTAAAGGTATTCGGATTAGATTTGCGCACTAAAAGATTAGCCTCTGTCTTTAGGTCAGAGACTGTCTTTGCATAACCACTGACGTAATAGTAGGTAACACCTGCAATTAATAAAAGCAGCAATGCAATCTGAATTTTGATTAATCTAAGGATTTTCCTATCCCTGGATTTCATCTTTTTTACCCCCAAAAATGTGTCCTACTTCTATAGTACCATAATGTCATTTCTTTGACATTTTTACCTTTAAAAATTTGTTTTTTATTTTGAAAATCTTGTAATTACACCATCATACTCGTATGATAAATATAGTCTAAAAAATAGGGAGGTTTTAACCGTGGAAAAAGAAAAAATTGGCGTCACCAAAAACGGTGAAGATATTATTGCATACACTCTTATCAACGAGAATGGTATGCAGGCAAAGATTATGAATTTCGGCTGTAATCTATTAGAGCTTTGGGTTCCAGATTCTGAGGGAATTCTTTCTGATGTTGTTTTAGGATACGATAAAATCGAAGATTATTTTGTTAATGGACCTGGCTTTGGCTGCTGCATTTGCCCTAATGGCAACCGTATCGGCGACAGCAAATTCACACTTAACGGTGTTGAATACATGCTTGATGCCAACGATGGCAAGAACAATCTTCATTCAGGCTTCAACCCAATGCACAAGCGTATCTGGGATGTAGAATCTGTTGATGATAAGCACATCACATTCACATGCCACAAGGCAGATATGGAATGTGGTTTCCCAGGCGAGATGGACATCACAATCACATACACATTAGGTGATGATAACTCAATTCGCCTTGATTATTCAGGCGTTTCAGATGTTGATACAATATTCAACCCAACCAACCACTCTTACTTTAACTTAAATGGTCATGACACTGGTTCTGTTATGGAACACATTGTATGGATTGATGCTGACAAGTATACACACACAGATGCTGAGTCTATCCCACACGGCGAATGCCGCGATGTAAAGGGCACTCCAATGGATTTCACTACTCCAAAGGCTCTTTCAAAGGATACAGATGCTGATTACGATCAGCTTAAATGGGCAGGTGGATTTGACCACAATTATTGCTTAAATCACCACACATTAGATAAGCCAAGTTGCACACTTGAGTCAACTCAGAGCGGCAGAAAGATGGAAGTTTACACAGATTTACCTGGCATGCAGCTATATGCTGGTAACTACCTCGATACAAGCCACATTGGCAAGGGCGGATGTGTCTACGACAAGCGCCACGGCGTATGCTTCGAATCTCAGTACTTCCCAAATGCTATCAACGTGCCTGAGTTTGATCAGCCTATCGCAAAAGCAGGCGAAAAGGCTCACTCAACCACAATTTATAAATTTGTATAAAAAAGGCTTCCCCCTTTTTGGGGGAAGCTGGCACCGAAGGTGACTGATGAGGGTTTTACTACAATTGACCCTCATCCGGCTGCTTCGCATCCACCTTCCCCCAGAGGGGGAAGGCTTTTTTATTTTATATAAATTCCTTAATCTGCTTGTAAATTCCAGCAGCATCTAATTCATACTTCTCAAGAAGCTTAACGGCTGGGCCTGACTCGCCGAATGTATCCTTTACGCCGATGCGAAGCATCTTTGTAGGGCACTTCTCTGAAAGAACCTCAGCAACAGCTCCGCCAAGACCTCCAATAATAGAATGCTCTTCTACAGTAACAACCTTACCTGTCTTAGATGCGCTCTTTACAATAAGATCTGCATCGATAGGCTTGATTGTGTGGATGTTGATAACCTCAGCATCAATTCCATCCTCTGCAAGCTTCTTAGCAGCCTCAAGAGATTCGTTAACCTCAAGACCTGTAGCGATGATTGTAAGGTCTTTGCCCTCTTTAAGAACAACACCCTTGCCAATCTCAAACTTGTAATCTGGTCTATCGTTGATTACAGGTACTGCAAGACGTCCAAATCTAAGGTAAACTGGGCCATCCATCTTGTAAGCAGCCTCTACTGCTGCCTTAGCCTCAACATCATCTGAAGGGTTGATGATTGTCATGCCTGGGATTGTACGCATAAGAGCAATATCCTCGTTACACTGATGTGAAGCACCATCCTCACCTACTGAAATACCAGCGTGAGTAGCACCAATCTTTACGTTAAGGTGTGGGTAACCAACTGAGTTACGTACCTGCTCAAATGCACGTCCTGCTGCAAACATTGCAAATGAAGAGCAGAATGGAACCTTTCCTGTGCTAGCGATACCAGCAGCGATACCAACCATGTTTGACTCTGCAATACCACAGTCGATGTGACGCTCTGGGAAAGCCTTTTTAAAAATACCTGTCTTTGTAGCCTCTGCTAAATCTGCATCAAGAACTACTAAATTATCATATTTCTCACCGAGAGCAACAAGAGCGTTACCGTAGCTCTCACGAGTTGCGATTTTCTTTACGTCTGCCATTCTTACTCACCAGCCTTTCCTAATTCTTCCATTGCGATAGCATACTCCTCATCGTTAGGAGCTTTTCCGTGCCATCCTACCTGGTTTTCCATAAATGAAATGCCCTTACCCTTAACAGTCTTCATGATGATAGCTGTTGGCATTCCCTTTGTCTCTCTAGCCTCTTTGAAAGCTGCGCGAAGCTGGTCAAAGTCATTACCGTCTGCAACTTCTACCACGTGGAAGTTGAAAGCGCGGAATTTATCTGGAATAGGATATGGTGTATTAACAACATCTACAGGTCCATCAATCTGAAGACCATTGTTATCAACGATTACTACAAGGTTATCAAGCTTCTTAGCGCCAGCAAACATTGCTGCCTCCCAAACCTGACCTTCCTGGATTTCACCATCACCTAAAAGTGTGTAAACTCTGTATGAATCATTTGAAAGCTTAGCAGAAAGTGCCATTCCTGTTGCAACAGAAATACCCTGGCCAAGTGAACCAGATGAAGCATCAATACCTGGTGTGTGCTGAACACATGGATGTCCCTGAAGATGGCTTCCAATGCTACGAAGACCCTTCAAATCTTCAACTGGGAAGAATCCTCTCTGTGCAAGTGTAGAATAAAGGCCTGGTGCTGTGTGTCCCTTAGAAAGCACGAATCTATCTCTGTCTGCCTTCTTAGGATTCTTTGGATCGATGTTCATCTCCTCAAAGTAAAGGTAAGTAAATACCTCTGTTGCTGAAAGTGATCCGCCTGGATGTCCGGCTTTTGCAGCATGAACACCTTCAATGATGCCTTTGCGAACCTCAGTAGCAATTTTCTTTAGCTCTTGGTTTGTCATTTTTCTCCTCCTATACAATTACCTGGCTAAGCCAATGTATATTATCTCATTTCGTCTAGAGTAATCAGCATGATGTTCTTAATAGCTGACGAAATGGTAATAGCATTTTCGTGAAATCCTGCGTTAGCAAATACCAAATAGAACGCATCCCCCTGTCTATGTAGCTGTTTTGTCTTCTCAATTAAAGACTTAAGCTGAGCAACCTCTATAGGCTCGTTATTGTAATAACATTGAGCAAATATTGTTGCTGGCTTATCTTCGCATTTTCCAAGGGATACTAAATCGAAGCCATCCGTTGTGCCTGCCTCATCATCGTTTACCCACCAGTTACCTATCTCTTCAACTGTAAATGGCAACATATTCTTATCGCTTCTATCCCTAAGATATTCGGCACAAATCTTAACAAATACCTCTTTCATGTATTCATCCATTATAAGTTGTGCCTTTGTCCAAAGCCCCTCAACATTTCCTGATATATATTCATCGTAATTAGGCACCACCACCTTATACCAGAATAATGTGCTTAAATTAACGATGGAATAGCGTGTTTTTTTTCTATTTGTAATCTCTGTAATAGCTGTATCCTTTGTACAAACCCCAATTGACATCAAAGAATTTAGATAAGGTACCACTACATCCTTTGGCTTTTCAACCTCCGCTGAAATCTGATTAACTCGGTTGAGCCCCTTTGCCAAGGTTGTAAGCATATAGTTATAATAAGCAAGTTCTCTAAGCTCTGTAGCCATAACAGCTTCTGGGTTAAGCCCCAGCTTAGATTCCTTATCCAAAAATAATTTCTTAGCTATTTCCTTAATCTTATCATCTGATTCTATCTGCTTTTGGCCTAGATATTCGAAGCCATCTACACCAAGCAGGGCCGCCACTCTTGCCAAATTATATGGTATTCCACCTGTTATTCCATATAAAAATGCTGCCTCCTTTGGGCTAGCATCTGCAAAAAACTGGCATGAATCATAGAATCCTAAAGGCTCGACAACTAAATCAAGAGCTATTGAATCCTTCCAGACAGCCTTCTTGCCTTTTATATATTTATCTACAAGCATGAACGCATCTGAGCAAAGAATTAGCTTAACAGGTAAATTCTTCCACTCACCTGTAATGTATTCATGCAGCATTTTATCAAATTCTGAATCTGCTTTTGCAATATGAGGATATTGATCGATAATAATGAGTTGCTTGGCTTCTGCGGCTCTTTTACTGATTTCCTTACAGAAGGCTTCGCCATCAAGAACTGTTTCAGACCCCATTATCTTGCTAATCAGCTCGAATTGGTGCTTACTAGTAGTTTCGTAAGCTTCAATGAAAATGCATTCCTTATTGGCTGCAAATTCCTTTAGCAATGTAGACTTACCAATACCAAACTGACCAGAAATTATGGCTACTTCAGCATTATCTCCCTCATAAAACTTCTTTAGCTTTTCAATTTCTTCTTTACGACCTTTAAACATAACACCTCTCCTTTACACTGCATCAAGCGCGTGTAAATCCATGGTATCACGTTTCAACTATTCCTGCAATACTACCAAGATTTTTGTTTATTTTTAAATATTCTAAACTATTTTAATATAATCTTTATACATCTTCTTTACTTTAGCATTATCTCTCTTTTTTATCAATAATGTCATGCGTTTTTTTACTATTTAATGGCGAAAAAAAGACCTGACGTCTGTCCTCCGTCAGGCCTATAGATAATGTCTATTTAATCAACCTTATATGCATAACCTTTTTCTTCAGCATTAGCATAATTGATATAACCTTTTTGTCTATATGGGTGAGCCATCCAAAGCCTATCTGCTGTTTCTTTCCAGTTTTCGGCATACTGTGCACACTTGCCACATAAATGCTCAACAGGCTCCTCTTCTTGTACATCTGTAGAATGTGCCCCTGAACGCTTAACCATTTCCTGAAGTAACTCTGGGTTTTCCAACATTGGACAAGGACGAAGCATATTATCATTAAAAGGCTGTCCTTTTCTATATTCCATGAATAATGGCTGCTTAAGGGCCTCTAGCAATGTATTCTCACGAATGTTAGCACCGGAATAATGTATAAATACACATGGCTCCACATCACCCTTAGGATTAATATGACAGTAGTTTCTTCCTCCTGCAATACATCCACCTACAAATTCACCATCATTTTGGAAGTCCATTACGTATATTTCTTTACCGCCTTTATTACCACGTACTTCACGTAACCTGTGATAAATATATTCTCTCTGCTCTGGTGAAGGCATCAACTCTGGTGTAGCATTCATTCCTACAGGCATAAGATGGAAATACCATGCAAACCTTGAACCATGCTCGATTAATAAATCAAAGAATTCATCTGATGTAACTGAGTCCATATTCTTAGCAGTATAGCATACTGAATTTCCAAAGATTAATCCATTTTCATGTAATAAATCCATGGCCTTAAGGACCTTAGCGTATACTCCATCACCTCTACGGAAATCGTTTGCATCCTCAAAACCTTCTAGTGAAATTGAAAGTGATAAGTTACCAACTCTCTTCATTTCATCACAAAATGCCTGATCAACAAGTGTTCCGTTAGTATAGCTGTGGAAGGCACATTCATTATGCTTCTCACAAAGCTTTATCAAATCGTCTTTTCTTACTAATGGCTCACCGCCGGTAAACATATAAAAGAAAATACCAAGCTCTTTTCCTTGAGTAACAATACTATCTAATTCATCAAATGTAAGGTTGAGCTTATGTCCATATTCTGCAGCCCAGCAGCCCTTACAACGCAAATTACAAGCACTTGTTGGGTCCATAAGAATAAGCCATGGAATGTTACATCCATATTTTTCCCTATTCTCTCTAATCATCTTTGTGCCCTTAAAAGCAGCCTGATAACCAAGGTTTAAAGCTGTCATTTTTGCTACATGTGGGTCAGTTTCAGTGAGCAGACGTGTAACATAATTCATCCATTTGGAGTCCTCTTGGTTAATCAAATCCCTTGCTGCAGCAAATGCTCCTGAACGAAATCCCTTAGAATCTCCTCCCATCATCTTTTCTGTCAAATCAACTATTTTTAATAGATTCTTTTTAGGATTCTTTTTAATATTCTTTAGAACACCATCAATTGCAGCACCAAAGGCAGCACGTTCAACACTATCTTTTACACTCATTTTGTGTCCTCCCTTTACAATCTAATGTAATTTTCTTTCTAATCTTAGTATAAATTCTTCCTCAAATTCTGCTATATACAATAATTTTTGCTTGTTACATGAATTTATACACTTTGTTTTTTTTGTATTCACATTCCCTTCGCAATTAAGACATTGTTAGTATGATATAATTGTGTAAATTTAAAGTTAACATTATATCTGAAGATTAGAAATAAGGAGTCATCATGCCAGGATTTATAACTCATTTAGAATTTGGTGAACAATCTATTTCATTTATTGAATCTAGTGATACAAGGTCATTGATCGAAAGGCATAAAACTGCATTTTCTCTAGGTTTACAAGGACCTGATATTTTTTTCTATCATCTCCCTGCATATTTGTTTTATAAAAAGAATATTGGAAATATAATGCATCAAGAACGTGTTATGTTATTCTTTGATTACCTATTTGATGCCAGAAATACCTTTGAAGACGCTCATTCAAGAAGAATTTGTGATACCTATATACTTGGATTTATTGGACATTATTCTTTAGATATTGTTTGCCATCCTTACATTTATTTTAAAAGCAATCATTTTGAAAATCTAAAAAAAGGGAATAAATACGATTTTGGTAGACATGTATCTTTGGAAACTGACATTGATCACATGGTTTTAAATCATTATAAGCATCTTTTACCAAGTGAATTTGATTATGCTGCAGCTGTTTCACCTTCTGCTAATGAGAAACGTGTTATATCTGAAATGCTACATATTGCCATTAATAAGGCATACCCAGAGCATAAGGTACGTCTTCATACAGTAAAACAGGCTATTAAATCATTTATCAAACTCAATCGTATGATGAATGACCCTAAGGGTGTTAAGAAACACCGTGTTAGAAGCATAGAGCAAGTTCTCTATAAGTGTGCTTTCATATCTTCAATGATACCAAGTGATACTATTGTAAAATACACAGACCCTTGTAATGAAAAGCATGCAAAATGGTATAATCCTTGGAACCCTGATGTTGAATGTAGTGAAAGTATTTACGATTTAATGAATAAGGCAATGCCTTCATATATAGAAAGAATGGACCTCTACATGAAGTCTTGCGGTAATACTTCATTTATAGATTCAGAAAAAGATATAGTGGAGGAAACCAATCAGTTTCTCCACTATCGAAATCTTCTTCTTATAAGCTTAAGTGATACAAGCTATGTAACTGGATTACCAATAGAATAATCTATTTGAAAAGATATTCTTTAATTTGACCATGAATTATATCCATGAGCCTAACTCTTGCTTCTACTGCTGCCCAGGCAATATGAGGTGTTATTATAAGCTTATTGCTATCTTTAATAGCTTTTAATGGGTTTTGGTCAGACATAGGCTCCACATCAAGTACATCTAATCCAGCAGCTGCTATCTTATTTGCATTTAAAGCGTCAGCTAAATCTTTTTCAACAATAATTGGTCCTCTTCCAACGTTGATTAAGATGGCTGACTCTTTCATCTTATCAAATGCTTTTGCATCCATCAGGTGCAATGTATTGTCATCCAAAGGAGCGTGGATAGATACAATATCTGATGTGGATAACAATGTATCAAAATCAACTTCTTTGTAGATATCTGAATGATTCCTGCCACTGGTAGAGTAATATATTACATTTGCTCCTAAGCATGTAGCTATTTCTGCAACTCTTTTTCCTATTGCTCCTAAACCAATTATTCCCCAAGTTTTACCAGCAATTTCATTGAAGTGCATTTCAAAATGAGTAAACATTTTATCATTTACATATTTTTCGCTTTTAACATAATTATCGTAATAACTAAGATGTTCTAGTAAATATAGAGTAAGAGATAATGTATGCTGTGCTACTGCCTCTGTTGAATATCCTGCAACATTTCTCCATTCTATCCCTCTTTTAGCCAAATATTCCTTATCAAGATTATTGGTTCCTGTAGCTGTTACGCATACAAACTTTAAATTCTTAGCGTCTCCTATTGTTTGTTCATTAATAGGAACCTTATTTAATACAATGATATCAGCATCAACTGTTCTTTCAGCTGCCTCAGCTACTGTAGAATAATCATATATTACCAATTCACCAAATTCCTTAAATGGTGTTAAATCTATATCATCACCTATAGATTTTCTATCAAGAAATACTATTTTCATATTGTTTACTCCTTCTATAATCTGTAGATATTATGCCATAAGAATATATATTTAAAAAGGACGAATAATAAAAAAACCTCTCAGTATTATCTACTGAAAGGTAAAAAACAAGTGCCCAGAGTCGGAATCGAACCAACGACACGAGGATTTTCAGTCCTCTGCTCTACCAACTGAGCTA
>SVER01000041.1 GCA_015057315.1 Pseudobutyrivibrio ruminis | reverse complement strand
ATCAAAATATAATATTAGGAAAAAGGAAAGGATGCTGCAAAACTTAGTTTTGCAGCATCCTCTTTGTCTACACTCTGTGGCTTTCCTTTACGGAAAGCCTTTTTTTATTCCCTACGTTTTCTAAGATACTGAGAGCCCTTATTAAGAAGTGCCTTAGTGGAAGCCACCGGATGAGTAAATTTTGCAATGTGCCTAAACTGACCACGCTGAGTTTCAGTTGCGTTTTTAATCCACTCCTTAACAGCTTCAGTAGAAAGCTGTTCTTTGATTTCTTCAATACGTTCAGCTGTAAGTTCTCGTTTTACAAAAGCTGCCTCTTTCCTTTCAGCCGCTTTTTCAAGCCTAGCAATTTTTGATTCGTTAAGATTGTTTTGGAAAGTAAGTACACGTTCTGTCATTTGGGCATTTATCTGTTCATTTATTCGTTCAAATTCCTTGGCAAATGTGGTAAGAGCAGAGATAGTAAGTGCCATATCCATGCCGAATAAAAACATAAATACTAGGGCAATTAATTCTATTAGATTTTGAGGAATGTAGCTAATGGAATTAACTATTGGTGGAATAATAAATTGAGTAACAATAACTCCAGCAATACCAAAACATAGGGTAAATGGCAAACAGACACGGCCATTAATATTAAGAGGCATATCTGAATAATCCCACCACCTGGCGTTGAATCTTTTCTCTAAAGTATAGGAAGTAAGATATTCCAAAAAGAATGAACCTATGGCACAACCTATAAAAATGGTTAAGTAAGATGCGTTTTGTAAAAAATCAAAGGGTAAATCAATAAAAATAATCTGTGCCAATGTGGCACCTACGCCATATAGGGGAATGCATGGCCCGTAAAGAAAGCCTCTATTTTGCCATGATTTTTCATTAATAGTGCAAAAGCAGGTTTCGTATATCCAACCTAAGAAGCTATAAATAATAAAGTACACAAAATATCTGCTTATCATAAATCTTCTCCCTTCATGCCTATACAGTAGTATAGAAGACTTGTGGCGAAAATAAAAGTAAATCTTAAAAAATATTAAATATCTATTGATTTGATATATAAACCATGATATTGTTTCTTTGCGTAAATAATGCGCACATATAAATAAGGCGGCGAATAAAGGGACATCATGGGGAAAGTATGGATTGGGAAAATAACACCAACAACATGGAAGTACACATGCTGTTGGTGTTTTTTATATATTTTTTAAAGGAGAATCAAATATGAAAAAGAACAATCTGAGACTGTTTATTAGCATGATGATATTATGTTTATCCATATCAATCATGCCATTAACAGTAAAGGCGGCTGTGATACCAGTCGAGGAAATTGAAATAGGAGGCAATGATCTTTTAGCTGTTGGTAACAGTTGTACTTATACATGCAAAGTCACACCAAAAAATGCAACTAACAGTAAAGTTCTTTGGTCTGTATCACCTGAGAATTGTGGTGTTACAATATCTGCAGCTGGTAAGGTTGCAGTAGCATCAAATGTATCGGTTGATAAAGTTGTTATTACAGCAAAATCTCAAGGAGATGAATCAATATATGATACAAAAGAGATTTGTATAAACAAGTCTGCAATAAGAAGTTTAGACTTGGTAGGTGAAGATGGTAAATCTATAGCAGGAAAAAAGATTTATCTTTGTAAAGCTAAAGCAACCGAGAACACAAGAACATCTTTTGATATTCGTCCCAAAATTACACTAAAAAATAAAGAATCAGAAATAAAATTTCAACCCTATACTTTTAAAAGTTCAAATGAAAATATTGTTACTGTTGATAACAATGGTCATGTACAGGTAACAGGAAATGAAACAGGAACAGTAACTATCTCGTGTAATCTAATTGATGGTTCGAAAGGAGCAAATAATGTATCTTTAGATAAGAAAATTACGTTTCAGGTAATTAATCCAGTTACAGAAGTAAATATTACTGGAAATAATGTTGTCGCAGCAGGAAGAAATGCTTTATTTGCTGCCACAACGAGTCCCTTAACGCCTACTATTCCTGGAGTTACATGGGAGGTAATGCCTGCCAAGCAAGGAGCGAAAATTGATGCAAATGGAAAGCTTACTATTGATGCTACTTGTAAATTAGACGAATTGGAAGTTATAGCTAAATCTAAGAATAATAATGATGTATTTGGTAAGAAAACAGTTTTATTGAATCATACTGCAATTAAAGAAATAAGATTAATGGATGATTTTGGTAACACCTATACGAATCAAAAAACTATTAAACTTTATAGGCAAAAAGTCAATGGAAAAATGGTTACAGATATAAAGTTAGTTCCTGTTATTAAAAAAGTAGATGGTACTAAAGAAATGACAAATACTGCATTTGAATTTAGCAGTTCGGATGAAAATATTGCTACAGTTGATCAAAATGGTTATGTGTCAGTGACTGGAAATAAAACAGGCAACGTAAAAATATACTGTAAAGCTATTGATGGAATAACAGATCAGAAAACAGTAGTGTCTTGCTATACAAATGTAAAGGTTGTTGAGCCAATAAGGAGTGTTGAGATATCTGGTGAAGATGTTGTTATTCCAAAGACTGATAAAACATATACATATAGCACCACACCGGTCAATGCGGATAATAAGCTTGTTACATGGAAAGTAATTCCAGAAAATTGCGGCGTGAGTTTTGTAAAACCAGGGATATTACATGTTGATGCAAATTGCTCACTGGAAGAAGTTGAAATTCAGGCCATATCAAAAGAAAATGAAACTGTTATTGGTTCAAAGAAAGTCTGGATTAATAAAAGTAATGCTAAGACACTATCTTTAAAAGATGAAGATGGAAATATTATTGAAGGAAAAATAGTTCAGTTATTTAGAAATAAGCCATGTGAAGAAACTCCAACAGAACTATATATTAAGCCTGAAATAACTTGGAGCAATTCTGAAGTAACTAGTAATAATAAAGTATATTATACATATACTAGTTCAAATACGAAACTTGTAAATGTTGATGCTAATGGTCATGTTACCTTAACAAATAATAGGACAACTATTGAGGATGCAGTCGAGATTACATGTTTTGCTCACAGTGGTGGAATAAATTTATCTAAGAAATTTAAGGTAAAAGCAATGGATGCCCTCACTGGAATTAATATTTCTCTTCCTGTTCATAGAAGCAATTACATTGTTAAGGGGCAAACACTACAGCTTGATGTTAAACGCCTTATGGATGTTCCAGCACTCAAAGGCAAAGGCTTGGTATATACATCTAGCAATCCTTCAGTAGCAACTGTAACAGAAAAAGGTTTAGTAAAGATGTTAGCTGATTCATACTCCAAGGTAACAATTACTGTTGCAGCTAATGATAAATCAGGTGTGAAGGCAAGTATTGATTTATATGGAACAAATACTATTACTGACATGCTTCTGGGAGATTATCCAAGTAATAAAGCTAATAAGAAATATATGTTCTTTTTAAATGAAGGAAAAGAAGAAGCGTTAAATCTAAAATTTAATGGGCCAAATGAGGGGACTGCAAATTTAAAGACAGTGTGTCCAGATATGGAGATTACATCTAGCAATCCAGAAATATTAGAAGCTAGATATGAAAATGGCATAGTTTACTTAAAGCCAATAAAATCAGACGGGACAAAGGATGTTAACATTACAATTCAGTCAATGGATGGATCAAAGTTTGCGCGTACATGGACTTTCAGAGTATTGGATAGTGAAGATATTTTAGATGCTCAAATGTTAATGATTCCTAATGAGGAAATGTTTGATTTTGAAAAGCTTCTTGAAAATGAAGATACAGGAGAAATTATAGAAGAAGATGAAGGGTCAAATTCAATTTTTGATAAAGAAGAATTAAAAGAAGATGATTTAGAAGAATATACGGAAGAAAAGGCAGAAAATGTTGAAGATGAAGAATTTGTTGAAGAGGATAATTAGTCTTGTTCTGATAGTGACTATGATTTTTTCTGAAAAGGAATTGAAAGTATTAGCAGAAGAAATCGAAGATGATATTATTGAAGAAGAAATAGCAGCAGAAGAAGAAGAAGAAAAGACGAAAGAAATAGATTATACCAAGGCAAATATTGATACTCCAGTATCAATTGTAAGTGAGATTGTTGAATCTCGAAATGAATTTAGTAAAGAGTATTTGCTAAGTGATGGATCAAGATCTTTGGTGGTGTATGACCAACCAGTTCATTACCTATCTGAAGCTGGAAATTATGTAGAGATTGATAATTCCTTGGTAGAAACTGAGGAAGGTTATGAAAATGCTGATAATGAATATGATGTTACATTTACAGATAATGGAGAGAGTCAGGGAGAGGTAAAATTCGAAGCAGATGATTACAAGATTGATTTTTCTTACATTGATGATATGGCTTCAGAAGAATCACCTAATCTTGAGACTGAAGTAAAGGATGCACAAGAGTCTGTTAGTGATGTAATACAATTTGGTCATGTTATTAATAGCTCTACAATAACTTATGATGGTTATAATAATGGAGTGAAGCTTGAGTATGAACCAGTTAGTTCAGGTGTAAAGGAAAACATTATTGTTAATGAGCCTGGCAAAAATAGGTTTGTTTTCAAAATTAATACTTATGGATTAACACCTAGGATAAACGAATTTAATGAAGTAGAACTAATTGATAAAGACAGTAATCAAGTAAAATACTATTTTCCAGCGCCTTTTATGGAGGATGCTGACGGAAATTATTCTGAGGAAGTATATTACTCTTTCGCTGATAAAAATTTAACAGTTAATACGGTAGAAAATGATTCTGATGTAAAGGAAATTCCTGAAACAGATGAATACGAAAGCAAAGATACTAAAGTAGAAGATACTAAAGCAGAAGATATTTCTGAGGATTCTGATGACAAGTTAAATACCGAAGTAGATATAGAAAATGAATCTTTATCTGAGAGCGAGTCAATAGAGACTGAAATAGAGGACGAAATTAAAAATAAATCAGAAGACGAGATAGTAGATAATCAGAAAATTTCTGAAGAAGCTGACAAAGATAATGTTTCTGAAGAAAATGAAGAGGAAACCGAAGAGGATTCAACAGATAGCTTAATTGATAGTGATGTTAGCGAAGATGATACAGGTAATGAAAATCATTCCGTGAATAATGATGAATTTATATATTTATCAATTATCGCAGATGATGCATGGATGGCGAAGGCATCTTATCCAGTTATAATTGATCCAATCATAAAGCCTGTTATCAATGTTGCAAGTGTTGATGCATACAGTGTTTCTAATCAGAATGCTAGACAGACTGGAAACTTTTATTCTGGATTGGATGGCAATAACAATTTATTTAGAGCGTTTATAAAATTTGATTTACCAAATATTGGCACAAATAGGATTATATCTGATGCTGAATTAAATATTAAGGGTACTGTAGATAAAACAAAATCGAAAAATAGATGCGATTACGTTGTAATAAAGAAAATAAACTCTGATTGGAGTTATAAGGGTGTAGAAGACAAAACTACTCTTGTTTGGGACAATAAGCCTTCCTGTGATGAACGTAACATTGATTTTGTCAAAATGGTAAATGGAAACAGTTACTTCAATATAACCAAGCCAGTTCGAGAATGGTACGAAGGGATTAGTCCTAATTACGGCTTGTCAATACAATCTTATGATGAGAGCCGTTATGGTGTTTTTAGATGGAATATCACAGATAGTAATACTCCATTTTTAAAAATCACATATCGAGACATGACAGGATTGGAAGAATACTGGGGGACTCACCAGACTGCTGTTGGTACAGCTGGTAATGGATATATTAATGATTACACTGGTGCTCTTACAATTGTAAATGAGGATGTTACCACAAAGGGACAAAGAAAGCCTTTAGATATAAAGCATGTCTATAATTCTAATTCAGATGCTGATGACAAGTGGTCATTAAATTATGACGAAAGGATATATATTCCGGCAGGTGAAACTGATATTACGAACTATCCTTATGTTTATGTAGATGAGGATGGCACACGTCACTTTTTTAAAGGGAGTGATGTAACATATTTTGAAAATGGTGCTCAAAAGGTTGTTAAGAAAGGGCCAAACAAAGCTGGGTACATGGCAGCCACAGATGAAGATGGCTTGAAGCTGTTTATTGTTCCAGTAAATGATGCTACTTTAAAGGAGAAATATCCATTAAAGCTGATTGATAAGAGTGCCTCTAATGTAAAATACTTTGATGCGTCTGGTCACCTGGCATTGATAACTGATTCAAATCAATACGAAAATGGTAAAAACAGTGGAACTAATGAAAAAAATAGGATAGAGATATCCTATGAAGAATATGGAGAACCAGCAAGTAAGGATGATTTTAATAAAGGAATCGAAGCAGCAGGCTGGCTAAGGGATAATATTTTACAGAAAGAAAATCCTGACGAAATAACAAAGAACTTGATGTATGACCAGCTGGATGCAGCTATTGATTCATTGTTGTTCAGCGATTATGTAAAGTATAACTATAATGTCGCAAAAAATGTTGTTAATGCCCAAAAGGAATACACAGTTATTATCAATAGAAATGTAGTAAAAGTAGATACTATTAAGGCGAAGGCAAAGCTGATAGCAGAAGACCTTACAAAAGCTCTTGAATATGCAAATAAGTTTGAAATGAGAGCCAAGCGAATAGTATCTGTAACTGATGCGGTTAACAGAACATCTGTTATAAAATACGATGCTGCTGGAAATCTTGTTAGTATTAGTGATCCTTCTCATAATAATTTAGAGAATAAATATTTCTATGATGAATTAGGCAGACTTACACAGATTAATTACTGTAATGGCAAGAAGGCATTTTATACATATATAGATGGCAATTATGTTTCATCAATGCAAGACGATAGTGGGTATAGGGTAAATTATAGCTATAGTGGCGGTCATGTATCAAAGGTTGAAGAATTTGATGCAGAAGGCAATCCTGGCCAAACTTATTCAATAGAGTATTGTACTAATAATACTAACAAATTTAGATTTAGTGGGCTTGATGATGTATATGGAAACGATGACGATGTAATAAATACATATGTTTTTGATGCCCAGGGAAGAAATATTTCGGTATATTCCAACATAATTGGTAAAACTGAAATTCTAGGTTCACAGGCTACAACATATGCAGACAACATAGGAAAAAATATAGCTAGAACCACCTATAACGACCAAAATAATAGTGCACCTTCTAACTATTTAAGAAATGGAAACTTTGAAAATGGATTAAATGATTGGAAGAATATTAAAGGTAATGAATCAGAAATAGGCGAATCGGAAACCCATTATCTTGGAGCCGAATCAGCACGTATTAAACCGAATGGGCAGATATCTGCAATCTATCAGGAGGTAGACTTAGGTCCTGGTAATTATGTCCTTTCATATAGAACAATGAATACAGGTAATAATACATATAGTGGTTCATTTGAGACAGTTGAGCAGATACCTAATAATGCTAGTTATGCTTCATCAGATGGGGATTGGAAGTTTGTATATACAAGTATTCATTTGGATACACAAACAAAAGTATATGTATTCTTATGCGCTCAAGGTAATAGTGAAACATATTTTGATTCTGTTGTTCTTGAAAATGGTAGTATTCCAACAGGATATTTCAGTAATTCCGATGTTGGTTCAGCTTCTGCAAAGAAGGATAGTTCATATACAAGGCATAAAATAAAAGACAATGCTGTAAAAGGAAGACAGACATCAAATCTTCTTGTAAATCATGATTTTGAATATAATGATGGCAAGTGGACTGCCTATTCCAAGGATGGAAAGCCAGCAGGTAAAATAAATGTTTCTAATCTAAATAATGACCCTAATATATCTGGTGAATACATAGGATCAAAGAGTGCACTATTTAATGTGGCAGCAATAAAGGGGATGTATGCCGGAGTTAAGCAGGCTGTTAAACTTGGCCCAGGAACATATACTTTTTCTGCTTATGTTAATTCTTTGAACACTATAGGTACGAATACTTATCTTGTAGTTACAGATGAAAAAGGAAATAGAACAAAGAGTCAACCTATCGAAAGTACAGTTAAAGATATTGATAAAGGCTGGAAACGTATAGATGTTACTTTTTCTGTTGATGGTGATAAGTCTAAAAATGATAAAAGTGAAGTAACTGTTGCAATTGAAACAGAATGTGCAGCAAATGCTATTGGTAAAAAAATATTCTGTGATAGTGTCCAGCTCGAAACAGGATGCGTAGCAAATCCATACAATATATTAGAGGATGGTAGTTTTGAACTAGCAGATTCCAATACACCTTATAGATGGGAAAACACAAAGAAAGCGACATTTGTGGATGAAATACTATCAAATGAAGGTGTAGACGGTGGTAAGTGCTATCATATTACTGGTGAGCCAGGGGCTAATAAATTTTTAAAATGTAAGCCTATTTTATGTAAGAAAAATGAATCTTATATTTTAAGTGGATGGTTCAAAACTGATTCGGCACCAGTTAGAGATAAAAGAGAAATTAAGGTAAAAGTTTCTCACAGCGATGAAAATAGCTATTATGAATCATCATTAGGATTAGATGAATATAGCGAAGGCTGGAAATATTTTTCACTTATTTTACCTGCGCACAATTGGAGGAATGTAGCAGTAGAATTTCAGTTTGGTGCTAATATAGGAGACTTTTATCTTGATGATTTACAATTATCAAAGAACGATGTATATACAAATGATTACACTAAAACTGGAAATATTATTGCTTATAATCAAGGAAAGAAATCCGCAAGTAATGGGTATGATGTATATAATAGATTAAATAAAACTATCTCTCCTTCCGGAGCAACCCAAACTATTACGTACGACAAAACTAATCATGCCACTAAGGTTACATCAACCTGTGGTCCTGACACCACAATAGGCTATGACAAGTATGGAAATGTAATAAAGCAGGATATATATAAAGGTAAAAGCAATCACATATATGCTGAAAATACTTATACAGATGATGGAAACTATCTGGCTAGTACACTAAAAAATAATGGCTCTATTGTAAAGTATACATTTGATGAGAATTTAGGACTTAAAACCTCGGAAACAGTCCCAGCGTATCGTGGATTTAAACCCACTAAAATATCTTATGACTATGATGATGCAGAACATATTTCAGAGGTTACAAAGACTACACCAACAGGTGCTAAGCGAAACATAAAATATGGCTATGGAGCATTTGATGATTTAGCTTCAATAGAACATAATGGATTTAAGTACGAGTATACTTACGATGGTTTTGGAAATGTTCTGACTAAATCTATTGCAGGAACTGTAATTGAGGCAAATACTTACAATGAATTTAACGGTAGCCTAAAGACAACAACTTTTGCCGATGGAAGTCAGAAAAAGGTAAAGAATGATGAATACGGTAACATCAAAGAAGCGGTTAGCGTTGTTAATGGAAAAGAGAAGACAACTGATAGATATAAGTATTATAATAACGGTAATGTAGCAAAGCATTTTGATGATACTGTAGGCCTTACCGAGGAATATCGTTACAATGTAAGCAATGATGTTGTAAGTGTTAAAGAGTCTGTTGAATTAAGCGGAAAGAAACATGAAACAGAAAACCTGCTAACTTACAATACTAGTGGCGGTGTAGAAAATGCTATCTACATGATGGATGGGGTAAAACAAAAATATTTATATACTTATGACAAGGATGGAAAATCATTAAATTCTGTTTTACCCGATGCTAGTAGTTATACCAGAAGCTATGACATACTTAGAAGAAATAATAAGAATGTCTACATTCCAAAGAAAGGCGCAGATCCTACCAAAAAATTAGTAGTAAAATTAGGTTACGAAAAAGTTGTTGATGATAACAAAAATCGAACAGACAATAATGTAACCACTTACGAAAATTTAATTGGAGCAACAACTACAAAAGCAGATTCGGGCTTTGAATATTCATACGATGCAGAAGGTAACATTCAAGAAATAAAGTATTCAAAGAGTGCTACAAAAAATGCCGAGGATAATGCCGGAACAAGAGTATATAGATATAACCCATTTGGAGAAATTCAGCAAACAGAAGAACATTTTGAAAATGGTAGATATAAGAAATGCAGTTACCACTATGATGAAGGCGGCAATATTACTAAAGAAGTTGTCAGAACAGACGACGGTGTCCAAAAGTCACATGAATATAATTATGACGCCCAGTGGAAAGACAAGCTTATTTCCTATGATAACCAAAAGATAGAATACGATGACATGGGTCATCCAACAAATTACCTTGGAAAGGAAATGCGTTGGAATGCCATCAATAATAGTCTTACTTATGTAAAATCTGGTGAAAATGAATATAAGTATAAATATACTTCCGGTGGAAAACGTATTCAGAAAAAGACAAATCAAGGTACTACTGACTACATTTACTCAGGTGATGTTCTATTATCAGAGATTACGGACAAGGATAGATTAAACTATTACTATGATTCTGAAGGCAATGTAATCGAGATTGGCTATCAGAAATTTGATGGCGCAGACTACGGTGCCGAAACAAGATATTTCTATACCAGAAATGGACAGGGAGATATCATTGGCATCTACAGATGTAGCGATTCTGTTCGTGTTGGCAGTTACGAATATGACCTGTGGGGAAATTTGATTTCTATTTCAGAAAATGATGCTCCTAAGGTTAATGTTAAAGATGATGCATTTATCTTAAAGAGAAATCCTCTGAGGTATAGAGGATATTATTACGATTCAGAGACAAAATTCTATTACCTGAATTCAAGATACTACGACCCTGCAGTGCATAGATTTATAAGTGCGGATAGTATTATTGCTGGTGTGTCTGAGGATGTAAATGGGTATAATTTATTTGAGTATTGTAATAATAATCCAATAAATCAGAAGGATGCTAGCGGATATTTACCAGAGCTCACAAATAATCAAAAAATTGCTGTAGGACTGGCGGTTATTACAACTATAGCTGTGGTAGGAGCAATAACAGTAGCTACTGCTGGTGTCGGAGCACCATTAGCCTGTACTGCATACGGTATGCTAAATGGTGCCATTATTGGTTCTGTTTCAGGAGCAGCATCGGAAGCGGTAATGAGCGGAGGGCTTGCATATCTAGCAACTGGTGATGCCCAAGCGGCGAAGCAAGCTGCAATAGACGGAGCTGCAGATGGATTTATGTGGGGCTCAGTTACAGGAGCAGTTACAGGAGGAATGAAATCACCTCACTGCTTTGTGGCTGGAACACTGGTATGTACGGTAGATGGTGAAGTTCCTATTGAAGATATTGAAGTAGGAGATTATGTACTTGCTGAGAATCCTGACACTGGCGAGATAGACTATAAGCCAGTATTAGAAACCTATGAGCACGATACTTATGATGTAGTTTATCTAACAATAGATGGTGAAGAATTTATTACCACTGAAGGCCACCCATTCTATACCCTTGAAAGAGGATTTGTTAAGGCCGGTGAGCTAAGATATTCAGACACACTGATGGATTCAAATGGAGGAAAGCTTCATTTGGATTCTAAGAGCAAAGAACATCTTGAAAATCCAGTAATTGTATACAACTTTGCAGTAGAGGATTATCATACTTACTTTGTAGGTGAGAATGATGTGCTAGTGCATAATATGTGTGCAATGAATACTGGTGAACTTTCTAATAATAGTCTTAGACATATTAGGAAACATTCATTTTCTAATTTGCAAAAGCAGGCTGCACATTTAACTGATGAACAACTAGCTCAAAAGCTTAAAAATACAACATTTTTCAATAAGAATTGGACGCCGGAGCAAATATCGCAATATACTCAAGAAGCCTATAATATATTAAGAAGTCAAAATAAATTCGGTGAAAATATTATAGAAATACATGGTGAGTTAATGAAAGTGTATATAAAGGCTGATGGTACATTTGATACGGCTTTTGGATTATATGAATACTTTGTTTCCGATTTTAGATAGGAGGATATGAGAGATGTTTAAAATTATTTTTAGGGGGATTTGTAACGAATGGGATGATTTTCCAGGACAGAATGGTTATTTGCAAATAGATGTTAATGGTTATACTTACGGCGATTATTATCCCGAAGAACTTGATGGAATAATGGACCAAATTGATCTTTCTGATTGGATTGAAAGGCTGGTGCGTGTAAAGGAAGGTCTTAAAAAGGCAGAGTACGTTGTTCTTAGTGATGTTGATGCGTATGAAACTTGGATTGAATTTAAGAAGAAATTTACTGATGTTGTGGTTAGTATAGTTACATGTGAAAAATGGGATGGTTCAATGGATATTGAATACCATTTAGACAACCCTAAGATATCAGATTGGGGTAATCAAGTGATAACCTTTGATGAATTTGAAAATGAGATTGATAGGGCTGCGGAGGCTTATTTGGCTTATTTAAAATCTGTTAATAATGATGATGAATTATTAAAGCAGGTAGAATCAAGACTTATTAGAGAATGCTCATAGTAAAGCCATCCATTCTATACACTTGAAAGAGGCTTTGTTAAGGCTGGAGAGCTTAGATATTCTGATACACTTATGGATGATGAAGGAAATAAACTTCATCTGGAGAAAAAGAATAAAGAGCATCTTGCAGAGCCAGTAGCTGTATACAACTTTGCAGTAGAGGATTATCAGGACTTCTTGTGGGACACTTAAGGAAAAGGCCCACAAGAACCTGGCTTTGCCAGGCAACATTTTCTTACAGAAAATATTGGTCAGTGTCCGGTTTTTGTTTTTCTGATGAAAAACAAAAAACCTATACTTACTTTGTTGGTGAGAATGAGATATTAGTGCACAATATATGTGGACTGCAGTTAAGTAATAATGAAACAAAAAAATTGGCTCTTGGATTAAGTGATTATCTAGACGATTTTGCAAAGGCCAATGGTGCTGAAACCTGGAAAAATTTTGCTGACCCAATAAATTGGAAGAATGGTGTAAACGAGGCCTTATTTGATCCAAATACTAGAATTATATTTAATTTGAACGGTATTGATAATCCTATGCGAGCTGTTCAAAGGGCTGCAGTCGGTTTAGGTGGTGCTACTGATTGGGAACTATATATGATTAAACAGACACAAAGTGCATGGGATAGGATAACATGGTATCTAAATGGACAGGTAGTAAATAATCCATTTACTTATTAGGAAAGGAATTTAGATGAAAAATTATATTTTTAAGATGTGGCACTATGGTGTTTCTCACAATAAGATGCTTTTGCGAAGTGTTCATGATGGATGGAATACTGATATATGTTTTTTGGATGTAAAATATATTGAATTACCGACTGTTTTAAGGGGAATTACAATTCTAGAACCCTCACAAACGGATGTTGAGTATCTGAGCGATATAATAGATATTAAGGATGAAAGAATAACCGTTATTTTGAGTCAAGGGAAACGATATTATGTTGTATCATCGATAGTCAAGGTAATTGAGAATGAATTAGATTTGTTTGAATTACCGTATGAATAAATGGATAACGAGGGAACCTGTTTTGTGGGTGGCGTTCTGGTATGTATAATAGACTGTGAAGAGTTAAAAACAGCAAAAGGTCATCCATTCTGTGACTTCTTGCTGGCTTATCTTTATGTGGCCAGCAAGAATCCTGCTTCGCAGGCCAACTTTTCCATTTCATGTAAAAGTTGGTATGGTCCGGTATTTGATTTTCTGATAAAAATCAAATACCTATACACTTGAAAGAGGATTTGTTAAGGCAGGAGAGCTGAGATTCTCTGATACTCTAATAGGTGACAATGGCAACAAGCTTCATTTAGAGAAAAAGAATAAGGAGCACTTATATAAGCCAGTCACTGTATATAATTTTGCAGTAGAGGATTATCATACTTACTTTGTAGGTGAGAATGGAGTTTTAGTTCACAATAAATGCGGATTAAAAACTGGGAGTGAATATTTAGATAATATTTTAGATGACGCTATTGAGACTACTAATAGCAAGAGGAAAGTTAGGAACTTTGAAGTATCAGGAGGTTGGAATAAATTATTAGAAGATTTTTCGAACTTAAAGTTATCAAATGTTCAAGACATTAGTACTTCATATGGACCAGGTAAAATAGGCTTTTTAGAAAATGGCATTAAAATTGTAGCAAGACAAGGAAGTAATACACTTGGACCGACATTAGAAGTGGTTTTATCAAATAGTAGAGTTATAAAGATACGATATTAGTGGAGATAAAATGGAAAAATGGAAAGTATATGATAATAATATATTCTTTGATGGTTATTTTGAGGTTTCAATTTCTTTTTCAGAAGATTGGTTGACGGTGTATCTGTTTGATGATGAAAAGAAAATAGAGATAAACTTTTACCTTGTTCATGGTTTTAGATTGCTGGATGAGGGTATTGTTCAAAATGGGGTATATTTAAATGATGACCAATTAATGACACTAAAAAAGAATCATTTCTGTAATGTATTATATGAATTGACAAATGGAGAGTTTGGTGAATTTATCTTTGATACAGCGGGCGGTTTTTTGTTAGAGAAGGAGATATTTCATTATGTGGTTATTACTCCTAATTATAATATAGACATTGTTTCGCGCGGAATACCTAAGGTTACATTTTTATAATATTAAAAATGAACGCATGATTATTGGATAAAATAATCATGCGTTCAAGTTACAAAACAATTATCAATATATGGTGCTGCAGATGGCTTCATGTGGGGAGCTATTGGTGGTGCTGTTACAGGTGGAATGAATTCACCACATTGCTTTGTGGCAGGAACGTTGGTATGTACTGTAGATGGTGAAGAATTTACTACAACTGATGGGCACCCATTGTTACTATTCATGGCTAACCTTTATTTAATCAATAAAAGTAAATGTTTATAAATCACTTGAAATGAGACTGCCCCTATGATATACTTCAACTGTTGCGGAATACGTGACAATACTATAAATTTAGCCTATATGGGAGGCAGTTATGCAGGCATTAAAGATAGTTCTTATTTTTTTATTAATCGTTATATGTGTGGCACTTACAGTTATTATTCTTTTCCAGGAAGGAAAGCAGAACGGACTCGGTTCTTTATCAGGACAGCAGTTTGATTCATACTGGAGCCGTAACAAGGGACGCTCACGTGAAGGTTTACTTGTTAAGCTTACTACAGTATGCGTTATTCTTTTCTTCGTACTCTCAGCAGTACTTAATATTGGAAGCTTTTAAGTTAAGGTTATTGAGCCACCCTTAGGGGTGGCATTTTGTTTTATATAGGAGGCGTATGAAAGAATTCGATAAACAGAAGCATTTTTTGATGGATGTTTTTAAGAGTCAGGCCTATATTCCAATGAAAAAGAAGGAATTGGAAATCCTTCTTGATGTAGAAAAGGACAAGCGTGGGGAATTTGCTGAAGTCTTACAGGAATTAGTGGATGAAGGTGCTGTAGAGATTACAAAGCGTGGTAAGTATCAGATTCCTGAGAACAGACCTAAGTTTGTTAAGCTTAAGGATCATAAATCCAAGAAACCTACAAAGGCTGAGGTTACAAGAGGTAAACAGTCTCTTAATCAGGTTGCAAAGAATGCTAATAAACCCCAAAATATAGAGCCTGATATTATAGGTAGATTTATATCTCATAAGGATGGCTATGGATTTATAGAGGTTGAGGGCAGCGAGGAGGACTATTTTGTTAGCAGAGACAATACAGGCTTTGCTATGCAGGATGATACTGTTGCTGCAGTTCTTACCTTTGGCGCCCCTGGTAAGCGTCAGGAGGCAAGGGTTATAAGGATAATTGCTCATGGCTTTTCAGATGTGGTTGGAACCTACGAGAAAAGTGCAGGCTTTGGCTTTGTGGTGGCTGATAGCAATAAGCTTGACAGGGATATATTTATTCCAGCAGGTAAGGATATGGGAGCTGTCACAGGGCATAAGGTAGTATGCCATATTGAAGATTACGGTGATGATAGTCATAAGCCGGAGGGCGTTATTACAGAGATACTTGGACATAAGAACGATCCTGGTGTAGATATATTATCCATCGTTAGAGGCTTTGGGATTGAACCAGAATTTCCATCAAAGGTACTTAAGCAGGCTACAACCGTGGCAAAGCCGGTATCAGAGGCTGATATTGCTGGAAGGTCTGATTTAAGAGAGCTTACAGTCATCACTATTGATGGAGAGGATACTAAGGATATCGATGATGGCGTTTCCCTTCAGATGGATGGGGACAACTTCATTCTTGGTGTACATATTGCAGACGTAACTAATTATGTACAGGAATCCTCAGCTCTTGATGTGGAGGCTTTAAAGCGTGGCACATCGGTATATCTTGCAGATAGAGTGATTCCAATGCTTCCTCACACATTATCTAATGGAATGTGTTCACTTAATGAGGGAGAGGATAGGCTTGCACTTTCTTGCATTATGACATTTAATCCTAAGGGTGAGCTTATAGACCATGAGATATGTGAATCTGTTATTCACAGCAAACATCGCATGACATATACTGCAGTGTATGCAATGATGACAGGTGATGAAGCTGTTAGAAATCAGTATGCTGATATAGCTGATATGGTAGATAATATGTACAAGCTATCTCAGATTCTTAGGGCAAAGCGAAAGAAGAGAGGCTCTATTGATTTTGATTTCCCAGAGACTCATATTATCATTGATGAAAATGGTAAGGTGGTAGGTCTTGCACCATACGAAAGAAACGATGCTCATAAGCTTATCGAGGATTTCATGCTTGCTGCTAACGAAACAGTAGCAGAGCATTTCTCACTTATGGAGTCACCTTTTGTATATCGTGTCCATGGAGCACCAGACCCAGAAAAGATGCAGACACTTGCAAGATTCCTTGGAGCTTGTGGCTACAGCCTTAAGGGAAATAAGGACAGTATCCACCCTAAGGAAATTCAAAAGATGCTAGAATCTCTTGCTGGACATGAGGACGAGGCTGTTATTACCAAGATGACCCTTAGAAGCATGCAACAGGCTAGATATGATACAGAGTGTAAGGGACACTTTGGCCTTGCGGCACAGTACTATTGTCACTTTACATCTCCAATCAGAAGATATCCTGATTTACAGATACATCGTATTATTAAGGATCATTTGCGTGGCCGCATGAATGAAAGAAAGATTTCTCATTACGAAAGTATACTGCCACAGGTTGCGCTTGAGACTAGTAAGCTGGAGCGCAGAGCAGAGGAATGTGAGCGTGAGGTTGATAAGCTAAAGATGGTTCAGTTTATGAAAGAGTTTATTGGACAGCAGTTTGAGGGCAATATTTCATCAGTAACTGGCTGGGGTATGTATGTTGAGCTGGAAAACACAGTTGAAGGCCTTGTACATGTATCTACACTTTATGATGACCACTACGATTTCATTGAAGAGAATCTTACCCTGGTAGGAGAGCGTACAGGACGCACCTTTAAGCTAGGACAGCCTGTTACCGTAATCCTGGATTCCGTAGATGAAAACGCCCGAACTATTGACTTCATTCTAGAGGAGTTCCAACGTTTTTAGAAAAGATTTTATTCTAACCAACTTAAGATAGCTTGTAGTTAACAAAATATTATAATTCTAAAGCGAAGCTTTCTATGCTGAGCGTAGAATTATAATTTTTGTTAACGTAACAAGCGAGCCAAAACCTAGGAGAATAGAAACATGAATAAAGAAGGACGTAAATTAATCGCTAATAATAAAAAAGCATATCATGAATATTTCATGGAGGAAGAGTATGAGGCAGGAATCGAGCTTCACGGCACTGAAGTGAAGTCTATGCGAATGGGCCAGTGCTCCATTAAGGAAGCTTTCGTGCGTATAGATAATGGCGAAATGTTTATTTATCAGATGCACGTAAATCCTTATGAAAAGGGTAACATTTTTAACCGTGACCCACTTCGCCCTAGAAAGCTTCTTTTGCATAAATCAGAGATTAATCGCTTACTTAGTAAGATAAAGGAAAGCGGTTATACTATAGTTCCTTTGGAGGTTTATCTTAACAATGGTCTTGTTAAGGTAAAGATTGCCCTTGCAAAGGGTAAGAAATTATATGATAAGCGTGCAGATATCCAAAAGAAGGATATGAAAAGAGAAGCAGAAAGAGATTTTAAGATAAGGAATTTAGGCTAATGAAGATTATACTTGCATCAAACTCACCAAGAAGAAAAGAATTGCTTACACAGGCAGGGGTAGATTTTGAAGTAAAGTCTGCTGATGTTGAAGAGGTAACAGATAAGACTAAGCCAGAAGAAGTGGTAATGGATTTAAGTAAGCTTAAGGCTAAGGCTATCGCAAAGGATAATCCAGGCAGAAAGATAATTGCTGCTGATACAGTAGTTGCTTTTAATGGACAGATTCTTGGAAAGCCAAAGGATGAAGCTGATGCCTTTAGAATGCTTAAGGAACTTTCAGGCGAGACTCATCATGTATACACTGGTGTCACTATTATTGATGAAACTGGTAAGGTTAATACATTTTTTGAGTGTACAGCAGTTACTATGTATGAAAACTCAGATGAGCTTATCAAAAAATACATCGCAACAGGGGAACCTATGGATAAAGCAGGTGCCTATGGCATCCAGGGCAAGGGCGCAGTTCTTGTTAAGGAAATATGTGGAGATTACAATAATGTGGTAGGACTTCCACTTGCAAAGGTTTATCGTAATTTATACTAGAAGTTTATTGATTTTTGCGTCAAAACCTATATAATAAAATATGCTGTAAAGACGCATAAGGGCTAGTAATGGTTTCGACAGGGGTCATGCAGCGGAAGAAGCGAGTCCCACGGTAATGGGTTAAATGGCCAAACTTAAAATTAAACGCTGAAGATAATTTAGCATACGCAGCCTAGTTGCTGCAGTCTGACTTAGAGCACCTACACTTTAAGACCCAGACTTCGACTCTGTAGGAAACGACATTGCCAAAGCTTTGCGGTAATGGGCGTATCATGAAGCTACTAAAGCATGTATCTTGTTTGTAAGAGCCATGTGGAGGGAATGTTAAATTACAAACTACACTCGTAGAAGGGCCGGGAATTGGCTTTTGGACACGGGTTCGACTCCCGTCTAGTCCACTATAAATACCCGTAAGATTTAGTCTTACGGGTATTTTTTTATAACAAATTGCACACAGTTTCTTCATAAGTGGCTAGTATATTGTATATTAGATGTTTTAGTACGTTTAGGAGGAAACTATGAGTAAACAAACTAATGTAAATAATCAATCTAAAAAAGGACCATCTCCTAAGGCTATAAGTAAGAGACTAACTCTTTTATTTGTTCTTATGTTGGTAGCTAGTACGCTACTTGCGGAAGGAATTATCGTTACACTTGGTTATGGCATGATTAAGGATTTAATTGATAAATCTTTGAATAATCAGGTCGTTGCCGAAGCAGGTGATGTTAACAAAGAGCTTAATTCTATTTTCTACTATCTGAATGGTATAGCTGATGGAGTAGAAAATGAAACCTTTGAGGATGATGCAGCAATTCTTCACTACCTGGCGCCAACTGTTGAAAGATATCCATTGATTCCACTTGGAGCATATATCGGAACAAATGATGGAAAGTTCCTTGATGCATCAGGCTGGGTTCCGGATTCAGATTATATAGTGGCGGAAAAAGGCTGGTATAAAGAAGGTATGGGATATGATAATAACTGGTTTTACTATTATGATCAGCCTTACTTTGATGCAGCTACTGGTGATTTGTGCGCTACAGTAATTCGTCACGTAAAGCTAAAGGATGGTAGAGAAGGTGTATTTGCATCTGATTTGATTCTTACATCTATTCAAGAGAAGCTTAATGAGGTTAAGCTATACAAGACTGGTGGCTGTATTATGGTCACTGGAGAAGGTCAAATTTTATCCTATAAGGATACATCTATTTGCGGAACAAATATTGCAGATAACAAAGATGCCTTTTTCTCAGGTGTTAATTCATTCCTTGCAGAAGAGCATGGAATCGTAAAGACTGTTAAGGCTAAAGGAACAGCTTATTATATGGTATCAGCTCCTGTAAGCGGAACTGATTGGCAGGTAATAATTTACGCTAAGAGATCAGAAGTTTTGGATTCACTCTTTACAATAGTATATATTCTTATTGGATTTACTATAGCTGCAGTCCTTATAGTCGTTCTTGTAATGATTAAGGTTCTTTCTAATATGATTAAGAAGCCTGTAACAGCGCTTACTGAAAATATCGAAAAGATTGCAAATGGTGATTTCACTGTTGAGATTGCATCGAAAGGCAATGATGAGATTGCATTTATGAATACTGCCATGGGTGGATTTATACATGGTATGCGAAATAGTTTAAGTGAAATTAAGACGGTGTCTACAAGGTTAATTGATGATGCCCAGATATCTAAGGACACAGCTGAAAATCTGGAGCTGGCAGCTAATGAGCAATCCGTATCCATGGATCAGATTAGAAGTAACATCGATGATATGGCAGATGCAGTTACAGAGGTAGCTGAAAATGCCACAACCTTGGCTCAAACCATTTCAGATGTTACAACCGAAGAAGAAGAAATCGAAAATACAATGAATGGTCTGGTTAAGAAGGCTGATGTTGGTCAAAAGGATATGAAGAGTGTCTCAGAGGAAATGGACAACATCGTTAAATCTATGAATGATATGGCAGAAGCTGTTAGCAGCGTAGATGATGCTGCACAACAGATTACTCAGATTGTAGATATGATTAATTCTATTTCTTCACAGACTAACCTGCTTTCACTTAATGCTTCTATTGAAGCAGCAAGAGCTGGTGAGGCTGGCAAGGGATTTGCAGTTGTTGCAACAGAGATTGGTGCCCTTGCAAACAATTCTGCTGATGCAACAAATCAGATTGTTGATATTATTAAAGAGATGTCTGATAGAGTTAAGGATTTGTCAGAGAAATCTACAGCCAATACAGAGCTTATTAATAATAGTGCAGAATCAATTAACAACGCTGCTGATACATTCTTACAGATTACTACAGAATTAAATACAGCAAGCTCTACACTTAATGACATGGCTGAGCAGATGAGAAGAGTGAACGATGTTGCTACCAACATGGCATCGGTATCAGAACAGCAGTCTGCAGCCACACAGGAAATTGCATCTAATGTGGAGAAGGTAACTGAATCTGCTAAGGAGGTTGCAGCTTCTTCTGAAAAGGTTGCTAACGCTGCATCAAATGTTTCTACAGCTGTTGATACAATCAATAACAACCTGGTTCGATTTACAATTGATGCTGCAAACAAAATAAAAGATGATATGGATTCTGAGTAAATATAAGGCGGAAGGGGCAAACCTTTCCGCCTTTTCGTTATATTTAACAGAAATTCCGTTCTGAATTGAACAGGGTATTTCTTAATGCTAAAATTATAAATAATTTTAGTGGGGAGCGGAGAGTAATTTTATGGCAAGATATAATAGAAATATGACTGATGATGAACGAAAGGCCTATAGAAAGAAAAAAAGGCTTATTCGCAAAATACAGGTATACAGTGAAATAGCAATCATTTCTTTGTTAATCATAGTGTCAGCAGGTCTGATAATTACCCATTTTAGTGGAAATAAAGATAAGCTTAGTGTTGCAAAAGAAGAAACCAAAAAGGAGAGTCTTGAAACAGCATCAAAGGAAGAGGATTCAGGGCTTAAGGTTTCAGCGAAGGCAGATGAGCCTGAACCTACTGAAGCAGTAGAGGAAGAAGAAACTCCAAAGGCAGCTACTTATTCGGCAAAAGAAAATGATGCTACTGTTAATATAGAGGGAGATGTTGTTAGTTCAAATGCTGTTTTAATTAACAACAAAACTAAAGAAATAATAGCAACAAGAAGTGCTCATGATAGAATAGTTCCAGCTTCCATGACTAAAGTAATGACAGTTCTTACAGCTGCAAATCATTTGTCAAAGGAGCAGTTAAACGAAGTTGTTGCAATGTCTCACGAGGCAGTTGATTATTCCTATGCTGGTGGTGGCTCTACATCTGGATTTGTTGAGGATGAAGAAGTAACAATAAAGGATTTATTCTATGGAACCATTCTTCCTTCTGGTGGCGATGCGGCAGCTCAGCTTGCTATGTATGTGGCAGGTGATATAGACAGCTTTGTTGCCTTGATGAATGAAGATGCGGCTGCAATGGGACTTACTGATTCTCATTTTACAAATCCTGTTGGCTTTTACAATGATAATCATTATAGCTCACCCTACGATATTTCGATTATTATGATGGCAGCCTTAGATAACGAATTATGTAAGGAAGTGCTTAGCACCAAGGTATATAATTCCACCGGTACCAATGTTAATCCTGAGGGAATTACTATTTCTAACTGGTTCTTACGTAGAATAGAGGATAAGGACATAGGAGGTGAGATAGAAGGTGCAAAAACTGGCTTTGTAAATGAATCTGGAAATTGTGCAGTTAGCTCAATGATTTCTGCATCTGGAACGGAGTATATTTGTTGTACAGCCAATTCTACATCAAGTTGGCGTTGTATTTATGATCATGTGGCTATCTATAAAACTTATGCAAAATAAAAACCAGCTTCTCCCTATGGGAGAAGTTGGTCAGAGTGTAGACAAAGAGGATGCTGCAAAACTAAGTTTTGCAGCATCCTTTCCTTTTTCCTAATATTATATTTTGAT
>SVER01000040.1 GCA_015057315.1 Pseudobutyrivibrio ruminis | reverse complement strand
GAGACTCATGCTCATTATGATGATGAGAAGTTCGACCCAGATAGAGTCGAACTTCTTTCTCATTTATTGAGAGAAAACAATATAGGAAAAATAGTAAATGTTGGAGCTACTTTTAAAGGTTGTAAGGAAAGTATAGCTTTGGCGGAAAAATATGATGATGTTTATGCAGCTATAGGAATCCATCCTGAGGAAATCGATGAAATAAACGATGAAGTTATTGAATGGCTTAGGCAGAATTCATCAAATCCAAAGGTAGTAGCTATAGGTGAAATAGGCCTTGATTATTACTGGGTAAAGGAAGAAGAACAAAGAGCAAAACAGCGTTTATGGTTTAATAAACAGATGGATTTGGCAAAGGAATTGGAAATGCCTGTGATTATCCATTCAAGAGATGCCGCAGAAGACACTTTAAACACAATTAAGCTGTATAATAATAGCCATGTAAAAGGTATTGTCCATTGTTACTCATATTCAAAAGAAATTGCAATGGAATATGTAAAGATGGGCTGGTATATAGGCGTAGGTGGTGTTGTCACCTTCAAAAATGCTAAAAAGCTGGTGGAAACAGTTGAAGCTATTCCACTTGAAAGCATTGTTCTTGAGACAGATTGCCCATATATGGCACCTGTACCTCATAGAGGTGAACGTAACTCTTCTATTTTTTTAAGTCATGTAGCTGAAAAAATAGCAGAAATAAAGAATATTAGCGTTGATGAGGTAGAAAATGTAACTTACCAGAACGCGTTAAATATATATAAAAAAGCAAGTAGATAAGGAATAAAAAATGGCATATTTAAGTAATCCAACTTATACAAGAGCTGTTTTAGAAGCTCATGGATTCTCATTTCAAAAAAAATATGGGCAAAATTTCTTAATTGATGGAAATATCCTTGATAATATTATTAATGCAGCAGGAATTACAAAGGATGACTTCGTTTTAGAAATAGGTCCGGGAATAGGAACAATGACACAGCGTCTTTGCGAGGAAGCAAGGGAAGTTGTTGCAGTAGAAATCGATAAAACTTTAATTCCAATTTTGGATGATACTCTCTCATCATACAAAAATTGGAGTGTAATCAATCAGGATATCCTAAAGGTTGATATTAAAAAGCTGGCAGAAGAAAAAAATGGTGGAAAGCCAATAAAGGTGGTTGCTAATTTGCCTTATTACATTACAACACCTATTATTATGGGATTATTTGAAAGCCATGTTCCACTTGAATCAATCACCATAATGATTCAAAAGGAAGTTGCCGATAGAATGCAGGAAGGTCCAGGCTCTAAGGAGTATGGTGCTCTCTCACTTGCAGTTCAGTATTATTCTAATCCACAGATTGTTTGTGATGCACCACCAAGCTGTTTCATGCCTCAGCCAAAGGTTACCAGCACAGTAATCACACTTAAGTGTCACAACAATCCACCTGTAGAATGTGATGAAAAGTTATTATTCCAGATTATTAGAGCATCCTTCAATCAAAGAAGAAAGACATTGTTAAATGGATTAAGCAATGGATTGCATTATTCTAAAGAACAAATTGCGGAGGCTATCGAAAAGGCAGGATTTACACCAACTGTACGAGGTGAAGCATTATCATTAGAGGATTTTGCTACACTAACGAATATATTAAAAGAAATGTAGTCAAATAGTGGAGAGTGCGGTCAATGAATGTCATGGGATACAGCAGAGAAATCCAATTGTTAATTGGAGATATTCAAAAAAATAGGGGAAAAGATCCAAGAGCCATTTTAAAGGCCTGCGACAAGCTATTAACCTTTGGAAAGAGCTTGAAGGATGATGCCTTAATAGGCTATGCCTATTTTTCAAAGGGTGAAACCTATTATTTGTTGAATGACGCATCTAACTTTTACTCTCAGATGCTTTCTTGCATGGGTCCTATGGAACATGTTAAGGAATGGGGATATGTTGCCATGGCTAATAATATGCTTGGCATCGTATCTTTAAACCGCGGAAATGCACCATTTGCTCTTGATTATTTCATTAAAGCCATTAGTATTTGCGAGGATTACTCTCTTCCAGATATTGAATGGATGATTCATATGAATCTAGGTTCTTTATATCTAAATATAGAAGAATATCAAAAATCTATCTCACACACAGAAATTGCTCATCGCTATTTGCTAGAGCATAAGGACATAGAAAACTATATAGAAAGCATGACTGCCATATTGCTTGGAATGGGTAGAGCTTATTTGAAGCTTGATATGGAAGCTAAGTATCTAGAAGTCGAAAAGCGCCTAAGATTAGACTGTATGCCATTTATGCAGGAAATTGATAAGGTAGTTATATATTGTTTTTTTGCAAGAGTACATCATGCAATAAATGAAATGGAGGCATGTGAATACTGGATTAATAAAATTAATAAAAACACCAGTATAAATATGCCTATTTTAGATGTTTTTGACGATTTTTATGATTATCTCCAAATGCTTCTTTCTATCGAAAGATATGATGATTTCTTTAAAGCCTATACAGTTTTAGATGATTTAACAAAGCATACATCTATAAAGAATCTTGAACGTAAGCTTTTGACTTTAAAAATAAGATATTATCGAAAAGTAGGCCAGATTGAAGAATACAAAATTGCTTCTGTTTTGTACTTTGAGCTTTCAGAATATATGGAACGAGAAAACAGATTAATGGTCAGCAATATGGTCGTTATGCGTAATTCGTATATGGAGCTTACACAAATTAACCGAAAAGTAGAGGAAAAGAATACATTCTTGCAAAAACGTTCAGAGACAGACCCACTAACAGGAATGTATAATAGACTGAAGCTTAATGAATATAGTGAGGATGCTTTCGCTAAAGCTCTTTTAAATAAGACAAGTATTGCTGTAGAAATTCTTGATATAGATTTCTTTAAACAGTTTAATGATAACTACGGGCATCAGGCCGGGGATGATTGCATTAAATTTATAGCAGATATGCTCATCAAACTTTCAGCAGATGATGGAATATTCGCCGCTAGATATGGTGGTGACGAATTTGTAGTTATATATGAGGGACTCTCCAAGGAAATGGTAGAGGCAAAAGCGAATGAATTAAGAGATTTAATTTATGATGCAAAAATGGAGCATAAATTCTCCTTAACAGATGATAGAGTGACTATTTCTCAAGGAATCTGCTATGGCATGCCAAGTAATGATGACAGTATGTTTATGTATCTCCAAAAGGCAGACAATATGCTATATGAGGTTAAGCAGCAAAGCAGAAATGCAATCAAAATTTGCAATGTAGAAGAAAATATTAAAGGGAAGAAGGATTAATGAAAACCATTAAAAAGATTTTTATCGATGATGTTGTAGGTTTAGTAAAAAACTTTTTTGCATTAGTAATTGTGGTTGGTATTTGCTTTTTACCAGCCCTTTATGCATGGTTTAATATCTATTCTAACTGGGACCCATACGGCAATACAGGGGCTCTAAAGTTTGCTGCAATTTCTTTAGATAAAGGATATACAGACGAAAATGGTGAATATCATAATCAAGGAGATACTATAATTGAGAATCTTCATGAGAATACAGCTGTTGATTGGCAGTTTGTTAAGTCTGCAGATGAAGCTATAGAAGGCGTATATAGCGGGAAGTATTATGCAGCAGTGGTTGTAGATAAAGATTTTACCTACAATATGTACAACGTTTTTACAGAAGAAATAGATAGACCAACTCTACACTTTTATGAGAATCAAAAGAAAAATCCAGTAGCAACAAAGATTTCAGACACGGTAGTTCAAACCTTACAAAACAATATCAATGTAGCATTTACAGAGGTAGTTGTTAGTGGGGTATTTTCTAGTGCATCAGATTTTTCCGTTGAAATACAAGAACAAGGTGGAGTAGATAAAGTCCTAGAAAAGCTTAGGGGATTAAGTGGGGATTTAACTAGATATCAAAACACAATCAACACCATAATTGCAAACGATGCAGCATTAAAGTCCAATTTAAACCTTGCGAAAACAGATGCATCTAATTTGAAAAATCAAGCAGAGAAAAGCGCTAAAGCAATTGGAAATACTGCTGGTGTATCAGGTACTGTTAATACTACCTTAGATAGCTATTCTAAGGATATAAGTGAGGCTATGGATATAGTCTATTCAAAATCTCAGGATATGCGAAAAAATATAGATGTATCAAGAGCTACAGAGGATGCAAATAAAATGGCATCTACTACAAAACAGTTTTTAATGGATGCAGCTGATGTTGAATATAGATTAGCAGCTGTGGGGGCAGGTATTCCTACTGATAAAATAGATACATATAAAAACACAGCTATAAGTCTATTAGACGGCGTAATAGCAATAAAAACAATTTTAAATCTAGATACCAGTAATGAAATAAGCCAAAGAGAAAGCATAGCTAAAATAGATGCCACTAACATTAAAGAACAATCTGCTGAAGTAATGACCAAGGCTGAAAAGAATAAAGAGGCAATCAGTAATATAGACACAAATCAGTTAGTTGCTAATGGTTCAGATCAGTTAAAAAAGGCAATTAATGAAGCCGATGCAAAAACAGTGGCATTTCAGGATGCCTTTAATAATAAGCTAAGACCAGGCGTTAGCAGTAATATCGCTTCGCTAACTAAAACATTAAATGATACAAATACATTGCTTAATTCAGTAGGTAGTACATTTGGAAATTTAATGGTGATGTTTGATGCTATTAATGGTTCCATAGATTGCGCCAACACTAGCCTTGAAAAAACAGGAGATGCTATTACCTACGTAAATGGTAGATTAATTGATGTTATAAATAATGTTGAAAAGGCAGGGGAAAGCGAAAAGCTTCAGGTATTAGTTAACGCATTATCAGGTGATCCAGAAGTATACGGGAAGTTTTTCTCTACACCAGTTGATGTTGTGACAGAGGCTGTTTATCCAATAGAAAACTATGGTTCAGCTGTTGCACCTTTCTATTCAACATTGGCTTTTTGGGTAGGTGCTTTAATTCTTACAGCAATTATTAAGGTAACACCAGATAAAAATAAATATCCAAATGCGTCTCAAAGACAGTTATATTTTGGAAGATATGCACTTTACTGGGTACTTGGACAGTTACAATCAATAATCATTGTCGCAGGAGACATTTTTTTATTACATGTTCAATGTATACATCCAGGCTTATTCTTCCTTGCTGGTTCATTTATAGCTACTACATTTACTCTTTTGATTTATTCGTTGGTAGTTACATGGGGAGATGCAGGCAAGGCTCTTGCTGTAGTTCTTGTAGTTATACAGATTGCTGGAAGTTCTGGTACATATCCTATTGAGTTACTACCAGAGTTTTTCAAGAAGGTATATATTTTCTTCCCATTCCCATACGCAATCAATGCAATCAGGGAATGTTTGTGTGGAATGTATGAATTAGATTATCTTAAATATTTAGGAACACTGATTGTATTCATGGGTGTTTCTCTTGTAATAGGATTACTCATAAGAATTCCATTTGAGCCAATTAATCATTATATGGAAGAACGTATGGAAGATACTAAGATGATGTAAATCATCCTTTAGGAGGCACACATGGGTAAAGAAAAAGAAATAGTATATGAAAAATTTTTGGAATTGCAGCAGCAGGTTCATTTAAAAAATCAAAAGAAAATAAGAGTTGGTTTGAAGGTTAATATTCTATTACCACTTGTATTTTTGATAATAAGCTTTGTATCAGACCGTTCAAAGCTGGTATTCTTAGTACTTTGGATTGTTTCTTTGTTTGGAATAGCATTCTATTTATTGTATGTGGAATACATGGATTTTAAGCTTCAGGAGCAGTTAATGGAACTTGGAATCATGGAAAAAGAAGCAGAAGCCCAGGCTTTGATAGGTAATGAAGTAGTTCAGGGAATGGCAGATATTAATAATGCCAGGAAGGAAGTTGAAAAGGATATTAAGGACTTTAGAAAAGAATTCAAAAAAGAAATTAAATCCGATATCCGTACAATGGGAGGCAAATTAAAGAAATGAAAAATATAATAAAAATAATTGCCTCTGATATAAAAAGGCTATCGACAAATGTTGTGGCAATGGTAGTAATAATTGGATTAACAGTTATACCATCTCTTTACGCCTGGTTTAATATACTATCTAACTGGGATCCTTATGGTGAAAGCGCTACTTCAAATCTACAGGTTGCGGTAGCATCTTCAGACCAGGGCATAGTTATTGGAAATATAGAGCTTAACGTTGGTGATATTATTATCAGCAACCTAAAGGAGAACAAGACTATTGGCTGGGTATTTACAGATACAGCTCAGGAAGCAATTGCAGGTGTGCATTCAGGGGATTATTATGCTGCGCTTGTGATTGATGAAGAATTTAGTGATAACATGATTAGCTTCCTTAGCGGCGATATTGAAAATCCAGTTATCACTTATTATGAAAATGAGAAGAAGAATGCTATTGCCCCTAAGATAACAGCTAAAGTTAAAACTACTATTGAGCGAGAAGTAGATCATGCTTTTGTTAGTACATTGGCACAGGCCTTACTTAAAGGTGGAGAATACTTTGCTACATTAGACGAAGAAGGTAATATTACAGGTCAGGGAATAGCGAAGCTTGAGAGATTAGATTCAGATTTAAATGGGGTAATTTCTATTTTAGATTCCTATATTGCCCTAATGGATTCTACTGAGAATATTTCAGAAGCAGGTGCAGCAGTGTCTAAGACTGCTGATTCTATAACTGAGCTGGCAGAAAGCATGGCCGATAACGCACAAAAGAGTGCCAGTGATGCCAAGCAGGATTTACAAAAAGTAAAAGGAATAAGCGACGATAAGATAAATGAGCTTAATAAAAAGCTTGATGATGCAGATGCAATAGCAACGGATTTAAATAATAGGCTTGCTAATGTTGATAATAAAGATTCTGAGAAGGTCAATGACATTGTAACTAAAGTTAATAAGCTAGCAAGTGCCTGGGGAAACAAGGATACAATTGGTTCTATTTCTAATACAATTTATACATCACCTATTGCAAACGATACTATCAAGCAAAATATAGCTAATACAGACGCCACAGTTGCTAAGCTTCAGGCAGATGCTACTCAATTAGGCGAATATGCAGCTACAGATATTGAAAAGTTTAATAACACAAAGGCAGCACTAGTTCAAGATATAGCTATAGTGTTGTCAGAAACAAGAGATGTAAGGGGTAAATATGAAAATGAAATATCACCTTTAGAGCAAAGAGCTATTGATTCAGCTGCTAATTCTGTAGCAGAAGTAAAGAAGCTGTTAAATTACAATGCAAATAGCATAGACCTTGTTATATCAAGCTTAAAGAGTTATTCATCATTGGCTGACCAATCTAAGGATTCATTGATAAAATCCCGTAACGAAGCTGTTGAAATGGAAAGACAACTGTCAGCTTTGATTTCAGATATTAAGAGTATTGGGGATAATGAGGCATATCAGAAGTTTGTAAATCTTTTACAGACGGACCCTGATTTGCTATCTGAATTTATAAGTAGTCCAGTTGAGATATCAGATGAATACGTTTACCCAGTTGAGAATAATGGCTCCATGACAGCGCCATTTTATATTGTGCTTTCAATCTGGGTAGGAGCATTAATAATGTCGACAATTTTAAAGACGGCAGTAAAAGATACTACTGGCATGAAAAATCTAAAGAACTGGCAATGCTTCTTTGGAAGGTTTTTTGTGACATTTGTAATTGGGCAGTTGCAAACAATTATTACAGTAATGGGAGCATTTTTATTTGTAGGTATACAGTGTGAGCATCCATTTTATTTTTGGCTGGCTTGTGCATGGACATCTTTAATTTATTCATTGCTTTTATACTCATTTACCTATTCATTTGGCAATGTAGGAGAGGCCCTCTCTGTAATTCTTATGGTTATTCAGGTAGCTGGAGCAGGTGGAACCTTCCCTATCGAAGTATTACCAAAGGTATTCCAGGTATTGTATAAGTTTATGCCATTTAACTATTCAATGAACGCGCTAAGAGAATGTATTGCTGGATTCTATAAGGAAACATATAGAAACTGCATGCTTACATTGATTATTTATGGCATTGTAGCTATTTTTGTAGGTATAGTACTTTACTATCCTTTTAAAATATTAAATGAGAAAATTGAGAGTAGTAAGGAAAATTCAGGTATTCTGATTTAAATAAAAGGCAGGGCAACCTGCCTTTTTGTAGTAAAAACAAAAGACAGGAGGTTATTATGCGAGATATTGAATGGGTTAAAGAATCAGTGTTTTATCACATTTATCCACTTGGAGCTTTTGGATGTCCTAGGGAAAACAAAGGGGAAGAGACCAAAGGACATAGAATACTTAAGCTAATAGATTGGATACCTCATCTAAAGAAAATAGGTATAAACGCCATTTATCTTGGCCCTATTATGGAATCAGGAACTCATGGTTATGATACATATAATTATTATCAGATTGATAGCCGATTGGGAGATAACGCGGATTTCAAAGAGGTGGTAAAACAATGTCATCAAAATGGCATAAAGGTTGTATTAGATGGTGTATTTAATCATGTTGGCAGGGGACATGAGGCCTTTGTTGATGTACTAAAGAACAGAGAAAAATCTAATTATAAGGATTGGATAGCTGGTCTTAATTTAGGTGGTAATAACTGGCATAACGATGGATTATCCTATGAATGTTGGTCTGGTGCAGAAGAATTAGTAAAATTGAATCACTGGTGTGAAGCTGTGGATAACCATATTTTAAATGCAGTAGGCATGTGGATAGATGAGTTTGATATAGACGGCCTAAGATTAGATGCTGCGGATTGCATAGAAAGAGGATTTTTTAAGCGATTAAAATCCTTTACAGAGCAGAAAAAATCAAGTTTTTGGCTTATGGGCGAGATTATTCATGGTGATTATAATATCTATGTGAATGAAGAGATGCTTGATGCCGTAACTAATTACGAATGTTGGAAGGGTATTTATTCGAGCCATAATGATCACAATTATTTTGAGATTAACTATGCAATGAAGCGTCAGTGGGGACAGGGTGGATTGTATAGTGGAAAATATCTGTATAATTTTGTGGATAATCATGATGTAAATAGAATAGCTACTTTACTTAAGGATAAAGAAAATATATTCCCTACATATACATTATTATTTACTATGCCAGGAATTCCATCAATTTATTATGGTAGTGAATTTGGAATCGAAGGAGATAAAAATGCAGGTGATGGAGACTATGCCCTAAGGCCAGAGCTTGAGCTCGAAAAGCTAAATAACCCTGATCTAATTGACCATATCAAAACCTTAGCAGACATAAGGAAAGATTCAAATCCATTAAAAGAAGGAATATATGAGGAAGTCCAGGTAAGAAATGAAACATTGGTATTTGCAAGGGTGCTAGGTGACGAATGTGTTATAGTTGCTTTAAATAATACCCCAGAAAAAAAGCCTCTAAGCTTTGATTATAGAGGCCAGCATTACGATATTGAATTAGCACCACATGGAAGTAAAATATTGAAATAATTAGTTGTCAGCTAGATAAGCATACATACAATGATCAAGGCGTTCTCCGTTAATAATGATTTTATCACGGAGGATGCCTTCATATTTGAAGCCTAATTTTTCCACCATGTGTATGGAAGGATTATTATCGGGTAATATAAGTGCTTCAAACCTATGTATACCAAGCTCTTTTGCAATAAGAGGGATGGTAGCCTTTATTGCTTCACTACAATATCCCCTATTTACATGGTTTCTGTCCATCTTATAACCAATAGTACAGCTTTCATATATTGGACGCACAATATTTCTGTAGCTAACAGTTCCTATAATCTCAGTAGGATTGTTTTTATCAAAAATCCAATATCTAATCATAATAAGCTTTAGAATATTTTTGTGCTCAAAATCCAATATTTTTTTCTGATGACTAAGAGTATAAAAATCGTCACCTATTACAGGTTCATATTTTTCAAAAATATCCCTATTTCGTTGATAAAAGCTTAATACCATAGAAGCAGCTTCAGAACCCAGAACCTTAAGAACCAACCTGTCAGTAGTAACCTCAAATTTCATATCAATCCCCCGTTTTGTTTTTAATCCACACCTCTAAGATTAGTATTAGGGATGTATGGTTTTAATATATCTACAAACTCATTAAGAGTTTCTATACTGTGACTAGAGAAAATTGGATTGATAACCTGCTCAGATTCCTTATAGCTTTGGATATAATAGGCCTTTGCCCCGGCAAGCCATTGTCCGATGGATTGCATATCATCCTTAGAGTGGCATTCCTTCATTACCGTAGTCCTAAACTCATAATCTATCTTACCTTCCATAAGAATAGAAATTGATGATTCAATAGGCTTAATATCGAAGTTAGTCATGCAAGCAATATCATTATATTTAGCCCTGGTTGTTTTTATGTCCATTGCTATGTAGTCAACTAGCCTGTTATCTATTAAATATTTTAGCATATCAGGATTAGTTCCGTTAGAATCAAGCTTAACTAAAAGACCTAAATCCTTTATTTGTTTAATAAAATCAGGTAAATCCTTATGAAGTGTAGGCTCCCCGCCAGTAATACACACTCCATCAAGAATTTTCTTTTTAGAAGTCAAATGTTCAAAAATCTCGTCCAAACTATAAGAAAGCGCATCTTTAGGGGGAAAAACCAATTCGCTGTTGTGGCAAAAAGGACATCTAAAATTACAACCGCCGGTAAATATTGTTGAAGCAACTTTGCCTGGAAAGTCTAAAAGAGTAGTTTTTTGTAGACCAAGAATAAGCATAAACATTTCCTTTTCTATCTAAAAGTGTTATAAATAAAATAGCAAAAATTAGGTTTAAATGCTATTTTTCCTAGTAAAAGTATATCAAAACAGGAGGGGAAAATCCATGATGTCAAAAGAGGAGCGTGAAGAAAAGCGACTAGCTAAACAGATGGAAAAAGAAGAGAAAAAAAATCTTAAAATATACGAAAAATACATGGAACAGGCTTTAAAAGAGGCTAAAAGAGCTTATGATATAAATGAAGTACCTATTGGATGTGTAATAGTTCAGGATGACAAAATCATCGCAAGAGGGTATAATCGCAGAAACACCGATAAAAGTGTACTGGCTCATGCAGAGATTGCAGCTATCTCCGAAGCATGTAAAAAAACAGGAGATTGGCGATTAGAGGATTGTACACTTTACGTAACCCTTGAGCCATGTCAGATGTGTGCAGGCGCCATTGTACAAGCAAGAATTCCTAAGGTAGTTGTTGGTGCAATGAATCCTAAGGCAGGCTGTGCAGGTTCAATTATCAATATTCTTCAGATGCAGCAGTTTAATCATCAATGTGAGGTTGAAAGAGGCATATTAGGAGAAAGATGTACAGAAATGATGACAAAATTCTTCGAAGAGCTTAGGGAACAGAAAAATCAGGTAATGTAAAATAAGCTAGATTATTGACAAAGGAGTCCTTGTTATCATAAAATAAGGACTCCGAGCAATATAAGATATCATTTGGCGGTCGTTTTGTAGGATGCTGATCTTTGGGTCCTACGTAATGGGCACCTACGAATCGTGTCAGGGCAGGAATGCAGCAGCACTAAGTAGGACCGTTCATCTGACGCGGGGTCGCCTGAGGGGAGTCCTACAAAGCGGCTACCAAATGATATCTAATAGATGGCTCGGTATTTTTATATAAGTAAAAGGATTAAATTATGGGCGCACAGGATAGAACAGAAAGAGTATTAAGAGATATGCATGTGTTGTTTTCTAAGGCACAGCCTTATGAGGGTAGCACCAGAAATGTCATTGTGGATAAGAATGCCATGATGGATTTACTCAAAGAACTAAATGAGTGCATGTACGATATGATGGAGGAGCATGAGCTTACCGTCAAAAGTCGTGATAAAGCCAACCGTGAGATGCAAAAGCAAGGGGATGATATTGTATTCGAAGCAACTAGAAAAGCTGAGGATATCTATGCAGCATCTTTAATGTATACCGATAATGCTTTGGATTCTATTCAGGAAATCATCAAGGAATCTCAGGAATCTATTGCCAAGATTTATGAAGAGGCCAATAAAAAAATAAAAGAAGAAACAAAGTCCGTAAAAACCAACCAGTTAGAGCTAAAGAGTCATTTAAATGATTTGATAGATACACAAAAATACTTAAGACTCATTGACGAGGAAAATACACGTATCCGTAAGGAAAAGGCTGAGGGCACCACAGAGGAATTTGATGATGAGCCAAAATATGCAGCACCGGAAATTAGAATTGATAAGGATTACTTTGCTAGAGCTGGTCTAGAAATAGATGAAGATTTAGACCAACCTACAGGAGATATTGATGAAGAGAACACCATCTCTTCTGAAGATTTAGATGCAGAATATTTTAAATGGCAGGAGGAAGAATCTGCAGAGGAAAAGAAACCAGGTAAAAAAGGACTTTCAAGTCTTTTTGGATTAAAACACTAAAAGGAGAATAAAGGATGAAGCTTTACAACAACGGAGTGTACTTAATTAACGGTAGCCAACTTGTGGAAGATGGCCCAGAGGCTATTGCAAAGATTAAGGCTACAGTAGGCAAAGAAGTAACTAAAGACGCCGCTCACAAGGAAACAATGGCATATGGCATTTTAGCTAACCATAATGTTTCAGGTAACATGGACCACCTGCAGATTAAGTTTGATAAGTTGATCAGTCATGATATCACTTACGTAGGTATTATTCAGACTGCAAGGGCTTCAGGCCTTGAAAAATTCCCTATTCCTTACTGTCTTACTAACTGCCACAATTCACTTTGTGCCGTAGGTGGTACTATCAACGAGGATGACCACATGTTTGGTCTTACTTGCGCAAAGAAGTATGGCGGTATTTATGTTCCACCACATCAGGCGGTTATTCATCAGTTTGCCCGTGAAATGATGGCAGGTGGTGGAAAGATGCTGTTAGGTTCTGATTCTCATACAAGATATGGTGCCTTAGGTACTATGGCAATGGGCGAAGGTGGACCAGAGCTTGTTAAGCAGCTTCTCAACCAGACTTATGATATTTCAATGCCGGGAGTTATCGGTGTTTATATGACAGGAACACCTAGAAAGGGCGTAGGTCCTCAGGACGTGGCTCTTGCTATTATCGGCGAAGTTTTCGATAAGGGTTATGTTAAGAACAAGGTAATGGAGTTCGTTGGACCAGGTGTTGCCAATCTTTCTATGGACTTCAGAATTGGCGTGGATGTTATGACTACAGAAACAACATGCTTAAGTTCAATCTGGACTACCGATTCAAAGACAGAAGAATTTTACGAGATTCATGGTCGTAAGGAAGAATACAAAGAGCTTAACCCAGGTGAAGTAGCATACTATGATGGAATGATAGAGATTAATCTTGATGAGATTAAGCCTATGATTGCAATGCCATTCCATCCAAGCAACACATATACAATCGAGGAATTAAATGCAAATCTTATGGATATCCTTGATGACTGTGAGAAGCGTGCTAAGGTTTCACTTGATGGACAGGTAGAATTCTCACTTAAGGATAAGGTTAGAAATGGTAAGTTATATGTAGACCAGGGTATCATCGCAGGCTGTGCAGGCGGTGGATTTGAGAATATTTGTGATGCAGCAGATATTCTTCGTGGCACAAGCATTGGACCAGACGAATTTACACTTTCAGTTTATCCAGCATCTACTCCAATTTACATGGAGCTTGTTAAGAATGGTGCCGTAGCAGACCTTATGAGCACTGGTGCTATCGTTAAGACAGCATTCTGTGGACCTTGCTTTGGCGCAGGAGATACACCATCTAACAATGGTTTCTCTATCCGTCACTCTACAAGAAACTTCCCTAATAGAGAAGGTTCTAAGCTTCAGAATGGTCAGATTGCATCTGTTGCACTTATGGATGCTCGTTCAATAGCAGCCACAGCAGCAAATAAGGGATACCTTACAGCAGCAACAGATATTGATGTTGATTATACAAAGCCAAAATACTATTTTGATGGCAGAATATATGCAAACCGTGTATTTGATTCTAAGGGTGTTGCAGAACCTGAGACAGAGATCCATTTTGGACCAAACATTAAGGATTGGCCAAAGATGAGCCCTCTACCTGAAAACTTATTCCTTCAGGTTGTATCAGAGATTCATGATCCTGTTACAACAACAGATGAGCTTATTCCATCAGGAGAAACATCATCATATCGTTCTAATCCACTTGGCCTTGCAGAGTTTACATTATCTCGCAAGGATCCTGAATACGTGGGACGTGCTAAGAATATTCAGAAGGCTCAAAAGGCATTAGAGGCCGGTGAGTGCGCGGGCGAGGCTGTTCCAGAGCTTAAGAAGATTGTACACAAGGTGAAGGAAACCTATCCAGATGTTAACCATGATAACTTTGGCGTAGGAAGCACTATTTTTGCTGTTAAGCCAGGTGATGGCTCTGCTAGAGAGCAGGCAGCATCATGTCAAAAGGTATTAGGCGGATGGGCTAATATAGCTAATGAATATGCCACAAAGAGATATCGCTCAAACCTTATTAACTGGGGTATGCTTCCATTTGTAATTCCAGAGGGAGAGCTTCCATTTAAGAACCTTGATTATTTATTTATTCCAGGTATTAAGGATGCTGTTGTTAACAAGGATGACACAATTAAGGCGTATGTTGTAAAGGAAGAAGGCCTTAAGGAATTCACCATGACTCTTGGAGAGCTTACAGATGATGAGAGAGAGATAATTCTCAAGGGCTGCTTAATTAATTACAATAGACAATAAAGCTGGGGGATAAAAAAATGCCAGAGGAAAACGAAAAGCTAGAAAGAAGACAATTTAGGAAAAAGCTAGGAAGCTATGTATTTGCTGCTTGTGTAGTAATTCTATTTTACTTCTTACTTAGGAATGGCAGAAGTGTATCCACGGCATTAGACCATTTTAATAAAGTAATACAGCCAATCTTCATAGGATTTGTCATGGCGTTTTTGATGAATCCTATGATGGGCTTTTTTGAAAAAAGATTTCAAAAGATATTTACAAGGGTATGCAAAACAGAAGTTGGTGCCAAAAAGGGAAATAGAGCTTTATCAACCATATTGGCATTAATAATATTTGTTGGCATACTGGTATTTATTGTTGGCAGTATTGTTCCTAATTTGATAAGTACAATAATATATTTAGCTAACCATATTGAAGAACAGATTGCAGCAGTTTTAGATTGGTGCAATGTAATTACCAAGGGAAATTATGAAGAAGCTCTTATGAAGGCAAAAGACAATAATATTGGTGATTTAGTAGATCAGGGACTGGATTTTGTTGACCAATACATTGATTACGACGAAACAGATATGATGTCTATGGTAACAACCAGTGTCCTATCTGTAGGAAAGTTTGTAGTTAATATTATTATTGGAATGTTTGTATCTGTTTATGTGCTTTTGTCAAAGGAAACCTTTAAAGCACAGACAAAAAAACTTGTATGCGGAATATTTGTACCTAAGTATTCCAATATAATTTTGGAAATCAGCAGAAAATCAGGTGATATATTTTATGGATTTATCATTGGTAAGATTATAGATTCAGCTATTATTGGTGCAATTTGCTATATTGGCTGTCTGATTATGAGTATGCCATATCCTGTGCTTGTATCTGTTATTGTAGGCGTTACAAATATAGTACCAGTATTTGGCCCATATATAGGTGCTGTTCCAACGGTAATTATCATATTCCTTACTGAGCCAATGAAGGGAATATATTTCTTAATATTCATTCTGATATTGCAGCAGATTGATGGAAACTTAATCGGTCCAAAGATTCTTGGGGATTCAACAGGAATTTCATCATTCTGGGTAGTGTTTGCTGTAGTAGTAGGTGCAGGCTTCTTTGGCGTAGGTGGAATGATTGTAGCAGTTCCAATAGTTGCAATTGTTTATTACATAATCAGCAGAATATCTGATTATTTGGTCGAAAAACGAGACTTACCAAAGGATACCAGTGAGTACATCCTAATGGATTATATTGACCTTGATACAAATGAGCTTATTAAGCATCAAGAGAATGTTTCAAAAAGAAAAACTCATTTTTCATTGAATTTGATAAATCATAAGAAAAAATAATTCTCAAAAACCAGGATTTTTTGTCCTGGTTTTTTGATTTTAGAACCGACGTATGTTAAAATTTCTATTAATTATAAGTATGTAATTTTGGAGAATAATTCTGTGGAAAAAATGGAGTATCGTACTAGGATTGAAGAGATGAAAAATCTCGTATCAAAAAATAAATTCGCTGATGCTATGAATGTGGCTGAAACCATTAATTGGCGAAAAATTCATAATATTAATGATCTAATTGCAGGAAGTGAGTCTTATGAAGCAGCTGGAAAAATAGACGAGGCTAGAGATTTGCTTCTTCTTGCTCATGAACGTTCCCCTATAGGAAGAATGATACTGTACAAGCTTTGCATGATTTCTATCAAGCTAAAAGAAATCGATGAGGCTCAGGAGTATTATAACGAGTTCGTTCAAATTGCACCTCACGACAGTCTTAAATATATTCTCAAATATAATATTAATGTTGCTAAAGGCGCTGATACAACCACTCTTATCAAAATCCTTGAACAGCTTAAGGACAATGATTTCATCGAGGAGTGGGCTTATGAGCTTGCTTATCTTTATCACAAGACAAACCAGGCAGACAAGTGTATAGCTTTATGTGACGAAATAATCCTTTGGTTTGGTGATGGACCAGTGGTAGAAAGAGCATTAGAGCTAAAAATGCTGTATCAGCCACTTGATAAGTCTCAAGAGGATAAATACCGTAACCTTAGGCAAAAGAAGGATGGCATCACAGAAATCACACCAAAAGCAGTGGTAGATTCCAGCAACATTGTCCCAAATGTAAAGGCTATCCCACTTCCAGAGGGGCCAGAGCGTTTTGATACTATCAATTTGCAGGCTGAAATCAAAAAGAATATTGATGAGATTATGAAGGCAACAGATGCAGGGGAAGTATCTGAAAATATGGATGCCATAAAGAATCTTGTTGAGGAAATACCATACCTTCAAGTTTCTGATGATGAAGTAGAAGAAGAGACAGAGACTTTCTCAGTAAATGATACCTTCCAGCAATATCTTGAAGAGGGCTATGATGGGCAGATTAGCCTTAGATTAGCTGACGAAAGCAGAGAGACTGAAGAACAGATTGAAGGTCAAATGACCATAGAGGATGTTTTGGCTGAGTGGGAAAAGACTAAGCGTGCAGCAGAGGCTGCTATGGAGGATGCCAAGACAAAAGAGCTTGAAAGTGCCAGAGCAAGAGCACTACGTGAAGCAAACAATGTGCTTAATCGCTTAGAAGGTGTAATGTCTAAGCTAGATGCAGGAGTAAGCTCACAAGAATTATTAAAGGAAGAATATCTCTCATCTACAAATCAAACTGAGGCTCCTGTAATTGAGGAATCTTCAGTTGCAATTGATGAGAATGACTTAGAAGAAGACTCAGTAGATACAGAGGAAACTGTAGAGGAGCAAATAGCAGATACAGTAGAAGAACCTACAGTAAAGCCTGATAATGAGCCTGCAGGACGAGTAGGCTTTGCGATTCCAAAATTATCTACAGATGGATTACAGGAAGGATTAGTTGATATCCCTGTTATATCAGCTGAGGAAGCAGCCCTTTCAGCAGCAGGAACAGTTGCTGCAGCATCTATAAAGCGTGCTGTTGATGATGTGGAAGATGTTACACCTAGCTGGCAGCCTCCTACACTGAATATTGAAAAGGAATCTAAAGAAGCTCAAGAAGCAGAAAATCAAGATGATGTTGATTTAAAAGAAGCTTCTCAGATGATTGCAGATGTTAATAGCCTATTGCAAAAGGAAATAGATAGGCTAATTACAGATGATAATGATACACCATCTGATGAGCAGCCAGAAATATATACGGAAGAAGGCGCTGCTAATGAGCCTATTAGCGAGCCTTTCAGTGAACCAGTGGAGATAACTGAAGAAGAAGGAAGCACTTATGTCTATGATGATTTCGAGCTTCCTCCAATCGAGTTACCACAGGATATACTTGAAGAGGTAATGTCAAAATCTACAGTTTTGGATGAAGTTGAAAAAATGCCACAGGTGGAAGCACCACAAGAACCAGTAGAATTTGCAGAACAAGTGGAGTTAGAAGAGCAATTGCCACCACAAGAGCCTAAAATCAGCCAGGATTCAAATAGATTTATCGATATTGACGAGGATGATTTATCAATATTTTCTTATTTCCTACCTATAGGAGGTATGAAAGCTAATATTAAAAAGGTTATTGAAGGTGCAGCAGAGCACATGAGCAATCCAAAGGACAATGGCGGAAGTATTGTTATTGTTGGTGAGCCAGGCTCTGGTAAGACTCAGATGGCCACAAGCATTATCAAGGTTCTTCAGAAAAAAACAGGTTATCCAAAGGGCGGTATCGGTAAGATTTCAGGAGAAAAGCTTAATGAGAAGGACATCCAAAGACTATATGCCAAGATTCAGGGTGGTTGCCTAATCATCGAAACTGCAGGTGGCATTTCTAAGGAGACAGCGGTTACCTTATCACTTCTCATGGAATCAGATAATACTGGTACAATCATAATTATCGAGGATAATAAAAAGGGAATCGACAAGGCATTAATGAAAGATGGTTCATTTGCTAAGCGATTCACAGAGAAGATAGTTATACCAGTATTTTCAATTGATGAATTAGTATCTTTTGCCAAGACATACGCATTGGAAGCTGGTTGTACAATTGATGATATGGGAATACTTGCACTTTACAACCGTATCAATCTGATTGGTCGATATGACCATGTAACTACAATCAAAGAAGTTGCAGAGATTATGGATGATGCCATTGAAAAATCTACAAGGGGTGGCTTTTTCAATAAGCCTAAATATGATAGAAATGGCAATATCATTCTAAAAGAGAAGGATTTTGATAAATAAATATAAAAGGGGATAGTAGTATATGAGCAATTTTACAGATTTAGATGCATATTTGTTTGGACAAGGAACACATTATGATATCTATAAAAAGCTTGGTGCCCACAAGGGTAAGCAGGGAAAAGAAACAGGAGTATATTTTGATGTTTGGGCACCACACGCAGCTAGTGTAGCCGTTATAGGTGAGTTTAACGGTTGGGATGAGAATCGCAATTTTATGCATAGAGTTGAGCCAGCTGAGCAGGGTATATTCGAGACATTTATACCAGAAGCGCAAGAAGGTCAATTGTACAAATTCCTAATATACACAGAGGATGGTAAAAAGCTTTACAAGGCTGATCCTTATGCAAAATACGCAGAAATCAGACCTGGCACTGCATCTCGTATTTACGATATTACTAAGTTTAAGTGGACTGATCAGACCTGGATGAAACAAAGAAAAGCAACTAAGAACTTCTGGGAGCAGCCAATGGCTATTTATGAGGTGCACCCAGGTTCATGGAAGCGCCATCCAAGGCCAGAAAACGATGGTTTTTATAGCTACAAAGAATTTGCTCATAGCCTTACAGAATATGTGCTTGATATGGGTTACACCCATGTTGAGCTTATGGGAATCTCTGAGTATCCATTTGATGGATCTTGGGGATATCAGGTAACAGGATACTATGCACCAACATCAAGATATGGTACACCTGACGATTTTATGTATCTTGTTAATTACCTACACAAGAATGGAATAGGTGTAATCTTAGACTGGGTTCCAGCTCATTTTCCTAAGGATGCACATGGCCTTGCAGATTTTGATGGAAGACCTCTTTACGAGTATGCAGATCCACGTAAGGGCGAGCATCCTGATTGGGGCACTAAGATTTTCAATTATGGCAAGGCTGAAGTTAAGAATTTCCTAATCGGAAGTGCATTGCAATGGGTAGAACAATATCATATTGACGGTCTTAGGGTAGATGCTGTGGCATCTATGTTGTATTTAGATTATGGTAAAAAGCCAGGACAGTGGGTGCCAAATGAACACGGCGGCAATGAAAATCTTGAAGCAATCGAGTTCTTCAAGCATATTAATACACTTATAAGAGGCCGTAATCCAGGTGCTGTAATGATAGCAGAGGAATCCACAGCATGGCCAAAGATAACAGGTGATGTTGAAGATGGAGGCCTGAATTTCTCTTACAAGTGGAACATGGGATGGATGCATGATTTCATTGATTACATGAAGTTAGATCCATACTTTAGAAAAGATAATCATAACAGAATGACTTTTGCAATGAGCTACAATGAGGCAGAACGATATATTTTAGTTCTAAGTCACGATGAAGTAGTGCATCTTAAAGGCTCAATGCTTGCAAAGATGCCAGGTCTGGAAGTAGATAAATATAAAAACCTTATGGCAGGATATGCATTTATGATGGGTCATCCTGGTAAGAAGCTTTTATTCATGGGTCAGGAGTTTGCACAAGGCACAGAATGGAGCGAAGCAAGAGAGCTAGATTGGTATGTTTTAGATAATCCAAACCATCGTCACGTAGCCAGAATGTTCAAGGAACTTTTGACCATATACAGAAATTATCCTGCAATGTATGAGCAGGATGTATCATGGGCAGGTTTTGAATGGATTAATGCCAATGATAACTATAGGAGCATTTTCAGCTTTGTTCGCAAATCAAAGAATGGAAAAAATAACATTTTATTTGTAATTAACATGACACCTATGAGATATGATGATTACAAAGTAGGTGTACCTGAAAATAGAAAATGTAAGCTTCTTTTAGACAGTGAAAGCAAAGAATTTGGTGGAGATGGTGGCACTATAAAAGAAAGCTATGTACCAAAAAGGGAAGAATGCGACGGAAGAGAATATTCAATAGCTTTTCCAGTAGCACCATATCAAGTGGCAGTATTTGTATATTAAAGCAATTTATGGGCTGTACATACAGCCCATTATTTTTTAGATAGGTCAAAAACATGGAAGAATTCAAAATAATAAAATTACCTGAAAAGCAGCAAGAGGGGGATAAAGAAGAAAAGGAAGTGCAGGATTTTCCTGTACAGGATGATGATTATACCCCTCCAAAGAAAAGGTATATATTTTTACTCATTTTATTATTAATAATAGTGGTTTCAATCATGGTAATAAGAACCATTTCTACCTATGATGACTATGAAGTGGAAAAAACATGGGAACGAAAAGATTCTGCAGAAAGCCATTATATTAGTTATAACAACAATTTATTAAAATATAGTGCAGATGGTATTTTTTATACTGGATTCGATGGAGCACTTATCTGGAATTATACTTATGATATGACTAATCCATGTGTAGATATAAGTGGCGATTATATAGTTGTCTACGATAAAAAAGGAACTGAGGTTGATATTTTTTCATCCAAAGGTTTTATTAAGTCAATTGGAACAACAACACCTGTAGTTGAAGCAAAGGTTGCATCTCAGGGAAGTGTTGCTTTGCTTTTGCAGGAGAATTCTGTTAGTTACATCCAGATGTATGATAAAAAAGGCTCCTTGCTTGTAGCAGGTGAAATACACCCTGAAAATAAAGGCTTTCCAGTTTCAATGGCCTTATCCTCAGATGCAACAAGGCTGCTTCTATCTGTTATTAATGTTGATGATGGTGAAGTATCTTCTGAGCTTATTTTTTATGATTTTACAAGTGCTGGAAAAAAAGAGCAGGATAATATTGCGGCAACTTATCAATACATAGGAACATTAATACCAAAGGTTGACTTTGTAAAGAATAATAAAGCAATAGCCTTTGCTGATTCCAAAATAATAATATTCAATAATAACTTTAAAGCCTCTGTAGCTAAGGATATTTCTGTCAATGAAGAAATGAAGAGTATATTCTATAACGACAGCCATTTTGGCTATATTTGCGAAAAGGCATTAGAAACGGGAGAAGTAGTTAATGAATTAAATGTATACAATCTCTATGGATTCAAAAACGTTTCAAAAGAAGTAGATAATAGCTATGAAGAAGTATCAATACTAGAAAACGATTATATACTATTAAAAAACGAGAATGAGATAGCCTTGTATAATCTGCAAGGTATAGAGAAGTTCAACTATAAATTTGATGAAGTTGTATATGATGTTATTTCTACAACTGCAGCAAAGCGATATTATGTGATACAAAAAGATAAAACAGAAGAAATATATCTTAAATAGGAGGACTCATGGAACTTAATTACTTGCTAATTGCATTTGCCATATTGATGCTTATATGTATTATAAGAGGAGCCACTAAGGGAATGTTAAGAATAATATTTGGATTAGTGGCATGGATATTTTTAATATGTCTTGTAAACTTTAGCACAGATGTGGTTAGTAGTTATATAAGGACTAATACAGCACTTCCTGCTACAATTCAGGAAAATTTAGATTTACATCTCCATGAGAGATATAATGCATCAGAAGAAAAAGAAGCAGGATCTGGTGAAGATGCAGTTAAAGTATTAGTTCCACCTTCGATTAAAGAGAAAATAGAAGAATCTGTACAAAGCTCCATAGATGGTACTATCACTATTATTGCAAGTGAATTAACAGAAGCAGCAATTAAAGGTATATCAACCATTATATGTGTAATTTCAGGGATATTAATTATCTTCCTGCTTGATAAGCTTATTAAGGCAATAGGCTTTGTACCAGGGGTAAGAGATATTAATAGGTTTATGGGTATACTGGCTGGCTTTTTAGAAGGTATACTGCTGATATGGTTAATTATGTTTATTGCGGACTGTTTTCCAACCTCTACCTATGGTAGATTTGTAATAGAAAACACAGAAAATGACCAGATGTTGTATTTTATTTATCAAAACAACATAATTGAAAGAATTATCGGAATATAAAGACATTAATTATTTTGAAAAAACCTGTTGACTTTGTGAGATTCAGATGATAATATACTATTCGTTCCGCAAGAGCAGAACAAGTTAAGAAATGAGTAATTTCTTAATAAGAGATTTGAAAAATAATCTTAAAAAGTGCTTGACAAAGCTGCTAACTCATGATAGTATATACGAGTTGCTGCTGAGGGCACAACAAAATGAAGATTGATAACTGAACAGTGAAACAAACCTTGAATTAATACAAGTTTTTAAAACATGTATCCTTGAAATTCATTT
>SVER01000002.1 GCA_015057315.1 Pseudobutyrivibrio ruminis | reverse complement strand
AAAAGTTCCCAAAAAACAACTGGTCTCGCTTACTGACGTGACTCGGCGATAGCTGCCTGTGCTGCTGCAAGTCTAGCGATAGGTACTCTGAATGGAGAGCATGATACATAATCAAGACCAATCTTGTGGCAGAACTCTACTGAAGATGGATCTCCACCGTGCTCACCGCAGATACCTACGTGAAGCTTAGGATTTACTGGCTTACCAAGCTTGATAGCTGTTTCCATAAGCTTACCAACACCTGTCTGGTCAAGCTTAGCAAATGGATCGTTCTCGAAGATCTTTGTGTCATAGTAAGCATTTAAGAACTTACCAGCATCATCACGAGAGAATCCGAATGTCATCTGTGTAAGATCGTTTGTACCGAAGCAGAAGAAGTCAGCTTCCTTAGCGATCTCATCAGCTGTAAGAGCTGCACGTGGGATCTCGATCATTGTACCAACTTCGTACTCAAGCTTAACGCCTGCAGCAGCGATTTCAGCATCAGCTGTCTCTACTACAACGTTCTTTACGTACTTAAGCTCCTTAACCTCACATACAAGTGGGATCATGATTTCAGGCTTAACATTCCAATCTGGATGAGCCTTCTGTACTTCGATTGCTGCACGGATAACAGCCTTTGTCTGCATCTTAGCAATTGAAGGATATGTAACTGCAAGACGGCATCCTCTGTGACCCATCATTGGGTTGAACTCGTGGAGTGACTCGCAGATGTTTCTGATTTCCTCTACTGACTTGTTCTTAGCCTTTGCAAGCTTCTCGATATCAGCATCCTCTGTAGGAACGAACTCGTGAAGAGGTGGATCAAGGAATCTGATTGTAACTGGGCATCCCTCAAGTGCTTCGTAAAGAGCCTTGAAGTCTCCCTGCTGGTAAGGAAGAATCTTATCAAGAGCAACTTCTCTTTCTTCCTCTGTATCAGAGCAGATCATCTCACGGAATGCAGCGATACGCTCTGGCTCGAAGAACATGTGCTCTGTACGGCAAAGACCGATACCTTCTGCACCAAGCTCTCTAGCCTTCTTAGCATCAGCTGGAGTATCTGCGTTTGTACGAACCTTAAGTGTTCTGAACTGATCAGCCCAAGCCATAACACGGCCGAACTCACCAGCGATTGTAGCATCAACTGTTGGGATGATACCAGCGTAGATGTTACCTGTTGTACCATCGATAGAGATTTCAGAACCCTCTGTAAATGTAGTGCCTGCAAGAGTGAACTTCTTGTTCTCCTCATCCATAGCGATGTCGCCGCAACCAGATACACAGCATGTACCCATACCACGAGCAACAACGGCAGCGTGTGATGTCATACCACCACGAACTGTAAGGATACCCTGAGCAGCCTTCATACCTGTGATATCTTCTGGAGATGTCTCAAGACGAACAAGAACTACCTTCTCGCCTCTAGCAGCCCATGCCTCTGCGTCATCAGCTGTAAATACAACCTTACCGCAAGCAGCACCTGGAGATGCGCCAAGACCCTTTCCAAGTGGAGTTGCAGCCTTAAGAGCAGCAGCCTCGAACTGTGGATGAAGAAGTGTATCAAGGTTACGTGGGTCGATCATAGCAACAGCCTCTTCTGGAGTCTTGTGTCCCTCATCAACAAGGTCGCAAGCAATCTTAAGAGCAGCTGGAGCTGTTCTCTTACCGTTACGGCACTGGAGCATGTAAAGCTTCTTGTTCTCTACTGTGAACTCCATATCCTGCATATCATGGTAGTGATTCTCAAGAGTCTCACATACCTTGATGAACTCTGCGTATGCCTCTGGGAATTCCTTCTCCATCTGAGCGATTGGCATTGGTGTACGAACACCAGCAACTACGTCCTCGCCCTGTGCGTTGATAAGGAACTCACCCATAAGCTTGTTCTCGCCTGTAGCTGGGTCACGAGTGAATGCAACACCAGTACCAGACTCATTATTTAAGTTACCGAATACCATTGGCATTACGTTAACTGCTGTACCCCATGAATAAGGGATATCGTTATCTCTTCTGTAAACGTTTGCACGAGGGTTGTCCCATGAACGGAATACTGCCTCGATAGCGAGCTTTAACTGCTCTACTGGATCTGAAGGGAAGTCTGAACCAAGCTGATTCTTGTACTCAGCCTTGAACTGTTCTGCAAGTTCCTTAAGGTCTGCTGCAGTAAGGTCTACATCATACTTAACACCCTTCTTTTCCTTCATCTCATCGATGAGCTGCTCGAAGTACTTCTTACCTACTTCCATAACTACATCTGAGAACATCTGGATAAATCTTCTGTATGAATCATATACGAAACGCTCGAAAGCTGGATCTGGGTTACCAGCGATCATAGCTGCTACTACGTCATCGTTAAGACCAAGGTTAAGGATAGTATCCATCATACCTGGCATAGATGCTCTAGCACCTGAACGAACTGAAACTAAAAGTGGATTCTTAAGATCGCCGAACTTCTTGCCGTTGATCTCTTCCATCTTCTTAACACCTTCCATAGCCTGAGCCATGATTTCATCATTAATCTTGCGACCATCCTCATAGTACTGTGTACAAGCCTCTGTTGTGATTGTGAAGCCCTGAGGTACTGGAAGACCGATGCTTGTCATCTCTGCAAGGTTAGCACCCTTTCCGCCGAGAAGGTTACGCATGGTCATGTCGCCTTCGCTAAACATATACACCCATTTGTTAGCCATTTTGATAATCCTCCTAATTTTTAAAAACATTATTCTGCGAACTGTTGATTTAAACGGGGTTTCAGACAGTCCGTTTATATTTAAACACAATTTAGACCCCAAATCAATCAAAATCGTTGTACGATAAGTAGAAAAACAGCAAAGTTTTTTGTGCACTTTTATCACAAAAACTTTGCTGTCTGAATATAGTTTCCATTTTTAATTAAAGTCATACTCTGCCGGATTTGCCGTAAGTGCGTATTTTTGCTGGCTTATCACAGCTTTTTTCAGCTTCGTTCTATCACTAATCAATTCCTTTAGTCGATAGATGAGTTTTCTAAAATCTTTTGCGTCAAATCGATTTTCCGGTGCCGTATAACATAATCCGTGGGCTGTTTCATTGAATGCCAGTAGCAATTGATTTTGAATAAATGCCTGTCTTGTGGCATTCACTATCTCCCCCTCATGATTAATATCAAGATAGTAATCACATCTTGCAAACAAGCCATTTAGTGTGGACATTTTGATGTTAGGATACAAAATAGCATTATCATATTTTTCATGAGATAACAGCTTTGCAGACATTTCGGTAAGGGCAGCCACATGAAATTTCACCTCAGGAAGGGCTTCTATTAGTTCTTGCAGCTTTTCCACCTCCTGGGTGTTGGTGCAAATCAAAGCCTCCTTGCGTCCTAAGTTTTCCCTTTCAAATGGGTATATGAACCCAAGCCTTGATACTATATTTTTAGCTCCATCTACTTTACTTAGCCTTTCATAGGATGGATTGTTTTGCACTACTATCCTGTTACATCTAGGAGCCTTTCCATCCAATATAAGCTGCATATTCCCTGGTATGTCTTTGCCCATTTCTTCCTGCCAAAATAATATATCGCATTTACGATATTCACACTGTGGTAATGCATTAGATACAAAAAATGGAATTGACAAGGAATTAAAGTATATTGCCTTTTTATCAAAGCCATTCAGCAACATGTAGTAAACCACAAAATCAGTTCTATTTTTGAAGAACCTTGTAACCCCTTTATAATTTAAAATAATATCGCCGGTAACAAAATTCTCAACAATTACTTCCCTTCCTTTTGCATCAAAATAGGATTTGCTGACCTTTTTGGCAAATTTATTAAAGATTGTTCTTCCGTAGCAAATACCATATTTATTGTAGTGGTCGCTGGCCTTAACCACTCCATCCTCGTCTAGCCAATCCACCACCTTTACAAGCCTTTTATTTTTAGGCTCCTGGTAAAAGATTCTTCCTCGCTCCTTGGATTTGTCATGAACACTTCCACTGTTATTATTTCCACTAATCTGCCAGTATTCTGGCACTTTTATCTGATTAAAATACAAAGGCTTTGCTAAATTGTTTCCACCTGAAATATCCCCTAGGAAATATTCAAAAACATTTTCCACATTATCAGGCAAAAAGCCTTCATCATTAATGCATACAGCCTTTATCTCATAACCTGCATTAGAAAAAGAGGCAAGCAAATCCCTGCTTCCCAAATTAAAATAATCAAACAGCAACACTATATTGTCTCTATTAGATTTTTCCATTTTGCCTCCACCTCATGGGCTAAATATTCCTTAGCCTTTTTGTAAGAATGCTCATGCATCTCATCTAAATCATCTTCCATAAAAAGATTTTTAATTGCATCCACTATAAGCTTTTGCCTGCGGGATTTTTCTATTCCAATATTGTATGGAAGCTTATATCCGTTCTTTCCTTCGTCTATAAAATTCTTGTTACCATATCTCACATCAAATCCTATTATTGGAAGCCCTGAACCTATGGCTTCCATAAGAGTCAATCCAAAGCCTTCACTGGTGGAGCCAGATAGATATGCTTCGTAATTTACATACACTTTCTCCAGGTCATGCTGCCCCATTAACCGTATATACGAATCAGCATTAAGCCCCTTAATCTGTTCCCTTAGTGCCTTTTCTGCCGCTCCCTTTCCATAGATATCAAGGGTAATATCCTCTATCTCCTTATGCACCTCTGCCACTGCATCCACCAGCCAGTCCACATGCTTTTCAGTGGCAAGCCTTGATGCTGTTATTAGAGAATGTGGTTTTCTTCCCTTGTCGGGATACTTTAGCTCTGGCAAAGCACCTACTGGTATCGTATATACGTTAGGTGTTACATTCATATATTTTTGAAACTGGCTAATCATAAGCTGCCTTTGGTCTTCTGTGGCAGTGATGTAAAAATCAACTCTATTATGCATAGAAAAGGAGTACTCGTAATAATTATTCCAAAGGATGTTGTCATCATCAGTAGCCCCTTCACTAAAGTGGTCTGCATGGATAACAATTCCAAGCTTGGCCTCACCTACATTTTCCATTATCGCCTGTCCCTGGCCTGTGGTTCTGTCAATAATTACAATGTCATCCTTTGTAAGCTGAAGCTTCTTTGTCATATATCCAATCAGCTCCTGCTTAGAGCATATCAGCTTGTCAGGAAACTTATACATTACATTGCCATCATCATTTATCTCCTCGTAGGCAAGGCTTCCATCCTGATTAAAGAATCTGCGATGATACATGTGAGCCTTACCGTCAAGTGGGGCATAATATTCTGAAAACACCCTGCCAGAAATGAAATAATCCTTTCTAACCAGGCAGCCTCTTGATACCATTTCCACTCTATGAACGAAGTCTGAATCCGCATTTACGAAGTAGATTCTGTAAAAATTGTTATCTCCTTCAAATACAAATTTTCCTATTTTGCCTTCTCTTTCATAGGTTAAGCTTACATCCCCAACACTAGCTCTCAGGTCGTCCAATGTGTATGTGACAGGCCCTAAGGTGATATCAGTAAAAAATGTATAAAGCCATATTATTTCATCATCCTCAAAGCCGATATTCTCGGTCATGTCAGTTAGATTGTCCCTTGGAAACATATCGGTAAATATGAACTTGGCTGGCTTATTTATATTTCTTAGGACTTTGGCTCGGTAGCTTTGGGCGTATTCTACACCTGAGCTGGCCCAGCCTATGCCTAGGTTGAAGTTGTAGATCATAGCTGCTCCTTTTGTCAGCTGCGCTGACGTGACCCTCATCAGTCACCTGGGGTGACAGCTTCTTCCTAGAAGGGAGAAGCCTCATTGTTTACGGAAGAATTATATGTAGTCTATCTTTCTTATCCATGCTCACTTCCGATAGAAGGATGTTTCTTATGATATTTTGTTTAATGGTACTTTCCATTTTTCTAAAGGATTCCAAGGCCTCTGCCTGGTATTCATACATAAGATTTCGCTGTGCGCTGCTTCGACCAGACACTGCCGCCTGCAGCTGCTGCAAATAATCCACCTGCTCTATCCATGCTTCATCAATAGCAGAAAGTGCCGCTACTCTTATAAAATCGTTCATGCCATTTTCCGATGCAATGGCCTTGCTCTTTGCTGCCAGTGATTCCTCCACTCTTTCAAGCACGTATTCCCTAACCTGCTTTTTATTTTTCAGATTCAAATACATGGTGCCCTTTTCCATTCGATAGGATATATTATCCAAAAGATATCTATTCAAATCACTAGTGGTTAACCTACTATTTTGTTTAAGAAAAGCATCTATATTTTCCTCGGCAATTTTCTTTATTTTCTCCTTTTCAAGGGTTCCTCCATCCAGCAGCATATCTCTGGTTTCATACATCAGCTTTCGCTCCAGCTGCAACACCAAATCATAATCCTTAGAAGTTTTTCTATTGGTGCTTCCGATTTCCTCATTGGTGCGCTGGGCATTATTGACTATTCGCTTAACTCTCCAGTCACTGATTTTTTTCTTGCCATCTATGTATTTTTTAAGCTTCGCCGGGTCTGTGCCCTTTTCCACAATATCATCCTCTAAAGATACTATAAACCTGCTATAGCCTGGGTCTCCCTGCCTTCCTGCTCTGCCTCTGGCCTGTCTTTCATCACGTGTATTAAGCATTCGCCCAACACCAATAACTGCAAGTCCCCCCAGCTCCTTAACACCAGGACCAAGTTTGATATCAGTACCACGGCCTGCCATGGATGTGGCCACAGTCATAGCCCCAAGCTGACCTGCCTCCTTAATAATATCAGCCTCCCAAAAGGCATTGTTGGCATTAAGCACCGAATGAGGAATCCCTTCCTTAACAAGCAGATGCGATATGATTTCCGTATCAGAAATCATTGTGGTTACTATCAAAACCGGCTGGCCTGTTTCATGCTTTTTCACAGCCAGACGAATAGCCGCTTCAAATTGCTTTGAAGAATCACTGAAAAACCAGTCAGGACAATCCACTCTTTTTATAGGATTGTTGGTAGGAATCACCACAACCCGTTTGCCATATACCTCAAACAGCTCATCCTTGGCATCATAGATTGTTCCACTCATGCCACTCATCTTAGGAAACATGGAGAAGAAATTCTGGTAAGTAATAGATGCCATGGAACGATTCTCCTGGGTAATCTCTACCTGCTCCTTACATTCCAGTGCCTGATGCTGTCCACCTCTAAGCTTAACGCCTTTTAACATTCGCCCTGAGCTGGCATCGATAAGAGCTACCTCCCCTGTTTCAGAAATCATGTACTCAGTACCTTTTTCTATTATTTTGTGGGCACGAAGTGCCAATACCAAATGACGATAAATTTCAAAATACTTAGGATTGAAAATATTGTCTATTCCAAAATATTCTTCCGCGTAGCTTAACCCCTTGTCAGTAAACCATACATTCTTTTCCTCCACCTCATAATCCTGGTCTTCCCTAAGGGTTCTAACGAAGAAATCTGCTGATTCATACAGATTTGACTGGACTCTTGGTGAACCGGAAATAACAAGAGGCGTGCTGGCGCTGTCTAAAAGCACCGAATCTGCTTCGTCTATAATGATGTAATTAAATGGCCTAAGGAACCTGTCTTCGCTGGATTTAACCAGGTTGTTTATCAGGTAATCGAAGCCTAAGGCAGAGTGGGTGGTATATACGATATCTGCTGCGTATATTTCCTTCTTTTCATCATTTTCAAATCTATCATCCTCATCACGTTTTACGCCTGCTTTAATAGATAATCCCATAAATTCGTATGCAGGTCCCATCTCCTCAGCATCCCTCAGTGCTAGGTACTCATTGTTTGTAACAAGGATTGCCCCCTTTTTGGTAAGGCCATTAAGATACATAGGCAAAGTAGCAGTAAGCGTCTTGCCCTCCCCTGTGTTCATCTCTGCAAGATACCCTTGATGAAGAGCAATTCCAGCTAAAATTTGCACATCAAATGGATACATTCCAAGCACTCTTTTATCTGCCTCGCACATGGCAGCAAAGGCCTCTGGCAGGATTTTATCCAAGGATTCCCCTGACTCAAACCTTGTGCGAAATTCCTTAGTCAGCCCCTTAAGCTCATCATCTGAAAGCCCACTCATGCTCTCCTTAAGAGCCTTAACCTTCTTCAATTCCTTAATCAACTTTTTTACAGTTGCCTTGGTCTTTACTATTTTCATTCTACTTCCTCAATAGTAATGGAATGATATGTAAACTCTGTCATACCTGCGTTAATAAGCTGCATTTTGTAGCTATATGTTTTAAGGGGACAGCTAAAATCAGCCTCCGTTCCTCTTATGGTAAAATCCCCTGCTTCTCTTTCGTATCTATCTAAGAATACAAGCCTCACCAGGCATCCCTTACCATCTGGGGTTTTAACATTTATCTTGATATGATAATGGCTTTCACCATCTATAATCGGCAGTGCAGGCTCTATCCTTTGTGCCTGATAATTAGTCATGGAGTACCATTCCTTAATCACAGTGCCTGGTGGCATCAGCTGGTTTTTAAAATGCACATTATTCCTGGCAAAATACTGAATCTCCGAGCCATACAGATATGTGTCAGAGCTATATTCATTCCAATAAATCGTCCAGCTTGCTTTCTCCATACCTACCTCAATCTTTTTCCTCTATTGTATTTCTTACCATTTCCCATTTTTCTAACAGATGCTTAGTGGTAAATTTCTGACTGATTTCGTAAGAATATACCTTTGCCTGATTCCAGTTAGCCAGGCTTCCCAAAAAGTAATCCAAAGCCACAGGTATACGGTCAAAATCCTTAACAACAAAGCCGTTGTAGCCGTTTTGCATGTACTGGGTTTCCCTACGGACTATCTGAGGAATTGCAGTGCTTATGCAGTTTATCTGCAAATACAAATCAGGATTATGGCGCATATCTATCATTATCCTCTGCTCTCTGATACACTTACTTACAGATAGTTCATCCACACACTGCTCCACAAAAAATCTTATAGGAATTTCTTCCTCATCCTCATCTGCATCCACTTCATCATTTTCTGCGGTATCATCAACATCCTTATCGCTTATTACCATTCGTCTGTCAAATCCTGCTTCCTCAATAATATCAGCAATATTGTTAAGCAGAATATCAGGCAAATCGTACCTGGCATTTCTGGTAAAAATATGAATCATAGCGTTTTCATTGGTCTGAAGATATGCCGCCAGATTTATCATAAGCAGCTTAAACCTTTCTTTTGGAAGGTCATCCACCGGCACCAAAATTTTTTGTACAGTAAGCTGTTCGCTGATACCAAAATCCATTCTGGAATCATAAGGTGAAATATCAACTATGTTAGATAAATCAGTTTTCATTTCACGCTTTAGATAGCGGGTGGTAGCCTCGGAATCAGTGATAATATAGCCAGCTTTTTTTACCAAATCTATATTTTCTTCGTGATCCTTTATCCTGTATCTATCCCCGTAAAACGACAGAATCGATTTGCCATTTTCGATTAAATCCCTGGTGATTAATACATTTAATTCGTGCATTGCAATACAGAAAACATCACTTTTGTTATCTGTATCAAGATTGGCATTTAATACCTCTAAAATCACTTCTGCCAGGCTATCATACTTACCCTTGGCAAAGGTTTTGGTGGTGATTTTATCATCCTTAAATACAAGAAAGGTATTGGATTTTTCATTGATTTCTACGGAGCCATCTTTAGCAATCACCCTCATCTTTGTAACGCCCTTATCAGTGAGGTAATCCGTATATACGATATCTCCTTTTTCGTAAACCTCCGTGGCAGACACAAAGCCTCTGTCGTCATATATGTTTCGCCTGCTGATTACATCCTCTTCGTACATGCTTACTTCGATGGGATTACCAGCTTCCCCAAAATTAATCTGGGCATATTTTTTCCCTTCCAGATAAGCGATTACCACAAAAGGTGTATAAACAAATTCTATCTTTTCAGGCCAGGCCAAATTGTGAAAGGAGAACACAGCCGCCTTCTTATTTTGCACCTCTTGAATAGAATCAAAAACAGACAAATATGGAGCATGAAATACTCCCTGCCTGTGCAAGAAATGCCTGAAATTTGGAGTATGACTCAATAGCAAAATCTTAAAATCCTTAATGCCATTTCGATAAAACATCTGCACATACTTTACCATGTCGTCAAACTCTGTGTGCATTCTACGGGTATGCCAGTTTTGCTCCAATTCCTTAAAGCTATTTAATTGATACCATGCTGGGATAAAATATAGCATCTCTTATCTTAATTCCTCCACTCATCCTAAATAAACTGGACATAGCCATCAAAATCCTTAACCGCTCTTAATTCTCTATACAAATTGCAATTGATGCTTGCCATGGCAATCATAATAGATGGCAGGCTCATTACATCCTGTGGCACTAATCCTTTTAACTGAAGTACCAATGGCATTCCTATAAAAAGGCTCATAAAAGTAGCAGAAAAAATAGATATTATAAATACTCTAATGCCTATATATCTTCTTGTTTTTTTGCCAGCCCTTAATCCTGTAATGCTATCTCCTGATTTTTGCAAGGATTCTGCCAGATTCTTTGGGCTAATAAAAACAAAAGAAAAAACTATCGTAATTACGTATAAAACAACAATGTACACTCCTATTCCAAGGGTGCAGTTGGTGTTCATATTATCATGTAGATAGCTTATAGTTTCATTCTCTGGAAGCAATGAATTCAGTGCCGATAACACATACACCGGAAGGGCAAAAAATGCCGATGAAAACATTACAGGCATCATTCCTATAGGATTAAGCTTTATGGGAATATAGTTTTTATCAGAATAAATATTATGAATAGAAATACGCTGCATAGGTATTCTATATTCAGTATTTTCAAAAATAATTGTAAACAGCAATGCCACCACAGAGATGGCTCCAATAAGCTTTAAATCAGCAAGCTTTGTGTATCTTACAGTGTTTACAACGCTGTCTAGGATATTTACATAAATAAGAATTGTCTGGCCGCCTATTCCGTATTTACCATTACGTGTAGCAAGCCACAAAATCACAAAGGCACCTGTAACCATCTGGGCTGCCGATATAAGCTTGGCAATAGTCAGCTCAACACCGCCTTCGTATATATAGAAAGTTGAATTAGATGTGAAATAAGCCTGGATACAAGCCCATACCAGCATCAAATTAAGAGTCGCCCTCGTTACCTTTTTAGGCGACGTATGAGATTTGCTATCTGCATTTTTAAATGCAACAGCCATCTGAACAAACAAAGTAGAAAACATAAAGGGAGAAATACCAAGTGCTAAGATAGATGTTTTGTATCTATCTCCACCGATTGTCTGCATAATCAAATCCTCGGTATTATCCCTAAGTGCCTCGTAAGCATCAAGATTAACCCCATATAATGGCAGCTCTCTACCGATTAGATAAATTGCCATAATTATTAGGGTAAAAAACATTTTTTGAATTAGTGTTTTAGGAAAGAAACGTCTTTTCATCCAATCTGCTCGACCTCATAAGAAATACTCATTCCAGTATCCATTTCATTCCATTTTCCAAGCAATCGTTCTATTACAACACCTGTGTCCACAGGACTTGCCTCTAGCAATATAACAGCCACTGTATTACTGTTTCGTTTGGTAACAACATCACTGCTTCTTAATGAATGCGACATTACATCCACTAACATCTGGGCTGGCTCCTCGTTAACAGTTGCCCCCTCATTTTCTGTGACAGTAAATAATGCCAGCTTGTTTTCCCTGTGATAATTAAGCTCTGCCCTGGCTAGGAATCTGTAGATTAGCCTAAACTGCTCGCTAGATAACACCATCGCCCCTTTTTCTTTATTTCTCTCACTAAGGATAGCGATTTCTCGCATGATTCCATTATCAGCACAGTCTTTTGAAAGCTCCTCATGCTGATGCTCCCTGTAAATAGCATAGCCATGCTTGCCATTTTGCTTAACATCGTAAAGAGCCTTGTCTGCCTTCTGATATAAGGTAAGAAAATCGGTGCCCTCATCAGGAACAGTCACTGCCCCAATTGATGCACCTAGGGGTATTGTCATATCCTCTCCCATATATTCCCTGGCAGATTTAAGAAGCTCTTGATTTATATATCTTGCCTTTTCCGCCACTACTTCCTCTTCTGATATATACTGGCAAAAAGCTATGAATTCATCACCACCCATGCGACCTACAATATCTGTCGTTCGCACTGCAGATTTGATAATCTCGGCAAATCTAATAAGTACCTTATCTCCCATGGAATGCCCGTACAAATCATTCACCAGCTTAAAGCTATCCAGGTCTATCATCATAAGCATTCCCTCAGTCTTGCCAACTGCCTCACCTATTTCAAACTGAGATGAAGCCTTATTAAGCAAGCCTGTCATAGGGTCTGTATCGGCTGCTTTCTTTAGACCATTAATCTTTTCCACATTCTTAAGAATATTGGCAACTCTTCTAAGGAGCACATCTGCTCTAAAGGGCTTTTTGATATAATCCACCGCCCCATTTTCAAAGCCCCTGATTTCTGTTTCATCACTACTATCAGCAGTCATAAACATCACTGGGATATGCTCCTGATACATGTCCTGCAATGTGTTTTGAAGCTCGAATCCTGACATTCCAGGCATGTTCAAATCAGACAGAATCATATTAGGACGTTCCCTTTTATAAATCCCAATTGCCTCCTCACCAGATGTAGCGCATATAGTCTCATAGCTGGTAGAAAGAATGTGAGCTGTCATTTTTAAGGTGATGATTTGATCATCTACGATAAGTATCTTTTCCATTTTACTATCCTATCAGTGCACATAACTTGTTACGTTCTTCCCACATTTTGGCAATAAGCACAGAATAATCCATATCCTTGTTAGCTCTTAGCCCTTCTGTTATCTCGCTAACAGGATTAAGAATAGGGGTCAAGGCAAGATTTGCCAAAATTCCCTTAAGAGAATGTGCCACCTCGAAAGCTTGCCTGAAATCTCCCGACTTTACCAAATCCTCTATAGATTTGTAGTAGGATTCCTCAAGGGCTCCTGGTATTAATCCAAGATAGAATTCTTCATCATCCAAGCAGCGTTCTAGTCCTTCATCTACCGCTGCTCCAAAGCTTCTTAGTAAATCTACAGAAAGCATACCTCTCCTCCGTTATTTAACTACCTGCCAAAATCTTCCTTCAAAATCCTATCGTACTGCCCCTTAAACCATGTTGCGATTCCACCTGTATTATCGTTATGTCTGCCATGAAGTCCCTTGCCATACACCTGCACTCCCGAAGAATTAAGCTCCGTCAGAAGCTTTCCGTAGGCTGTAGAATCATAATCATCCTCGTACATATAGGAAACTACAAACTTTGTGCGGCTAAAATCTGTATTTCTAATCTTAGCCCAAAACCTGTCATTAAGCTTTTGTACTGCATCTTCATCCATTGCCCCGGCATATTTGTGAAGCAAATCTAAGGATGTAGGAAATCCCTTGGGGCGCTTTAATCTTTCATTAGCTGCTATATCACCAAGGCTAGCCAAAGGCTTTCCAAGTATCAAAGCGTGTGGTCTCAAATCGCATCCATAATACATGGAGCCAATGGTTCCCATGGAAATACCTGAAAGGATTAACTGTTCTGGATAAAACCCAAGCTGAGATAGCTTATCTGTGATGATTTTGACCATTAAGCTTTCAAATTCAGGGTCTCCCATATAAAAGCCGCCACCCTCAAATCTTTGCTCAGCTATCAGCAAAAAAGGACAGTTAAGCTTTCTCATCATGTAATAGCCTTCAAAGCCCTCCAGGGTTTTGTAACCAGAAAAATAAACGGTGAGGGGCGGTTTCAAATCACCTGGATCAAAATAGCAAAATATTTCTTCCCTGCTACTGGTGGCATACCTTTCCCCACCAACCATAAAGCAACCCACATCTATGTGAGAAATCCTATCGTGCAATGCAATGATATCAAGCTTACCTGTTCCAGATGCATTTAAAGATACATACAGCATCCCCTGTTCCTTGCCTTCTATCACCACAGGATTTTTCATATCATCCTCTGAAAAGTTCCATGAGTTTGATATATCTGCAACGCTACCGCTTACAAACTGTCTGATGGAAAGAGATATGTTAACAGCTTCATCCTTCTTATACTCCAGCCAAAATTCTATAGCCTGCCCCTTTTGAATAGGGATATTGGTACGCCAGAATGCTATCTGATTCATGGTCTTACCATAATCCCCTTCTAAGGACACGCTATAGTTTCCATCCCACTTAATACTGCCCTTAAAGCCTTGAGCTATTCCCACAGAATTAGGCCTATATTTCTCACCATAAGGCTTTGAAAAAAATTTTTTAGCATCGCGGTCTAAAAAAGATTGGATATCTGCCTTACTTATAGTAGCTCCCATTCTCTGGTTCACTAGCTTTTTAGTGCTATCATTTTGGGCCAAATCTTCTGACACTAACAGGCAATATGAATAAGAATGAGCCTTCAGTACCTTAAAATCATCCTCATCAATATTCTTTTCCAGAATAGTCAGTTCAAAGATATCCTTCTTTTTTATTTCATCAGTCTTATAGGTATAAATCTTTACAAAATCAGGGATATTATATTCAGTTTTCCAGTCTCTGTCTGAAACAACTAATATTTTTATTTTGTTCATTTTAATTAGATGAATCTTCTACCTTTAATCCAAAAAACTTATCAATAAGTGAAAATGCACTGGCCACAGGTACTACGTAAAGTGCCTTTGCTAATTGCAAATATGATGGAAGTTTTTCACCTTGTAATGCAATAATAACTATCGCAAATACGATAATACCTAACCAGCTACACAACTCCACAATCTTATTATCTGTTAGTGCTTTTACTATGATAACTACAATAAATAAAGCAACAATAGCTATCCATGGCGAACCTACTATAATCTTCAAGCCTTCATTTAATGTACCTAAGTTTTGCATATTATATACAACTACCTGTTTTACAAATGCCAAGGCATTCTTGAAGTGCCACAAATATAATCCCATTGGAATTGCCACAGTAGCAAGTCCTTCAAGTATAGATAAAAAGAATGAGCCGTATGCCTTATTCTCTATGCCATCCACCTTGAATTTAACTGCAAAGAATATTAAAACTCCTACCCATATCCAAATATATCCTGGCTGTAAGAAAAATACTAATCCCAGCTCTATAGCAAGTAAATAAGTATGATGTGACATAAATCCTTCCTGAAGCTGTCTTGTAATATGATATCCTCCAAGAACTAAAAGAAAGAACATAAGCTCCTCTGCGCCTGCATGAGTAAGGGCGCCCCATCCAAATACAGATAACAATGCAGTTGTAATAAATGCAAAAATCTCAGATGTGTAAAGCTTTGCTGTTTTATACATGTACAAAATAGTAAAGAATACCACTACTGTTTCCATTACAAACTGAACAATATGTGTTTCTGTAAGCAGATATCCTAATCCATAGAATTCATAAACCACTGGTCCATAATGACCATCCAACTCTACATAAGCTAAATATCCTTCCTTTACAGAATGTGCAATACTCAAAATATCATTTTGCACATCAGTAAACACATTACTTGCCCATGGATTAAGCGGACTAGATAACGCTACCACAAAAGTTATTAAAACAATTGCGAAAAATTCAAGAGTCTTTTTTAATTTTACATTCATTTCCTTAATCCTCCCTTTATTATCACATTCTTTATCCTTTTAATCATATCACATTAAGTATTTTTATTGTGAAAGTTCACCACATGTTCAAAAATTGATGGCTTAGTTATGGGATTTGGTTGTTGAGGTAGTGGGGATATGGAGTGTTCTGTCACAGTGACAACGGAGTTTCGGCGTTTGCAGGATTTCTTGTGACAGGATTTGTTTCACTGGTGGGTGGTTCTGTCACAGTAGCAACGTGTTTTCGGCGTTTGAGGGATTTCTTGTGACAGGATTTGCCTGTTTGCTGTGGAATTCTGTCACAGAAGTAACGTATTTTCAGCATTTGTGAGGGTTCTTGTGACAGGATTTGCTTCACTGGCATGTGATTCTGTCACAATGGTAACGTGTTTTGGGCATTTGTGGGATTTCTTGTGACAGGATTTGCTTCACTGGCATGTGATTCCGTCACAGTGCCAACGTGTTTTCGGCGTTTGTAGGGTGTCTTGTGACAGAAAAATGCCGCGACATTTTTAGCCGCGGCATTTGATCTTAAATTATTTACTTATCTGTGTCATCTACTTCTTTTTGAGTTGCTTTTTTCTTATCTTTAGCGATTTTTCCTGTTATTGCGCTGATGATGATAAGAATCCAGTACCACCACATTCTTCCTCCAAGTCCGCTCTTGTTCACGCCAAGTGGTGTCTCCTCATCCTCGATAATCGTATCATCATCCAAATCAGCATCATCTAATCTTACTGCTAGAGGAACCTGAGCATCTCCAATATCAGCAGGACCAACTTCGTTAAGTCTGTTAACAGTTCTGTTATTTACATTGTTAACTTCATTAAATTCTGTTGTAACTGAAGCCTCCTCATTTGTTTCACTAGCTGATGCTGGTGTATTTCCACCATCACTAGGATTACCTGGTGTCTCACTAGCTGCTGCACTATTGCTTGCAGATTCTGAAGCACTCTGGCTAAGTGAAGTACTTGTGCTTTCACTGAGTGATGTTGATGTACTATCGCTTAATGATGCGCTTGTGCTTTCACTTAATGATGTTGATGTACTATCACTGAGTGAAGTGCTGGTGCTCTCACTGAGTGAGGTTGATGTACTATCGCTAAGCGATGTGCTGGTGCTCTCACTTAATGATACTGATGTACTATCGCTAAGTGATGTGCTGGTGCTCTCACTTAATGATGTTGATGTACTGTCACTTAGTGAAGTGCTTGTACTTTCACTTAATGAGGTTGATGTACTGTCACTTAGTGATGTGCTGGTGCTCTCACTTAATGATACTGATGTACTATCGCTGATTGAGGTACTTGTGCTATTGCTTAATGATGTACTTGTACTATCGCTTAATGATGCGCTTGTGCTCTCACTGAGTGATGTTGATGTACTGTCACTGAGTGATGTACTTGTGCTTTCACTTAGTGAGGTTGATGTACTATTGCTAAGTGATGTACTTGTGCTTTCACTTAATGATGTTGATGTACTATCACTGAGTGAGGTGCTGGTGCTTTCACTTAATGAGGTTGATATACTATTGCTAAGTGATGTACTTGTGCTCTCACTTAGTGATGTTGATGTACTATCGCTTAGTGATGTGCTGGTGCTTTCACTTAATGATACTGATGTACTATCGCTGAGTGAAGTACTTGTACTATCACTGAGTGATGTTGATGTACTATTGCTTAGTGATGTGCTGGTGCTTTCACTTAATGAAGTTGATGTACTATTGCTAAGTGAAGTACTTGTACTTTCACTTAATGATGTTGATGTACTATCGCTAAGTGAAGTACTTGTACTTTCACTTAATGATGTTGATGTACTATCACTGAGTGATGTACTTGTGCTTTCACTTAATGATACTGATGTACTATCACTGAGTGATGTACTTGTACTTTCACTTAATGATGTTGATGTACTATCACTGAGTGATGTACTTGTACTCTCACTGAGTGATGTTGAGGTACTATCACTTAATGATGTGCTGGTGCTCTCACTGAGTGATGTTGATGTACTATTGCTAAGTGAAGTACTTGTACTTTCACTGAGTGATGTACTTGTACTTTCACTTAATGATGTTGATGTACTATCGCTAAGTGAGGTACTTGTACTTTCACTTATTGATGTTGATGTACTATCGCTAAGCGATGTGCTGGTGCTCTCACTTAATGATACTGATGTACTATCGCTTAGTGATGTGCTAGTGCTCTCACTGAGTGATGTTGATGTACTATTGCTAAGTGAAGTACTTGTACTGTCACTTAATGATGTTGATGTACTATTGCTGAGTGAAGTACTTGTGCTCTCGCTTAATGATGTTGATGTACTATCACTGAATGAAGTACTTGTACTGTCACTTAATGATGTTGATGTACTATTGCTAAGCGATGTGCTAGTGCTCTCACTTAATGATACTGATGTACTATCGCTTAGTGATGTACTTGTGCTATTGCTTAATGATGTACTTGTACTATCGCTGAGTGATGTGCTAGTGCTTTCACTTAATGATACTGATGTACTATCACTGAGTGATGTGCTTGTGCTTTCACTGAATGATGTTGATGCACTGTCACTAAGTGATGTTGATGTACTGTCGCTTAGTGATGTACTGGTACTCTCACTTAATGATGTTGATGTACTATCACTGAGTGATGTACTTGTACTTTCACTTAATGATGTTGATGCACTATCACTGAGTGATGTACTTGTACTTTCACTTAATGATGTTGATGCACTATCACTGAGTGAAGTACTGGTGCTCTCACTTAATGATACTGATGTACTATCGCTGAGTGATGTGCTTGTGCTTAGTGATGTCGATGTACTGTCACTGAGCGATGTACTTGTGCTTTCACTTAGTGAGGCTGATGTACTATTGCTAAGTGAGGTGCTTGTACTTTCACTTAGTGATGTTGATGTACTTGCACTGTCTGATAAGCTAGTGCTTGTTGATGTACTTGCACTATCCGACAAGCTTGCGCTTGTTGACGCACTTGTACTTGCACTCTCTGACAAGCTTGCGCTTGTAGAAGCGGATGTGCTTGCACTTGCTGAAATACTGTTGCTTAGTGACATACTCTCACTAGTGTACTGTGAAAGGCTCGCCTCTAATGATTCACTAATACTTGTGCTCTTTGACTCACTTGCAGCCTGTGATTCTGAAAGCGATTCCTGGCGTGAAATGGATGCACTTTCTGATGCGTGCCCACTTTCTGAAAGTGATTCAGCTCTTGATTGTGATGTACTTTCAGATGCAGTTTCGCTTCCAGCAACAGATTCTGAAAGTGAGCTTGACTCTGACTTAAGATCACTTAATGAATTAGAAAGTGAAGTTACTTCACTTCTCTGCTCATGATACTCATCACGTCCCTTGTTGAAATCATCCAGTGTAAAGTAGTTGTATCCCTTAACTCCAAAGTTACCATTCTTAACTTCGCCAAGTTTGTTTGTATATACTTCTGAGCCGTCACCCTTTCTTGCAACAAAAGCAGGGGTAAATGTATCTGATGATGTGGTAGCGCTTGCAGCTGTATAAAGTGTAATTGCCTGCTGTCTGTGGGTAGCTCCATTTTCATCATAATATCCAGTTAATGTATATGTTCCATTATGGTTGTCAATAATATCAGCAGTGTAATAATAGTATGTCTTACCACCAATGCTAAATGCTGTATAATCTGTTTTTCCTCTTATCGCCCACTTCCACTGATCAGGATTTTTCCAATCAACATTCTTGTTAACCAAATTAAGAGTATTGCCATTTTCATCTATTAATGTAGAAACAACTGTATTTCCATCTGCATCAGTCTGAACCACTCCAACTGTAGTATCAACACTGTTTCTGGTATAGCCAACTAAATCATTGTTCCATTCATTACCAGCATTAGCATACATGCCTAAATCATGATAAGCAGTACCATCTACTGCATCATAAATATAAGACTTGTATCCAGGATTTTCCTCTGTAACAGCAACAACCTTTGCATCTGCCCCAGCATTAGACCAAGATAAAGTAAATGTGCCATCTTCGCTAACATTAACTGCCACATCAGAGCGTAGCGCACTGCCATTTACATAATAGCGGCATACCGTCTGCTCTGTTCCATCAGCGACAGTTTCTGTTTCGTACTTCCATGTAAGTATATTGCCGTACGCATCTGTATACTGGACTGTTTTCTTAACAACCATGATACCGTCTACTACGTAAGGGTTATCATGCTCTGCACCATAATTAGGGCTGTCCTTGAAGCCTGAAACAAGGGCATTACCATCTGAATCTACAGTTACATAATCAAAATATGCGTACTTAGTAGCACCTGTAGAATCAATATATGTCACCTTAACGCTGTTTGTATGATAGCTGCTTGAATCCCACTGGCTGTATGTAATCTCACCAACATAACCTTCCTGGTAGAAAGCATATTGAATAAGAAGATTAGCAAGCTTATCACCAGCCCCGTAATAGTTGTTAGATTTTGATTCGTGATTAAGATATTGATTGCTTTCAATAGCCTTCTGCTGAGCAGCTTCTAACTCAGCTTTGGCCTGTTCTATCTGCTGCATCAATTCCTCTAGATAATCATCCTGATGTCCTTCCTCTGAGAAAGATGTAGAAGCACTGTTGTATGCCTCTTCTGCTTCTGAAATAGCTGTAGACAAGCTTTCATTTTCGCTTGCTGCGCTTTCTGAAGCTGCTGTAGATGTGCTGGCAATCTCAGAATTTTCTGATGACAATGATGTAGCTACAGATTCTGATGTAGATTCTATAGTAGAGTCCTCTGTTGACAATGATGTGCTGGCAGACTCTGAATACATGGTCTGCTCTGACATAAGATTAGACTCTGAGGTAGCTGCTTTTTCAGATGCTGCCGCCAATTCAGATACAGCCTGATTATCAACGGTCAAATCCACCTTTTCTAGCTGCTTTTCATTTTCTTCTACAGCCTGCTGTACTGTTTTTTCTTCCTCTATAGATTCAATAGAGGTTTGAAGCTGTTGCTCTGTCTGTTCCCTGGTAACCTGAAGTACCACTTCACCTTGAGCCATAGCATTTGCTTCTTCTTCCCCAAGCTCAGCTGCATATGCAAGATTAGCATCACCCAAAACAGACGCTCCTCCAACAGTAGCGCCTGTTATTGCAACACCCTTTAATAAATTTTCTACTTTCTTTTTAGACATTTCAGAACTCCTTAAAAACCCGTTACAAATCTGCGTTAATTATCTTCTTAATCATTATTCTATCACGCATATTTTTATTTTAAATAGATTATTGTAACAGTTTTTGCCAGAATTCTGACATTTTTGCCACGTCTAAAATTATTTAACTTTTAATTACTCATAATTCTCTTCAATGTCTACCAATTTACCGTGTATTGTAAACCTCATTTCTGAACCGGAACATGTAGAAAGAGTTACAACCTTATCTGAAGAATCTATATCATAATTATCAAGCTTTATATATGAATGACTTATTAATTCATCAATATAATCTGAGAATTCTTGATTATCATAATATGGTACCGTATACACCCAAGAAGCTGGTTCCGTATCGAAATAAGAGAATATCTCAAATCTCATCTTTGCTTTTGGGGTAATAATTTGAAAGTATCTATGGGAATCATAATAATCTTCATTTTCCTTATAGAGTTTAAGGCTTCCAAACATAGATAGATTTCTCATATTGTGCCCATATACTATACTATGACTATCCGAAAAGTCCGGTAGATTATATCCTTCTAGAAAGATTGAACCAGCTGTAGCATGTTCCTTATTAATAGTTGTGCGCAAATATGTCTCATCATCCCCTGAATACATAATAGGATAGCTGATATCAGTGCCTTCCACATATATCCACCCTGCCACATCAGAATTTATCTTTGTTAAATTGGAAAAATCCACATCTATCATATTCTTCCAATCCGTAGTATCTTTATATTCTAGATTTTCATTGTTCAATTCTGCATATAGCTTATTGGATTTTTCATAACCCATGAATATATATATCAAGCCTGCCAGGGAAGAAAAAACTATTAACAATCCTGTTGCAAGAATAATTTTAGGATTGATTGTTCTTCCACTTTCAGTTTTTTCTTTTTTATCTTCCCCTAGATAAGATAAAACTGCTCCTATTATAAGCACTACCACCGCTACCAGCTTCCCCACTGTATCTGTGAGCCATGCTACGATAGTGCCATAGATTGGGAAATGAGCAATCATTCGTCCAATGACATTTGTATAGGAAACAGGATTAAAGTCCTCGGTGTTATTTGCATCACCCTTAGTAGTAATAAGCTTATCTTCTGTATTAATTTCCACTATTCTATGGGTTACTACACTAGCCCCTGACTCAAAGGCTATAACATCCCCCTGGGACAGCTCCTCAAATTCTACATTTCTCACATAGACAATGGAGCCAACTGAAATAGTGGGCTCCATTGATCCTGAAATTACATTGAACGCCTGCACCCCAAAAACCTTTGGTATTGCTATAGGTGCAATTGCAATGATTACAAATATTATTAACACATTACCGATGATTTTAAGAATCTTTGCATTCATACTGATTAGTTCTTCTCTCTCTTTTCTTTATTCGCCTGTATTGCTGCAACTACAAAGATAAGAACAAGTGCTACTCCAAGAATGGCAATTAATAAACTATATTTAAACATAAACGCCTGCTCAGCCTTATTGTCCAATATACCCTTTGCTGTATCTTCGTCTGGTATATCCACAATATCCTCTCTTGCAGCTGGTGTACTCTCGTCTTGTATCTCTTCTACATTGTCCGCTTCTTCATCATTTTGGTCAACTGTATTTTGAGGATTGGCATTAGGTGTAGTTTCTCTATTGTTTATCACTCCACCTTCATCCACTGGAGTCTGATTTTCTGTAGGTTGATAAATAATACTATCCTGTCCCTTCACTGTACTGTACTCGGTTCTACTATCATTTATGTATGTTGTAGTTCCACTTGGGGCTTTTGCCTTAGTATATGTAAATTCGATAACCTGATTTTCCTTTAAGGATTCAATATGATAGTTATTTACCTTAGGTGTATAGCCATCAATATATTTATATGGAACATAAACTTCCTCACCTGCACCGCCGTAGTAAGTTACGCTTTCTGCCAAGGAGCTGCCCTTTTCATCCAGGTATTTTACCTGATAAGGTACCACTGTTCCAACACCATAGGCTATTACATAGGAATCATCCTTTTTAACTGAAAATGCAGATTGATTACTTGAAGCATTATCGCCACTTCTTCTACAGCCCTTAACATAATACTTAGCAGCTTCTGAATCAGCCTTTTCAATCTTAACTGCATCCTTTGGATTAAATGATATCTCATCATTATATTTAAGGTTTTTAACTGTCACACAATCAGCTGTCACAGAAATTTCAGCTTCAGGATTGCTTACATTTAGATATGAACCATAATCTGTTTTAAAGCTTGCTCCCTCGTCTCCTGTTCCACCGATAATAAAGCTAACCTTATATGTGTATCCAGCCTCTACCTTTACACTAATTGTCATCGTCATACATATCATAAAGAGAATCATCAGAAGAGAGCTTCCTATTTTTCTAATCTTATTCATATTAGGCCCCTCCTTTTTGTCTTTTTTCCATTCTGAAATAGATAACAACCAGTATAATTCCTAAAACCATTGCCATAGTACAAATTATAATCGGTAGGATTGAATCGCCTGTAACAGGATTTCCTCCTGATTGAGGTACCTTAGGCTCATCTATGGCAACTACCTGAACACCTCCCGGGGTAGTATATACTACGTGATTTACAGATGTATTTGTAACTACGTTATTCTGTGGCTTTGGCACCTTTTCAGCTCCAAACTTTAAATCTAAAGTCGCCAACTTTTCCATGTAGTTATTGTCCTGAGAATTTCCATCAAGCTTTACTGTAATAATGATGGTTCCAGTCTGACCATTGTTGAGTCTTCCTACATTAAAATATGGTACCTTTCCGCTTTCAATATTTCCAACTGCCTGTTTCAAACCAACAACTGTGTTATTATCTCCACCTACAGTTTCGCTATCATGGATAACAGTTTCCTGATTTCCTACCTTATAAGAAAGCTTATAGGTATAAGCACCACCTGCTGCATTGCTTTGTCCCCCACCAATGCTTTTTTCTTCCAGTGAATTAATTACATCTGTACTTACATAAAAATCTGATGTAGTTCCAGAAGCATTTTTATAATTCACTTCGTAAGATATTGTATCTCCCGGCATTGCACTGGTAATGGTAGATTTGCTTATATCATAGTCGGATACAAACTTACCACCGTCATAGGTTACCGTCCATCCAGTTGTTTGTGTTGCTGCATTTACTAATGAAGTGTTTAACATTATTCCTACTCCCGTAATAGCAAGAGCAAGAAACAAACTGCCTATTCTTTTTTTCATTGCTTGCTCCTTTCTTATTACTGAGTATTTACTCCACTGATACTGATGATTTTTCCATCATCGGCTGTATCACATTTCGCCTTAACGCCCCATGCCGCATATATTGCATCTTCTGCATTATGTGTCTGTACTGCATCTGCTTGAATCTGAACAAATAATGATTCTCCGGAATATAAATATTCAGTTTCAATAGATGTCTCTGTTTCTTTTTGCGTTATCAAATTTGTTACTTTGTTATCTACACTTATACTCTTTACAAACTCTACTTCTTTTCCACATCCCAATGGAGTAAGCATATAGTATACAGATTGCTCAGCTGTTGATTCTGCTTCATTCTTATACCAGCCATCCGCCACTTCTATGTTTATCAATGATGGATCTAAATCTGTATTTTTTCCACCCTTAAACCAGCTTTTTCTAAGGACTACACGAACATATTCACTATAACCGGTTTCCTCCTTAGAATTATTAACAAGTTTCACACTCTCTGGATACTTCTTGCCTATTTTAAAATTCTGATCCTTCGCTACTTCAGGAAAGCTAAGTCCCTTTTTAGCATCTACAGTCACGTATCCATTATCAACCAGCTCTTTAATTTCAACAGAAATTTCTGCTGTAGAGAAATTAACTCTTTCTGCTGCACTTTGGTATACCATGGCAGCCCTTGTTGCTGTAATAGAACCTGCTGATATTACTACTAATCCCAGTATCAAAATAAGAAGAGGATTTTTATATAATTTTTTCATATTCATCCCTCCTTAGTTTCCTACTGTGTAGCTGTCTTCGTCAGCTACTACAGCGTTCCAATCAGCGTAAGCCTTGCCATCCTTGTCGTATAATACCTTGGTTGCTTCCTGCACTATGATTACATTGAAGTTACCTGACAAATTGTTATTGATTCCAAGAATCAACTGACTGGCTGTGGCCTCCTTTGGAGCTAATGGATTAGCATAATAGTAATATCCATCATCACCCTTGCTCCAGCCTTCCTGTTCAGTGAATGTAATAACACAGCTTTCTGGAGCTATAGCCTTGACTCTGACAAAAATGTCATAATCACCAGTGTTTGTGATGGTAACCTTCTTCGTCATGTTTTCCACCTGCTCGTCAATCTTTGGAATACTATCACCAAGCTTTAATTCAATCATTCCTTCAGTTGCCACAGAGTCTGTGAAGTACGCCATAGCTGGCTTTATAGAACTAATGCCTATTACCATTATCGCTGCAGCAACTACTAAACACCACTTTGATTTCATATTGCTACCTCACTCTCACTTCCTGCTTTACCCTCTGACCACTTTCATCTATCCAGAACTGTTCTCCGTCGTCTTCAACGAATTCATTCACTGCACTTATTCCACCTGTTATCATCTTGCCATCATAAGTATTTTCAAAGCTTGCTGTAGGTATTTCTTCATCAGGATTAATAATGATACCTGTAACAGTTTTTTCTCCAACTGCCTCATAGCTTGCTCCATCATATACTTCTGTAACAGTAACCTGCGCCTGTGCTGGAATATTATCAATCTGCTTTGTTTTTGTTCCTGCCCTATCAAAGTCTATGGTATATACGTTATCAAATACAACCTCACCTTCAATGGTTCCTACAACACTATATACAAATGATGCTGTATTAAATGCTGAATTATATTGATCTAATGTCTTGCTGATTATTACACTACCAAATCTTTCTTTTGCTGTAGATTTTAGGCTAAATGTAGGATTGTAATTCCATTCATCTGAACCCTGACCAAATGCTACGTAATCACTTGTTGGAGCAAGAATCACATAAGGTGTAAATGTATATTCGTATTTATCATCCATTGTATCAAGTGGAATATATAGATACAGGCCTGCTCCTGCTTCAATCTCTATACTGTTTCCTGCCATAACAATGGCATCAGATGTGCCTGACTTTGTTCTGGTAAGTGAGATTTCTGCATCCTTTGTAGTGTTTTGGGCTACCGCTTTAGCTTTTTCCACTATATTAGTATTTACAGCCTCTACAGTAGGTTGATTCTCAAGAATACTTAAATCAATTCCACTGTCTTTAAATTTATCTGTAAGGGTTAGCCCACCAGTAGAATCCATTTGGGCTATTTTGTAAATCTCAACAGCCAGGGTGCCCTCATACTCATTTGCAAAAACCGAACCGTCAGCTTCGTTGATTTGAGCAGTAAGCTTTACTGTTTTTGTAGTATCCACTCTTTCTGCTGCCATTAATGAATGCCCGCATACCAGGGAAACCACAAGACCAGCTGCAGCCATAATACCTATAAAACTCTTTTTTACTAATATATTTCTTTTCACTGGCGACTCCCTTCCAAGCCACTAGGCCTATTTCTTAATAATATACATTGCCTAGAACAAAGTATTTATTAATGCCCTCTTCTAATCAATGTAGCAATTATTCATTTATTGTCTCCTCCGCCGCCTTTTTGCGACGGAGGGACAATTTATCTATTACTTAGCAGATTTATTCTTCTTATTTGTGAAGTACAAACCTGCTGAGATGCTCATTAGAAGCACTCCAAATCCTGTAAATGCTGCTGTACCCTTACCACCTGTGAAAGGTAATGTAGATAGCTTTGAATCGTGCATTGTTGCTTCTGCTATCTGCTCGTTGTCAGCCTTGCCTTCCTGCCACTCTGCAGTTACATCATCTGGATTTACCTTGTAGCCTTCTGGTGCAACTACTTCATGGAACTTATAGGTCTTATCTGGATCAAAGCCTTCTACTGTAGCTGTTCCATCAGAACCTGTTGTGATTGTTGTAGCATCATCTACTGTATCTACCCATCCTGCAAGGACGCCATTTTCAAGTGTTGCAAACTTTCCATCAGTGTTTACTACTACAAATTCTGCACCTGCCAAAGCCTCTGGTGAATTAGAGCCAGCCTCGTTCATCTTTGTAATCTTAAGCTTTCCTGTGTAAGATTTAACAACTGTAGCTGGATTATTTCCAATAGCAGCTTTGTTTTCAATCTCTGTACCAGTTACGATTGCTACATAAGTAAGTGTAACTGTCATGTTTGCATATTTGTTATCTTCTTCTGGGTCGTCACTGTTAATGATAAGTGAAGCTAAATCGATTGTAAGCTTATTTCCCTCTGGGGCAATTTCCAATGTTGGCACATCCCCAACATCAACTGTAACTACTGCCTTGCCTGCATCATTTACCTTAAACTCGCCGCCTGTTAACTCATCAGTAATAACAAGTGTTGTCTGGGAACCCTTTGGTGAATAAGGAATTGTTGCTGTAAGTGTGTAAGTTACTTCATCACCAACCTGTACAAACTTATCTGTCTGCTCATCTACTGTCTTTCCTACAGTCTTAGGTGTCTTCTTTGCCTTAATTGTTGTGTCAACAAGCCCCTTCTCTTCACCTGTCTTATCATCAAATCCGATATAAGCAAGCATTGGGTTGTAATCAAATCCCTCTTCTGTACCATTGATAAGATATAAGCCTGCCTTGCTAACTGTCATTGGATTAGTGAACACATCACTTGTTGATACATTTGCAGCTTTAATCGCAGCTGCTCTTTCTGATTCACTTGCTGCAATATACCCTTCAATCTGTGATTGCTCGTCATTACCAAAGCTTGCAAACAATGCCTCGTATCCAGGTACAATTGCCCAACCAGTTGCTGTGCTGGTGTCTGCCTTTATTACCTGTGCATAGGTAAATGTAGCTCCTTCACCTGCACCAGTAACGGTAATAACAGCACTCTTTTCTGCTGCAGATGATATGATGGTCATTGAAAGCATCATCATTACCGCAAGCATAAGCGTTAATAACTTCTTTACTCTTTTCATATTGAACCCTCCTTATTGTTCCTTTATGCCATTTTTTGTTTTTTCTTATTTTTATAAAACAGATAAGTTGAAAGCATGATGAATGTAAATCCTATTGCATTGGTATTATCTGTTCCAGTACCACCAGTATTTGGCAACTCAATTGCCTGCAACAAATTCTTATAGTAGAACTTGTAGGTTATAACATTTTTGTTTCTAACCACTTCACTCTCACATTCAGTGGTTTCGCCTTGTGGAGTGTAGGCTGTAACGGTAGGCTTGTTGTCTGCATCAAGCGCTATCTCCCAATACTCACCGCTCTTTGCATATCCTGTAGGTGCGCTAACTTCTGTAAGCATGTATGTTTTTTCTACAGGAACAGCCTCATCTTCCTTAAGGTCCCAGGTAATCTTACCTTCTTCCTCTCCCTTGCTTACTCCAAGGTATGCACTCTGCGGATTGTCCCCCGCTTCCTTAAGTAAGAACTGGGCTCCATCAAGTCTTACACCAGCCTTTCCATCTCCATCTGTTTTGTAGATTTCCCAAACATTTTTGTAGTAAACCTGAATAACTGGATGTGGGAAAAGCTTTTCATAGTGATTAGATTTATATGTGTAGTCTGCCGTTGCCTTTGTATTTGATCTAAAACCTTCCTTGCCAGATGATGTAGGGGTCTGTGCTGTTACGTTGTCAGTTCCTTCATCACCTATTGCATTGTAGCCTGATTCTAAATATGTATCATAAGCCAGGTCTGATGGAACCACCTTAAAGGTAACACCGTATGAATATCTCTTATCTAATTCATATCCATCAGGGAAGCTTATAACCATCTTGCGCTCAGCTGAATCATAAGTTGCAGTAACTATAATGGTTTCGTCTCCATCATATACTTCATAGGTAGCTGCATTTGTCATTGCACCATTTGCATCTATATGACCATCCAAGCCATCCCATTTACCTTTTCCTATATCCTGTAGCTCAGCATCACCATCCATAATACTTAGGTAGAACTCTGAGTTAGGCTTTATATCAACATATTCACTTAGGTAATCTGTAATAACAACATTTGAAGCGTAATAGTTTACTGTGTGAATCTCGTCCTCACCAGTGGTGGTAGTAGAAATAGTACCTGCTAGGTTACTAAATTTAGCTCCAACCTCTGATGCCTTTATATTAGTTGCTTCTTTTGTTTTTGCATTAGGAACTGCATTTGCCAGGTTTTCCAACAAGGTAATACCGTACATATTAATTCCATCAATATAACCTAATCCCATACCAACTGCATAAAAGGCGTCGCAGTTAGTAAGCGCTTTGGCTGCATTTATTGATTCGTTGTAAACTGTTCTGGTGGTTGAGCTACCGTTTCCTCCAACAGAGCCATTGTTGTTCAAATAAAATGTTGGTTGACCATCTGTAAGGAAGATAACTATTCTCTCTGCTCCAGCTCTTGCTCCTGCCATTTCGCTTTGAGCCAATGTTAAGCCAGCATCGTAATTAGTTCCTATATTACTTCCTATTTCAATGGAACTAACCTCAGGATATACATCCTCTGTGTTTATCCATCCTCCTGCGGATGCTCTGGTTCCAAACTCTAGAATCTTCCATTTGGCATCTACATCAGGCTTTGATTCAAATACCTTTACCATTGCCTTAGTAGCATCCTTAACATATTTGATATTTTCACCTGCCATTGATGATGAAACATCGATGACCATTATAATATCAACTACTTTGTTGGTAACAACCTGGTCTTCTTCCTGACCATATATTATGGTTCGTACTGTTTCATCAGGTGGCAGATATTTTAGTGATAGATTGTAGTCATCTGAATTACTGTTGTACTTAATAAACTTTGACAGCTGTTCATCTGACTTAGATACAGGGTAAGTATAGGTTAACATGTTCTTAAATACCACCTGTGGTCTAGAAGCATCTGTCACTGTTACTTCATACTCTCTTGAGCCTGTATATGTGGCTGCGTATTCAGCCTTTGGTACCTTATCCGTTCCTAAATATACCTTAGTAACAAAGTTTTCAAAATTGTAATCAGAGCTAATAATAGCTGATTCTATTATCTTGTATTCTCCTTCGTTAAGGGCGTCAAACTCAGCCTTTTGAGAAGCCTTTAATTTGAAAATACCATTTGCATCTGTGTGATACTTAGTACCATCTATGCTATAGCCTTCGTTAGCCACTGGTGCTCCACTTGCATCAAGCAATTTGAATTCATACTGGGTGTTTGTATCTGTAGCTGCAACCCCTGTAGCCTTTTTAGTTACTGATAGGTTACTATCTTCCTTATAATATGCCTGAATGTCTACAGTCAGCTTGTTGTCTGAATCCCCGGAATCCAAAGTAGCTATCTCTACATCATTATTAAAAATCCTTACTCTATAGTATGTAGTCCTATAGTAGTAGTATCCTACGTCGTATGCTTCAATCTTAATTTCATCAAAAACCTGATTGTTATATTTAGCTTCTATAAAAGTATGATTAGCTATGTGCTCAACCAAATCATTTACTAACTGTGCCTGCTCATCTCCAAATCCAGTAAGATCCTTGGTTCCATCTCCAACTGCTAATTCATTTCCATCAATATCTCTGTTTTTAATATTAAGTATTACCTTGGCATTGTTTGTTGATACCCATGTAACTACGAAAGTAGAAAAGCTATCTGTAACTATTTCTGCCTTTGTTAATGCACTATTGTTATCTAGCTCTAAATCAGCTTTTTTCTCAGATGTTAAATTATCAATCTTGTCTGTCTGCTCGTTAAAATGTAGTACTGAAACATCTACCTTATCTTTTCCACTCACATCTATTGGTAAAACCGCTTGCTTATACTCTAGCTTCACTGTTACATCACCATTTGGTTCTACTTCTTCTGATGTTTCCTGATTAACAAAGCAAATGTCGTAAGCTACAAATCCGTAATTAATGTTGTCGTTTAATTCTGTTTCACCATTTAATTTTTCTTTAACCTTTGTATATTCTGCTGCAGTGTCTTCGCTATCTGCCTTGATAGGCTTTACCTTAAGATCCGCCTTCTCTGGAATCGCTCCGCTTACTGTAACAATTACTTCATCATCCTCGTATGTAAGAATTGATTCTGGAAGTTTGTGGTAACCACATTTAATACATACGCCTTCGTCATTGTATTCACAGCTTTCTGTGTACTCTTCGAATTCTTCCCCTTCTTCTAAGTTGTCACAGGTAACTGTATGTGTGCCATCCTTATTTGAAGTATAGCTAAGCTCATGTTCACATTCTGTTTTTTCTTCTTCCTCAAGTGCCTTGTCTTCTTCAGCCTCTAATTGGTCTTCTTCTGATTCTTCTGAATTTGCTTCATCACCAATTATTTCATTAACAGCTTCTTTAATTTCTTCCACTATCGGAGTGATAACCTGCTCAACAACTCCTCCTTCATTAGAAGGTTCACTGGCTGTCTGGTTCTGCTTGTCAGCATTCATATTCTGTTGGTTATCAACTGACTCATTGCCTGTGGCAACTTCGTTAGCCTCAGTTGATTCATCTGAATGCATTTCGGTAGCAGATTCTTCTACCTTCACTTCCTCAGACACAGTTTCATTATTTACAGATTCTGTATCTGTCTCTAATTCTGCAAATGCGCTTGCTGACATGGAAAAATATAAAGCGAAAATAAGGCTTAATGATATGATTTTATTGAATAAACGATTTCTTTTCATAAACTCTTCCTCACTCTACAAACAGAACTCCCGTGGACAAATGTTATACTAAATAACTTTTGTGTAAGTTTAGTGTAACAGCTGAGAGAAAACTTATCTACTAATTGGCAAAAAGTATATGTTTTTTGGCACGAATTCCTTAGTTTTGTGATAGTTTAGGCTTGAAATCTGTTTATTTCTGACCATTATAACTTTTTATTATTAAAAAAGAGCCACTTACAAGTGACTCTTTTGGACTTACAACTATGTATTTTTCTTTTTTAATATGTATCTTATTATTAGAATAATGATTAAAGCAATTAACAGCCCAGCTATAAACACTACCAGATAATAATCATGCACTGTTTCAACAACAGCCTGGGCTCCTTTTGGTGTTTCATCCTCCCCAAGATACTCTACCCTGCTTCCTCTTACCAAAAGCCTATGGGTATTCACTCCATAAGGAGTACATGTAAATAAGGTAATATAATCCTTCCCATCTTCGACAGCAAGTGCGTCTTTTAAAGTATCAATATCGTCAGCCTCAATCATAGGATAGATTTTATCTACCTGATAAGCATGAACTTCATCAAGGATATGTACGTAGAACTTATCCCCTTCCTTAAGCTGATCTATATTAGTGAATAACTCTGCCTGTGGCAATCCTCTATGCCCAACTATTACTGAATGTGTTCCCGCCCCACCTATAGGTAAAGCAGTGCCATTCATGTGCCCTAAAGCCGTTTGTATAAATTCATCAAATGTACCATGCATAATAGGAAGCTTAAGATTAATCTTAGGAATAGATAGATATCCCATTATTCCATCACCATTTACATTTAGCACTGAATAATACTTCGAATCGTAAAACTTTTCTGTTGGAACATCCTCATCATTTTCCGCATCCATACCAAAAACATCTGTACCAATGTCATTTTGAATAATTTGACTATTGAAATCTTTTGCAGCATTCCATTCTAATACATATTCATCATCTTCCATTGATGATAATTTGTCCTGATAATTGCCTATGAGTTTACTTTGTACATAAGTATTCCACTCATTAGAAAGAATTGGATATGAAAGCAACCCTGCCCCTGCAAGAAAAAATAAAACAACTACTACCTTAGTGATTATTTGTCTCATGGTAATCCCCCACTCCCCTATGTATTAATTTAACCTTACCATATTTTAGGCAAAATAAAAATATCACTTTTGTCTATTCAGCTTTCTGGTCTGAATTTATTTTTATTGCTTTTTTCTTTTTCATGGCAATTATTAAGGTAATAATTATAATAGCAATGGCAATTAAAGCAATTATTATTCCAACAATCATATTGCGAATAAATGTATCCTTAACTTCACCAGATTTTGCCGTAGCATCGTCATCAATCTCAACTAATCCATCATCTTCACTTGGTGTATCAGACTCTTCTACAGATTGATTTTCCAAATCATCATTTTCCTGGTTTATACCATTCGAATCCTGTCCATCACCATTATTTCTAGAATGCCTTAATGTGGTAGTTTCACCTTTTTTATAAATTCTACTTAAATTTTTAGACTGGAAATTATAGATTGGTGCATCGTAGCTGATAGAGGTTTCTACTATCTCAATATCTGTTGTAACTACCTGGTTTGTTCCACCCTTTGAATATAAAAATGTATATTCAGCAGGATTACCCTCTTCATCTGGCTTTGGTAAATTCTTAACTGGAATATTGTAAGCATTAGGATAGTTGTAGAGAAGCTTATCATCATAATTACAATATGCTTTAATTGGAGCATATCCATCTATGTGCTTATAGGGAATATACACTGCTTCCCCAGCAGCTGAATAATAAGTAACTGAATCAAGTAGTTTTTTCCCATCTTCATCTACATAATTAACTATATAAGGAACAATATCACCAACACCATAAGCTATAACATAAGTCTGATCTTCAAATACATCAAAGGCACCTGCTGCCAAAACATTATTTGTTCCAGCCACACGCATTCCCTTAACATAATACTTAGAATCCTCGCTAATATTTACAGCCGCCTGTGGATTAAACGAAATCTTATCGCCATAATTCAGTCCTGAAAGAGTAAGTGTCTCACCATTAATAGTAGCCTCGCCATTTGTTAGTGTTAGAGCTTTAGAGGATATCATATCCGCTAAAGCAATAAACTCGGCCTTCTCTTCAGATGAACAGGCTAATTTGATTTTTATAGTATAATTATATGCCTTTGCATTAATTGGGTATGCCATAATAGCAGTCACTACAAAGATAAATGCCAATAATGTACCAAGCAAGCCTTTAATCTGCTTCATTCTAGCACACCTCCCCTTTATACTTTTTGACAAGAACAAAATACAATCCAATAAAACCTAAACCTACAAAAAGTGCAATTACACAAACCAACAGGGGAATAATTGAGTCATTGGTTTTTGGATTAAATCCTTCATCAAGAGGCACTTCATCGTCATCAATATAAACAATTTCAGAACCACCTGGTATTGTATATACCACTTGCCTTCTTTCATTTATCTTTTTTATATTGGTTTTATTTTCAGGTGCAACTATAGTTGGCTCTGTTGCAGCAAACTGTATGTTAAGCTGTGCAAGCTTTTCCATATAACTGTTATCCTGAGAATTACCATCTAGCTTCACCATAAGCTTTACTTTGCCAGACTGATTCTTATCTAATGTGCCAATACTAACCAATGCATTACCATTTTTTAACTGATTCAATCCTTTTTGAACATCATTATCTCCACCTACAGTCTCACTATCATAAATAATCTGTTCACCTGCCCCCGAATCATAGGTCACCTTGTAGGAATATGCACCACCTACAGCAGTCTCACCATTCTTGTCATCTTCTAATGAAGATAAAACATCAGCTGCCAGGAAAAACTCCATCTTCTTATCTGATACATTTTGGTAGTTAACTGTATATACCAGTGTATCCCCAGGCATAGCGCTGGAAATTATATATTTCAAATCATCTGTATACTCTGATTCAAAGCCTGTAGAGCCTGCACCTGTATATCTAACATTCCATGTAACTTCCTCTGTCTTCGCATCAACTTTCTCAGATATTCCCATAAAGCTCACAACTGTAACCGCTAGAGCAAGTGCAATATTAAAATATATCTTCTTCATTTCTTACTCCTTCTACTAGTTACTTTACTGATACTCCATTTATGGAAATGATTGTTCCATCATCCTTTGCATCACACTTAGCTTCAATACCCCAAGCACCTTTGATTGCGCTTTCGCTATTGTGGGTCTGAACAGCATCAACCTTTACATCTACATAGAATGAGCCACCATCATAGATATAATAATCCTCGATTGTTCCTGAAATAGTATTGCCTTCATCATCTGATGCTGCTTTAGTTTCTACTGCAGTTACAACCTTATTGCTAATTGTAATCCCTCTAACTAATGGAACTACTTCGCCACAGGCTACAGGTGAAGTCAAATAATAAACCTCTTCCTCTGCAGTGCTGTCTGTTTCATCTACAAACCACTTAGCTTGATTATTGTTAACAATATCCAGCTTAATAAGTGCCGGGTCTAAAGAAGGATTCTTAACTATTTCTCCATTATCATTTTCAGTTACCCAATACTTTCTAACAGTTACTCTCACATATTCATCATATTGGGTGGATGTATTCTTGATGCTTACAAGCTCTTTATATTTGTTACCAATCTTTACATCATCTGCTGGAATACCTGGAAATGATAATACTCCATCATCAGTAACATCCTTCATGTCACCAGATTCCTTAGAATCATCTGTACCCTCTAGTAAAGCAACTTTTACATTTGTTGTATGAAAATCTACTTCTTCAGCTTCACTTTTATACATAAATGCTGCTCTAGTAGCTCCAACAGAACTTCCAAGCACTATAAGTATTCCTACAGCTAGTACTATCAGGGGATTCTTAACTATCTTTTTCATTAGTCATCTACCTCCCCGTTTATCTTAAGCTTCCAATCCGCAAAAGCTTTTCCATTTTCATGATATAAAACCTTTGTTGCTTCTTGAACAATTACAACATTAAATGGCTGTCCTTTTAAATTTTCATCAGTAGGCTCAACTATATCTAGCTTTAAAGGTTTTGTTGTTTCTTTTACTGGAAGAACTGTTCCGTTGTTTTCTACATCTTCTGATGCAGCATAATAATAGTAGTCACCAACTAAAACCCAATCAGCTTTACTCTCTTTGTTGATTGTCACCTTCACACCCTCAGGTGTAATAGCCTTTACTCTAACAAATACTTCATAATCACCTGTGTTTGTAATAGCTACAGTTTTAATCATATTTGAAACACTATCCTCAGGTGGAGTTAGCTTTGAGTCTCCAAGCTTAATAGTGCGCTCTCCTACTGCAATATGTGAATCTGTAAAATATGCCATAGCTGGCTTAATTGATGCAGAGGCAACTAATACAGCTGCTGCGGCAACTAACAAATAATTTCTGCCCTTCATAACTAATTGCCTCCTTCAACTGTTTTTTGTTCTATCTTATTTCCACTTTCATCTATCCAATAGATTTTCCCATCTTCCATTGTGAATTGATTTTCTACACTAATTCCACCAAGTTCAAGTCTTTCATCGTAATCATTTGAAAAATCCACCGATGCATCTTTATCAGCATAAACAACTGTTTCTTTAGATAAATCATCATCTGACTGTAATGTGTAGCTTGCGCCTGTATAGATTTCTTTTACTGTAACTGATGCAGTAGCAGGAATGCCTTCTACTTTGATACTCTGTGTAGTCGCATCTGCAAAATTCATTGTGTAAACATTGCTAAATACTGTATTTCCATCAAGCTTAGCTGTTACATCAAATACAAATGCAGCATTGCCAAGTGATTTGTTAAAAGTTTTAAGTGTCTTGTTAATCTGAAGATTAGCAAGTCTTTGTTCTGCTACAGACTTAATTGCCACATCCACGTTATATAACCATTCGTCGCTATTGGAAGCTTCTATTATATTTCCGTTTTCATCCAGCTTAGTAGCACCCTGAATCAAATAGCTGGATGGAACTGATATCATAGATTTTGTAAATGTAAAGTCATATCTTTCAGAAGAAACATCCTCACATACATAGAGATATAATCCCCTATCTACATCTATAGACTTCTTAGTTTCCTTTGAAGGATTGATTGTCATAGTGTAGGTAGGCTTAGTGTTCTTCACAGCCTTGTATGCATTATTCGTCAAATCTTCCCACTGTTTAGCATAAACTTCCTTATTATTAAGAACAGATAAATCTACATCTGCAAGTGCTTTACCGTAGGAACCGTTAAGCTCTACTTCAGCTATCTTGTAAAAATTAACAGTAACATCTCCATCATACATAATGATTCCATCAGAAATCCCGGTATGGTTGCCTTCCTCATATAAACATGCTGTTGGAATTTGAACCGTGATAGAACACTGTTTATTTTCATCAATATAAGATGCAGCATTAGCTCTATAAAAACTAAATCCGGATACTGCCACAGCAGCTGCTAAAGCTAACACCATTAAGTTTTTCCTTTTTAATGCTAACCCTCTCACTGAATTCTCCCTTCAGATTTATTTACTCTTTCTTTTGTCGATTAAATGTAAAACAATTATAAAAGCTGTAACAATAGCAAGGCCAACAATTACCCATAATAAGTAATTAGTGCGAAGACTTACTGTACCAAAAGTAGGTGTTTTGGCATCCGCAAGAAGCTCTGGCGTGTAAGGAATTCTGTGTCCTCTAACCATCAAACGCTGTGTATTAACACCATAAGGAGTACATGTGATAAGAGTGCATAAATCCTTACCATTCTCCACCTGCAATAGAGAAGTATCGTCTGGCTCCACTACTTCTATCTGGTCAACCTCATAGGCTATGTACTCATCCATGATTATCAAAAAGAAATCATCGCCTATCTGTACCTTATCTAAATCTGTAAAAAGAGTCGCGCTTGGCAATCCTCTGTGGGCCGACAAAACAGAATGTGTACTCTCTCCACCTACTGGGAGAGATGAACCTTCCAAATGACCTACACCAGTCTGAAGAACATCTTCTGATGTAGTATGAAAAATAGGAAGCTTCACATTAATAGAAGGAATCTGAATATAACCCATGATTCCATCCCCATTAGCATTTAAAATGCTCATATATGTTTGATCTGCTCCGTTGGCCTCAGCCTCTGCAAATGAATCTGGCAAAATGCTAGGCAACAACTCTTCATTGTATCTATATGCTTTATCAAATTCAGCATCAATATCAAGTGTTCCTTCCTTGATAGCATTTTCCACTGACTCTGCGTAATTGTTCACCAATGTAGCCTGCACATGATTATTCCATGTGTTGGCAACAAGTGGGTACACCAGCAAGGACAATCCAGCAAGCATCAAGGCACCAGTAGCTATTAACTTGTAATTATTCTTAAAAAATGCCTTCATGTAATTACTGTCCTCTCCTTGATGTTGTACATCCTGACGGGTTGCCCCGCCAGGAATACTTCATCAATAATTATTTATTAGTTCTTTGCTGTTTTCTTTGTTGCAAAGTAAAGAGCAGCTGCAATAGCCATAAGAGCTACACCAAGTACTGTAAAGATTGTTGTACCCATACCACCTGTGAATGGAAGAGTTGTTAATCTTGTATCATCTACTGGAACTGGTGCGTTTTCACCAACGTTTACATGTGCTGTAGCTTCGTCTACTGAAAGTCTAGTTGTCTTTGCATATTCTGGCTCAATTGGAACTGAAGGAATGTTTGCATGGATTGAGTATCCTTCTGGAGCCTGTGTCTCGATGATTTCATAAGTTCCTTCAGAAAGACCCTGAACCTTAAGAGTTCCATCTTCAGCTACTTCAAGTTCTGTTAAAGAACCATTCTTATCAAATGTGTAAACACCAGCTTTTTCTGTTGCTACAAACTTAAGTGTCTCGTCGTTCTTTACAAAGCTGAACTTTGCACCAGCAAGTGCTTTCTTTGTTGTTGCATCAATTTTCTGAAGTGTGATTGAACCTGTAAAGCCTTTAACTGTGTTTGTCTTATAATCAACATTTGAATCAGACTTGTTTGACCAAGCTGTATTCTCATATCCGTTAACACCATCAACAACTGCTGTGATAGTAACAACTACCTTCTTACCAGCATTAGCATTGTTATCAGCAACTAAATCAGAAAGATTTAATTCATACTTAGCTGTTGTGCTTTCAACAAGATTATATGTATTACCAGCCTTCTTCTCAGCATCTGCAAGCTTAACGCTTGTAACTGTAAGATTCTTTAAGTTTGTTGGATTCTCATATAATGTGAATGACTTATCTGTTGCACCCTCTTCAATATAAGGGACTTCTGTTGTAATTGTGAATGTTACTGTATCGCCAGCTGCAACGAATGTATCATCTGTATCCTTTACTACTACAGTACCTGTAGACTTAGCAATAACCTCTGCAGGCTTTGCTACGAACTTGCCATTATCATCATACTTATATGTTGCAACACCCATAACATTGTATGTTGTCTTCTCACCTGCAGCTAATACAAGATAAGCACCAGCCTTTACATCTGTGAATGTAAGTGAAGTAGTTCCTACAGTTGTTGTAAGAGTCTGATCTGGAGTTTCATTAGCAACTGCATCTGCCATCTTAGCAAATTCAAAATCGTACTTTTCACCATTGACCTTGTACATGTCATCTTTCACCCATGGTGAGAAATTCCATTTACCACTTCCGATTTCAGCAATTTTGTAAATGCTAACCTGAGTAGCTTCATTAGCTGAAAGATTCTTAACTGTGATTGTTGTTGTGTCTGCGGCAAATGCTGTTACGCTCATTGCCATCATCATTACCATCATTAAAGCAAAGGCAATGACTTTCTTAATTCTGTTCATTTCTTTTCTCCTTTTGTATTTATTTTTTATTTATTTTATTTTTATATAACAACAGCGCCCCCACTAGCATTAGCAAGATTCCGCCGATTGTATAGAGATAGGTACCTCTTCCACCTGTTTCAGGAAGAGTGTAAGCAACTTCGTTTTCGAAAGTTACTTCAATAATTGGGTTGTTTTTGTCAGTCTTGGCAATTGTATTTTTACCATTCTTAACTGAAACTGATTTGTATTTCTTTATTTCAACAGTCCACTTTTCAGTACTAATTGCATATCCAGTTGGAGCTTCTATCTCCGTAAGGATATATTTTCCATCTTCGATTTCATTAACCAAAGAATCATCTGAAAAGCTATCGGATGTATACCAACCTACATATCCATCCTCACCGCTGATACCATAATATGTAAGATTTTTACCAGTTAAAGTGAACTTAGCACCTGGCAAAGTCTTTGTATTTAATGTGGCACTAACTTTCTTAAGCTTCCATCCATAGGTCTGCTTTAGTTTATTATGTATTTCTACATATTTATCTCCGTTACCACATTCAATATCTGCTTTAACGTCTTTAATAGTCTTATCATCATATTGGATGGAAACATCAAACTGATTAAATTCGACTCCACCATAAGCTCCAACCTCTGATATTCTATAAACACCTACTGGCAAACCAGTAATAGAAACTGTCTGATCAGCCCAGATATTATAAATACCATTTTGGCATCCAATGCCAAGGATTACGCCCTTTTGCTCACTTGTTAATTTTGCATTTAATATTTCGTTATTACCTATATAAACCTTACCGTTCTTGTAATCAACAATCTCAGTCTTCTCTTTACCATTATCAGTTGAAACTTTCTCCACCTTGATGCTGTAAAGACTATCAGGATTTACGTTTTCGCCTTCAACCACTTTCTTAAATGTTAAATTAACTTTTGATTTTACTGTATTTTTAAATTTGAAGTGCTCATCACCAGTAGCTTCTATAGAAACGCTCTCTATAGTTTTTGGTGAAAGAACTAAATCAATTCCTGGGTCTTGGTAACCATAGTGATCATTATTTATATTTCCATATCCATATGATACTGTAACAGGACATTCAATCATGGCTGTTGTAAATAAGTTCTTTCCACTTAAATCAACATATCCCCGCCAAGGATTATCAGGTTTTGTATAGTACAAAGCCAAATTTCTGTATGGCTCATGCTGATCATTAAACTCTGTTGAATGCTTATAGTATTTAGCACCTTCTGGATAATAAGAATTCTTGTCTATGATTACTAACTTGTAATCATTTCTTCCTGAATACTTAACATAGAATGTGATTACTGTGTTTTTACCAATTGCTTGATGATCCGCTCTCCATTCGTAGTTATTGTGCTTATACATAGGAACAGATTTTTCATAAGGTCTCCATGTATAATTATCATAATAACCAAGTACTGATACACAGTTTTCGTTACCATTCAAATCACGGATGCTTTCAATTGTTCTTGCTCCAACTGAATTGTCATCTGATACAGCATTTACTTCTATATCAAAATGACTGTATCTTTCTCCGCCTTCTGAAGCAGGTTCAGGAATCAAATCTTCTTTAGTAATATCTGTAGTCTCTGAATACCACTTTTCATAACCTGTCTGTTCGTAATCCTCTGGAACCACTTCCTCAACAGACCATGTTATTTTTTTTCTTGCATCATTCTGAAAGAATACTGGAAGACCATTAATTGTCTTTTGCCAATTTTCATCAGCTGAAACAACGACCTCTGTCATAGCTGATTCTTTATCATCATGACTATTTCCAGCTAAATCTACATATTTAACATTGCCTTCCTCTGAATAAGAACCGCAAACATTAAATTTTAACTGTTCTGGACGAAGTTCTGCATTATTAGCATCATCCCATTCTTTTTCTATAGTAATGCTCTTCTTGAATACCTTCTTATTGTTAAGAGGAACGAAATTGTACTTAATCATACAATTTGATTCATTAGCACCTCTTTCGAAGTAAACAACGTGCATTGTATGTGCGCTCTTACTAAATGCTTCACGTGACATTCCAATCTTATCGTAGAAATTGAAATCCTTGTCTCTAAGATTCATACGATTACCATTACCGAGATAATCATCACCTTCTACGTGAACCATACCAGTTGCAAAATTGATGGAACCTGCAACCCTACCATGTATACCACCTAAATCAAGAGCTAAATTCTCATCGATATAAACGAATACATCATCATCTCCAGAAAACTCAAAAACAGTATCACTCTCCTGTCCGTTCACTACTGTTTTTCCGTTTGGTGAAATTGCGAAATCAAGTGGAATCTGCATTCCGAAATGATATCCAGATAATGCAAATGGCCAAAAACCATTTTCTGGTTCATTCTTAACTTTCAATGTTGCATGATTTGAAACTGTACCAATTGCAGGATCACCGTTATCCTGAACTAAATCATAACCATACTTGCCACTATCCATTACATAGTATCCATCATCTGTCTTAACAAACTGAACACTTACGTTATATGCAGCAGCATCATAATTCTCGTTTAACATATCAGGACTTGGGAATAATTCCTGAGTCATATATATAGAATCAGCAAGATTAAACTTATCGTAATACTTCTGGTTTGCTAATCCCTGATATACTGTAGCATTTTCATGGAAATTGTTTCCTTCAAATACGTTGCCTGCTGTGTTATTTATTCCACCATTTCTAGAGAAGTTAAAAGCATCAACAATCTGATTGTTCTGATTAGTTACAGCAGCTTTAAAGCAATCCTTATAATCAATAAGTGCTGCTTTTTGAACTGAGTAAACATTTAAATTACTATCTTTTAGATATATATCAATATAGTTAATATTTCTCTGTGGATTTACCGGGTAAACTATGTTATATACACCATTTTTATAAAAGTCATTTTGAGGCTTCTTTTCATCAGTGTGCATGTAATTAACAAAGCCTATGTTATATGTGCCAAAACCATCCTGTCTTTGCATACCATTCTTATTGTATGTAGGACCTACGCCAAAATTTACTGACTCAACAACATAATCCTCAGCGTTAATTTTGAAATTATCTCTATTAATAGATACATCATTGCTAGCAAAGTATGCATGGCTAAATGTTTCAACTGGCTCAGCACTTCCATTTACATATACTCTTAACTCTAATGGATAATAGTATCTATAATTTGTGCCGTTAATGTTTGTATAGAAATATGAATTAGCATAATCTCCTTCATGTGAATACATCCCAGGGAATGAGTTGCTATATTTCCAATCTAATTGTTCAGAACGGACAGTCACATACTTGCTATCAAAAATGTTTCCACTTCTGTATCCTTTAATAGCAATAATATATGTAGAAAAATGATCAGTAATCATTTCAACTGAATCAGTGCTTGATGCTACTTCATTCATTCTGTTAAGAGATGAATCTAAGTAATGATAAACTTCAGTTGAAAGTGAATCATCATTAAGACCATCTACTGAAGGATTGTTAAATTCGACCTTAACCTCTCCTGTAGGTTCAACCACTTCACCATTCTCATTTATAAGTGAAATATCATAAGCAACAAAATCTACTACAGAAGTATCAGCAGCATTTTCACTATTAAGAACACTAGCCATCTGATTATACTGACCTTCATCAGACTCCTGAGTGATTTCTTTAACTGAAACCTTAACTGCTCCATTTAAGACATTCTTCTTAGCAACTATTCTTACAAGATTTGCATCATCTACTATTTCTACTTCTTCATCATCTTCTATTTCTTCTAATTCAGTATCTTCTTCATCTAATTCTGTATCTTCAATCTCATCTGTTTCTTCTGTTTTGTCATCGTCTTCTGTTTCTACTTCTTCAGTAAACACAACTTTTCCAGTAGGTGTTTCCTCCGAGTCATTTTCAGCTACATCCGAAGATGTAGCTGTTGACTCAGATTCTCCCTTTGCTGCAGTGGCTAAATCCTGTTCTGATACTGTCTCCCTTTCAGTATCAGCCTCATTAGCCTGTAACTTATCATCAATAACCGTCTCAACTGGCACCGGATTTACATCATCTGCCCACGCATTAGCTGGTGTTGATATAAACAATGCCATGGCAAGACCAAAGGACATTATTCTTTTTAAGATGAGATTGTTTTTCATGTTAAAAATGCTCCTTAAAATCTAGGCCACAATCGTTTTGTGAAATAAATGTGGAATAAATGTGTATTAAATGTCACCAAATTGTAAACATTCTGTGAACATTCTGTGTCCACGGTTTAATATAGTCCAAAAAATCAATAAAATAAAGGGGGGTGGCAAGAAGTGCCAAAATTTGGCAAAAACGTCAAAAAAAGCTCAGCATTTTGAGCAAATGTACTAATCAGCATAAAAAAAAGACTTTCCCATATTTTGTGAACACGGGAAAGTACGCTATTCTTCTTCATTATTATATCCTGTTTTAATTTATAATCTTGCTAAATCCACATTTAATTTTTAGTCATTTTACCTCTTAGCATTTTTGAATTACAAAATTAAATCTCTTTTAAAAAAAACAGCACTTTTTTCGTTAAAAAGTGCTGTTTAATAATTAGTTAATGATTAGTTAAACCCTACTACCTTCTGTGCAATCTTGTATGCTGTAATTGAAATAGCACGTCCGCCATGACCTGGAAGATTAGTAGTGGCACACATGATACCATATCTAAGCTTGCGGTAAAGATAATAATCATGCTCCTTAATATACTTCCACAAATCACGACGCTTCTGTTGATGCTCCTTAGTACCACTCTTCATAAGAAGTACTGTGGAAATAACAGTAATCATCTCCAGGTAATTGAACATGTACTTCTTAACATGTTCATCCTTAATGTTCTTATAATCATAAGCTTCAAACATAAGCTTATTAACCTTAATCTGCTGATCAATACGGCTAATCATAACCTTTTCATTAACTGACTGATCATCTCTTCCAATATAGTAACGATAGAAATCCACATCCAAATAATAAATGTTCTTAACATAAGGTAGTGGATAAAATACATAAAGGTTATCTACATAGAAGGTATGCTTTGGAAGCTCTAATCCACAATCTCTAAGAAGCTTTGTACGATAGATAACTGAGTGCATCAATATGTACTGTCCCTTCTTAAAATGCTTTGTCTCATCCCATGTGAAATACTTATTTACAGGAAGATTTGAATAAGACATTACCTTTTTATGGTGTGCCCCTTCCTTATCATATACAAAATTAGAAATAAGCATATCAAGATTCTTACTATGTTCTACTGAGCTACGAAGCACCTTTAAAACCTTGTCATAAGCTTCCTCATCTACCCAGTCATCTGAATCTAAAACCTTAAAGAACAATCCTGTAGCATTCTTAAGACCTGTATTAACAGCTTGACCATGGCCCCCGTTTTCCTGGTGAACAGCCTTAATAATAGTAGGATGTTCTGCTGCTAATCTATCAGCTATTTCAGCTGTGTTATCCTTTGTACTTCCATCATCAACGATGATGATTTCCACATCCTCACCGCCATGAAGAAGTGTCTCTACACAATGCTCCATATAATCTGCAGAATTGTAACAAGGTACTGCAAAACTTAATAACTTCATAATAATATCTCCTATAAAACGGGGACGGTTGCCCGTCCCCTTGTTAAGTAACCTTTATGATTTTAACAAATCTAGTAAATATCATCAACTAAATCAAGTTAATTGCATCTAAAGATTTCTTAATCTATTCTGCCTCAACAGTTGGTGCCATTTCTCTTTTCTTTGCAAGATATTTCTTAACTGCAATGTACTCAAGGCATACGATGAGTAATCCAAGGATTACATCGATGAGGATGAGAACCTTCTCCCATGTAGGAATACCAGCCTTGATATCATTGTCATAAGCACGGCTATTTACTACTGTGTAAAGAATGTTCTTAGATGCCTGTCTCATAGCGATTATTGATGTTGCAGATGTCTGGTCTGTTACCTTAGACTGATCTGTTGAGTATGTTGCAAGCATAAGGTCGCAACCATTTCTAATCATTCTATCAGCATCCTGATATCCGTATCCACCAAAGTAATCTGTCTCAGCAAAGCCTCTGAATCCCCACTCACCACGAAGTACTGTGTTAAGAAGAGTTGAGCAAGCCTCTGCTGGCTCTACACCGATGTTGTTGAATGCAACCATTGTTGCACCTGGGTTAGAGTTCTTAAATGCAATCTCGAAAGACTTAAGGTAAATCTCACGAAGTGACTGCTCGTTAAGCCATGTACAAAGAAGTCCTGTACGGTTTGTTTCCTGATCGTTTGTTGCGAAGTGCTTAACGTATGAATATACGCCCCACTCTCTAGCACCGTTAACAGCGTTTGCACACATCCAACCTGCAAGTACGCCATCCTCTGAATAGTACTCGAAGTTACGTCCTGCAAATGCTGAACGGTGTGTGTTTGTAGCTGGTGCATACCAACCAGAAACGTCCATGTCGTTAGCCATACGTCCGATTGACTGACCAAATGCAAGAGCCATATCCTTGTTCCATGTGCAAGCAATCATAACTGCTGCTGGGAATCCGATAGAACCCTGGCCTGTAAAGTTATTGTTGATTGAAGCAGGACCATCACAATCATATGTCATAACCTTGCCGATAGAATCAACTGCTGATGTCTCATAACCACCAAGCTCGATAAGATTGTTCATATCAGATACGCTCATCTCATCAAGGAGTTCATCCCACATAGGATCATCATAGTCAAGACCACGAAGTTCCTTAAGCTCGATTCCGTTCTTAGCGCCTGTTGTAGGCATCTCGTCTGAATCGTTGTTATAGTCTTCTTCCTTGTAGTTTGTGTTGTTTACATATGTTGACTTGTACTCATCTGCCATCTCGAAAGATGCAGGAGCTGCTGTAGCCTCAGCATAATTAGCAAATCCATCTGCACGTGAAAGGTATGTTACATCACCCTCTGCAAACTGGAACTGATTTGTAGCTGCTACCTGATCGCTCTCACGCTTGTTAGAATCGTCATATACGATATCTGAAGCAACGTTTACTGTATCTGTAGCAATCTTGTTATGTGAATCTGAGTTGATAGAAATCTCATAATCACCAGCCTCAAGTACATAGCAGCCCTTGCCGTATGTATCATAAGAAGCCATATCCTCAAGTGCGAATGAGATAGAAACTGTCTCAGAAGCACCTGGCTCAAGTGTAGAAGTCTTTGCAAACTGAATTAAGTTTGCAGCTGCCTTCTCAATGCCGCCGTTTGTATATGGTGGGTTGTAGTAAACCTCTACAACATCCTTACCAGCAACATCACCTGTGTTTGTAACTGTTACATCAAATGAAACTGTCTTACCATCATTTGTTACAGGACCCATTTCCTGCTTAAATGTTGTGTATGATAATCCATAACCAAATGGATATACTACTGCTGAATCATAATCAAATTCAAAGCCGTTCTCTGCTTCAGCTGCTGCTGTCTCATAGAACTTATATCCAACGTAAATACCTTCTACATAGTTTACAAATGTAGGATAAGCCTTGCCGCCTTCAGCGAACATGTTATCTACACCAAACTCTTCCATGTTAGTGTAATCAAAATCACCAAAGTTGTTAGCTGTTGGTGTAGCAAATAGATCTGCTACAAATGTGTCAGCTGTCTTACCTGATGGGTTAACCTGACCTGCAATAATCTCGCCAAGTCCATCAAATCCAGTCTGGCCTGTACCTGGGCAGTAAAGAACTGACTTAATCTGTGAGTAATTATTAACAAAGCCAAGCTCCATAGCATTTGCTGAGTTAACAACTACGATAACCTTATCAAAGTTAGCTGTTACTTCGTCAAGAAGTGCCTGCTCTCTGTTAGAAAGCTCAAGGTAAGACTTAGAAGCATCTAAATCATCCTTCTGATCTGAGTAACGAACACCTGATGCACCAAACATTCCCTCTGTTGAGAATGTATCCTCACCATCATATGATGTAGGAAGATCGGCACCTTCACCACCTGAACGTGCAATGAAGAAAATAGCTGTATCTGAGTAGTTCTTAGCATCTGAAATAAGGTTGCCATACTCAGAAACCTTTGGCTCAGGAATTGTCCAATCCTGTCCCATCATACCTACTGTAGGTCTAGAATCTCTCCATCCCTTGTAGAAATCTACAAGATCCTGATTGTACTCGATACCTGCATCAGTAAGACCTGTTAAAAAGTCTACTGTAGGATAAGCATCTGAAAGAGCTCCTGAACCTGTACCACCATAAATAGGGTTAGTTGATGACCAACCAAATACATTAATCTTTGAACCTTCTGCAAGTGGAAGTGCCTTATCATCATTCTTAAGAAGAACAATACCTTCCTCTGCAATCTGTGTACAAAGTGCCTTAGCCTCGTCGATGGCTTCGTCTGAAATACTGCCACCGCCCATTGCCATGTTAATCATGGAAAACATAGGGCCAAGTACAATAGTGTTTGCAACTACAACCACTACTAATAAGAAAGCAATCCAAGCTTCCTTTCTGATGAAGCCCTTAAGAGGCTTCTTTGCCTTCATCGCACAAATAGTAACGATGATTGCTGCAACGAGTGCCACGCCTATGATAATAAGCTGTGGAATCATTGTTTGTAGGACGGCAATGACGTCCGCAATGTTGATTGATAACATTCTCTCTTCTCCTTCCTATTAACACTTGATTAATAGTAAATTTATCTCATATCGGCTTTTGGGGTTTCTGGGAAGATGATCTTGTTTACAAAGAAGAAGACCACCATTGAAACTCCGCCGTTGAGTACGGTTGTTCCGATGTTGTAAAGCCATGCTGGAACGAAGATGCCTGCTACTGCAACCCAAATACAGTTGATTGAGTTTACGATGCAGGTAATTACGATAAATGCCAAAATGTACCAGGCAATCTGCTTGCCAGGCTTATCGTGATTACGGAATACAAAAAGCTTCTGAATTGGGAAATTAATGCATTCACCGATTACCATGGCAATCATGTATGCTGTGAAGTAAGCAAGACCGCCGTGTGCCTGGTCGTAACCTAAGATGTTCCACTGGAATGTTTCACCAGCGATTGTAAGTGGAATACCTGGCCAGCCAAAAGTTCTGTCTCCTAAGAATGCAAAAGCTGCAGGTAAAAATGTAAGTAACAAATACTTAAATACTGTGATTAAGTTACTTACGATTACGAATAAGCCACCCTCACGAATCCACTTGGCAAGTGCTGGGTGCTTTTCAACAAAGTTGTTCCAAAGATTCATATTAATTCTCCTTTACCCTCATCCGCCCCTACGGGGCACCTTCCCCCTACAAAGGGGAAGGCTTTTATTCTTTATGATTTAAACGTGCTTCGTATTTCTTGTTGGCGCGGGAGTTTCTAAAGTAGCCTCCGATTACACCACCAAGTCCTCTGAAGAAGTGTCCGTTTGCAATAGTTACTATTGATTCGGCCATCTCTCTTGATACTGCGCCACCTGTCATCTTACTCATTGCTCTAAATGGCATGTTGTAGATGAACATTGTGTTAAGGTCTGGCACTCCCTTTTCGTAAGACTTATCCAGGTTGCTCTTAAGTACCTTGTACACAAGTCTACAAAGTCCGCTCTTAGCATCCTTCATCTGGCAAAGGGCATCGTTGATATCAAGTGGTCCAACCTTTTCCTCTGGAAGTGGAGCTGCGTAAAGCTTTTCAAACTCTTCATAATGTACGTTTCTTACTTTACCTGTCTTATAGCTTGGTAGGCTTTCAATATCGTAAGGTAATTCAGTAATAGTGCCTGCCTTTGTGATTCTGCCTGTAAGCTCGATGTCACGAACATTTCCACCTACATATATCTGATACTCACCACCTTCAATTTCCCACTTGTTACTTACAGTTGAGAAATAGCGGAAGGTCTTATCATCAAATGGAATCTCAACATCTGCTGATTCACCAGCCTTAATCCATACCTTCTTGAAGCCCTTAAGCTCCTTCTTAGGACGAATAAGTCCTGATTCAGATTTACCTATGTACATCTGAGCTATCTCAGCGCCGTCGCGATTTCCTGTATTCTTAATAGTGAACTTAATTCCCTCTTCTGAAACTGAAAGAGCTGAATATTCAAATGTGGTATAGCTAAGTCCAAATCCAAATGGGAACTGCACTGCAACATCTGCTGTATCGTAATAACGATATCCAATGAATGGTCCTTCGCGATACTGAAGATTTCTCTTCTCTGTATCTGCGTAGTTTACAATCGAGCAATCCGTATATGCGAATGGGTAAGACTCTGAAAGCTTACCAGTTGGAATCTCTTTGCCAACAATGATATCAAGTAATGCTGATGCTCCAGCCTGTCCTGTTAAGTATCCGTGAAGTAAAGCCTGTAAATTACCAAGCCATGGCATCTTTACAGATGAACCGGCACTCATAACACCTATGATATGCTTGTTGTAAACTGTGAGCTCTTCTAGCTCCTTTATCTGATACTCAGGCACATCTATTGACATTCTGTCTGCACCTTCGCTCTCAGCTATTTCATCTAATCCAAAGAAGAATAAGACTACATCAGCCTTTTCTGGGTCATCTATTACATTTAAATCGTAGTTTGCAATCTGCTCTCTGATTGTCTCAACCTTTGTTGAATTAACCTGTGAACTACCAGAGCCCTGATAACGAGGCTTATCAACAAATGGTCCACGTAAGCAAACTGTGGTGCCTGCCTTAAGAGGAAGGATATCTTCATCATTCTTAAGAAGCACTGCTGAATTAACAGCTGCCTTTTTAGCAATGGCATGATGAGCTTCCTTATCAAATCCCTTGCTGTGATCATTCTCCTTAAAGTAAATAGCTGCCTCTATAATAGGAAGAATTGCCTTGTCGATTTCCTCCTCCGTGATGCGGCCTTCACCTTCTGTTGCTGCCTTGATAAGCTCTCTAGCAGAATCAAGACCAGGATTTGGCATCTCTACATTGGACTGACATTTAACACCAGCCACATGGTCGTTGCTAGCGCCCCAGTCTGTAACAACGATACCGTCAAATCCCCACTCATTTCTAAGGATATCAACTAAAAGATGGTCGTTCTCGTTAGCATATTTGCCATTAACCTCGTTGTAAGCTGACATGATTGTCTTAGCTCCACCTTCCTTAACAGCAATCTCAAATGCTGTAAGGTAAATCTCACGAAGTGTACGCTCATCAACAACAGCGTTCATAGCCATTCTGCGATACTCGCGAGAGTTGACAGCAAAGTGCTTAGGGCAAGAATAAACATGCTTGCTCTGAATACCCCTTACGTACGCCGCTGCCATCTTACCTGCAAGGATTGGGTCTTCGCTAAAGTACTCAAAGTTTCTTCCACAAAGTGGAGAGCGCTTCATGTTAAGACCAGGTCCAAGTAACACATCTACATTCTGTGCTACTGCCTCCTCACCAAGGGCTGCACCAATTTCTTCACCAAGGCTAGGATCCCAACTGTTAGCAACTGTTGCTGCTGTTGGAAAACATGTAGCTGGAAGAGATGCATTAAGTCCTAGGTGATCGCCAGCTCCCTCCTGACGACGTAACCCGTGAGGTCCATCAGAAAAAGTGATTGACTGAATCCCCAAGCGTGGAATGTCCCTTGACTCCCACTCGTTCTTACCGCTAAGTAATGCGGCCTTCTCCATCAATGTAAGCTTTGAAATAATTTCTTTAGCGTCCATCTATATCCTCCATTTAATTGGCAAGCCGTTCTTACCATTTCTGATATTAATCTACCACGATATAAAAAAAACAAGTTGCCCCGAAGGACAACTTGTCAAAAATCCGTGATAACTCGCAATAATTCATTTCTTAGCGGCTAGTAAAACCTTTACTTTGAACCAGCCATCTTCGTAGCTTACGTTCATAGCACCATCGTATTTTTCTGCCACCTGACCAATGGATTTTAGGCCGAAGCCATGCTTTACATTATCTTTTTTGGTGGTGCCAGGTAGATTATCATTCTTAAAAATTCTTCGTCTTTGATTCTTTCTAAGCCTTACATTAGAGCTATCAGAGTAGTTTTCACACTCTACAATTATAAATTGATTTCGAGAGCGAACAGACATGGTAATTAGCCTCTTCTCATGATCCTCCACCTGCTGAGTAGCTTCTATTGCATTATCCAAAAGATTTCCAAAAAGTGAACAGATATCTTTTACGTGGATACCAGAAAGCAAATCACCGTCTACCATAGCATTAAGAGTGATGTTCTTTTTCTGGCACTGTAGGCTTTTGGTGGTAAGGATAACATCTAATACCTTATTGCCTGTGTTCATAAATGATTCCTGGATGGCTATGGCCTGCTCCATATCCTCTAACACCTCAGCACGTCTTACCGGGTCATCCTCTTCCTTTAATGCCATTACATAATGCTTCATATCGTGCATTTCTTTACGAAGTGCCTCTGAATTGTCAACAGCCAGCTTATACTGTTCATACTGCTTCTGGAACAGCTGATTAATGGCATCGCTCTCGTTTTTGGCAGCCATCTCATTACGACGTCCCATTTCCGTCATCAGCATCAACATACCACCAAAATCAACAAGAGTTCTTACATATAGCATGTTTTCTGAAGCAGAGAATGGTGTCTTTTGGGTTATAAAGCTAAGGTTTGACATAATAAAAGCACCAATACCTGTGATGATAACGCTTATAAGTTCATTTGTCTTTACATTAAGATTTTTATTTGGAGGGATGTTACCTTTTTCAAAATTATAATAAGCAATAAATGTTATCGTATATACGATAACCATTACTACAACAGATTCGGTAAAATCATCTACATCTGAAAAATAAACGCACCATACATACAGCTGAATGTATAGGGATGCTGCAAATTCTGCCAAAACAAAAGCATGGGTGGTTATTACCCCACAATCCCTTGGCTTAATATCTAGCACAAAATAAAGGGAAGCGTACATCAGTGCAACTGCGCCCATCATGCAAGGGATCCAGAATTCTATAGGAAGTAAGCCTGCTATAAACTGATATATAATCTGCACTGCCAATGTGCCTATGCACTGGAAAATATATATCTTATCATGGCGTCTTCTTTTGTAAATATTAAAATAAACAAAAACCGCTAGCCATTCAGCAATAGCGGTAAAAAGTCGCGGTGTATCCTGTAATTTTACTGGGTCTAAAAAAGCATGTAAGTCCATAAATATCTCCTATAAAATATCCTCTGTAAGTGCGGCCATAAATTCCTTTTTCCTTGCTCTACTAATAGGAAGTGTTACACCATCAGTAAGAATTACCTCTTCCTTTTGCACAGCCTCAACCCTAGAAAGATTAACAAGATATGCATTATGGCATTTGCTAAATCCATGCTCCATAAGCATTTCATCAAATCTTTTAAGTGGCCCTATGGTAGTGTAGTCCCTTTCATCTGTGTGAATGACCACATTGTTTCGCTGACTTTCAATATATGAAATAGAGTCACAGTCAAGCTTCATCTGCTTGTCATCCACAGAAACCTTCACATACACATGCTGCTTCTTAGCATTAACCCTGGTGATGGCCTTTTCAAAAAGCTGCTCAAACTGAGTGTAAGGCACAGGCTTTAACACATATCCTAATGCATCCACAGCATAGCCTTGCACTGCATACTGCACAGTGGATGTAATGAAAATAATAATAACATCTGAATCCACCTTGCGAATCTTTTCCGCAGCTGCCATTCCATCTAAATGCTTCATCTGAATATCAAGCAGTATAATATCAAACTGCCCCTTATAATCATCCACAAGGTCAATTCCATCAATTAAATGAGTGATATTAAAGGGCTGCTTTGTAGCATTTCCATATTTATTTATATATTGTTTGAGAAGCTCTGCCTGAGCCAACTCGTCTTCTACGATACATACATTAATCATGACTATAAAATAATACAAAAATAGATTGTGTGCAAGTGGTGATGTACTGAAGCTTTGTTGCTTCTGTCACAAAGGTAACGCATTTATAAGGTTTGTAGCAGTTGTTGTGACAGAATCAGCTTGTCTTTTAGCGATTCTGTCACAAGCTCAACGTATTTATTTCATTTGTAACACATGTTGTGACAGGATTTCACTAAAATTGGAATTTTTCTGTCACAGGACTCCCTGCAAAGCCATTGTTTTCGTTACCTCTGTGACAGACAAGGTGCAGTATTGAATTATCTCTGTCACAATGTCAACGATTTTACTGAGATTGAAGCAATCGCTGTGACAGAGATTGTCTGCTGTGCAATTAAGCCTGTCACAGCATGAATGAATTTACTGAGATTGGTAAGATTCTTGTGACAGGAATTAATGATTTCAAATATGAATAGCGCAAAAAAGCTAGAGCAAAACACTCTAGCCTTAAAATAATCATTATTACTCTGTAAATAATGGTGTTGAATAGTAGCGGTCTCCTGAATCTGGAAGAAGAGCTACGATTGTCTTGCCCTTGTTTTCTGGGCGCTTTGCAAGCTCGATTGCACCGTGAAGAGCTGCACCAGATGAGATACCAACTGAGATACCTTCCTTCTTAGCAAGAAGCTTAGCTGCCTCGAATGCATCTGCGCTGTCTGCCTTGTATACCTCATCGTAAATCTTTGTGTTAAGAACCTCAGGTATAAAGCCTGCGCCGATACCCTGAATCTTATGAGCACCTGCACGTCCCTCAGAAAGCACTGGCGAATCCTTTGGCTCAAGTGCAACTACCTGTACCTTAGGGTTCTGGCTCTTAAGATATTCACCAACACCTGTAACTGTTCCACCTGTACCAACACCAGCAATGAAGATATCCACATTTCCATCTGTATCCTTCCAAATCTCTGGACCTGTTGTAGAACGATGTGCTGCTGAGTTTGCTGGGTTTACAAACTGACCCGGAATGAAGCTTCCTTCGATTTCTTTAGCAAGCTCTTCAGCCTTTGCGATAGCACCCTTCATACCCTGAGCGCCTTCTGTAAGAACAATCTCTGCACCATAAGCCTTAAGAATATTTCTACGCTCAACAGACATTGTCTCTGGCATAGTAAGAATTGCACGATAGCCCTTAGCTGCTGCAATAGCTGCAAGACCGATACCTGTATTACCACTTGTTGGCTCAATGATAACTGAGCCTTCCTTTAATAATCCCTTTTCCTCTGCATCTTCAATCATTGCAAGAGCAACTCTGTCCTTTACAGAACCTGCTGGATTGAAATATTCAAGCTTAACTAGCACTGTAGCCTCTAAGCCGAGCTCCTTTTCAATATTTGTAACCTCAACAAGTGGAGTATTTCCGATTAATTCACTTGCTCCCTTATATATCTTTGACATATCAATATCCTCCTGTTTTTTCTAATATTCTACTCCGCCTGTTACGTTCACAAGCATTATATTACTACGGTCATCTAACACGATTCCCTTTAGTAATATAATAGCTTGTGAACTACAGGCTCATTTAAATCTCATTAAAACTTATTATACCGCATTTGCGTTTTTTTCTGCATTAAAAATCTCATCTATTTTCTCGTCGTCGATTGCAGCGAAGCCTTTCTCCAAATCCTCGATGATATCATCGATGTGCTCTGTTCCAATTGAAAGGCGAATTGTGCTTTGTGTAATGCCCTGGTCTAAAAGCTCTTCCTCTGTAAGCTGTGAATGTGTTGTTGTAGCTGGGTGAATTACAAGGCTCTTTACATCAGCTACATTTGCAAGGATTGAGAAGATTTCAAGGCTATCGATGAATTTGTATGCCTCTTCCTTGCCTCCCTTAATCTCAAATGTAAAGATGCTGCCACCATCCTTAGGGAAGTACTTCTTGTAAAGCTCATGATCTGGATGATTCTCTAACGATGGATGATTTACATGAGCTACCTTAGGATGATTATTAAGGAACTCTACTACCTTCTTAGTATTCTCAGCATGTCTGTCGAGACGTAGAGGCAATGTCTCAATTCCCTGCAAAAGGAGGAATGCATTAAATGGAGAGATTGTTGCCCCCGTGTCTCTAAGTAGAATTGCTCTAATATAAGTTACAAATGCTGCTGGTCCTGCAACCTCAGCAAATGAAACACCGTGATAGCTTGGGTTAGGATCTGCAATATTTGGATATTTACCTGATGACTTCCAATCATATTTTCCAGCTTCTACAATAACACCGCCAAGTGTTGTTCCGTGTCCGCCAAAGAACTTTGTAGCTGAGTGAACTACGATGTCTGCACCGTGCTCAATTGGGCGAACCCAGTAAGCTGCACCAAATGTGTTATCAACAACAAGTGGAAGATTTGCTTCGTGAGCAATACGTGCAATTGCATCAATATCTGGAATATCACTGTTTGGATTTCCAAGAGTCTCTAAGTAGATTGCTCTTGTGTTGTCCTGGATTGCATTCTTAACTTCATCTAAGTTATGAGCATCTACAAATGTTGTAGAAACGCCGTACTGAGTAAGTGTATGTGCAAGCAGATTGTAGCTTCCGCCGTAGATTGTCTTCTGTGCTACGATGTGACCACCGTTTGCTGCAAGCGCCTGAATTGTATAAGTGATTGCTGCTGCACCAGATGCAACTGCAAGTGCTGCACTACCACCTTCGAGAGCTGCTACTCTGGCTTCGAGTACGCCCTGAGTTGAATTAGTAAGTCTTCCATATATGTTACCTGCGTCTGCAAGACCAAATCTATCAGCTGCATGCTGTGAATCTCTAAACACATAAGATGTTGTCTGGTAAATAGGTACTGCTCTTGCATCAGAAGCTGGGTCTGGGTTTTCCTGTCCAACGTGAAGTGCCAATGTTTCAAATCTATAGTTGCTCATATTCGTTTCCTCCTTTAGTTCCATTAGTTTCTTAAGAATATTCTCGTTTGTTTTCTTGATGTGACTATAATAAACGGTATTGCCTACTAGGTCAATAGGTTTTATAATTGCTAAAAATTATAGCTGGTTATCAATACATTTTATAACTAGCTATTTTCAGTATTCATCACTATTCATAGTCAAATGTTTTCAAGAACTTCTTTGCCCTTTCCGTAGTTGGCTTTATAAAAAAGCTCTTGGCATCACTGCTTTCCTCAACTATCTCTCCCTTATCAAGGAAAATAATTCTATCAGCAATAGCTCTGGCAAATGACATCTCATGTGTAACGATTAGCATGGTAGAGCCTGACTTCGCAAGAGATAGCATAGTCTCTAGCACCTCATGGACCATCTCAGGATCTAACGCCGCCGTTACCTCATCAAAAAGTAAGATATCAGGATGCATGAGAAGCGCCCTTACAATTGCCACTCTTTGCTTTTGCCCACCGGAAAGCTGTCTTGGATAATAATCCTTCTTATCCACAAGCCCCACCTTATCAAGAAGCTCTAGTGCTTCCTTGATTGCCTCATCTTTGGAACGCTTTTGCACCTTCATTGGAGCAAGGATAATATTCTCTAGCACTGTCTTGTGTGGGAAAAGCTCATAGGATTGAAATACCATACCAATCTTTTGGCGAAGCTTGGTAATCTCCCTTTTACCTGCCTCCACCGGAAGACCGTCCACCACGATCACGCCATCCTGGATTTCTTCGAGACCATTGAGGCATCTAAGAAATGTGCTTTTACCGCAGCCTGATGGACCGATGATTACAACAACCTCTCCCTTCTTTACAGACAGGTTTATATCCTTAAGAACTACATTATCTCCAAATTTCTTTTGTAAATGTGTAACCTTTAATAATTCGCTCATTACGCCCACCTTTTCTCTAAATATACTGCAAGCCTGCTAATAGGCCAGCAAACTATAAAGTATAGTAAAAATACAACAGCAAACACGCCAAATGCAGCATTTGGTGAAGCCTTTCTGTTAGCCTCGATTATCTGCTGTGCCACCTTTAGAACTTCCACAATTCCAATCATCATTACAAGGGATGTGGTCTTAATCATTCTTGTAATCAGATTGATAGAAAGTGGAATCAGCCGTCTGATTGTCTGTGGCAATATGATATAAAAATAAGTCTGTTTCTTATCCATTCCAAGTGCATAGGCAGATTCAAACTGAATCTTAGGAATGCTTTTGATTGAGCCTCTTACCAAATCTCCCATTTCAGCAACACCCCAAAAACTAAACACAAATATAGCGGCAGCCTCCGCTGTTATATCCCATCCAAACACTCTGGTTGTACCAAAATATACAATGAATAGCAGTACCATCTGTGGCATGATTCTTACAATCTCAAGGTAGATTTTTAGAATTGCTTTTAGCCACAGCTTATTTAATGTCATCAGAACACCTACAAATAATCCAAGTAAGATGCTGATTGCCACTGATATCAGGCTAATCTCTACCGAAATCCACAACCCCTGTAGAAGTCTTAAAAAATTAGTGCCCTTAAACAACACATCAATCCCCAAATTGGCCATAGCGCATCCTCCTTTCCACAAATGCACCCAGCAACGAAACCGGAAGAAGCATTATCAAATAGAACTCCACAAGAAGGAACAGGCACTCTATAGTCTTTGCGTACATGCCAATCAAATCCTTTGCTGTGAACATCAAATCCATAAGACTGATTGTGGAGAACACCGATGTCTCCTTTAAAAGGAAAATGACATTTGCTAAAAGTCCTGGCACGCTCATGGAAATTGCCTGAGGCAGTATAACAAGGATAAAAGTCTGCTCCTTTGTCATACCCAGACTTAGTGCACTTTCTGTCTGAATCACAGGAATTGATTCTAATCCACTTCTGATTGTTTCTATCATGTAGGCGCCGCCTAGAAGTCCAAGGCCCAGGACACCACATGTTTCTGCTGTAATCTTTATCCCCACCTTTGGTAGCGCAAAATAAATAAAAAACAGCTGCACCAAAAGTGGTGTGTTTCTAAAAATTTCAATGTATATTCCAGTTATAGCTTTAAGAACGGGAATTCTAAAATGAAGAATGGCAGCGCCAGCAAGCCCCAAAACCAAGCTTAATAAAATGCCCTGCCATCCAATCTTCATTGTAAGAAAAAGTGCGTCCTTATATAGTGGAATATATTCTCTTAGAATATTTATATCCATTACTAAATAAATAGCCTTTCAATTATTACTGTACTTTTCCACCTTCAACAACTAACTGATCCTCATAGTCAGCTCCGTATGTATCAAGAAGTGTTGCCTCATAATCAGCGTGGAAAAACTGCTCAGCCCCTAGAGCTTTTAACTCATCATTGAGCCATGTGAGAAGTGTCTCATTTCCTTTTGTTACAGCTGGAGCGATGGTGTCGTTGTCACCAAGTGATGGGATGCCGACTGTATAGCCTTCATTTTCAAGTGAGAATGCGATAACCTCAGTGTTATCATTTGCCCACGCTACACCGTTGCCATTTTCGAATGCTGTCTTTGCCTCTGCGTATGCATCATATTTCTGAAGCTTGATATCTGGATAATTCTTTGTAAGATATGTCTCTGCTGTTGTTCCAGAAATTACAATCACCTGGTCATCCGCACCGATATCATCAAGGCTTTCAATAACTGCATCTGATGGTGATACCACTCCAAGTGCAACATTCATATATGGAAGTGCGAAATCAACCTCCTCAGCTCTCTCCTCTGTAACTGTGAAGTTTGCAAGGATAATATCTACCTTTCCAGTCTGAAGATATTCGATTCTGTTAGCTGCCTCTGTAGACACATAGTTGATTTCTACTCCAAGGTCCTTGCCAATTCTTTCTGCAAAATATACATCGTATCCAGCATATTCGCCGTTCTCATCTACATAACCAAATGGGCTCTTATCAGAAAATACGCCGATGTTGATAGTACCGCTTTCTTTGATTTCATCTAATGTTCTAAAGCCTGCTGAAGATGAATCATTAGATGTGCTGTCCTCATTAGACTCAGCACTAGCTGTTTCTGTTGTAGCACCTGCATCTTCCTTAGAGCCGCATGCTGTAAATGAAGCTGCTACCACAGCTGTAATAAACAATCCACTTGATAATCTTCTTAATAATTTGTTTCTCATTTCTATCGTCCTCTTTCATTTATATTTTGATCAATTTTTCAATTGCCCCCGCAAGACTCTCATGGCTTCTATCATCCATGTGTTCTTGATCCAATTCTGAAGGCTTCGCCACATCAGATGCTGCCAAAAACTTACAATCATATTCCTCCGCAAGCTTTTTAAATACTGCCTTCAACTCCTTGGAGGTAACCACTGAATTTTCATTAAACTCTGGATCATACTCCTTCATCCAAACCTTTTCCCCAAGATGAATAGGGGATACCAAGATGATGTCCATGTCTTTTTTATACGCTCTGATTTGTTTAAGAAGGATTTCTATTCCCCTACCTATTACGGTAGCGGAGGCATTATATATAGTTTTGCAATCGTTAGTTCCTAGCATCAGCACCACAGTATCGATTGGATAATGTGACTCTAAGAAAACCGGTAAGTAAAGAGAGCCGTTCCTGCCAATACGTGTGCTATCTTCAAAAACAGTTGTCCTTCCACAAAGCCCTTCCTCAACTACACGATAGTTTGAGTATCCCAGCTTCTTGGAAAGAATCCCTGTCCATCTCACATCACTTGAATATCTGTCTCCATTATCTGGCCTAAGTCCGTATGTATTTGAATCACCAAAACATAAAATGTTTTTCATGTGCTACCTCCTTTCTCGTTTCTATGTCAGATATAATAAATCTTATTACCTACTAGGTCAATAGGTTTTATCATTATAAAAAATAATAGCCAGCTATCAATCAGATTTATAGCTGGCTATTATCCCTTTGTTTATATACTAATCAACAGCAACAGTCTCGCCCAACGCAAGCACTGCATTTCTTACACATTCAGGGCATTCGCAAAGTACCTGGCCTGTGGTAATTCCTTTAAGATCTTTGCAGATTGTGGCGCCACATTTTTCGTTGAACTTAGCCACCATTTCCTTTGAATATCTAGGGGTGCCCTTTCCATCTGTAATCATACCGGCTGTCATTACGGCGCCGATAAGAGCTCCGCAGGTGCTTTCCATACATCCCATACCTGCTGCAAAGCCAGCGGCAAGCTTTGAAAGCTCCTCTGGAGCAATATCAATCTTATCTTCAAATGCCTTAAGTACAGACTGTGTGCAGTTGCACTGGCCTGTCGCTTTTAAATTAGCTGCTAAATCAGCTCTTTCTTCTATTGTCATTTCTATTTATCTCCTTTTGATTTTATTTTACATATACCCTGAGTCATGGTTCCCATTGGACAAAATGTACACCAGGTTCTTTCCTTATATAGTACCATTACTATCAGTCCAATCAAAGTGGAAGTGAGCATCAGGCTGTAGAATCCAAATCCGAATTGGGCTACCCAATCAGGGAAAGCACTGCCTGAATATGCCCACTGCCAAGGTACCTTGAATGTCCAAAACAGCTTGATAGCTTTTCTTAGTGTGCCGGCGCCAGAAAATACCAGGTAGGTCTGAAATACCATTGTGCCAAACATGGTCAAGAAAAATAAAAGGAATCCATATCTAAACCATTTAGATGATAGCCACTTAGGGGCAGGCTTTTTTCTGGAGCATCCTACATTTCTTCCAAGTACCCAAAACAGCTGACCTCTGCCGCACATGTTGTTACAGAACCATTTATTACCGCCTACTATCGCAAATATCAAAGGCAGAATAAAATCTATCATTCCAAGCCAGGCAAACAATATATTAAAAAATCCAAGAGCAAAATAAATGATTGACCAAATCCATAGATAATTGTACCAATGCTTCTTTTTGTTATTTGCCATCTATATGCTCCTCTCTTTTAAATTTATTGCGCTTGCTGGGCAAGCTTTCTCACACAATCCACATCCAACACAAGTTTCCTCATTCACTAATGCATAGCATCCCTTGTAGATGGATATCGCCTCCCTTGGGCACTGCAATCTACAAACACCACATGCTACACACACATCTGTGTTTACATTTGCTAATCTTTTTGCCATATCAACTTCCTTTTACTTTTTGCTTGTTATTTTTAAACGATACGCTTATTATATGTGGTAAGAAAAATATATCAAGTACGCAATTTTTATTAACCTGGTAAGGAAAAACTGACTATGAAAAAAGAACCTTTATGTGAAGAAATTGCAGGCAAGGGCTGCGGATTAAAGAAAGTATTAAACATCATAGGTGGCAAATGGAAAATAATGATTCTATGTGTCATCGACAATAATGAAGTTGCCAGATATGGAGATTTAAGGCGCTCTGTATTTGGAATTACAAACACCATGCTCGCCCAATCCCTCAAGGAACTAGAGGCAGATGGATTAGTTCATCGCACCCAATATGATGAAATGCCTGTGCGTGTGGAATACACTCTCACTGATCAGGCAAAGAGCCTAATCCCAATTCTATTGCAGCTAAAAAAATGGGGCGAGGATAATCTATAGCGATTATAATATCCTTGCATTTACCTACTTACCTATCTTATAATAAGGTAATAGGTGGGGCCCAATTTAGTGGGAAGAACCTGTTACCCACAGCGCACCCATCGCGAAGCGATTTTAAATGTGCGCTTTCCCGTATAATAGGAGGTCAGAATATGTTTAGTACAAAAGGCAGATACGCATTACGTGTAATGATAGATTTGGCACAGCAAGACACAGAGGATTACATTCCATTAAAGGATATTGCTGAGCGCCAGGATATTTCAAAGAAGTATTTGGAGATAATAGTAAAGGAACTTGTTAAGGGAGGGCTTGTTGCTGGAGTCAGCGGTAAAGGCGGCGGCTACAAGCTTACAAGAAAGCCTGAGGAATATTCTGTTGGAGAGATTATAGAATTATTAGAGGGCAGCCTTTCACCTGTAGCATGTCTTGCTGACGATGCAAAAGACTGCCCTCGTGAGGGTGTGTGCAAAACCCTGCCAATGTGGACTGAATTCTATTTACTTGAAAGAGACTTCTTCTATGGCAAGAAGCTCAGTGATTTGGTTAATAGCTAATCCGCTAACAGCAATTCAACTATTCCAGGATATGATGATATCTTAGCCTCTAGGATGTTGTCATATCCTTTTTTTCTGATTTCATTGCTGCAGCTTTCACCTATTGAATAGAGGCAGTCCGGTAAGCTACCTTCTAAGGCGTCAATGCTGGTTGTTGCAGTGCTTCCACTGGTAAAGATAGCGCCGTCACAGGCTAGGATTTTCTCTTTAGTAGCAGCCTCAATTGGCGCATCACTGGAAATGTTCTCGTAGCTAACAAGCTTATTCAACCTAAATCTTGAATCTAAGCTTTCCTCAAATCCACCTGATACCTTCTTAGCACAAAGCCAGTAGACATTCGCTTCCTCTTTCACCCTTTTATTGATAGCCTCTGCAAGATTTGCGCCACTTTGCTTAGTAGAAATAATGTCTGCAATGATTCCAAATGATGCCAATGTGTCAAAGGTCTTCTTCCCAACCACTGCGAAGTGACAATTAGGGATGTATCGCAAATCCTTTCTTGCTCCTTCAAAAAGATTGTAGAAAAATGCCTTCACTCCATTTGCGCTTGTAAATACTATTACATCTGATTCGCTGGCATTTTCCAAAAAAGAAACATCCACTTTCTTAGGAACAATCTGCCCTGCCACATAAGGAATCACTTCTGCTCCAAGCTCTTCTAATCTTATTTCTAATTCATTTGACCTAGTAGCTTTGCTGCCCTTTAATCCGTACTCAAATCCCTTTATCTTAGGTAGGAAATAAGTCTTTCCAAACAAAGGTCTACTTTCAAAAAATCCCAGCGTTTCATTTAAGGATACAACCTCACCTACCACAATAGTGGCTGGAGATACAAGACCAGCCTCTGTAACAAGTGCTGCTATATTATCAAGTGTTCCCACACATTTCTTTTGATGATTGGTGGTGGCATTTGATATTACAGCAACCTTTGTAGATTTGCTTCTGCCTGCACCAATTAGCCCATCTGCGATTTCCCCTACATGAGATAATCCCATCAAAAATACTAAAGTAACAGATTCATCGGTGAGCTTACTATAATCTATATCCGAAGCCTTATCCTTTCTGCTATGGGCAGTGATTACCTGAAAGCCCTTCGATAAGCCACGGTGAGTTATAGGAATGCCGGCGGCTGTAAGTGCAGCCACTGAAGAGCTGATACCAGGAATCACATCAACCTCCACCCCGTTCTCAAGCAAGAAGCAGGCCTCTTCACCGCCCCTGCCAAACACATAAGGGTCGCCTCCCTTTAGGCGTACCACCAGCTGATGTTCGCCTGCCTTTTGAAGCAACAGTTTATTAATCTCTTCCTGTGGCATCACATGAAAGTGATTTTCTTTTCCTACGAAAATCTTCTCACATCCTGCTTTTGTCAATTCTAAAAACTTTGCATTTAGCAGTCGGTCATAGATAACACAATCTGCCTTTTTTATAATTTCTGCTCCTTTTAAAGTGAGCAGGCCCCATTCTCCAGGACCTGCTCCAAGCAAAACAACTTTTCCACTCATATTATTTCTCCAGCTGCTGCATTATATCTGCCACAGCTCTATCAATTAATTCTTCACTGGCCTCTGCAGCAAACTGCTTTGTATGCGCCAGCTTGCTACCATCCTCTGTTCCAAACAATGCTCTCAGCTCATAGCCTTCATCGGTAGCAGATGCATAAGCACCAATAGGCAAATGGCAATCGCCACCTATCTTTTTAAGGAAGCCTCTCTCTAAAAATGTGATATCCTTAATCTTGCTATCTGATAAGGAATTTACCATATCAAGAAGCTCATAATTATCCGATTTTAGCTCGATAGCAAGAGTACCCTGGGCAGGAGCTGGAATCATGTCATCCACAGTAAAATACTCTGATATTTCATGGGCAAGACCGATTCTTTTAAGCCCCGCTGCAGCAATCACAATGCCATCTAGCTTAGTACCATCAGCAAGGCCTTCTCTAAGCTTTCTTATTCTTGTATCAATATTGCCCCTGATAGGATAGATATTAATATCAGGGCGAAGCTTTAGTAGCTGATAGGAACGTCTTTTGCTTCCTGTTGCAACATTGGCACCTCTAGGCAAATCCTTAAGTGATTTGTAGTGATTGAGGATCAAAACATCTCTAGCATCCTCTCTATCCCAAGGGTCGGCAAATGTAAGCCCATCCTTAAGAGTGTCTGGCATGTCCTTCATGGAATGAACTGCCAGCTGTATCCTACCATTTAAAAGAGCATCCTCTATTTCATCTGTGAAGATTCCCTTTGAGCCTATAGCATCTAAAGGTCTGTGCTGATCCAAATCACCTGTTGTTTTGATTACAACTATCTCATAATCATTCTCTGGAAAGTTTTGCTTTAGCCTTTCCAATACATAATTTGCCTGGGCCAATGCCAGATTAGAACCGCGAGTTCCTATTTTAATATCCATTCTTACTCCTGAACATTTACTAATACTAATTTCTTAAATGCTGGAATAAGCTGTGTAGATAGGCTTGCCGCCATTACACATAAGATGAAATCTGGTAAAACAGTGATCAAGCAATATTGAACCACTACAACGGCAAAGGAAACAGCTTCCCCAACATATAGATTCTTTATCAAATAAAAATATACCGCACCTACACTATAATATGCAATAAGTCCTATTGTAGCTGGCACAATAAGATATATTAATTTCTTTGATGGAAGCTTTTCTGTATATAAGCCAATTAAGTATGCTGCCAAAACAAATCCAAGTAAAAAGCCGAATCCTGGGCGAAGCACATATCCGATACCGCCACCTGCTGCAAAAACTGGAACCCCTGCAAGGCCAACAATAATGTATGTAATTACGCTAAGGGCACCAAGCTTTTTGCCTAAGATAAATCCTGCAAGTAATACAAACAACCACTGGAATGTAAAATGCATTGTGTATAGTGGTAGTGGAATATCAATCTTTATAAATGCTCCCACAGCAATAAGTGCCGCGAATAATCCTGTAAAAGTAATCTCTCTTGTTGTCAACTTCATAGTAAGTTCTCCTTAAAAATAATATTCATCTGAAAAGATTCTTAAATCTTCTTTTTCGTACTGACCGTCCTCTATATGGAAGCTGTTAAGCACTGGATTTTCCGCCATAAGTGATAGAATCATGTAGCTGGCCTTTGAATCGAAAGCAAGCTTAATATCCTCAACTGATGGTCTTGATGGAGACTCAGGATGAGAGTGCCAATTGCCAAGTGGCTTTAGCCCCTCTTTTCTCATATCCTTTATAGCCACCATCTGGTCCTTTGGATCAAGTGTAAAATGGTCTGTTGCATGATCCTTATTTTCTAGATAGTATATCTTTTTTACTTCGATTTTACCATCATTTTCTGTACCTGCTACAAGTCCACAGGCTTCCTCTGGAAGATGTTCCTTTGCGTATGCCACAATACTATCGTATATACGATAATGCATTCTAATTGTTTTCATCTCTTACCTCAAATCTGCCCGCGGTTTCCTCGCAAACCTCCTGCTCATAATCAATAAGCTCTGTAATAGTAGGATTTGCTCCACATACAGGACATTTGCTGGTGTCGTGTGGAAGCTTTATCTTTCTGAAATCCTGATTTACAGCATCATAGGTAAGCAGTTTTCCTGTAAGCAAATCACCTACACCTACGATGTATTTGATAGCCTCCATAGCCTGAAGTGAACCAATCACTCCACCCATAGCACCAATAACACCTGCCTGCTTACAGGTTGGTACTGCATCCTTTGGTGGTGGATTTTTAAATACACATCTATAGCAAGGGCCTTCGCCTGGCACGTAAGTCATTAGCTGTCCCTTAAATCGAATGATTCCTGCATGGCTAAATGGCTTCTTTTCCATAACACATGCATCATTAATTAGAAACTTTGCAGGGAAATTATCAGTGCCATCAATAATAAAATCGTATTCACGAATCAGTTCTCTGATATTTGTAGAATCCACAAATTTATGATATGTCTTTACCTCCACATCAGGGTTCATGGCATTCATGGTTTCCTTTGCAGATTTTACCTTTGGCTTTCCAATATCTGCTGTGCTATGGATTATCTGTCTCTGCAGATTGGACAAATCCACCTCATCTGCATCTACAATGCCAATCTTTCCTACTCCTGCTGCCGCAAGATACATAGCTGCTGGAGCCCCTAGTCCACCTGCACCAATAATAAGTACGCTTGCGTTTAAAAGCTTCTTTTGTCCCTTAGCTCCCACTTCCTTTAGGATGATATGCCTGCTATAGCGCTCAATCTGCTCATCTGTCATTGCCATTAGCAGCCACCTCCCATGAAATAAAGGAACTCAACGCTATCACCTTCATTTAACACTGTGGTATCACGATTTTCTGTAAGTACGAACTCATCATTAATTGATACAGTCACATACTGAGGTGTCTCCACATTTTCAAGCTCGATAAGCTCTGGAAGAGTCAAACCATCCTTATATTCCTTCTTCTCTCCTGCCACTGTGATTGTCATTTCATTATCCTCCTAACTTTAAATTAAATCATCTATCCAATCTACTAAATCCTCATAGTCTCTTGGACCAATCTGCTTACCAATAGCCTTGCCATCCTTAAATAAAATCAAGGTTGGATTAGATTTAATTTCATAATCCTCAACAAGCTTTGTATCATAGTTGGTATTAACCTTAAAAACATTGAGCTTGCCTTCATATTCTTCCTCAATATCGCAAAGAGTTGGCGCAAGCTTTTTGCAGGTGATGCATGAATCTGAATAGAAATCCACAATGGTGGGCACTTCACTCTCTAGCACCTTTGATGCGAAATCATCTGTGTAAACTCTTTCTGCCATATCACTCCTCCACCTTTCTTACAAACAAAGTATATGTGCCATCCTCATTATCATTAAGCTTCAAAATCTTATGGCCATCCTCCTTAAAAGAACGAGGCACGTTCTGCACTGGCTCACCATCATTCATGCGAACCGCCAGCACCTGCCCATCATCAAGCTCCTCGATTGCCACCTTTGCAGTAACAAAAGTAAGAGGGCATACCTTATCTGTAATATCTACCTGTTCATCAAATTCCAAAACTTCACTCATATTTAACCTCCTTGATATGAACGAGACTCACTCCAAGTTTTTCTCTCGCTCGTTACGCTCTCAAGCCTTAGCATTGCCCCGTCGCGAGATTGGCTCCTTGTGCAACGCCAAGAGCTTGATAGCTACGAGCTATTGCCAGGTTGTGTGTGAGTCTCTTTTAATCAGCATGATATGCGGCCTCTACGGCGGTGCGTAGGCCATCGTCACCTAGGCGGGTGAGGGTGGCGCGGAAGCGCTCAGATGGCTTTGCGTTGGCCTCGAAATAGTCGATGGCTGCATCGGTAACACGGAACAATGTTTCCTTATCACGGATGATTGGTAACATCTGCTCAGCCTTATAAATCTTGTTTCCAAAGGTACCACCAAAGGATACGATGTACCCTGGTGTTCCTACCCATGCATCAGTAGGACAGCTCTTTACACATCTAGCGCAGTTATTGCACTTAGTAGTATCTATCTCTACCTTGCCATCCTTCATTGTAAGCGCCTGCTCCCTACAAGCCTTTACGCACACACCACAGGAAATGCAATCCTCTTGTTTATACTCAACTGTCATACCGCCTTTGATACCTACATCATTCTCCTCAGCCTTTAGACAGTTATTCTGACATCCAGTAACACCGAACTTAAACTTATGTGGCAGCTCTCTACCAAAATATCTGTCATTTAATTCCTGCGCCAAGGTGTAGGTATCTATACAGCCACTTGGGCAAATTTCTGAGCCCTGGCAAGCTGTGATTGTACGAACTCTTGGGCCACAAACACCTGTGTACACACCGCCAGCTTTCAGTTCTTCCTTCACCTTTTCCAAATCATTTACATGAATAAATGGAATTTCGATTCCCTGACGGCTAGTCATGTGAATATATCCATGACCATACTTTTCTGCCACTTCTGCCACTGTTTTGATTGCGTTTGCATCTAAATTGCCACCTACTACTGCAAGGCGTAGGGAGCCATATCCCTTCTGTTTCTGGCTCATGAAGCCGCCAGCCTTCAAAGCCTTATAATCTATCTTTTCTGCCATATTTACTCCTTTATATACGAGACGCATCGTAATTTTCCGTGCTCCCGTAGGGCACCAGATGTAAGCTTCGCTTACTAGACCCTAATTTACCTCATTACATTCGGCAAATTAAGGTCATATAGCGCTTGCCTAAGTTGTGAGCGTCTCTTACTTAATTGATTACCATGAAAATCTAGCTTATTGCGGTACGGAAGTCTGCTATGAGATTCTCGACGTCTTCGATACCGACGCTGATTCTAATGAGGTCATCGTAGACTCCGGCGTCTGCTAATTCTTTTTCAGTACTGTGCAACGAAATAGTTGATGATGGGTGCACAACCAGGGTTTTTGTATCACCTATATTTGATAGGATATACGGAATGGTTAGTTTGTTCATGATTTCGAAGGCGCGTTCTTTGGTTCCTACTCTGATAGTGAGGATGGCGCCATAACCATTCTTTAATATCGTATTTGCGATACCATTCCAGTTGCTGGATTTTAGTCCTGGGTAATTTACCTTTATGTCATCATAGGTTTCGTCAAACCACTTAGCCAGTTCATAGGCGTTCCTGCACTGTCGTTCCATTCTTAAGCCTAAAGTTTCTATTCCTATTACATTTAGATATGCATTAAATGGCGATAGGCAGGTTCCCATGTTTCGGTACAGTCCACTTCGCATTTTCGATATATAGGCAAATGGCCCATACTTGATGTATTCCCCTAGTACAGGGTAGCGTTCCTTAGTCCATTTGAAATGGCCACTGTCTGTCAGAACTCCGCTGATAGAATTACTACTTCCATTTATATATTTAGAAGATGAATTCACTACTATGTCTGCCCCATGCTCTATAGCCTTCACCAGATATGGTGTTGCTGTAGTATTGTCTATAACAAGCGGCACACCATGAGAATGTGCAATTTCTGCAAGCTTATCAATATCTGTTACGTCCAAACAGGGATTGCCGATGGTCTCTGCAAATACCACCTTGGTGCGGTCATTGAAAGCCGCCTCTATCTCTTCCCAATTGTTGTTTTCCACATATCTTGTCTTGATTCCGAAGGCTTCTATGTCTCTAAACAAATCGATAGAGCCTCCATACAAGCTTGCGCTTGATATTATTTCATCACCTGCTTCAAGAATATTTAAAAGAGCCATGGATAAGGCAGCCATTCCAGATGCACATGCGACTGATCCGATTCCGCCTTCCAGCTTTGTAATCTTTTCCTCAAAAGCATTTATGGTAGGGTTGGCTACACGAGTATAGCAATATCCCATTTTCTTATTGGCAAATATGCCAGCCAAATCCTCTGCTGATTCCTGAAAAAAAGCACTACTCTGATATATAGGTGGAAGGGTTGCACCTTTTATCTCCTTTTGATTGCCTGCATGTAGCAGGTTTGTATTAAATCCTATACCTATCACTCCCTTCATTTTCGCAATTACCTACTAGGTTGATAGGATAATAACAGATAAATGCCACTTCTTCAATATACCTAGTTCCCAAATAAAATTAGAGCTAGTTATAAATCGTGTTTATAACTAGCTCTATATCGTATATACGAATTTTAATTATCATAATCATCCAGGAAGTGATGCTTTACACCATCCTGCTTGTATGCAATTACTGTAGCAAGATTAACATTCTCCACACTGCGGAAAATGTTTGATTCCACATAAGGATTTACCTTCTTAAGCTCTGCGATTAAATTCCTTGTTTCAAGTCGCTTAGATGCGCTGGTTCCATCTACAGAACAGCTGTCGCAGGTCTCAGTAAAGTGGCAGGCACACTGAAGGAAGTGCAAGCCATTATATCTTTGCCATGCAATAATATCATCCTGTCTGATAAGATACAGTGGTCTGATTAGATCCATGCCTTCAAAATTAGTAGAATGAAGCTTAGGCATCATAGTCTGTATCTGGGCACCGTAAAGCATGCCCATCAGAATAGTTTCTATAACATCATCATAGTGATGACCAAGTGCTATCTTGTTGCAGCCAAGCTCCTTTGCCTTAGAATAGAGATGGCCTCGGCGCATTCTGGCACACAGATAACAAGGATTCTTATCTACTGTATCAACTGCATCAAAAATATCGCTCTCATACACAACTATCGGGATTCCCATTAGCTTAGCATTACTTTCGATAAGCTTGCGATTAACTTCACTGTAGCCTGGATCCATTACAAGAAAAGTAAGATCAAAATTAACCTTATGATGTCTCTTAATCTCCTGGAAAAGCTTTGCCATCAGCATGGAATCCTTACCACCGGAAATACATACCGCAATATGGTCACCTTCCTTTATAAGCTCGTACTGCTTGCAAGCTCTTGCAAATGGAGAAAACAATGTCTTATGGAATTTCTTTCTGATGCTCTTTTCTATCTCAGCAGTTTTCTCATTAAGCTCTTCTTCTGCCTCATTATCCTGAGCCTCCATCATAGCTGAAAGATAACTATTATAACCGCCCTTAAGGCTTACCGCATTAAATCCCTGCTCTGATAAAACTGCAGCATCATCTACCGAAACCACGCCTCTGGTGCAATAAAGTATTATCTGCTTTGATTTGTCCAGACGATTGCAGACACCCTCTAAATCTGTTTCAAACAACTCATGTGTGATGCTGATAGCGCCAGGAATCATACCGTATTTAAGGCTTCCCTCATTTCTGGTATCAACCAGAATATATTTATCTTTATCTAGCTCCATGAGCTCTTTATATGATATTTCCTTCATAAACTCCTCATTTTTAAACAAAAAACAACTCATCCTTTTACACCCATCTAAATAATAGGCTATAACATATTATTTTCTTTTTTGTATTTTGTCAAATACCTGAGAAACTTCGTTGCTTTTAGGTAAAAGAATACATATAATATTGCCGTTAAGAAGGAGAAATGTATATGACTAACAAAGCTTTTGTAAAATCTATTATGGCTGGTTTCACTATCGGTCTTGGTGGACTCATTTATTTATCGTTAGATAATAAGGTGATTGGTTCCGCACTGTTTTCTGTTGGACTTTTCGTGGTGCTTACCTTCGGATTTAATCTTTTCACTGGCAAGGTTTGCTACACTATTGATAAGGGCGGTCCATCAATACCAGATATGATTTCTATTTGGGTTGGAAATTTTATCGGAACATTGATACTTGCTCTTATGATAAGAGGTACTAGAGTTGGGGCAGCCGTAGCTGAAAAGGCCACTGCTCTTTGTGAAGTTAAGAATGGAGACTCATACTTGAGCCTGTTTTTACTTGGAATACTTTGCAACATTTTTATTTTTATTGCAGTAGATGAGTTTAAGAATAACAACCATGAGCTTGGCAAATACCTAGGAATATTCCTTGGTGTTATGGGATTTATTCTTGCAGGCACAGAGCACTGCGTTGCAGATATGTTCTATTACAACATGGCATTTAACTATTCCGTAAATGCGATAATTAAGCTACTGGTTATCACTGCTGGAAATACAGTTGGTGGTATTTGCATTAATTATGTATGTAAGAAGATTAAATAAAATACATATCATCTGGCCTATGGCCACCTTCCCCTTGTCGTTAGGGGAAGGCTTTTTTATAATTTTTTATCTAACCATATCCATAATCTATACATCAATACTCCCCAAATTAAAAATAGCACTATATGAATCCACATTGGGAAAGCTGATTTAAAATGCTCTCCATTTACGTACTTAGCGAATTGGGGGATATCTGCATAATAATATGCGCCAGCACCAAAATCTAGTCCATCTACTAAGCCAAGTCCATTAGCCATTATATATACAGCAAGACCTATAACCGCTACTACAAAAACTGTTCCAAATATTTTCATTAACTTTCTCAATGTAGATTTCATATTCATCTTCTCCTAGGATAATTAATTCAATACAGGAACTGGGAAAAACTTTCCAGATAGAAGTATATATACTGCTATAAAAGTAAGAATAATATTAAATAACTGTCCTACCACATAAAGAGTAAGTGGCTTACCTCCCTTAAATTGTTCCTTGATTTCCTTAAAGTTTGTATCAAGACCAATGCTTGTAAATGCAAGAACGAATGCCCAGTTTTTGTACTGATCTAAAACACCATTAATGCTTGCTACAGAATCACTTCCAACTGCTGGGAGGAATACAAATGATGCAATAAGTGATGCTGCAAAGAATCCTAATATGAATTTTGGAAGTCTATACCAAATTTCTGTTGCAGAAACATTTGTCTTTCCATTACCATTTTCCACTCTTGTTGAAAAGAAAATTGCTACCGCAAATGCGATAAATCCAATAAGAATATTCTGAATGGATTTAACAAGTACAGCTGCTGTCTGTGCAGTCTCACCAAGTGCTGTACCTGCTACTGTAACAGCGCCAGTTGAATCTACTGTTCCGCCGATAAGAGCTCCTCCCATAAGCTCGCCAAGTCCTGTAGCCTTAATAATAATTGGCTCGAATACCATCATGATTACTGTAAAAATGATGGAAATTGAAACTGCAAGTGAAAGATCTGTCTTCTTTGCTTTTGATGAAGCGCCTGCTGCAATCGCTGCTGAAGTACCGCAGACTGATGTTGCTGTAGCAATTGTAATAACAAGTGGCTTGTTATCAATCTTAAGTACCTTTGTGCCGAAGAACCACATGAAGATGATTACTACTGGAGTAACTATCCATGCAATGCCAAGTCCGTATAAACCAAAATTAATAATGTTTGAGAAAAGTACTGAAAATCCCATTACTACAAGTCCGGCCTTGATGTAGTACTCTGTCTGAACCGCTGGCTTTAACCATTTAGGAACACCGACTGTGTTTGAAATTACAAGTCCAACTATAAGTGCCCAGAAAGCCCATTCCAAATATCTGTTAAGTGTATATTCTGCTGAAATAAATCTTACAAGAATAGCAAGTAAAAACAATGCTGAATACGCAGGAATGTAATCCTTCACTGATTCACCTTTAAGCTTAACTCCTGCTGTAAACAGCGCTCCTGTTACAAGAAAAGTTCTAACTAATGAAGCCCAAAAACTTCCTGTAGAAAGTTGCTCAAACACGCTCACACCATTTCCCCAGGTTGAAAACTTTGCAGCGCTAAAATCAAAGCTTCCTGTAATAACTGCTATTGCTGCGACTGCAATAAGAATTGCTCCAATCCAAATCGTAAGCCAATCTTCCTTCTTCCATAAATCTGAAATCTGTGATTTTGATGTAGTAACTATGTCATCATTTTTCACTGAATTTCTTCCTACTGTTATATCCGCCATATCATTTTCTCCTTTCAACTATTTATCTACTAGGTTGATAGGATTATATGTCACAAAGCCCGTAAATACAAGATATCTAGCTCCTAAAGAAAATGAGAGCCGGTTATAGACTTAATCTATAACTAGCTCTTTACAGCTCTCTCTAACTATTAATTTTACAGGTATTCTTTCGGTAGCAGAAAACTGAGAATCTTCCTTCATTGCATGTATATATTCTATAGCCTTTTTCGCTCTAAGTTCCACATCCTGCCGAACTGATGCAAAGGGTGGAATTACACTTTTACATAAGGATATATCATCAAAACCTATCATCCACAAATCCTTTGGTATGCTATACCCATTTTGGATTAGAAGGTTCATAAGTTCAATGCCATAATAATCTGATACTGCAAAGATTGCATCATACTTATTAAACTTAAGAATACGCTTTTTATAGAAGTAAATTCGCTCTTTCCTAGACATTGGAATTATCAAATAATCTGCTGTTAGCTGAAGTCCATGGCACAAGCCTTTGTATCTATCATAATCAGGACTTAGCTTATTATCAGCTATACATAGAACATGGTTTTTACCGTGAGTTCTAAGATATTTTCCAACCTGACTACCTCCATCATAATCATCTAACATTAAATTGCAGATGTTCCTATCATTTATAAAAAATCCATCATATACAACAAATGGAATACGAATCTTGTCTCTTAGTGATTGATAATCATCTTGGCAGAATCCCATAATAATCATGCCATCCATATTCCACATAGATGCAAATACTGGTATTTCACTTATTTGTGATGACTTCCTTAACATCATAAAATAACCAGCATTGTCAATCTCATTTGAGAGAGCATTCAAAGCACTACAAACATAAGGATCTTCCAAAACATGACCTTCATATTTAGGATGGTCATTAACTACCACTCCTATAATCCTGGAATTATTCTGTGCCAAAAGTGTTGCTGCCATATTGGGAACATAGCCCATTTCATTTAGCTTCTCCTGAACCCGCTTTACAGTTGCATCAGAGATTTTTTTAGTTTTCCCATGAAGAACATTTGAAACTGTTGCAGTGCTAACACCTAATGCCTCCGCTACATCCTTTATTCTGACTTTATTTTCATCCCACATATTATCCTCAATCTAAAGTATTCATCCATTTTTTACTTCTAAACATGAATATTGATATGATAAACCGCACTACTTCTTCCTGTGACAAGATAAAATAAACCCATACAATCGAAAGCTTTAGTACAAGACCTGTATACAAAGCAAGTGGTACGCCTACAAGCCAGGTTCCCAGCATATCTATAATCATTATATATTTAGTCCTGCCACCACTTCTAATGATTCCACCACCCAAAATCATATTCTGAACCTTCACAGGCATCAGTATAGCAAAGGCAATCACAATATTTGCACCAATGATATGTACTTCATCACTCACGTTATAAATATTCACATAAGGATATCTTAACACAATTATTAATATCGAAAATACGATAGTTCCTAAAAAACCATATATACATAGCTTTTTAGACTCTTTATATGCCAGGTCATATTCCCCTTCACCAAGGCGTTTACCTATCATGATTCCAGCAGCTTGAGAAAGACCGCTTAGGGCGCCTATTGTTAGTCCTTGAACAGAGCCAGTTAATGACATTCCCGCCAGCTCCTCTGTGCCCATGTGACCATACACAAATGTGTTTATACTCTGTCCCACCGACCACATAAATTCATTTATTACAACTGGAGCTAACATACATAGATATTGAATGTATCCACTTCTATCAAGCCTTACAGATATGTTAATTCTTCCATATTCCTTAAAGAATAATATAAGAATTACAATCGCCCCTATCATCTGTGATATAACACTAGCATATGCAGCTCCTTTCACACCAAGCCGTGGCATTTGGCAATTTCCAAAAATTAATAAATAGTTGAGTCCCGTGTTTACCACTGCTGACGCAAAGCTTACATACAGTGGTAGTGTCGATTTGCCCCTACATCTAAGGGCCACGCCAAAAATATTGCTAATGCCAAGTGGAATAAATGTCCAGGCTATAATTCGTAAATACGAACCACCTGTGATGACTACAAATTCATCACTTGTGAAAAGCTTTACAAAAGAATTAGAACATCCAAGTGCCACCCCAGAAAATAACATGCCTGTGATTAGCATTACCAAAAAGTTAAGACAAATGCTTTTTTCCTCTGCCAGCTTATCTCCTTTTCCAATATACTGAGATATCATTATTCCTGCTATAGCGCCTATTGCCCCTATTACAAATGCATATATAAATCCTGGCTTGCCTGCTATTTCCACTGCTGCTATACTCTGCTCTCCCAGCTGTCCTACCATTATCTGGTCAATCATAGAAAAAGAAGATTGCAGCATAGACTGTAATGCCACTGGCACAGCTATGAGTGCAACCTCCTTAGTAAATTTTTTATTCATCTTGCACCCTCCAATATTTTCATCTGAAAAAATAATACTGCAAGAGTGCTGTAAAAATCAAAGGTTAATCGCGTAACCCCTGAGCTATAAAAAATCAAATAAGTTCATCTGATTATCAATCCATGAGGTCTGCTTAACATCATGAATAATATCGTCTTTACGATAATTGCCTATTAGAAATGGTGAATTAACATCATGTAATTCTTTATTTTTTGCCACCTGCTCAAGGTCATTGTTAGCATAGCAATATTTACAAAAATGCCTGCAGGTATCGTATGCTCCAATATCAGCTCCTAAGTAGCAGGCGCAGTCTGCCCTTGCTGGCTTAACATTAGATTTAGGAGCTATTAGCCTTGAGCCTATAGCCTTTTCGTACATGGCTACTGTCATGCAGCCACTGCAATCAGCACCATATTTTGCTAAGAAATCCCCTTCTGCGCAAGGCTTTACTACCATGTCATTTGCCCTTGCTATTTCAATAATCTTCTGCCCAAGGGCTACCTTATCCTCAGCAGATACTGGCGCTGCCTCAGGAAAGTTGCGCTTTACCTTATCATAAATATCTATGAAGCTAATCACCACATGGTTGGTATAGCCCCTGAGATTTGTTGCCATTTTAGAGAAAGTTTCCACGTGAAAATCATAGGTGTATTTTTCATCAATAAATATTGGATCATAGCGCCATCCGATTCTATCTACGCCAACCATCTTAGAAAGCTGCTTAAAGGATTCCATAACCTGAGCCTTATCAGGCACACCTGGCTCTATGTCCTTACCGTAAGGAGTGATGGTTATGTACCAATACTGTCCGAAATCCTTTATTAAATCCATATACGGAAAAAAAGGTGCTGGATTCTTACTGCAAAAACCAATTGCATCCACCACCTTAGGGTCTAATCTGTACCTGCTTACCTGAACAGGATTATATGGATTTCTTACACAGACATAGCCTTCCCTAAATCTGTTTGCCAACCACTCAGGAAAAAATGCCGGTATGTCTGTGCGTTGCCCTGTGTTAATTATCATACTAACTATAATAAATCCTTTACGTCACATTTCAAGACCTTAGATAAAGATTCAAGTGTAGCTACCGAGGCTTTTCCTATATCCTTGGCACCTATTTCATACTGCTGCAATGTGCGCAAATTAACATCTGCTTCCTTGGCAAGCTCACTTTGGGACATTTCAAAGTATTTACGATACATCTGAAGCCTGCTTACCGCTCTTGCTTTGTCGACTTTGGAATTAATATATTCTACTATCTGCATTTCATCCATTTCATGATATGGATTGTACTTCTCCATTAGTTTCTCTGGGGTAATAATGCTTTGTATTTCCTTGAAGCTCTTGGCCGAGTACCACTGATAATATGCTAACACCCAACCTGTCCAATAATCCTCTTTAGGTGCTTTAAAGGATGTATCAATCTGCCTTAGTTCTGTAGCATTTGTTCTAAGGACTATCTCCTGAGTAAGCTCCGCCCCGGATTTTCCAACTATGTATTTGGGATTTCCCACTTCAAACTGAGCTGCTACCCCTGAAACTATGAACAGGCTCATAAAAAAATCTAGACTGAACTTGTAATCGTAAGCTGCCACCTGAAATGCTTCTGCTAAATTTGCCATAGCATCACTGAGATATATTTCTTTATAAGGATGAACCATTCTACTGCTCCTTTCTTACAAGATCAATAAGATATGTTCCTTTTTTATCCATTGCATCAGCAATAGTATTATAACTTTCCCTGGCTTTGTTGTCCCTAGCAGACTTCTTAGGATAATACTCTGCGCAATCCACTTGTTTTGCCTCTATAAACTTAAGCTTTGAAAAAGCCTTTTCACTCTTTATAAAGAACTGTTGTCCCAATTCACCAAGGTACATAGCTTCTTCCAACTGTTCAATGCTAATAGTATTTGCCAAAAAGGCTCTGGCAAATGAAAAATATGAATCATCTGCCCTATAACCGATTATTGCATCATATTCATCTATATCTATATGATAGTTTCGCTGCAAAAACCCAATGCCATCCCTTGCCAGTGGGCTGTTGATACTAAAGGTTCTATGCTCAATCAGCAGTGTAATCCAATGCAAAATTGAATACTTTTCATCATTAAGATTTAGAATCTTAAGCCCCTTATCATCTATTTCATATACATTAACAAAACCGTCTCTCTCAGCTTCTACTGCCCATTCCTTAGCCAGGTCTATATGCTTAGTGCAATAAAAGCCCTGCCCATAATCATTGAAGGGCTTTCCATACCCAAACTTAGGGGAACTTATTATCTTGTCCGAGCCATGATATAAAACTAATTTGCTCAATTAAATCACCTTGCTTTCAAAAAATAAAGCTATACTTCTGGAGAAGTATAGCTTTATTATAACTCTGTAGAAGTATAGCTGCAAGTGAATATTTCTATCTGACGCCAAATCTATATAGGAACTTGGCGCCTAGAAATCTTAGCAATTTATCTGCAAGAAATCATTTAAATCACATACTGTATGTTTTTATTTTCATGAACTGCAGATATTGCCGCCCCAAATGCCCCTGCGAATGTAGAATCCAGTTTAGTCTTTGTTATAGAACTACCGATTTCTGTTTCAAGTGCTTTTACCATTCCTTGATTATGGCTAACGCCACCAGTAAAGACTATGTCATTATCAAATCCGACTCTGCGAAGAAGTCCCTTCACTCTTCTAGCAGTAGCAAGATGTATTCCTGCTGCAATATCCTCCTTCGATACTCCCTTTGCTTTTAAGGATATGACTTCTGATTCAGCAAAGACTACACACTGACTACTAATTTCTGCCGGATTTTCAGAACGTAGAGCACACTTGCCTAACTCATCTAAATCAAGATTTAATAGTTGTGCCACCTTTTCCAAAAATCTTCCTGTGCCTGCTGCACATTTGTCATTCATAATAAACTCTGTCACATTTCCATTTTCTGGATCCACCTGAATAGCTTTTGAATCCTGACCACCAATATCAATAATTGTTCTAGTGCCCCTATTCATATAATGTGCGCCAAGGGCATGGCAGGTTATTTCTGTGACACCTTTAAAGGGAATAGTTCCAAAATTGAGAGCAACTCTACCATAACCCGTACCAACAATGAAATCCACTTCCTTTACAGAAATGCCAGCTTCATTAACCAGCGTTTCCAACAATTCATGAGCAGTTTCATCACTTGAAACTCCGCTGGCTGTAAGGACTGTGTACAGATATCCATTATTAATCAGTACTCCCTTAGCACCACGAGAACCAATATCTATACCTGCGGCAGAGACAACAGATAACTCTGCTGCAAAATCATCATCTATAATGTCCGTTAATTTATATTTCATGCGGTTTTACTCTCCTTACGTTGTTTTGCCAACATCTCAACAAAGGCTCTAACTCTTGTAGTAACCTGGCCTGTGACAGTACCTACATCAAAAGATCCTATTAAAGATAAACCCGGTATGTTATGCTCTTTAAAATATTTTCTCTTAAGCTCAATATCTATTGTGGCGAACGAGCAACCTAGATAAGCATAAAAAATTACACCTGTAGCATTGTATTTTTCCATATCCTTTATTATGTAGCGGCTAGCATTTTCAGATGTACCGCTTATAAGGTCACCAAGCTCAAATTCCACAAGGGCATCTATTGGATCAATTTCTGTGTTAAACTCATGAACTGTATTATTCGGAATATTCCATGAAAGCACTGCTCCACCGGCTTCATCTATGGCTTCAAAAATATTGAACTCCTGACCTCTTGCACCTGACCAGCAAAGAATTGCCTTTTCATCATGGTACTCTCCTGGCTTTAAGTCACTAAGCTCTTCAATAAGCCTATCTAGAGTAGCCTCGTACTCAAGTGGCTTTCCAAAATAATGAGCATTACCCATCAAAAGAAGCATCATTGGAAGTGAACCTATATATGTTGGATGATAAGCCCTTAGGTTAAATATTGTCCTTATTTTCCTCTGAATCTTATTATAAAAAACAAGCTCTGTGCGGAGCTTTTCAGGGTCATATCTACCTGGTGCAGCCCATTCAATAGCTTTTATATATTCATCTCTATAGTGCTTTTTAATATTATCGATTCTTTCTTGGCTTGCTTTTTTAGGGCCGAATCCCACATCCATAACATGGACATCATATCCGTAATCCTCTATGAGCTGAAATGCCACATTGTATGGCTCACACGCCTTACTTGAATAAAAAAGTCGATTGGCAATGGTACCTCTTTGTAAGTAGAATTCTCCTAAGTCTGACTTAACCATAGCACATGTCTCATTTGGAACCTGGAAAAAATCTTCTGCAAGTACAACAGCATCTGCAGAACACAATCTTCCAATCTCTGTAAATGAAGCAGGTATAATTCCTAGGCTATAGAATAAGGAACTGTCTGTACCCATTCCTGAAGTCCAAATTACTTCCTTGCCCTCCTGAAATGCTCTCTTACAATAATCTATATAATCAATACAAAGATTTAATATATTCTGTGTAGCCTTCGAATGCTTGTGGACTACGTCACGAGAATAAATCACATGATCAAGCTGTGTTTTGTTCTCTGTGCTGGATTTGCTTTGTTCCGCCATCTCTTATACCTCCTAACATTTCTAAAAATGCCTCTGCTCTAATCTTTATCTGCCCCTCATCACCCTTAGAATAATCACTTGTAACAACAAGTACAGGCACATTAATTGCCTGTAGGGCTTCTGTATATTTTTTGATAAACATGCTGTAGGTAGGGCAGAATTTAAGATAATAAAATACTGCTCCATCAACCTTATATTTCTTAGCCAGTTCCACAGAGGCTTCAATCACATTATCAAGTGGCTTCATTCTTGCACATGGAGCCTGTCCCCTATATCCTCTAGCAATATCCTGCTTCCAGTCACCTGTATTTGGAATATCTCTGGTAAATGGTCTAAGACCTGCGCAGTTATCCTCTGCTACAATATCAGCCCCTAGATTTTCTATGATAGAAGTTAGTTTGTTATCACCATCAGCAAGAATTCCTCCTGCAAAAAGAATACGTGGCTTATGACTTTTTCCTTTATCAGCCACATCTTTAAGCTGTTCCAAAATCTTTTGTAATTCATTTATCAAAACATCTACTGGCAAATAAAAAAAGCTATGTGCGATAGTTTGGAATTGGCTACCTGTCAAAAAAGGAGTTCCTTTAATTCTGTACTCAGAGATTTCTCTAAGTAATCTCCTGGCGTCATTATAAAGAGCTATATTTTTGCTTATAGTAGCATCCTCTATCTTCTCACCTGTAAGTTCCTCTAAGTCCTGCTTAAAAGCCTCAAGCTCTGTTATGTAGTATTCTTCCTGGCTTTCATCCTTTAAAAGACGAGGCATATTGTAAATTGTAGCTGATACATAATTACTATTTACCGCCTCAATAGTTTTTCTCATACAGTCACAGGTAAAAAACGTATATACGTGGTCAAGAACAGCTGCAATTGGCTTTTCTGTAATAAAGCTTCCCAAAACACTTTTTGTTAAATCACAAAAGACACTCTGTGTTAAAGACTCACCTGCCATAATCTCATCCTGATTGCCTGCATGCATAATTCTATAGTGCGCAACATTAGCTGACGCTAAAATTTCAATTGGTACGTATGCACAGGTATAAGCTACTGTCTTTTTCTTTCCAGTCTCTTTTTTTACTATCAATTCCTTCTGATACTCTACTGCATTCTCTATCGAAGAAATATTTAACTTAAAAGAATTCCCCTCTTCTCCTTTACTAAAAACACTTTCTTTAGCATATTCATCAGCATATACAGCTGCACCTATTGCACCTGCATATACGGTATCAATACTACTTTGTGATATTTCAAATCCAAGCAGTTCCTCAAATGCTCTTTTTATACCCACATTTTTTGAAACACCACCGGTAAAAAGTACATTCTTTTCTATACCAACTCTGCTTAGAAGAGAATGAACTCGTCTTGCTACAGACTTATGAATTCCATAAGCAATATCACTAACATCTCTTCCCTTTGCCCTCTCAGATACCACCTCAGATTCCGCAAATACGATACACTGTGCACTAACGTCCATTGCATTATCTGACTTTAAAGATTCAGGGCCAATATTATTAATATCAAGCCCTAGTACATTTGCAATTCTCTCAAGAAAACGTCCTGTACCAGCGGCACACTTGTCATTCATTGCAAAATCCAATACTTTTCCTGTATTAGGATCTATCTTTATGGCTTTTGAATCCTGTCCACCTATATCAATTACAGTTTTTATATCTTTTCCTAAATAATAGGCTCCCATACCATGGCAGGCGATTTCTGTTACTATACGATTTGGTATATCATTATATTTAAGAGCGATTCTTCCATATCCTGTGCTGACAATATACTTAATATCAGATCTACTTATCCCGCTTTTTTCTATTAATGTTTGAATAAGTTCATCAGCAGTTTCCTGCATAAAAAAACCTGTAGGTACAAGTGCAGTATATAGCTGATTATCATGAAGCAAAGCGGCCTTTGATTGCCTTGAACCAATATCAATTCCTAAAACTGTATTATTTGACAATCTATCCACTTTTTTCTTTTCGAATATATCTATGAGCCTTCCTTGTCCGTTCCAATCATTTCCAGCCGAACTCATTTTTAACTCCTTTCATCTATTATTTTTGCTTTCAACAGTTGGGGTTCTGGCATTTTGAAATAACTTTGCATATCTCATATAACCAGTTGCCAACCCAACAGCCCAGCCCACTGGCCAGGCATAAGGTATGTATCTTAATCCAAGGAAATAAGCTAAGGCGTATCCACATGCGACTCTAGCAAAAAGGTTTAACGTAAAGCTTCCCATAAAACCTCTCACATCAGATGCCCCTCTAATAACCCCGTTATACACTTGAAGTATTCCCTGAATTATCTGAAATACACATGTAATTCGTATGTATCTAATGCCAAATTCAATAGCTTCTAAGTTGCTGCGGCTTGAAATAAAAAAAGTTATTATCTGTCTTCCAAATCCAAATACCAATATAAGAATAAAAATTGAAAAAAAGATATCCAAAACAATAGCTGCTAATATTCCTTCTTTAACCCTACTTTTTTTATTTGCTCCCATATTTTGAGCAGTAAATATTGTTACAGCATTGCCTATATCCATTACAGGCAAAGAAACTATACTAAATAGCTTTGTAGCAGCCGTGTACCCTGCCATAATATTTATTCCATAACGATTTATAAGTGATTGCATCAAGGTAACACCAATAGCAATAACACTTCTTTGCAATACAGCAGGTATACTCTCGTTTATTATCTTCTCCTGCTCCTTAAAATCATATTTATACACTTGTGTTCCATCCATTTGACACAAGAGTTTAACCAGCATTACTACTCCAAAAAGCAAACATATTATTTCAGATATAACTGTAGCTATAGCCGCACCTTTAACCCCTAAGTTACGATACTTAACCAGGTAAATATCAAGAATAATATTTATTATTGCTGATATTATTAATGAACAAAAAGAAGTTTTTGAATCTCCTAAAGCCTGAGAGATAGCAATAATTATGTTGAATAAAAAGAGAAATACTAAACCATAAAAATAAATTTGTAAATACGTATTTGCTTCTTCTAAAAGTTCTATTGGGGTATTAGTTACAAGTAATATCCATCTTGTAAATACAATTCCAAGCACTGTAAATGCAATACCAATGACCGTTGCCATGAGCATTCCTGTTTTTATTCCATTTTTAACTTGTTGCATACTCCTTTTACCAAAAGAAGTGGCAATAACCACATTGGTGCCCATATTCATTCCAACAGCTACATTGATTAGTAATACAACAGAATTACTGGCAGCACCTACAGCTGCCATTGCACTGACTCCTGCATATCGACCAAGTATATAAAAATCAGCCAAATTATATAGCTGCTGGAGCATATTTCCAGCAGCTATGAACAAAGAAAACTTAAATAATACTTTATATGTATCTCCCTTTGTCATATCAGATATCATATTTTTCCTCTATTAAACAGCTATAGCCTCATCAATAAACTCTTCTGCTGTTAATATACGATTTGTACCTGTTATAATTTCACTTGTAGGAATTCCCTCGTATAATCTGAATAAGTCATGAGCAACAGAATCACTGCCCGCTGTAGCATCTGCAAACTGCTGCCATGTAAGTCCATTATTTCTATAAAGGGCAACTGCCTTCTCGAAAACATCCCAGTGCCACTCAGCATTAGGTGTTCTATGACCCTCAAGTGCAGAACCACAGTTAGGATTCCACTGGCTTGGAAGAGCAACAATTCCATGCTCAACAAGATACTGTAATCCTTCTAATGTATCCTGCTTTGGCTCAATACCAGATACCATAGTAGAACGAACATTGAATTTACCAAATACGTCTACCTCATATAAAAGTGCTTTAATCCAGTTTTCCCTACCACCGCAGTACTCTGTCTTACCTGGGCAAATTACATCAAACATCTTAGGATTCCATATTTCGATGTTGCTGGCAATTGTCCTAAATCCTGCCTGCTTATAGTTTTCAAAAACAGAAAAATCCTTTGTTGCACCTACGCAGGCTGTTCCATTAAAGTCCTCTAATCCAGTAGCTTCCTGAATTGCCTCTGCCACATCGATGTAGTACTCTACCTCACGACGCTCTGGAATAAATCCACCGCTGACAGTCATCTTATTGAAGCCTTCTTTGTAGCCTTCGGCAATAGTCTCGGCAATCTGCTTTGGTGTCTTCCATGAAACATGATCACGGTCACCATAGAGTGCCTTTGTAGCATTGATATTGCAGAAAAGGCAATCAAGTCCCTTATCCTTAAGGAAGCACTCATTACTGTATGACACAAACATGTGGCCATAACCATAATCAACAGCAACAGTCTTCATAAGTGTGCCATCAGATGTCTTCTTGTCGTAATACTTAGCTCTCTTAGCAAAGCTTAGATTATCTAGAACAATAGCTCCCTGATATTCAATAAAGAATCTTCCATCTTCATACTTAAGTGTATATGGACTGCTCTTGTCCCATACCACCCGTATTTGATATCCTCCCTTTGGTGTGATTACGCAAACTGGGAAGTTGTATGCCACATGTGCATGTCTATCACTTGAGAACAGTACATTTACCTGTTCCTTATACTTTGTTCCTAGCTCAAGGTCTTTAAAAATATCAGGTGGAAAATTAATTCCGTAAACCTGCAATTCATTTTTTAACTGAATCTCAGCAAGTAGCTCTTTATCAAGCTCAACATTTTTTACTGCCATAACTATCCTCCATCTTAAATTACGTACTCTGCTAACTCTTCTGTCTCTTCAAAAAATTCTTTATATATTTTTCTTCGAATATATGCAAAATCAGTACCTGTTCTATTTCGTTTTCTAGGTAATTCAACTGGAATCTCTTTCTTTACAACCCCCGGTTTGCTAGACATAACAACAACCCTATTTCCCATGTATATAGCCTCATCAATATCGTGTGTTACTATTATTAGTGTTGTTTTTTTCTGTTCCCAAATCTTCAGTACTTCATTTTGCAAATTTATTTTTGTGAATGCATCAAGTGCTCCAAACGGTTCATCCAAAAGAAGAGCCTTAGGTTCATTGATAAGTGAACGCGCTATATTCACTCGCTGTTGCATACCTCCTGATAATTGATGTGGCAGCGCTTTTTCAAAACCTGTAAGTCCTACCAAATCAATGTAATACTTAACCCTTTCTTTTTTCTCTTCTTTTGTAAGTTTATCTGTGATTCCAAATTCTATATTTTTCTCAACTGTACTCCAAGGAAAAAGCCTTGGCTCTTGAAAGACCACACCTATGTCTTTCTTAGAAGAACCATCTACTTTTTTTCCATCGATTATTACTTCCCCATCTGTAGCATTATCCAAACCAGAAATAATTCTAAGTAAAGTACTTTTTCCACAACCACTCCCGCCTACTATACTTAATATTTCTCCATCAGAGATTTTTAAATCGACATTTTTTAGTACCTCAATAGTTGAATTCTTTATAGGAAACACCTTTTTTACATTTCTTATCTCAATACTCATAATGTCCTCCTATTACTTTGAGTTTGGTATCCAATAGATAGCTTTCTTTTGCAAATTGATTACTAACAGTTCAATTAAAAGTCCGTATAAACCCATGGAAAAAACTCCAATAAATAGTGTGGCTGGCTGAGCCATTTCTCGTCCATAAGAAATTAAATAACCAATGCCAGATGAAGCTGCAATCATCTCGGCTGCCACCACACAAGTCCAAGAGCTACTAACTCCAAGTCTAAGTCCAGTGAATATATATGGTGCTGCAGATGGGAAAATAATATTAAAAAGAACCTGCCTTTTTGACTTATCAAATATTGTTCCCACCTCAAGTAGCTTAGGATCTGTAGTAGAAAGCCCAGCTATCGTATTTATTAATATTGGCCAAAAGCTACCAAGTACAATTACAGCAACCTTCGATGTCTCACCTATTCCAAGTGATAGAATAAAAAGCGGAATTAGTGCAATCGCTGGAATAGGTCTTAACATACCAATAAGTGCAACAGTGGACTTTTTAGCACTACTAAAAAGACCTATAATTGTTCCTAAAGTTATTCCTAATATACTTCCTACAAAAAAACCTTTGATGACCCTTGAAAAGCTTGATATAACATGAGTTAAATATTTGCCGCTAATAATCATTTCATACCACGCCCCAAACAGTTTTTGAGGCGTTGGAAAGATTGAATTATTTAATACCCTTGTGTTACTTCCAATAGTCCAAAGAATTACTAATATAGCAGGTATCCATATCGCATATAGGAACGACTTTAGATGTTTATTCAATCCAAAATCTGTATTCATATCTAACACTCCTAATGTAAGCCAGCTAATTCAAGATAGTCATAATTAATATAGTCGTTTAAATCATAGTCATTTTCAATTAAACCATATTTAAGAGATTGTTCTTTTCCATCTAATAATGCTTGAACTCTACTCTCAGTTAATCCTGGTCCTATTTCGGAATTTGAAATGAAATTAAGTGTAATTTCTTTACTTGTACCATCTGCATCATAAACAATTTGAGCTGCTTCTTCGGGATTTTCTTTTGCCCATTTAGCTGCTTTATCCCATGCTCTTAAAAGCTTTGCTAATTCTTCTGGATGTTCCTTATCATAGTCAACCCTTCCAATGCTTATACTTACATAGTCTTTATACCCTTCTGCATCAGTAACTACATGAACACCATTTTCTTTTGTTGCAACTGATGTGAAATGAGGTTCATACACTACAGCAGCATCAATATCGCCAGCAATAATACTTGTTTCAGCATCCACAACTCCAAGATTAACAATCTCTACATCATCTTCTGTCAACCCTGCGGATTCAAGATAAATGTAAAGTAATGGCTGAGCATTTGAACCAACTGGTACAGAAACAGTTTTGCCTTTCAAATCCTCTAAAGATTCAATATTTGAATCATCTCTTGCTATTAATCCATGTCGTTTATTAGAAGACTGTGTACCAGAAATAATTTCCACAGGCACGCCATTTGAAATTGCTGAAAATGCAGGTTGATCTCCCATAAGACCAACGTCCAAATCTCCTGAAGTTAAAGCCTCTACAATTGGTGGGCCATAACTAAATACCTGGGCCTCTACATTTAATCCTTCCTCATCAAAAAAGCCTTTTGCAAAAGCCACATTATCTAATAAATCACCAGGTTGTATTCCAAGCCTTAAAGTGCTTTCACCTTCTTTTCCATTGTCATTTGTCTCATTTACTTTTGCTGCTACTGAACCTGTTCCACAGCCTGTAAGAGCTCCTAACAAAGCCGTTGCTAGCAGTATGCTTAATATTTTTGTCTTCATCAAATTCTCCTTTTTTGCTTAATTATTAGTTACGTATGAATGAATAGACAACACCGGCTTATTCCCCCACATGATAATTTCAAATAACTTTTCATAAATTTCTCCCTAGATAGAAAAAACAACTAGATGCCTTAATTTAGGCCTCTAGTTGTCTAGTCAGTCGTCTTTATTTTGTAGTTACCAAGTAATCAATTATTAACTTTGCAGGTATTTTAAACACCGCTTCTCTCAGCTTCTTTTCAGATTCATTAACTTTATCTTTTTTACTGAGTAATCCTATTGTTTTCTTGTTTGCCATATCAGAAAAACTTCTGATGCCAACAAAATCAATTTTCTTTGCTGTTGCTACCTGGGCTACAGCTGCTGTTTCCATATCAAAGGCAATTGGATTAAACTCTTTTTTTATTGCCCTTCTCTTTTTTCTTTCGTATAAAACAAAATCTCCTGTGGCAATTCTGCCAGCCCTGTAGCTAATATTATTAGCCTTTGCCACCTCTAGTATTCCATCAACAATATGCTCCGGTGTAGAATCAATTACAGGACTGTTTTCTGGTAAAAGTGTCTTCATATCAACCTGAACATAATCTGTTCCTATAGCCACAGACCCTCTTTTTAAATCATCCGCCAATCCACCTGCCACTCCTACATTTACAATTAAATCAGGATTGGTATCCCTAATGGCATCGGCTGTCTGAAAGGCAGCATTTACTTTGCCTACTCCAAGGACCTTTACATAAAGATGGATATCTTGAATCATGTTTACAAAATCTCCATCCTTCTGCTTAAGCCAATCGTTTTTATCTTTTAAATATTCCTCGATGTACTCTGTCTCTTGGGACAAAGCACTTACTACCAATACATTTTTCATTTCTTACCTACGCTAACTCACTTGCTGGAAATACAACCTGTCTCTCTTCCTTTGAGAAATCAAGAACCTTTACAGATTCACTTTCAACTCTATATATAATATTTGCCTCTGGAGTGTATCTAAGCTGAGGTCTTCTTATTTTAATAAGATCAACAGCCTTTTTTGTTTCCTCCTCATCAAGCTTTCTTGCCTTACCATATAAAGTTACATTCTTAAGCGCCTGCTGGCCCTCATGCTGGAAAAGAAGAGCTACATTATTGTTGTTGGCAATTTCTCTAGTCTTATCAGTATCCTTGCCTGTTGAAAAGAGAATATCTTTTCCATCAATTGTATAACCACCTATGTGGCGAATCTGAGGCTTGCCTGCCTCATCAACCGTTGCTAATACCAAGCTCTTGTTTTCGTATATATAATCCTTTATTGCTTTTAACTCTGCCATAGCCGTCTCCTTTCTCGTACCAAATTTCTTTGTTGAGATTCTTTAAAGACTTTTGGATTTCAAGCTTTCTTTCATATTCAAATTCTCTTACAACTGTAAAGTAGTCTTCGATGATAGATACTAGGCCTCTAACACCTGCATTTGACTTACCGATAATAAGCTTATTGAAAACTGGATATGATGTTTCCACAAGTGGAATATCAAGCTTGTTTGCAATCTCCTTTTCAAGAGAGCTTCCAAAGATAACTTCTGGTCTGCTACCTCTAATGATGTCATTTATCTCTTTTTGATCAACTGACTTATATACATTGTTTGAAAAGCTCTTTAAAATCTCTTCATTGTCAGTCTCATGTTCTTCGTCTTTTTTAAGGGCATCTGTAAGAATGGTTCCTACAATTTCTACCCCTACCTGGTTCTTAAGGAACCGGCCTATTCTAACGGCCTGCTCTTCATCTCCTACGATGATAGCCTTTTTAGAAAGACCATTTTCTATAATTTCATCTCTTACTCTATATAAGAGATTCCTCTCATAGGATTCTTCCTTTTCAATAAAGGACTGGATTTTATCCTCTTCTAAATCTAATTTACCAATTAAAGCTTTTGCTAAATCCTTAATATCCTCTACACCTACTGGTAATGAAGGTCTTAAAAGTACAGGAATGTCATACTTTTCATTTAGAACTTTTGCTGGAAGCTCCCCCCACCTTGAAAATACAATTGAAATAGCTGCATTTTTAGCATTGCTTAAATCAGCTGCATCTCCATTTGCACCAAAAATCAAATTAGCTTCGAGTCCAAAACCTTCAAAAATTCTCTGAATCTCATCAAGATTTCCCTGCCAGTATGGATCCTTGCCTGGGATGATTCCAAAAACATTTACAAGCTTAGGATTCTTGGCATCCTCTGCATGCTTAACCTGATCAATTGACTTAAAAATGTCAGCAAGTACATGCTCGTATCCAAAATGTGTACCGCCATTAAAACCAGCTACAAGAGTGTCTACAACTGGCTCCCCCTGCTCGACGATTTCTCTGGTCATGGCATCTACATCATCACCTACCATGGCTGACTCACAGCTATTTAAAATAACGTACAAATCACCGCTAACAACCTTAATAGTGTTTTTAATTTGCTCTCTAAGTCTAGATGCTCCTCCAAAAATAACATGTCTCTCCTGAGCTGCTGTTCCTGGAATAGAATAACCTGAAAACTTTGAGTTACCGCCTGAAGCATTTGAATTTGCCAAATAATTGATTACACCACAACCTGCATTAGCATGAACAACTGGTACTACTCCTTTTATTTCTTGGACTGTCTGTAAAGCACCATGGAGTGCACAGCCATTTCTTGGATTTTTAATAACACTTGACATACTAGCTTACCTCCTGCTTTACATACCAGTTACCTGATTTTTTCTTCCATGTTTCCTTATATCTGCTTTCATTTAAGGCTGCAACTTCAGAAAATCTAAGGTTTTTTAAAATGGTATCGTGTAATACCTGAACACCCTTAAAGCCAAATGTGGCTATATATTTTGTAGCTACTACTGCTACTCCTTCATCAGCAGCAAATGAGCTACCTTCGAATTCGCTAATATAAATATCAGTCTCTGTCTTAGTAAGTGCATTGGCCTTTTCAAAATATTGACCATTACCGATTACAACTGTCGTACCCTTTGATAGGAAATCAAGCTTTGAAAGCTGCTTTTTATTTTCCAAATCAATAAATGGTGAACCAATACCTACTACTGTTCCCCCAAGATATTTTAAGAACCTTGTTAAGGCTGGGATTTTGCTAAATGAAGCATCCACGAAAATGTTCTTTCCATCTAAGGCATCCTTAGAAAGGCTTTTTGTAAGCTCTGCCTCAACTTCGTCTACATATTCAATGGCCTTATCTTCAATTCCTAAAAATGCTGCAAGCTTTAATAAAAAGTTCTTTGTACCTCTAAAACCAATAGGTGCTTCGCTTGCAATGTATGGAACATCAAATACTTCCTCTAACTCCTTAGCCAGATACTCTCCTTCTTCTGGATTAAGTACCACTGTAGCCTTAGCCTTTGATGCAGCCTTAATATCATCAATTGAAGAAAAGCTTGGAATGATATGATAGTTAATTTTCAATTCCTTAAGGCTTTCTACTACTGCACCTAAATCCTCAACACTCTCTGAAAAAGATACTACGTTAATGAAGTCTTCCTTTTCCTCTGGCGTCTTATCCACAATGTATTTAAGTAAGCTATGAGTTACAATATCGTATCCTGTAACTGGAGTTTTTGACTTAAATCCATCTGTATAGATGCTAATGATTGGTACTCCAACCTCATCCTCAAGCTCTAAAATTACAGAATTAATATCATCATTATTAATAGCTACAACAGGTGTTCCAATAATGAAGATAGCTTTTGGGTGCTTCTCTTCATTAGCTCTAAGAACAGCTTCTCTAAGCTTGTCATCTCCGCCCAGAATGGTATCTCTTTCTACTAAGCTAGTACTGTACCAACCAAAGCCTTCATCTGCATGGGAAAGACCAAGATTTCCACATCCAACAGAGCCATTTACTATAATTGCAGCATCCTCAATCTTAGATAAAACATTAAAGGCATATATGGTTTCATCTACATGAATTTGAGAAAGAGTTCTAACTCTTTGCTTAATCTCTGTGCCAGATGTCTCATCAATAAGGCCTTCCAATGTGCCATGAAAATGACTGAGGGCACTGAGTCTCTTTTCCCTTGTAAGGGCTTTTCTTTCATCTAAAAAACTCATACTTTTTCCTCTTTCCTATTAGATTGCCTCTGCAACTCCAACAACACCATTTTCAATATCGTATATACGGTCTCCCCAGCTTCTTGCCCAATCTCTAAGCTCTGACGAACCAAGTGGATTAGGTACAACAAGATTCTCGTTTTCTGCAATGTATTTTGCTAAGTTTCGGTATATATCTGCCTGAGCACTGTTTGGCTTAGCCTCAATAACTGTCTTGCCGTAAAGCTCTGACTGCTGTACATCGATTGAACGATTTACATAGCCTGCAATGCTTGTGCCAGTCTTTGCAACAAAATCCTCAACGATTTCTCTGTGATATCCTGGCTTCATGCTGTTTGCAATAACACCTCCCAGTTTTGCTCCACCTGTTGGCGCATATTTGTTAATGGCTTTGAAAAGATTGTTAGCTGCATATAAAGCCATGAAATCAGATGATGACACAACATAAGCTCTGTCTGTAATTCCATCTCGGATAGGAACCGCAAAACCTCCGCAAACAACATCTCCAAGTACATCATAAAGTACATAATCCGGCTTAAACTCTTCGAAAAGGTTAAGCTCCTGAAGAAGGTTCACAGCTGCATTAATTCCACGTCCTGCGCATCCTACTCCTGGAACTGGGCCGCCTGATTCGATGCAAAGCACCCCGCCAAATCCTTTTACTGAAATATCATCAAGATGAATCTTGTTACCTTCTCTTAAACTATCAAGAACTGTTGGAAGGTAGTTATTTCCGCGAAGAGTATTTGTTGAATCACTCTTTGGATCACATCCAATTTGAATTACTCTATAACCAGCCTCTGCAAGTGCAGCACTGATATTTGATGTTGTTGTTGATTTTCCAATTCCGCCTTTTCCATATATAGCTATATGCTTGCCAATTTTCTCTGCCATATCTTATTTCCTTTCTAAATAACGTAATCCTCAACTATTTCCTTATCCTCAAAGAAATAATCAAAAATTTTCTTTTTCTTCTTTACAAAATAGAATTCATTTCGACTCCTAGGTCTAGGTAAATCTATTTCTACAACTTCTTTTATCTTTCCTGGTCTCTCAGTAAGGACAATTACTTTATCTGCCAAATACACTGCTTCTTCAATATCATGAGTTACCATTATCATGGTAGTTCCTTCTTTTTCCTTTATTGAAAGCAACTCATCCTGAAGCTGAATCTTTGTAAATGCATCAAGTGCTCCAAATGGCTCATCCAAAAGCAAAACAGGTGGATTATCTACTAAAGCTCTTGCGATATTAGCTCTCTGTGCCATACCTCCTGACAATTCCTTTGGATAAGAATTGGCAAAATCAGAAAGATGCACCAGCTCTAGGACTTCTTTTACTCTCTTTAGCTTTTCTTCCTTTGTGCCACTATCAAGAGCAAACAAAACATTTTGCTCAACTGTCATCCATGGAAATAATCTTGCTTCCTGGAATACTAAACCTCTGGATTTTGAAGGGCCTGTAATCTCATTGTCCTTAACCAAAAGTTTACCTTGATGCTCTAGATCTAGGCCTGCTATAGTTCTAAGCAATGTGCTTTTGCCACATCCACTGCCACCTACAATACAGATGAACTCTCCTTTTTTTACAGAAAAGCTTATATCATCTAAAACCTGAAGCTTATTTGAATTTTCAAGTTCAAATGATTTGTTAAGATTTTCAATATCTATTATTACTTCATTAGAATTTAAAGCCATATTTACACCTCATCTATGACACATTCCATGCCAAAGCTTTACTTTCAACCCACTTTAAGAGCACATCCATAAGTTTTCCAACTACTCCTATGGCCAACATTCCAACAATTACTGTATCCATCTGACCATAGTTTCTAGCATTTGATATCATGTAGCCAATTCCGCTTGTTGATGCAACAAGCTCAGCTGCAACTACACAGCTCCAGCAGCTTCCAAGTGATACTCTGAGGCCTGTAAATATGCTAGGAAGAGCTGCAGGAATTATTACCTGTGTTACAACCTTCCATTTTGGAGTTTCAAGTACTTTTGCTACCTCAAGTATCTTGCTATCTGTGTAATAAATTCCCTCACTAACATTTATTAGGTTTGTAAAGAAGCCTCCTAAGAATATTAAAAAGACCTTTGAGCCTTCACCAATTCCCATCCACAAAATCACAAGTGGAATCCATGCAATAGGTGGAATAGGTCTTAGAACCTGGATGATTATTTCTGTTAGTTTCTGCATATTTTTTGAAAGACCAACCAAAATTCCAAGTCCTATTCCAAAAAAGGCTGCTAAGAAATATCCCTGTAATACTCTTACGATACTTACCAATAATTCAGAAAAAAGTGTTCCATTTAAAACCTTTGTTGTCAGTGTGTTCCACACCATTGCTGGTGTGGGAAGCACAACTGTATTAACCTCTCCTGTTCCTGTAATATAGAACCAGAAAAAAGCTATAACTACTATTGGTAAAAACCCTTCAAATGTAGAACCTAAAATTGTTTCATTCCATGTTTTTTTCTTACTCAACTAACTCAATCCCTTCATCTAATCTAAGCAAATCATGAATAACTGTGTCTGGTTCTGCTGTAGCATTTCTTAGTGTCCAGAAATCTAATCCATTTCTTTGATAAATTGCCTTTGTCTTCTCGAATACATCCCAGTGCCAATCTGGATCTGGAGTTCTGTGACCTTCAAGGGCTGAGCCAACATTTACATACCACTGACTAGGCAAAGCACATATTCCCTTTGAAACTAAAGTATCGATACCTTCGATTAATGACTCCTTTGGCTCGATTCCAGATACTAGTGTGGACCGGACATGAAATTTTCCAAAGACCTCTAGCTCTCTATCAAGTGTTGCAATCCAGTTCTTTCTACCACCGCACATCTGTGACTTACCTGGGCAAATTACCTCAAACATCTTCTCATCCCAAATTTCGATATTAGTAGCAATTGAACTAAATCCAGCCTCTTTATATTTCTCAATAACTGATAAATCTTCAGGAGCACCTACACATGCCGTACCATTGAAATCCTCAACTCCAAGCTTATCCTGAATAGCCTCTGCAATATCTGCATAGTAATCAACTTCACGTCTTTCTGGCACAAAACCACCACTGACAGTTAAATGATTGTAGCCATTGCCATAGCATTCCTGAACTGTCTCCGCAATTTCAGTAACATTCTTCCAGTTGATATTCTGGTCTTCACCATACAAATCTTTGGTTGCATTAATGTTACAGAACAAGCAATCCTGGCCTTTTTCCTTTAAGCAGCACTCGTTAGAATATACAATGAAAATATTTCCATAACCGTAGTCCTGAGCGATTGTTCTCATGTCTGCGCCATCAGATGTCTTCTTTGAATAGTAATCTGCTCTTTTTGCAAATCTAATATTCTCAACTACTCGCTTGCCATCCTTTACGATATTGAATACCCCATCTTCCTTAACTAGTACAAAGTGACTTCCTAAATTCCATCTAATATGTACTCTGAAGTTTCCTACTGGAAGATAAAATAATGCAGGAAATTCTATCTTTTTATGTGCATGTCTATCACATGTAAATAATGCATTTACTCTTTCCGCCACATCATTTCCTACACCGGAATTATCAAAAATGTGTGGATCGAAATTTAGTCCTTCTACTTGAATTTCGTTTTTTAAACGAATCGATTCCAACAATTGTTCATATGTGTAACTCATTTAAATTCTCCTCTTACTTCACTCTCTGTGCCCCATTATTTAAATCAATTGTTTCACCATTGAGATATTCCGGCGCATCTGTTGCCAGCCAAACAATCGTATCTGCTATCTCATCAGGCTTTGCTATTCTCCCTAGAATAGTTCTATTCTTTATATTTTCATATCTGTCTGCGTATTTTGAACCAGCTATCATTGTCGTTTCAACAGGACCTGGCGCTACAGCGTTTACTTGAACACCCTCTGGCCCTAACAAGCCTGCAAAACTTTTAGTGGCATTTATAAGACCTGCTTTTGTAATGCCATACCAAATATCTCGATGGCCTACTTCTGCAGCTTGTGATGCTACATTCACAACACGACCATTTCTCTTTTTTAGAGATGGTGCAAATAAAGTTATTAATTCAACTGGGGTCTTTAGATTTACGTTGACTATCTTTTCAATATCCTCCTCAGGATAGGCATCATAGTCTTTTCTGATGCCTATACCTGCATTGTTTACAAGAACATCAATATCACCAACTTCGTTTACTAAAGAAGAAATCTCATTAACATTACTTAAATCAAAGCTAATAGTTTTAACTCCATCCACATCAAAATTAGAGAAATCTCTTCCAACAACAGTTACATCAAATCCGATTTCATTTAGCTTTACTGCTGTTGATAATCCAATGCCCTTTGTTCCACCTGTTACTAAAGCTTTCTTTGCCATTTTATTTTTCCCCGCTTAAATAAGCCTTAACTGTTTCATCATTTACAAATGTATCAATAACGTTTTCCTTAACATTTACCTGTACACTTGCTTTGCCTGTCTCATATAAGAAATCTGCTGTTCCCTGTAAATCATTAATATCTGTTTCTGTAATAACGATAGGAAGATTAGCATCCTTAAGAGCCTCGTATAATAATTCTTCAGTTAGTCCATATTTGTCGGCATATTGCTTTGCATAATTTTCCTTGTTATTGGCAACCTCATAAGCTGCGCGCGCATACTGTTGAATAAATATCTGTACAATTTCAGGATTCTGCTCTACATACTCTCTGTTACCAAAGATTGTGTTTTCAGCAAGAAATACACCATTTGAACCATCTGCAAGAATTATATTTTTTCCATCAGCTGTAAGCTTTGCAATTGTTGGCTGCCATGTTGCAACTGCATCTACCTGCTTGGCATCAAGAGCTGCCTGCTGCTCACTGGTTGCTAAATTAATAAGCTCTACATCATTAATAGAAAGTCCTTCTTCTTTCAAAAGGTTATATAAAAGATTCTCGCAAATTGAACCAACTACAAGTCCTATCTTCTTTCCCTTTAAATCTGCTACAGATTTAATGTCTGAATCAGCTGGTACAATAACTGCCTCTGTCTTTTCACCATTTTCAGAAATACCAAGGTATACTCTATCCTGACCTGCTGCCTTTCCAAGTATTGATGGTACATTTCCCATTACTCCAATATCCTGTTGGCCAGCTGCGAAGGATTCATTCTCAGGTGGACCAGATTCAAACTCTGTAAATGTTACTTCTATGTCTGTATAGCCTGCCTCTTTAAGTGCTTCTTCTACCCAGCCATTGTCCCAGGCTACCTGTATTGGTAAATATGCCGGTGCTGGCTGCGTAGCAATATTTAAATGGCTTGCTGTATTTAATTCACTTGCCGAACCAGTTTGTTTTGCACCATTTTCTTCAATACTAGCTGTGGTGTTATTTACATTTGAACTACCACAACTAACCATCCCTACTAAAGAAAGTCCTGCAACAAGTCCTAACGCTAAAATCCGTTTCACTCTTCCACTCATTATTAAAATCCTCCATTATTTCTAAATATTCTTATGCTGTGGTAGTTTCCTTAGCTTCCGAAATAAATTGAACTGCAATGTCCACTTTAATATCTTCAAAATATTTCTTAATCTCATCCACCCTATCTAAATGCTCCCAAGGTAAGTCCACGTCGGTCCTGCCGAAATGTCCATAAGCAGCAGTCTGTTTGTAGATTGGCCTACGAAGATTAAGGGCATCGATGATTGCTGCTGGTCTAAGGTCAAATACTTTTTCAATAATTTCAACAATTTTTTCATCCTCAATTACTCCCGTTCCAAAAGTATCTACTGCAATTGATACTGGCTTTGCTACACCGATTGCATAGGCAAGCTCAACCTCTAGCCTTTTTGCAACACCTGCTGCAACTAAGTTCTTTGCTACCCATCTGGCTGCGTATGCTGCTGAGCGGTCCACCTTTGTTGGATCCTTACCAGAGAATGCTCCGCCACCGTGGCGTCCTGTACCGCCGTAGGTATCAACGATAATCTTTCTTCCTGTAAGTCCTGCATCACCCTGTGGGCCTCCGATTACAAATCTGCCTGTAGGATTTACATAGTAGATTGTGTCCTCGTCAAGAAGCTCCTCAGGAATTACTGGCTTAATTACATATTCGATAATATCTTTTCTAATCTGTTCCAAAGTTACATCTGCCGCGTGTTGAGTGGATATTACGATGGTGTGAACTCTTTCAACTGTCTGTCCATCCTCGCCGAACTCTACAGTTACCTGAGATTTACCATCTGGTCTAAGGTATGGAAGTGTTCCATCCTTTCGAACCTTTGTAAGCTGGCGTGTAAGTCTGTGAGCAAATGAAATAGCAGGTGGAAGAAATTCTTCTGTCTCATCTGTTGCATATCCAAAGATGATTCCCTGGTCACCAGCTCCTGTTCCATAATCCTCTGTTGCTCCTTCCTGCTTTGATTCAAATGCCTTATCAACTCCAAGTGCAATATCTGCTGACTGCTCATCGATTGATGTAAGAACTGCAATTGAATCTGCATTGTATCCATCTACATTGTTTACATATCCAATTTCTCTAATTGTTTCCTTTGCAACCTTTGCAATATCCACATAGGCTTTTGTTGTGATTTCTCCAACTACAAGTGCCAGTCCTGTTGCAACTGTTGTTTCAGCTGCTACTCTTGAATATGGATCCTGAGCAAGTAGCTCATCAAGGATTGCATCAGAGATTTGATCTGCGATTTTGTCTGGATGTCCTTCCGTTACTGATTCTGATGTGAATAACTTTCCCATATTTTTTATCTCCTTTTCATAAAAATATTTATAAACAAACTAGAGGCCCAAAATCACAGCAAATGAAACCATGATTTTGAACCTCTAGTTGTCTAGTCAGTCCCTCGTATTTAGTTTATATTCTTATCTTTTCACTTTTATCAATTTGGACTATCTTGCCATCTTGAATAATGATGTTTACTGAGCCAAATTTTATAGAGTCAATGAATTCTTTTATCTTTGCCAGCTCTTCACTAGAGACTTTTTTATTATCAGCCATCTCCTTTTACCTCCCTATCTATCTGCTAGGTTGATAGGAATTATATTCTAGATATGCCACAATTTCAATACTCTTAGCTACTAAAGAAAATTAGAGCTAGCTATAAATCGAATTTATAGCTAGCTTTAATAATTAAAAAAAGCTGCGAGAATCACAAGGTGAATCTCGCAGCTAATATTAAACGTGACAAGCTTCGCAGTCATGCTCCTCAGGGAAATCCGCTGGGTCGTATTCGATTCCGTTATTGTCGTAGTAATTTTTTACGGCGGATTTGATTGCCTCCTCTGCAAGCACTGAACAGTGAAGCTTGTGTGGTGGAAGTCCATCTAGTGCCTCTGTTACAGCCTTGTTTGTAAGCTTAAGTGCCTCATCTAAAGGCTTTCCCTTGATAAGTTCTGTTGCCATTGAAGATGATGCGATGGCACTGCCGCAACCGAAGGTTTCAAATTTTACATCATCAATTACCTGCTCATCATTTATCTTAAGATAGATTTTCATGATGTCGCCGCAGACTGGGTTACCTACTTCGCCCACTCCATCTGCATCTTCTATAACTCCTACATTTCTAGGGTTTCTAAAGTGGTCCATGACCTTTTCACTATATAATGCCATTTTTTATTCCTCCAATTACTCTCATTAATTAGGCTACACTATGTTCCTCAAATACGTGTGGTCGCTTTCCACTAACCAAATCACCCCAAAATGGTGAAAATCCACGAAGGTACTCAACAACCTCTGTTACCGCATTTACGATATAATCTACCTGCTCTTCTGTAGCATCCTCTCCGAGGGATATTCTTAGTGAGCCGTGAGCTACCTCGTGAGGTCTGCCAATTGCAAGAAGTACATGGCTTGGATCCAGCGAACCTGATGTACATGCCGAACCAGATGACACAGCCACGCCCTTGTCATCTAATAATAAAAGAAGGGATTCTCCCTCAATACCCTCAAAGCAGAAGTTTACATTAGAAGTAACTCTTGCATGTCTATCTCCGTTAAGCTCTGAGTATGGAATCTTTGAAAGCCCTTCGATTAATCTGTCCTGAAGCTTGGAAAGCTTTTCGTTGTTCTCATCAATATGGGCTACTGCATCCTCAAGTGCTACTGTAAGGCCTACGATACCTGCAAGGTTTTCTGTACCTGCACGCTTGCCTCTTTCCTGGGCACCACCGTTAATTATGTTTGTAAGTGGGATACCTCCCTTGGCATAGAGCACACCAACACCCTTAGGACCATGGAACTTGTGAGCTGATATTGAAAGCATATCAATATTCTGCTCCTCCACATTGATGTGCACATGGCTGATGGCCTGAACTGCATCTGTATGGAACCATACCTTCTTCTCGCGGCAAATCTTACCAATTTCTGCTATAGGCTGGATAGTTCCGATTTCGTTGTTGGCATACATGATTGTTACAAGTGCTGTATCCTCACGAATGGCATCCTCAATTTCCTTAGGATCAACCACACCATTAGAATGAACATCCACAAGTGTAATCTCAAAGCCTTCCTTCTCTAATGCTTCTAATGTATGAAGCACTGCATGATGCTCAAATTTAGAAGATATGATATGTTTCTTGCCTTTCTTGGCACCTGCTCTTGCAGCTGAGATGATGGCCTGATTATCTGCCTCACTACCACCTGATGTGAAATATATTTCTCTAGGCTTTGCACCTAACACCTTTGCAACTCTTTCTCGAGCCTCTTCTAAATCTTCTTTTGCCTTCTGGCCAACTGAATATAAACTAGATGGATTACCATATACTTCTGTAAAATATGGAAGCATTGCATCCACTACCTTTTTGCTAACTGCTGTTGTTGCCGCATTATCTGCATATACAAACATTACTATTCCTTCCTTTCACATTTTTAATAGATTTCACCTATTGAATAACTATGTAAAAGAAAATATCACCTATAACCTACTTAGTCAATAGGTTATAGGTGATATTATGTCTTGTTGATATTTATTCTCAATTGGTTAGATTGATTCGAACTCCTCTACTATCTCCTTCTCTGGAGCAGGTGTTAAAAGGCTTACCACTACGCATAGCAATAATCCTACTATAAATCCTGGAAGAAGCTCATAGATACCAAAAACTCCGCCAAGTGGCTTAACCAAGAATTTCCATACAAAAATCATGATGCCACCACCAAGCATACCTACTATTGCGCCGTATCGATTAGCTCTCTTCCAAAACAGTGCCAGCAGCATGATTGGACCAAATGCTGCTCCAAAGCCAGCCCAGGCAAATGATACAATGCCAAACACTGAGCTGTTAGGGTCTCTTGCAATAAACACTCCGATTCCTGCAATAATGATAAGCACTATTCTTGCCATTACCATCTGCATGTGCTCTGAAAGCTCTATGCCAAGTGTCTCATGTAATATATTCTCAGATACAGATGATGAAGCTGCAAGCATCTGTGAATCGCAGGTAGACATAGTACATGCTAGGATTCCAGCTAGAATAACACCAGCTAATAATGCCGCCTCAAAGCTATGCTCTGCAAGTGTCTGAGCAATAATTACAATAGCTCTCTCCGAATCCACAAGCTCATCTAACACGCCTACATGTACCATTGTATGAGCCATTACACCAATAAATATTGCAACACCCATGGCAATGAACACCCAAACAGTTGAAATTCGTCTACTAAGCTTAATCTTCTCAGGGTCTTCAATGGCCATAAATCTAAGTAGGATATGAGGCATTCCAAAATATCCCAGGCCCCATGCCATTGTAGAAATGATTGTAATAAGACCACCATAGGATACTCTGTTTCCTGTACTAAAATCATGGGTTGCAAGAAGGCTAATATATCCATCTAAGGATGTTGAAAAGCTGGCAACCACATCTATTCCACCAACACTAGATAAGCCAAAGCATACTACAGCAATAAGGGCTATAGTCATTATGATAGACTGAACAAAATCAGTAACAGATGCTGCCATAAATCCACCTGTAGCTGTGTAGCCGATAATAACTGCTGCTGATGCAATCATTGCCACTGTATAATCCAGGCCAAACAAAGAAGAAAACAGCTTACCACAGGCAGCAAAACCAGAGCCTACATAAGGAATAAAAAATACCACAATAATCAGTGATGAAATAAGCAGTAATGTGTGGCTCTTATCTCTAAATCTATGCTCAAAAAAATCTGGAATAGTAACAGAATTGTTCTTCTCAGAATATTTTCTTAGCCTTTTAGCTATAAACAACCAGTTAAGATATGTTCCAATTCCCAGTCCAAGAGCTGTCCAAAACACATCACATATGCCACTGGCATAGGCAATTCCTGGAAGTCCCATAAGTAACCACGATGACATATCCGAAGCCTCAGCACTCATGGCTGTTACAAATGGTCCTAACTTTCTTCCACCCAGATAATAATCTCCAACAGTATGGTTCTCCTTAGCAAATGTAGCACCCATAACAAGAAGTCCTGCCAGATATACTACGATTGCAATTACAATTCCTAGTGTTGCCATTTTAATCTCCCTTTCATTTGTCTACTTTAGATAGTTAGCAAGAAACTGCTTAGTCCTTTCATTAGTAGGATTATCAATCACCTGCTCAGGTGTACCCTGCTCTGCAATCACTCCTCCGTCCATAAATATAATTTCATCAGAAACATCCCTGGCAAAGCCTATCTCATGAGTTACGATAATCATGGTAGTTTTCTGCATTGCCAATTCCTTAATAACCTTAAGAACTTCACCTGTAAGCTCTGGATCAAGAGCCGATGTAGGCTCATCAAAGCACAGGATATCAGGCTTAAGTGCCAGAGCCCTTGCAATGGCTACTCGCTGCTGCTGTCCTCCTGAAAGCTGATGTGGATAGTTGTTCATTCTATCCTCTAACCCCATCTTCCTAAGAAGTTCCTTGCCGTTTTCGGTAATTTCTTCTATTTCCTCCTTTGAAGTAGCCGCAAGCTTTGGTGCAAGGATGACATTCTCCAAAGCTGTATACTGAGGAAAAAGGTTAAACTGCTGGAACACCATTCCAAAATGATGTCTTTTCTGTCTTAACTCTTTGTCATCGAGCTTAGAATAATTGGCAAAGAAAAGTACATCCCCATTTACAGTAATGCTCCCTTCATCTGGTCGCTCAAGAAAATTAAGGCATCTAAGCAGTGTAGTTTTACCTGAGCCAGAGCTTCCAATTATCGACAGTGTCTGCCCCATTTCCATGCTAAAAGAAATGCCCTTAAGAATTTCTTCTTTATCAAATTTTTTTCTTATCTCATTAACTTCTAATATCGCCATAGTATTCTCACTTATCAATCGTTCTCTTATTTAAAATAGTCCAGCTTCTTTTCAATATAGCCAAACAACAATGTCAACAATCCACTAAATACCAAGTAGAATGCTCCTGTGTAAAACAATGGCCAGATAATACCAGCACTCTTGATGAAGCGCTCACCCTCCCAAATGATTTCGTAGAAGGCAATAACTCTAGCAAGTGATGTATCTTTAACAAGAGTGATTACTTCGTTTGAAATAGGTGGCACGATTTTCTTTACTACCTGTAAAAGCACAATCTTAAAGAAGGTCTGGCTCTTAGAAAGGCCTAGTACAGCCGCAGCTTCATACTGTCCCTTTGGGATAGACTGAATACCGCCTCTGAATATCTCGCTGAAATAGCAAGCATAATTTATCACAAAGGCAACCAGTGCCGCAGTAAATCTGCCACCATCTCCTGAGCCCCACACATTCATTCCAAGGAATATTCCTGGTCCGTAAAAGATAATAAGAAGCTGAAGCATCAGTGGAGTACCACGTACCACCCAGATAATAAATCTGATTGGCAGCCTTACTATCATTCTTTTGTGCATTGAGCCAAAGCTTATAATAAGCCCCAGTGGCAATGAAAATACTAATGTTAATAAAAACAATTTGAGGGTTCCTAAGAAACCCTCTAAAAGTGATAATGTTACGTTTACAAACATAATGTGTCCTTTGTTATTTTATAGTGTTACGATTGCATCCTGTACGCCGTACTTATTTGCGATTTCTTCCATTGTGCCATCGTCATACAAAGCCTTAAGCTCATCATTTATATATGCAGCAAGGTCAGAACCCTTTCTGCAGCCGATACCATATTCTTCTGTAGTAAGCTCTACTGTGTGTGTAAGATTCTCGTAGCTTGTACCTTCACCTACCATAGCACCTGCCATAAGAAGGTCGATGATACACGCATCTGATGTGCCGGCTGAAACCTCCATAACAGCATCAGCCTGGGTCTTAACAGCTACATAGTTAAATCCGTTTTCCTCAGCTGCTGCCTCACCAGCAGAACCAGATTCTACTGCAAAGCTAAGATCAGCTGCTGCCTCAGCGCTTGTTATTTCAGCAGCCTTATCATTGCTTACAACTACAACCTGAGCGTTGTTAAGATATGGCTTTGTACACTCCATTGCATTTGTAACCTCTGGTGTAAGTGTCATACCATTCCAAACCACATCGATTGATTTGTTCTGAAGCTCAAGGATTTTGTTATCCCAATCAATCTCTACAAACTCCACGTCAACACCAAGGCTGTCAGCTACCGCTCTAGCTAAATCAGCATCATAGCCAATCCACTCGCCGTTATCATCCTTGTAATCCATTGGTGCAAAATCAGTGATGCCAACAATAAGTGTGCCCTTGTTCTTGATGTAATCTACATCACTTTCTGTAGCAGTATCTGTAGTGTCAGCAGCTGCGCTATCTGAAGCTGCTGTATCTGCTGAAGAGCCACAAGCAACCATTGATAGTGCCATAAGTCCTGCCAGCATACCTGAAAGTAATCTCTTCTTCATACTAAATGTCCTCCGTAATATAGTTTACAGTTAAAGCCAAAATTCTTTTAAAAAACACTTTAGCGTGATAATGCGCTAAACTGTTATGTATATACTTTAGCATACTAAAGCATTATTGTAAACCACAATTTAACTTTAGGACTGCTTCACCGATCTCTTCTATATTTATTTTGCTGCATGATACCAGAAAAGTTGCGGTACCTTCACTGGTCTCCACAACATTTACTTTCACATTACATTTGGTCAGCTTTGTATTAATAGCATTTCTAGACAGCTTAACCCCCATCTCCATTCCACTCTCCCCAAGCATTATTTCCCCGTCATTACCAAATGCTTGTTTTAGGCTCTTATACATAAGCTTACGCTTATCCTCATAAAGCCTGCGCATCTTTTTGATGTGTCTATTAAGATGACCATCCCGCAGGAATGAAGCCAGAGCAATCTGCTCTGCCATGGATGCAGTCTGGTTATATAGACGCTTTATTTTTTCATACTCTTGTCTAATGCCCTTCGGAAGAATTAGATAACTTATTCTCACACTAGGAAGCAGTACTCTTGAAAAGGATCCAAGAAATGCTATATTCTCCCCGCCAGTCATTGCATACAAGCTAGGTGTAGCCTTATTTGAAAATACAAATTCGTTTTGGTAATCGTCCTCTATAATCAGATGACCGTTTTTTCTAGCGTGATCTATGAGCTCATGACGTCTTTTCATAGTCATGACTTCTCCCCACTTTGTCATATAGGATGGTGTTACATAAATTACATGACTTTCCTTATCTCTGTAATTAACAGTAAAGCCTGCATTTTTAAAAATGGTTGCACCATCTGCAAAGTTCTTTGTAGGAAATGATATGGTCTTCTCCCCAGGGATTAATGGAATAAGAAGGGATAGTAGATTTTGAAAGCCTGCTCCAATTACAATATCCTCTGGGCTGCAAATGATATTTCTATTCTTTCTCACATAGCTGGCTATCTCTTCTCTCAAATCCTCTTCACCTTGATTATTAGGATAGTTAAGAAGCCTCTCCTCCTGTCTTAAGGCAGATTTCATATAACGTCTCCACAGTTGCAGGCAGGAAACCTCTTTATCCTCACCTATTGTGGCCAAATCGTAGATGTAACCTTTAATATCAGATTTTTCTTTAAGCCCTACCTCAATCTTTTCCTTTTCCAAGGCTCTTTCAACCATGTCAGAGACAAAATACCCTACCTTTTCCACCGAATATATATATCCATCAGCTGCAAGCTGCAGGTATGCTGTCTCTATAGAGGTTCTACTTACATTAAGAGTTCTTTCCGATTCTCTAATGGAAGGCATTTTATCACCGGATTTAAGCGCCTTATCCTCAATCTGTTTAACATAGAATTCATAAACCTGCTCGTATACTTTCATATCTGTCCCCTTTTATTTTTCTATTTTTGCGCATTTTTATAGTTACAGATTGGTGATATTATAGCCCCAACATAAAAAAATGAAAAGAGCTTTTTTCAAAACCAATTTTTAGGAGGATTTTGTTATGAGTGATACAACAATAAATACCAACAATTTAAAGACGGACACTACCAAGAAAACTATCATCGCAGCCTTATTTGCAGCACTTACCTGCGTTGGCACAATGATTATAAAAATCCCCACTCCTACACTTGGTTATATACACCCTGGTGACGGATTCGTATTATTATCAGGTCTTTTACTTGGGCCTTTCTGGGGAGCCTTGGCCGCTGGGTTTGGTTCGGCACTTTCCGATTTAATTGGTGGATACTTCATTTACGTTCCAGCCACATTCATTATTAAGGCTCTTACCGCTTTAGTAGCCTATTTCACATACAGGCTACTAACAAAGCTATTAAATACTAAAACAGCTATACCACATTTAATTATCAGCGGCATAGCTGGTGAGGCAGTTATGGTATTTGGATATTTTATTTTTGAAATATTTATGCTATCAGTTGTTAATAAAACCACTATTTCTGCTGGCATCATAGCCTCCTTAGCCGGCATAGTACCTAACCTTATCCAGGGAATATTCGGTGTTGCCATTGCAACTGCTCTACACCCCATTCTTAGTAAACTAAATACAGTCAAATAAAAATGACCCTGGGCTTGAATACCCAGGGTCATGATTTTCTTTATTGAACTGGTGCCTGTGCTGTTACAACACCTGTTTCGTTTGTTTGATATAGCATATTTCCAATTTGGATTAGCTGATTCTTAACTACGTTACCATCTGCACCAAATAGATATGGCTGATTACCAACCTTTACTACCTGATTTCTAACAATGATTCCTGTCTTATCATCAGCATAGTAGATTCCGTTTCCATCAGCAAATACACCCTTTACCATAGCACCGTTTTCTGCAAAGTAGAATGTATTGTTACCAACCTGTTGGAAGCCTGTCTGCATCTTTCCGTCTGGTCCGAAGTAATATGTATTACCGTTTACTACATAAGCGCCAACCTGCATCTGACCAGCTTCGTTGAAGTAATATACAGAACCATCTATAGCTGCAAGACCTGTTGTTCTGTGAGCATCCTTAGCATCTAAGTAATATGTACCTGTGGCATCTGTCCACCAGCCTTTGTACATCTTACCATTGTCTGTAGGATTGAATAAGTATGTTACGCCGTTAATATCAACCCAACCTGTCTGTAACATACCCTGCTCATTAAAGAAATACATATTCTTGTCGATTACAACAAGTCCCTTTACCATGTGACCATCTGTTGTATCTAAGTATCTTGTACCTGTTGGATCTGACCACCAGCCTGTGAAAAGCTTACCATTATCAGCTGGGTTAAATAAGAATGTGTTTCCACCTAAATCTAACCAACCGGTCTGCATCTGTCCAATCTCGTTAAAATAGTAAATACCCTTGTCGATAGTGTTAAGACCTACTAAAGCATTTGCTGTCTTAGGAGCAAAATAATATGTACCTGTTGGATCAGCAAACCAACCGTATGTAACAATACCTGTAGCTGGGTCTGTATGATACTTAGTTCCTGCTATATCTATCCAACCAAACTGTCTACGGAAATTGTTAAAGAAGAATACATTGCCAGCGCCAAGGTCAAGTAAACCAACCTGTGGGATGAATGCTGCATAATCCTTAGCTGCAATATTCATATCTACTCTTCCGTTAATACCTGCTACAGCACCGCCAGAAGAATACTGCCATATTGTCCATCCTGCAATGTCGTTGTGGTCAGAGTACTGCGCAATCCACTTATCACAAGCAAGTGCTGATGTGAAATGAGATTTGTAAAAGTTAGTATATGTATAAAGAATTGGTGTGTAACCAGCCTGTGAAATAACAGAAGCAAATGCATTTGCCATAGCTGTACATGTGTTAGCATCCAATCCCTTTTGTGTCTTGTCCTCTATATCAAAAGCTACAGGGAAATTGATATTGTATGGTTCAATCCACTGTAAAACAAGTGCAGCCTCCTGCATTGCTGCCTCAACACTAGTTGCGTAAGAATAAATATATACACCTGTACGAATACCAGCAGCCTGTGCACCCTGCACGTTTGCTGCAAAATATGGATCTACACCACTTTTTGTACTTCCTACCTTTATGAAGGCGTATGAAACACCTGACTGAGCAACCGCTCCCCAGTTAATAGCCCCCTGATACTTAGAAACATCGATACCTTGAGCTCCAGCAGCATTTGCTGTAACAGGTACCGATAAAGTCATTGAAACAGCTAATAGTATTGCTGCAACAGACTTAAATAACCTTGATGTCTTAAAAAATTTCACTACCATTACCTCCTGTTTTTCACTACTTACATTATAAGGTTTACATCAGTTCAATTAAAGAAATTTTTGAAAAAATTACATCTGATGTCTAACCACCTTATATTCATCCCCGTTAACAAAATATGGACACTCACTGTAATGACCTGTAACAAGTCTTACGTAATCGTCCTCATCCATATCCATATCGCAGTAGTACTGCTCATCCTCTTCATCCCAAACCAGATTGTTGCAGTATTCGCAAGCATTACTGCTAGATTTTTTTACCTTAGAACTACTAGCCATCTAATAAAACCTCCTACCAAAACTGCAAGGAGAATGGTTCCAAGCATTATGGCATACATGTATTCCTGATGCTTCTTGCCCCATTGGGAATTCATAACTCCCATGTAAAGACCAAGCCCCACAAGAATAGCTATTACATTGATAATCATATTGACTGTATCCATTATTATCCCTCTTTAGATATTAGAATAAGCTTGCAATAATCATAATGATTTTTGTACCAAGTCCCATGATAACACCAGCAAGAACTACGCCTGCCATTGTAGCCTTAACACTCTTCTTAAAATCCATATCTAAAATAGATGCTGCAAGTGTTCCAGTCCATGCACCTGTACCTGGAAGAGGAATGCCTACAAATAAAAACAGTGCTACATACAGACCATTTCCTGCCTTTTCCTTAAGCTTCTCTCCACCCTTGTGGCCCTTTTCAAGACAGAATGTAAAGAAGCCTCCGATTACCGGCTTATCCTTTCCCCACTCAAGTACTCGTCTTGCAAAGAAGAAAATAATTGGCATAGGAAGCATATTACCAAGGATTGCAATGATATAGCTTTGAAGAAGTGGCATGTTATTTGCAACCGCATAAGGAATTGCCCCTCTAAGCTCAATCAAAGGTACCATTGAAATCAAGAAAACTATTAAATAATTAATCATTAACACTAAACTCCTTTTACTATATTACTTAATTCATTTATAAATTCCTGCATTTCATCATCTGTTCCAATAGAAATGCGAAGATAATCTGAAATGCGCTCAGGCTTTGAAAAATAGCGCACATAGATTCCTCTCTTTTTAAGCTCCTCAAATATATAAGTAGCCTTGACTGATTCGTGCTTGGCAAAAATGAAATTGCTCATAGAATCAGGGAATGTGAACCCTAGCTTAGTAAGCTCATCCTTAGTCCACTCTCTTGTTTTGATAACTGCATCTACCTTTTCTTTGAAATATGCATCATCTTCTATTGATGCCACACCTGCTGCAAGAGTAATAGTATCCATTGTGTATGAATTAAATGAAAACTTGCAATCAGATAGATATTTAATAAGCTCCTTAGAGCCAATGGCGTAACCTATGCGGTTACCTGCCATAGCACGTGATTTAGAAAATGTACGAACAACCAACACATTATCGTATTTACGAACTAAATCAAAACATGACTTAGAACCAAAATCCACATAAGCCTCATCAATAATCACCACACATTCAGGATGTGCAGCTACAATCTTTTCAAAGAATTCCACAGGCTCTGCCACACCCGTTGGAGCATTAGGGTTAGGTATTACTATACCACCGCACTCCCCTGTGTAATCACTGGCTACAATCTTAAAATCCTTATCAAGCGCCTTTGTTTCATAAGGAATCCTAAATAAATCTGCCCATACATCATAAAATGAATATGTAATATCCGGGAAAAATATAGGCTTCTTAGAATTGAAAAATGTAAGGAAGCTCATTGCAAGTACATCATCACTTCCCACTCCCACAAAAACATTTTCTTCATCGAAACCATGATATTTAGCCAAAGCTGAAATAAGAATGCTGCATCCAGGATCTGGATATTTTCTAAGGCTATCTAATTGTATATTAGAAATAGCTTTACCCACCAAAGGACTTGGTGGGTATGGATTCTCATTTGTGTTTAACTTAATAACTTTTGTTTTAGGCTGCTCGCCTGGTGTGTAAGGTACTACTTCTCTAACATTACTCTTCCAACTAGTCATAATCGCCTCACTTGAATGAATGTTTACGGTGTCACTACTGTACCATCTGCAGGTACCTGGCCCTCTGCTGCAGCAGCAGCTGCTGCCTGTTCCTTAAGTACCTGAAGAGTAAGTTCTGCATTAACAAGATCCTGATAGTTTGTAACAAGTGCCTTTTGCTCCTCAGTAAGTGCCTCGTATGCAGCCCTTGCTGATGCAATAGTTGGCTCCTGTTCTAGACTAGTAACAGGTCCTATCTGTGTAATTTGATCTATAACCTTGAGCTGTGGATTCTGAAGTATGTAGTTCTGCTCCTCAGTATCACCAGTATAAAATACTATTACTGGCCATCCAGCCTCAACGATATCGTAAATTTTTTCAGCAGCGGACAATGGTAAATTTACACATCCATGGCTACCGCTTCTCTTATAAATGTCACCGCCAAACTTGTTACGCCAGGTGGCATCATGTAAACCTTCGCCCATGTTAAATGGCATCCAGAAATGTACATGTGATTCGTAATTATCACCCTTAAGTGTTGCCTCTGTCTGCTTGTAGGCTATTGGATAAACACCAGTGTGTGTACCATGGTTACCGGCAATCTTACCAGAAACACAAGGTGTGTCAAAGACCATCTCACCATTCTTGTAAACATATACATGCTGCTTAGAAAGATTAACCTCTACATAGGAATTGCCGTAATCATGCTCACCATGGCTGGTACCATAATATAAGTATGTGAAATCTCTGGTAACATCCTTGCCACCATTAAAATCAGCAATTATTGCATCTATCTCACCCTCGTAGGCAATGCGCCAACCAAAGGAGCCAGCAGGTACTGTGATTTCCTCGCCATCTGTTGTGGTGAATTCCTTTTTCTTGCCGTAGGTATTATATTTGTCACCCATGGCATTTACATATTCACCAATTGCATCTCTATCAAAGCCTACCTCGAACTTATCATCCCAATTAAAGAATGAAGCCTTGGTCTCCTTAGGAATATCCTCAGTGATACCTTCCCCAAGGTCGTAATGAATATCAACATCCATATATTTATTAAGCTTATCAACAGCTGCCTTAATATTAGCATCATCTGCCTTAACATCAGGTTTGTTGTAGCATGTACCATCTGCAATGTTAATCTCTTCTTCAAGATTTTCTACAGCATAAATGATAGCTTCCTCAACGCCCTCTTGGTCTATTCTATCTCCATAAACCTCGTCGACAATTACCCATTTATCACCATCAAATGTTATGTAAGCATCTTCAGATTCCTTGGTAGATTTATGATTGCTGAAATCAAGGCTTTGAGCTATGGCCTTAACCTTGGAAGCATCGTAGGAATTACCTGTAGCTGTGTAGTATTCTGCTGGAATAATAAGACGACCAATCCAGTTAAATCCAGTCTGCTTATCTAGGATATCTTGAACCTGAGAAACATCATAATTAACATCAACACCTAAATCACTGGCACTGACTTCATTTACCACATCCCCATCTGCATTCTTAAAGGATATAGTGTACTTGTCAGCATTACTAACAATCTTCTCAAAGGTCTTTTCTGCACCTAAAAAGGAAGCGCCAACTCCGTTAACCTTACTTCTAATATAAAAATGATTACTGAAAAATAAGCTTCCTAAAAGATATATAGCCAAAACAGCGGCGCAAGTAATTGCGCCACGTAATATTGTTTCTCTATAAAACCTGATTGATTTAAACTTGTTTTTCTTATGCTTACTCATTAGTTTACCTTCTATGCGTAATAGTATATACAATAACTCCGTTTCCTAGTTTACAAGAAATATAAAAATAAAAACAACTAAAGTTTTGCGTTATTAATATACTTTATTTGACTAATTCCGCCTAAAACTCTTTAGCTCGTCAATTGTAAACTCATAAGCTTCGTTACAAAACTGACACTTAACCTCTACTGGCTTGCCATCAGCTATAATTTCATCCATGTCTTCCTTGCCAAGGGATGCAAGGCTCTTTATTACTCTTTCTCTAGAGCAATCGCACTTATATCCAACCTGATATGTCTCCATAAACTGAAGGTCAAGGCCTGCAAGAACTGTCTCAAGCATCTGCTCAGGTGTCTTACCACTAGAAAGCATATCTGTAACAGATGGAAGAGTCTTAAGGTTCTCCTCAATCTTTGAAATAACCTCCTCTGGTGTAAATGGCATAAGCTGGATAATAAATCCACCAGCGCAATTAACAGTATTGTCCTTATTCATAAGTACGCCAAGCCCTACAGAAGATGGAATCTGCTCTGATACTGCGTAGTAATATGTTAAATCCTCTGCTATCTCACCTGTCTGAAGCTCTACTGTACCAACATAAGGCTCCTTTAATCCCATATCCTTTATTACACGCATAATACCAAGGTCAATAGCACCGCCTACATCAAGCTTTCCGTTCTTAGGTGGCAAATCAACAACAGCCACATTAGGAAATCCCTTAACCTCTCCCTTGCTGTTTGCTGTTACTGTAACACCTTTAAGAGGACCACTTCCCTGAATCTGAAGTGTAACTAAATCATCTTCTCCCTTAAGCATAACACCCATCATAGAACCTGCTGAAAGCATTCTACCAAGTGCTGCTGTTACTATTGGAGATGTGTTATGGCGGCTTCTAGCCTCCTCTACCATATCATGACTTGTGATGGCAAATGCACGAACCGAATCGTTTGCCGCTGTTCCTCTAACTATATAATCGCTCATTACTTTGTTACCTCTCTTGCTATAAAATACAATCTATCACTATCCTCTGTCGGTGTCTTCATTGTTGACACATCTAACACCTCTAAAAGCTGTAACCCACTTCCTTTAATAGCCTCTTTTACCTCATCCATTGTAAATGCATGTTGAAGATGTTCCTCTTCATATCTATCGAAGGTTCCTTCATCATTTTCTTCGTAGATGGTAAGATAATAAAAATTATCCCTGGTTTCTTCATCATAATCATTTTCCCAAATGAAGCTGCCTTCTTCTCGATTCTCAGCAATTGTGCTACTGCCAAGCTTTTTAAAATAATGCTCTGTCTTAATATCGAATACGAAAAGTCCCTTGGGGTCAAGATAATTATTGACAAGCTTGCAAACCGTAAGGAGCTCGTCAGTATCCTTAAGATAATTGATGCTATCGCAAACACTTACCACTGCCCCGACAGTTCCATAAAGCTCAAAATCTCTCATGTCCTGACATAGATAAAGGATTCCATCGGAATCCTCAGCCTCCATTGCTTCCATGAGCATGTCGTATGATATATCTATGCCAATCATATCGTAGCCCTTAGCCTTAAGGCGCCTGGTCATCTGACCTGTGCCACAGCCTAAGTCACAAACGATTTCCATTGGCATATTATATTTTTGAAAAATACTACTGATGTTGTTAGCCCAATCATCGTATGGAATGTTATCCATATACATATCGTAGACCGGGGCAAAACCTGTGTAAGCTTCCATTTATACCCTCTTAGATAAAAAGCCCGTTATCTTTCTAACTATCTCAAAATCATTTTGAATCTCTTCCACCTTAAGACGATTCTCCTCGGAGAAGCCCACCAAAATATCATGATTAGCCTCAGACAAGTAGTCCATAATACCATCAATATCACTCTTTATATTCTTAGGGCATTTGATGTAATGGCGCTTGCCTGCTGTAATATAAAGTGTGTATGTAATAGAAAAATGATGCCATAGGAATTTGTGCATGGTGGAATACTTGTAAATCCAAATTATAGCATCAATTGGCACAATAGCAACACCATAGCTACTGGTTTCGATAAAATAATGCTCTGTAATGAACATATCCTCTGTAGCAAGCTGCGGAAGTGTTGCCAGCTCTTCCTCTGCCTCTGCCAATATCTCGGAAGGCTTACCATAAGCCCTTGTCTTTTGTACCGGTGATGATATTACAGGAAATGCAATATATATGCAATATACTATTATCTGAAAAATGCTATACAGCCCAAGAATAACATAAAAAAACTCAAATAACCTGGCTGCTGCACCTGTAGCATCTGGCTCAGAGATTGAATATGATGATACTGTTGAAAGTATTCCATTTTCGTTCCAATTCAAATCACTTGCAAGGTTTGTAAGAAGAGTTCTTGTTGCAACCGAATCGTAAACTATCTCTCCTTTAATGGAAAGTGAATCGATTGTAGGGGCTCCCTGCTCACATGTATCAGGATCAAGCAGTACAACTACACATTCTGAATTAATCATAGTGTAATAAAAGTAACCCCTAGTTCTATCGAGCCATTTGCTGGTATATCCTGTGAAGTATAGATTGTTTAGATTGAACCTTGCGAAGTTTTCCTTAGAATTGTACATTTCGTATAAGCTAATCTGCTCCTCTTCATACATTGTAGGAAAAAGCATATGTCTTACAGGAAATATAATACCAATAACAGCTAAAAACACTAGAAATATAATAGGAGCAAACAGCTTACTTTTATAATATGTCTTTATTGACCTTGTGATTAAATGCTCCAATGAATCCATAATTACTCCATTACTTGTGTGCTTCGAACCACTGATAGATATCCTCAAATACCTTATCTCTATCTAACTCATTTAATATCTCATGTCTGTCACCCTTATATAGCTTAAGAGTAACATCCTTTATGCCTGCTGCCTTAAATGCCTCATAGGCTGCTGTTGTACCAGCACCTAGATTTCCTACCGGGTCAGCATCACCTGAAACAACAAAAAGAGGTAATCCTTTTCTCATTTTGTTGACGCATGCTTTTGTACCAACATATTTAGTAGCTTCTACAAGACCCTTGTAGGCATTCAATGTAAATAAGAATGTACAATATGGGTCATGATAATAGCTTTCAACATTGCGTGTATTCTTAGACAACCATGAATTGCCATAGTCCTTGCCATAGCAATCGTATTTCTTATAAGGTGCACTGTATGTCATATCTCTTACAAAGGTGCTGCGGTAGTTCTTACCTTTGATAAGTGATAATAGGCCAATAACAGCAAGACCAGCATTACATGTTAATGCTGATTCCTGACCAGTTCCCATTATTACAGCACCTGTTAAATCCTCAAGGTAGGCTGTCTTATTTGCCAAAAACTTTCTGAGCATATAAGAACCCATTGAATGACCTAAAATAAAATATGGAAGTGCAGGATAAGCCTTCCTTGTAAGAGCATAATGTGTGTAAATATCCTCTACCATATCATCTGATGGATGTTGGCCTGTCATAACACCTAATTCCTCATTAGAGGAAACAGAATGGCCGTGACCTATATGGTCATGACCTACTACCACATATCCCTTAGATGTAAGGAATCTAGCGAACTCGTCGTATCTTTCTATATATTCTACCATCCCGTGAACAATCTGAACTACTGCAACTGGTGCCTCCTCTGGCAACCACTTTCTGCAATGAATAACTGAATGTCCATCACAGGAATTAAATGTGTATACCTCTTGATTTTCCATTATGCTACTCCCTCTCTAATCCACAAAATTTAAGTTTATTTTATATGATTTATGGCCTTTATTCAATAAATCCTTAGGCCTAACTACTTAAAATTTTCGATGATTATTTGCACACTACGATTGCCTCTAAACTCGTTTATAGATGGTTCGTAAACTATATCCATGGTTACTCCATTGCTATTTCCCGAGAACAATCCTTGCCACGATGCTTCACCGTATTTTTCTTCAACAGACCTTTCAAAATCCTCAACACCTCTAAACATAAGGGCTGTCATGGTCTCACCCTTTTCAGTCTCCAATGACATTCTCAGATACTGGCCTTCTTTGCCCATATATGCCATTTTCTGTACTGGAATATTCTTAAGGGCAAAAAGCGGCTTACTGTTTCCTGTTCCAAATGGAGCAAGCAAATCAATGCTGTCTATTAGCCCTTCTGTAATGTATGAAAGTGGCATATCGCAATCAATCTTAATAATCTCTTGCATGTCGTCTTCTGTAAGGGTGCAGTTTTCGTTTAGTCTTCTTCTAAGCTCATCTATCTTTTCTTTTTCCAGGGAAACCCCTGCTGCCATAGGATGACCGCCAAATTTAGTGAACACATCCTTAACAGCAGTAAGCTCTTCAAACATATTGTATGCAGGAATTGAACGTCCACTTCCCTTTGCACCTTCTTCTGCATCTGTTATAACAAGCACTGGCTTATTGTATGTCTCTCTAATTCGGCCTGCCACTATACCAGCTAAGCTTTCGTGCAACTCTGGGATATATATTACTAACACTCTGTCATTTTTTAGGTCACTTGATTCTATCTGCTCCTTGGCTCTGTCGATACCAGTTTGAGTCATTGTCTTGCGCTGACCGTTAAGTTCTACCAGCTCATTTGCCATGGCAAGAGCCTTTGCCTCATCTGTCTCCATTAAAAGCTCGATGGCACGACTTGCTGTATCAAGCCTTCCACTGGCATTAAGACATGGGCCAATAATAAATCCTAAGTGATAACAGCTAAGGGGCTTTCCCTTAAGCTCGTTTCTTGCAAGCAGGGCATTAAGTCCTATATTATCGGTATTTTCAATAGCTTTGATGCCATGATACACTGTGGATCTGTTTTCACCCTTAAGCTCCATAACATCACACACTGTTGCAATGCTGGCAAATTGTAAGAATGCATCTGCCTTTTCCTTTTCGATTCCTAGGAACTCATACAAAACATCTACAAGCTTCCATGCCACCTGGGCACCGCAGATGCCTTTGAACGGATAATTACAATCATCTCTTTTTGGATCAACTACCGCATCAGCATTTGGAAGAATCTGGATTTTGGTTACCCCATCTTCTGCCAGCTCAAAAGGGACCTCATGATGGTCGGTTACTACAAAGGTCATACCAAGCTCCTTGGCAAGATCAATTGCAGGGGCTGCCGCAATACCATTATCACAGGTAATAATAAATCTTATGCCCTCATCAAAAGCTGTCTGAACCATCTCTGGATTAATTCCGTAGCCATCCACCATTCTATGTGGCACTGCATAATCCACATCTGCACCGGCTTCCCTTAAGGCTGTGGCAAGAATGTATGTGGACATAATTCCATCCACATCATAATCCCCTACTACCCTTATCTTTGTGCCCTCATCAATGGCTTCCATCAAAAGCTCACAAGCTTCATCCATATCTGCAAATAAATGTGGGTCTGGTAGATTATTTAGGGTAGGATGAAGATACTCTTCCATTTCCTCATATGTTCTAAGCCCTCTATTCACCATCAATCGCACAATAACCGGATCCACCTTAAGCTTCGCGCTAAGTGTAGCGTAATCCGCGGCTTTGCGTTGTAATATCCATTTACTCATTTGTATTCTCCAATGATTATATTCGTTTATAAAAATAGCTCTTGCTTCTATAAAGTATAAAAAAAGAACAGACAGGACTCATGTGTATCTCATGACCTTAAAGCGCCATCCCTACTTAGAAGGCTCTGGAAGAGGCTTCTAAGTAGGGCAATGAGCGCGACATGAGCGAAAGCGTGTCAGAGATACATATGTGTGCTGGCTGTTCTGCTTCTCAACCTAGATTAAGCAAGAGCGGCAGTAATTATAGCCATTGAGTATACTTCCTGTGCATTGCAACCACGAGACAAGTCGTTGATTGGTGCATTAAGTCCAAGAAGGATTGGGCCGTAAGCATCAAAACCACCAAGACGCTGTGCAATCTTATATCCGATGTTACCAGCATTGATATCTGGGAAGATGAATGTGTTAGCATGTCCAGCTACTGTTGAATCTGGGCACTTTGTCTTTGCAACACGTGGAGAAACAGCTGCATCGAACTGAAGCTCGCCTTCGATATCAAGTGTAGGATACTTCTCCTTAGCCTTTGCTGTAGCTTCACGCATCTTATCAACATCCTCGCCCTTTCCAGAACCAAGTGTTGAGTATGAAAGCATAGCAATCTTAGGATCAATACCAAAAATCTTAGCGCACTCTGCTGTCTCGCCTGCGATTTCAGCAAGCTCATCAGCGTTTGGCTTAATGTTAATAGCGCAGTCACCCATTGCAAGCACTTCTCTATCACCTGTAGCTGAGTTACGTACCATGATGAAGCAAGAAGATACGATGCTGTTGCCTGGCTTTGTCTTAATAACCTGAAGTGCTGGACGAACTGTATCAGCTGTTGAGTATGTAGCACCACCTAAAAGTGCATCTGCAACACCCATCTTTACAAGCATTGTACCGAAGTAGTTAGCCTGCTTACATGTAGCAGCAGCCTGCTCCATTGTAACGCCCTTTGACTTTCTAAGCTCACAGAAAAGCTCACACATCTCATCAAATCTATCGTAGTTATCTGGATCAATAATAACTGCACCACGAATGTTAAAACCAGCATCCTCAGCTGCTGCCTTTACTTCCTCTTCCTTACCAATAAGAATTGGCTGTAAGAAATCAGAACCAAGAAGACGGCTAGATGCCTCAATAATTCTGTGGTCTGTACCCTCTGTAAATACGATTTTCTTAGGATCCTTTTTAAGGATGTCAATTAATGCTCCAAATCCTGCCATTTTTAATTCCTCTTTTCTTTCTTTAAATAAATATTTTAACCTTAAGTAAAACCAAGGTGTTAGTTTTTCAAAACCAATTGCTAGTGTACTACTTTTTTGTGAAAAATGGGTGGTATTTTAAAATGTTTCTTATTTTGTACTTTTTTGTATTTTTTTGTTAATTATTTGTCAATTATTACACACCTTGTGGGAGCGCTTTTCTTTCCCCCGCGCTATAATTTTTATTAATTCTAGAGATTTTATACGCGTATTTCACTGTTTTTTAGACCCGCGCGTATAAAATTTGATTTTCTCTCTATTTTTATATGCGCAAATCAGCCTAAATCAGCCATAATCGCCCATTTTGCACGGATAAAAATAGCGATTTTTTTGCTTTTTATACGCGTGACCTCTGGTTAAAGGGGAGGGATACGCATATAGAACTAGGTAATTTCCATGTTTTTATACGCGCAGTGGGTTTCAGCACAGCGGTGAGCAGCGGTGAGCAGTGGAAAGCATCGGAAAGCAGCACAGCGGGTTCAGCAAAGATTCCTAGTTTTCCTAAGAGCAAAGCCTAAAACTATGTTATAATGCCTTCTAGAAATTTATTTAAGAGGTAGACATGCTTTACAGGAAACAAACAGGTTACGATGAGTTTAAGTGCATAGCTGATAAATGTCCGAAGAGCTGCTGCATTGGGTGGCAGATTGTGATTGATGAGGACAGCGTTAATAAATACACGAATACTTCCGGGAATTTTTCTGATAAGCTGAAGGCTGGCATAGATTACAGTGAGCAGTGTTTCAAGCAAAATGCCAGCAGATGTGCAATGCTTAACGATAATGGGCTTTGTGATTTGCAGTCTACACTTGGAGAGGATTATCTTTGCAATACCTGCAGGATGTTTCCAAGACACATTGAGGAGTTCCTAGATATCAGGGAATATTCGCTGTCATTGTCCTGCCCTGAGGTGACCAGGATGATGTTGGAGCCTGACTTTGAATTTGGGATAACTGAAACTGAGGATGAAGCTTGCGATGATCCTGAGGAATTCGAAGATTTTGATTTCATGCTTTACGACAAGCTAGAGTACGCTAGAGATAAAATGTTTGCTATAGCAAAGGAAACAGCTCTTCCTCTTCAGGAGCGAATGAATATCATTGCCTGCATGTCGCTAAAACTACAAGAGCTATATGACGAGGGCGATATTTTTGAGATGGATGATGTAACTACTGATGACACCTTTGAAACTACAGGCACCAGCGCTATGCTATCTTTAGATAATTGCATCAAGGGCTTTGATGCCCTAATCGAAATGGAAGTTTTGGAGGAATCATGGCGAGATTCTATTAAAGAAGCCAAAGCTTTTTGGATTGCCCATAAAGAAAGCTTCACCACTTGGAAGGCTACCATGTATCCAGCAGCTGAAAAAGAATTCCTATTTGAAAAGCTTCTAGAATGCCTGCTTTATACCTACTTCTGTGGTGCAGTCTACGATGGTCAAATCTACGCCCGGACCATGATTGCAGTTCAAAGCACCCGCTGGCTGATGATGTTAGACTCAGCCCTTCCAAAAACAAATCTTGCAGAAACAATATACCTTTACTCTAGGGAGGTGGAGCACTCAGATTTGAATGTGAATAGGCTGATAGAATATTTTGAGAGTGAATTATAAGACTTCTCATTGATAAAAGGCTAGCACATTAGGTGGCTGATGAGGTTGTAGCTATGTATTACCCTCATCCGTCTGCTGCGCAGACACCTTCCCCCAGAGGGGGAAGGCTATTTTACCTCTCACTAATCACCCCATCTTCTCCCACTGCTACATTGCTCGAAATGCTTTCAACATAGCTGTAACCGCTTGGGTCTACTGAAGTGCATGCATTACTTGCAGTTATAGGAATGATGCGGTAGGTTACGGTGCCATTTTCATCAACACTAAACTGTACTGCTCCACCGCCGCCTGATTTGATGGACTGGTTAAAAATGAAATTGCCAAGGCTGTAAAAAATAGGCTTGCCATTGTAATATTCCACTGGCTGTAGGCAGTGGCTGTGCATGCCGATAACTGCGTCTGCACCAGCATCTATCATTTTATGACCGTCATTGGCCTGGTAGTCTGTAAGCTCTGTGGTGTGCTCCACGCCCCAGTGAACCATTACGAACAAGTAATCCACCTGTGGGCGGGCCGCTGTAATGGCATTTAATAAATCTGTCTCGTCGTAAAAGCAGAACTCACCTGGCTGTGAATTAAGCACGTTCCAGCTTCCTACTGGGATAACGTGGCTGGCTGCAAGAAAACCGTAGGTTCTTCCCATATCATCAGTCTTTATGATAAGCTTGCTGGCGTCCTCTAAGCTATTTCCTGCACCAGTATAATCAATGCCTGCACCCTCTAATGTGGTGAAGGTGTCGGTAAGTGCATCGTGACCAAAATCCAGCACGTGGTTGTTGGCAAGACCTGCGATATCCACACCAAGGTCCCCCAAAATGCTTACATATCCAGGATTCACCCTAAATGTATACTGCTTGTCAGGCGCCTTCTGCCCTCTTTCAGAAAAGCAGAATTCGTTGTTTATCATTGTAAATGTAGAATCCCGAAGTAGCGACTGAACATCTGCAGATGCCACACCGTCAATTCCTTTTGCATTATAAGCAGACTGGACATATTCACTGATTTCAACGTCACCGGTAAATACGATATTTGTAGTAGTCTGGGCTGGCGCTGGTTCCACCGCAGGCTCAGATTCTGCCACAACTTCCTTTTCTACAATAGTCTCCTGTGTCTGAGCTGCCACCTGCTTTTCATTACCAAGAGCCTTTTCAAAAAGGTCATCCCCTACAAAGTACCACCCCACAGCGCACACTAACACTGCGATTAACATAGTATTAATCAATACCTTAAAAAATTTCTTCATAATCCTCCTCTACCTAAACTTGTTTTTTTCGGGGTCATAGTGATAATCAATCATTGCGAGCTTAGCTATGATTTCATCACCATCTACCTCGTTATCTTCAACCAATGCCTCAAAGCTACTGTAGTAATCACGAAGTGCAGTGTTTACAACAGATAAAAGCATCACTGGATCCTTTGGAAAATTCATATAACCTCCTGCTTTAGTTTATTTCAGAACGAATCCTACCAATTCTTCTCAAATCCATCTGAAATAAATTTATAATCGTCGCCATTTCCATCTGCAGATATAAACAATTCTGCTATGGCGCAGTTGTTAAAATCCACATTCCAATACTTTTCACGTGGAGTTTTTTTGATATATTCAAACATGCCGTGACTTAGGGCACCATGGCTTACCAGCATAATGATATCATCCTTAGAAAACTCTCCTGCGTTTATTCTTTTTCTAAGTCTTTCCACCACATTGCCTGCTCTTGCAACTACTTCATCATAGCATTCCCCATCCTTTGGTGGATTGTAGCCGTCTGGCCTGTCAAAGCACTCATGTAAGAACTTAGGATTCTCTTGCCCCATATTTCTTTTCTCGTAGATTCCAAAAGACATCTCAATTAAATCATTATCTATCTCGATGGAATCTGGCATATAATCTCTTGTTATTTCCTTCTCCTTAAATCCGCTAATATCAATACCCGCAATAATGCAGCCTGTTTCTATTGCCCTACCAAGTGGGCTTGATATCACCTTAGTAGGAAGCAGACCATTTTCTACCACATATTCATGGGTAAGGCTTGCCTGCTGTCTGCCCCTTGCATTAAGTGGAATCTCAGAGCTTCCCTGCAATCTTTTTTGTACATTCAAATCAGTCTGTCCGTGACGAACTAGTAATATTCTCAAATCTATTACCTCTTTTTATAAAATATCTTTTTACCCGCGATTAAATCAATTATAATACAACTGTTACTAACTATTAAAGGAGAAGATTTATGAAAGAGTTTTTAAAAAGAAAAAACATAGAGATTTCAGTTAAGAGATATCTCATCGATGCTCTTGGTGCTATGGCACAGGGACTTTTTTGTTCCCTGCTGATTGGCACAATCATTAATACAATTGGTACACAGTTTGGAATAGGATTTCTTACAGTACCTGTTGCCACCGTGGCTGGTGTAGATTACACAGTTGGCGGTCTTGCCACAGCAATGAGCGGTCCTGCTATGGCTGTTGCAATCGGATATGCGCTACAGGCACCACCACTTGTGCTATTTTCACTTATCACAGTGGGATTTGCCTCTAATGCTCTTGGTGGCGCAGGTGGTCCACTTGCAGTACTTTTTGTAGCCATTATTTCTGCTGAAATAGGCAAGGCTGTTTCCAAGGAAACAAAGATTGATATTCTAATTACACCACTTGTAACTATCGGTGTAGGTATTGCACTATCAGCCTGGTGGGCTCCTGCCCTTGGCAAAGCCGCAAGCTCTGTTGGTACACTTATTATGTGGGCTACAACAAAGCAGCCATTTATCATGGGAATCCTAGTTTCAGTGATTGTAGGAATCGCACTTACACTGCCTATTTCCTCTGCTGCAATATGCGCAGCCCTTTCCCTTACAGGCCTTGCAGGAGGTGCTGCTGTAGCAGGCTGTTGTGCACAGATGGTGGGCTTTGCAGTAATGAGCTTTAAGGAAAACAAATGGGGCGGCTTGATTTCACAGGGCATTGGAACCTCAATGCTTCAAATGCCAAACATTATCAAGAATCCTCGTATTTGGATTTCACCAATACTATGTTCAGCAATAACTGGTCCTATTGCCACCTGCATATTTAAGATGGAAATGAACGGCGCTGCTGTTTCATCAGGCATGGGAACCTGCGGATTAGTTGGGCAGATTGGTGTGTACACTGGCTGGGTAAATGATATTGCAGCTGGAACCAAGACAGCCATAACTGCTATGGACTGGATTGGACTAATCCTGATATGCTTCATACTTCCTGCTGTGCTTTGTCCTTTATTTAACCTGGTGGCCGTAAAGCTTGGCTGGGTTAAGGATGGTGATATGCGATTAGAATAAAAAAAGCGCTACAGGCTCAAAACCTGTAGCGTTATTTTTATAGGTTTTTGTTTTTCATCAGAAAAACAAGAACTGGACATAGACCAATATTTTCTGAAAGAAAATATTGCTTGGCGAAGCCAAGTTCTTGTGGGCTTTTTCCTTAAGTAGCCCACAAGAAGTCATAGATTTGTTAATGGGTCAATTTGCTCTAGGACATTATTCATATCCTCAAACATAAAGCCTTTTTTGGTAATCTTAACTTTAATATCCTCGATGTCATTTGAAACGGTATCAAAATAACTTCTGGAATCCTCGATATTATCAGAAATACTGTTAATTGAGCTCTCGCAGTTTTTAAACACTCCTGCCATTTGAATACTTTGGTCTGTAACCTCATCAGCAACAGTTTTTATCTGGCCTACAACCTCCTGGGTCTCCACAACCTTATCATGAGATTTTTCGATTGCCTCTTTGGTATGGTCTACTGACTCAACCAAGCGGTTATTGTTTTCATCAAGAGCCTGCATACTTTCGAAGATTGATGTAACTACACTTTGGATTTCTGTAGATAGATTAGTAACCTCATCAGCAACAACGGCAAATCCTCGTCCTGCCTCACCAGCACGGGCAGCCTCAATAGATGCATTAAGAGCAAGCAGATTTGTTTGCTTTGCAAAGCCACCGATAAGCTCTACCTTTTCTCTGATTTCATCAAAGCTTGCCTGGAAGGCTTCAAACACCTTTTCAACCTCTGCAATGGTATCTGAAACTGCGCCAGAGCTTCTATCTACGTTCTCCATTCCATTGTGAGAATCATCAGCAGTCTGAACCAGCTTCTTAACAATTTCATCAAATGCCTGTGTTATTTCTTCGACTGTCTTAAACTCATTTTGGAAATTAGCTACCGATTCAGAGATACTTCCGTATTTGTTCTCTACCACAGAAAAAGAATCTCTGATAGTTTCAATACCTTGAATGGTATTAGCCTCCTCCTGCTGTAGCTTATCCTTCTGCTCAATAGAAAACCTGCCTACTTCCTTGATAGCCTTCATTCTATCCTTGATATCAGCCTTTTTCTCAGACATATTTTGCACCTCTACTGGTGCCTCTACTTTGTTTTTTCTACTAAAAAGTCCCATACTGACCTCCTGCAATCTTATTCAAATACAGCGCAAACCATTGTCTGATTTACATGTTGTTTCTTATACTGCTCTCCACCACCAACGATTCCTACATGTGGTCCCACCGATTTCATAGCTGTTAGGAAATCCGTCATATAATTGCGCTGATTAAATAGCAAGTGTCTATAGATACAATTCACTGAGAAGATAAACGAAATCTTACTATTTTCATCTTTAATTGTTCTTCTTGTATCGTTTCCTATTTCCTCGTAATCCTTCAGTTCAAGTACCTGAATTGTATCGTTCTCATTAATCTTCTTGTAGTTTATCAATGAGCCATTGCTTCCAATCTCATAAGGGCTACTGATAAATATTTCATCACCAATAACACGTCCAAGTGGGCTTACAAGCACATTGTCTACAAGCTCTGAGCGGCTAACGCCTGCATCCTCGCAGTAAACATCTGCTGCTGGACGGCCATCCAATGAAATAAGCTCCTTCTTAGCAAGATTAACCTTTGTTGCAATATGTGTCTTGCCACATTCCATAGGTCCAAAGATGTTTTCGGAATATGTTCTAATCTTGCCAGACTTATTCTTGATAAGTGCGTAGCAACATGCATCTTCGTATAAGTTTCCATTAAGCATGGCATATCCTTTAGCTCCTGCTGGATAACCAAATATTGTACCACCTACAACAGGAATACGGCTTCTTTCCAGCGCTACATTCATAGTGGTAACAAGACGCTCTTCATCATTAGTACAGAATTCTAAGCACACTGTATTGCTATCTCCAGCCTGAATCTTAGACACCTTCTCCTCCATAGCTGCAATGTCTGCAATAGGAGCTGATGAAAGCTTTCTGATAATTCCAACCTCAGCAGCAACATCACTTCCGAAGCAAAGAACTATCATTCTCTTGTCCGATGATTCAGATTCAAAATATGAAGTTGTGCTTGTACCAATAAGCGGTACGCCCTTATATTTTTCCGAAATAATCTTAGATGCATCTTTTAAATGCTCGTAAGAACAGAGTAATATTAACAAATTAGGATTACTAACCTTAGCAGTTGCCTCTGCAACAGCCCCATTACAATCAGCCTTTGTAGATGTTCCAATAGAAATTTGCATGTTGACTCCTTCCCCAAAATCCGTGACATTTTTACTTCTTGCTGGCCTTCGTGATGACAAAACACAAAGTTGCCAATAAGAAGTCTATATACTGAAATTTACCACATTTAACTGCTAGATGACGGTTTTTCACATATATTTCATTAAGTTGTCAGATTTTGAGGGGAAGCACTAATATTATTTAAATAAATCACCTATATCAAGCAGGCAGTCTAATCTTGCATATAATACCTTCTTAAGCTCTTCATCTGGCTCAGTCAAATCAGGAATCATAATTACATTGCATCCAGCCTGATATGCACTAATGCAGCCATTAGGTGAATCCTCCACTGCATAGGTCTCCTGAGGTGCAATGCCAAGTGTCTTACAGGCATAGGCATAGATATCAGGTGCAGGCTTTCCTCTTTCAACCATATCTGCACACACTACTGCGTTAAAATATTCAAATAAACCAATCTTTTTAAGATATCTGTTGGCACGCTCCCTATCGTTGGCAGTGACAAGAGAAATGAAAACATCATGGTCCCTAAGCCATTTTAATGTCTCCTTGGCACCAGGCTTAAGAGGAATTCCTGTTTCCTTAAGAATCTGCTCTACCAGAGTCTTTCGATACTCTCTGACTGCCCAATAATCAAAATCTTCTCCGTACCATTCCTTAAACTTTTCAACAGCAAAAGGACGCCCTAGGGAACGAAGCTCTAAGGGCTGTTCAGGTGTCATTTCGTAACCAAAGTGTGCTAAAGCCTCTGGCCAGGCCTTCTGATAGAATTTTTCTGTATCGGTAAGTGTGCCATCCATATCAAATAGCACTGCTTTGATGTTTTTCTTTTCCATATTTATCATCCTCTCTTTATGCTTACCTAAAGACTTTATCATTTACCACTGCTACAGACAAGTAAAAAGACCACTTGCGCTACCTCATATAGATAACGAAAGTGATCTTTTTGGGTTAAATCTAGTTAAAGTTAGAAATGTTTACGCTTTATGAATAAGCCTGTTCCTGCTGCTGCAGCAACCACAACAACACCTGCTGCAACTGGTACTACTGGGAATGTTGAATTCTCAACTGCCTTTGGTGCTTTCTCATCGGCGATTTCCACAGGAGTCTCTTCCTCTTCAGTAGCTTCCTCTGTTGTCTGCTCTTCTGTTGTAGTCTCCTCTTCAGCAGCTACTTCCTGATCCTCAGCAGTTTCTGTAGTCTCTTCTGTAGTCTCTTCTGTAGCCTCCTCTTTATCCTCGGCTAAAGCCTTTTTAGTAGCTTTAGTAGACTTTTTAGTATTTGCATCTGCCGATTTAACAGCCCCTGCAATAGGTACCTGTGCCTCGTTTAAAGCTACCTCAGTCTTTGGTGCAACCACTGGCTGCGATCCCTGACCTGCACTCTGCTGTCCACCTGCCTGTGGCTGTGATGGTGTAACTGATGGAGTAGGGCTTGGCTTAACAGGCTGTGAAGGCTTTTCAGGCTGAGCTGGCTCTGAAGGTTCAGATGGCTCTGTTGTCTTTCCAAGCTCATCATCGCTAGGACGAACTGTTGTAACCACAGCTGGTTCATTCTTGTGTGCATCATTACCATGAACAATGTACTGAATCTCAACTGGAATCTTTACAGTCTCCTTAGCGCTGGCTGTCATTGGCTTGAAAGCACTTGTAAGTACATCGATTACATTTGTAAGCACTGAAATTGCATCTGATTCTTCTGTATTCTCTTCTACAGTCTCCTCAACCCTTGTATCAACTGATTCTTCTGTTAATTCCTCTTTGTCCTCTACTGGCTCTGTTTTGACATCTTCAGTTATAGGATCTTCTACTTCTACCTCTTCATCCACATATCCTGTAAGATACTTGTTTTCAATATCAACTGCATGCCAGCCATTTCCGATGTGCATCATCTTCTTACCTGGCCATGAGCCAAATGGGTCACCAGCTGATGTACCATCATCCTTCTTAAGCCATGCATACATGTACACATCCTCTGTCCAAGAGGTATCTACCTTTGAATAAAGTCTTGTGTAGCCGTCAGCTACTGCTGGTTCTTCATCAACAGGCTTTACCTCTGGCTCTGTTGGCTCTGTTGGTTCTTCTGGCTGTGAAGGCTTTTCCTTTCCAAGATATTCCTCTACAGCGCTCTTTGAATCAAAGCCATCTGTTGTGCCAGATGTGAAGTAAAGCTTGCTTCTTCCTTCCATAACATTGTCAGGAAGCTGTGTACCGTTACCATCATTAAAGATTAAATGTAAATCAGTGTTGTCAATTGCTTCGTTAGGTACGTTTGCCGCATACCAGCCACCGCCAAGTCTTGCCATTTTTGTACCAGGCCAATCGCCGATGCAGTTGTTATAATTGCCGCCCCATGCGTATACATACACATCTGACCATGCATTTTCATCATAGAAATAAACTAATGTGTTTCCGTCTTTTTCTTCAATAGTCTCACCCTCTGAGTGCTCAAAATCGTATGCAGCCTTTTCAGCCTCTGCCTTAGATGAGTATTTGTTGTTGCCCCAGAAATAAACCTTTGAGATGCTATCTACTAAAAGATTTCCTGTCTGTGCGCCACCTCCAAAATCATTGAAGATGATATTGAAATCTGAACCTGGTGCGCTGTCTATGGTTAATTTCCACCAGTTGTTGCCAATGTTCTCAGCCTCTTTACCTGGCCACTCACCAAGATTAGCTGCGCCCCATGTGTACACGCCTACCTTTTCCCAACCACGTGTGTTGTAGAAATAAACTGTAGTCTTGTCACCGTAAATGCCAAGTGCCTCTGATGCCTCATCCTTAGATGCAAATCTCTCCACCTTAAGGTTGCCACCTGGCTGATCCTCACTAAGAGCAATATAGTTCTTAGACATATCGCTCATATCGATATTCTCTGTTTGAGTGCCGTTTCCATTGTTGAAGATGATGCTAAATGACTTGTCAGTCATCATCTTTACATCAGCTCTGTACCAATAGCCACCCTCGTTTTTAGTAGCAAGTCCTGGCCAACCGCCAAATACCTGCTTGCCATCCTCGTACCATGCATATGCATATACTGTCTTCCATTCCTTTGTGTTGAAGAAGTAAACAGATTTTGTGATTACGCCTAAATCGTCCTCTGCGTCCTTCTTAGAAGGATAAATCTTTCCATTTTCGCCAGTAACATACTTACCTGTTTTTGGTGTAATGCTAAATTCATTTGATGTTTCATTTCCATCTGTGAATGTTATTTTGAAGCTAGCTTCTGGGATTGTAACCTTCCACCAACCATCGCCAGTATTATCGCAAGGATAATTAACGCCATTGCAATCTGCGCTGACGCTGTCCCACTCTTTTGAGTTGAAGTAGAATAGCGTGGAATAGTCTCCCTCAGCCTGCTTGTCCAAAACAACCACTGACTGAGCTGGCACCTTACCAGTTATAACACCATCTGCTACAATAAATAATCCATCGTGACCTTCTACAGAATCGAGGTAGTTGCCATCTGCAAGATTTGTGTTTTCCTCTAAGTTAAATGCTGCATCTGAAGCATTTACGATAACAACGCCCTTTGTTCCTCTTTCAATCATAAGAACTGAATTGTCACCTGCTGGATTAACAAGATTTTCATCTTCGCCAGCCATAGCTGTTCTGAACTTGTTAACAGCTGCTACCTGTGGATCCTTGTATATATCGCTACCTGCTGCGCCAAGAACATTTTCACCCCATGGGTTGTCCTTAGAGCTTCCCATTGGTCTGCTGAAGAATAATGGTGTACCATCCTTTCTTGCAGCGATGATTGACCAGGCAAGAATAACATCTGTATCATCTACTGAATTGTATGACTTGTCGTTGATGTAATTATCATGAGATTCTACCCATGTAACAAGCTTGTCAGCATCTGCTGTATATGTAACACCATTTGTTACATCATCTGAAATCTTGTAGCTTTCAAGCTTCTTTGTTGCAACGTTACCACTTGAAATTGCAGTTCTAAGAGCTGAGCCGTAGTCGCTGGCTGTTGTACCACCAAGCATATCCTGGTAAGCTGCGATACGTGCTGTATCTCCCTGAAGAACCTCGCCGTATACAAATAAATCTGCATAATCCTTAGATGCATACTCATCTATGTAGCTCTTCATATTTGGATAGAAATCATTTCTATCCTCCTGTCCTGCATACTCTGCTGGAACTCCATCATCAGGAAGTGCTATATGCTTTGCAGTATCGATTCTGAATCCATCAGCACCACAAGCTATACAGTCCTGTAAGAACTCGTAGAAATACTGCTGGAAAGCATCACTTTCTGTATCAACATCAGGAAGACCTCCCATTGGGTCGTATGTTGTAGATACACGGTCTGAGTAATTCATATCTCTGGATGTATCTGCACCGTTGATGTGATAAAGATTGTCCTTGCCACCAACTGCATTAAGCAGTCCATCACCGAGCTGATCAAATACAGGTGTTGTGTGGTTAGGGTCGATATCTACGATAATACCGATGCCGTACTTGTCAGCCTCGTCGCACATTGCCTTGAACTCATCCCTTGTACCAAGCTGATAGTTGCCAATCACCCAGTCTGTAGGCTGATAGTGATAGTACCATTTTCCTGTGTCGCTAAACAGTGTAAGTCCTGGCTCTGTAGACAAGCACTCATTAATAGGTGATGTTTGAACTGCAGTATAGCCTGCTGCTGCAATATCAGGGATATTTTCTTTAATTGTGTTAAAGTTCCATGCAAAAGCATGTAAGATTGTTCCATCATGGATTGACTCTCTGCTGACTGCAGAAGCCGCATGAACTGTGTTTAAATCTTTGACATTAGCCGCTGCCAATCCTAGGTTGGTTGAACCTAAGAGTAATGCGAGACTAAGTCCGACCGAAGCTACGCGCTTCGTCCACTCTCTCATTTTCTTCATTTTTAACCTCCCATTTACCAGGACAGAAGCCTGGTTGAAATTAACTTTGCGCAATTAGTTGCGCACCTTTTATTTATTGATTATTTATCAATCAATATCTAAAATATAGGGCAAAAAAATACCAGAGTCAACAAAAAACTCTAGCATTTTTTTGTCATCTTCATGAAAGCCGCTATTTATCTGCTGCGCAACTGTGCGCAACTAAATTTGATTAACAGCCCACTTTCAGGTTCTATGGTAAGCTCATATTCATTAGACGCATTCATGCTTCCCTCAAAGGACCTGCCAAATACATCTATATTTTCACTAGATTCTATTGCTCCAACAAGTGAAATAGGAAGCTTTATCGTCTTAGCACTTTCTTCCATAGATACAACTCCTATATATACCTCATCCTTAAAAAACCTTGCCACTGCAAAAACATAATCCTTAGCATATAAAACAAGCCTGCTGCCCTTTGAAAAAGAAGCCTTGTTTCTTCTTAGAGAAATAGCCTTTTTATATAGCTTCAAATACTGATTATCATCAGTTACAAGATTCCAAGGCATTTCATACCTAAAGCCCGAATCATGATATGTGTAGCCATCTATACCAAGCTCATCACCATAATACACACAAGGTATTCCTGTCCAAAGTAGCTGTGAAATCACCACAGCCTTCACTTTTTCAAAGGAGTATCCTTCGTAATTATGAATTCTTGGAACATCATGACTGTCCACCAGATTCATCTGGGCATCTGCAATAACCTGTGGGAACTTGCTGTAATGCTCATTAGTTCTTGCCACAACATCCTCTGCTGTCATTTTGTAAGGCACCTTGGCAAGTGTTTCATTTCTTGAAACAAACAGCTCTGGCAATCCTGTAAACTGCCTTAGGATTCTACCAAATCCATAGTAGTTCATTGGTGTGTTCCATAAATCGCCCTGGAGATATTTGGTACAATCAGCCCAGTGCTCACCTATAATAAATGCATCAGGCTTTTCTTCTCTAATAGCATTACATACTTCTTTCCAAAGCTCGTCACTTAGCTGCACATCATCATTTTTAGCAAAAACATCTGCCACATCAAAGCGCCAGCCATCAATAGAATAAGGTGGCTTTAACCATTTTCTTAAAACAGAATCAGGATTCCTGTAAATAAGGTCCTTTAGCTCCTCGTTTCTGTAATCCAGTACTGGAAGAGAATCATAACCACACCAGCCCATAAGGGTATGGTCTTCCTTCTCAAAATAGAAATGTCTTTTTTCCTTCACCCAGTAGTGAGTATTTCCTGTGTGGTTTATGGAGATATCAAGAATCAGCTTCATATCATTTTCGTGGAGTGCCTTAGACAATTCCTCCAAAGCCTTGTCACCGCCGAAGCCTTCATCCACGTGAAAATAATCGCTACAGTCGTATTTGTGATTAGATGGTGCGCTAAAAATAGGATTTAAATAAATGGCAGTAATTCCTAAATCCTTCAAATAAGGGATATGCTCTATCACCTTATACAGATCGCCCCATGCATGTGGGAAGATCTGATAAAACACTGCTCCCTCAACCCATGTAGGCTGTATGAAATCAGCAAGAATCACGAAATTGTCAGCATTATCAGGCACATAGGTGGTAACGCCAGCCTGTGTGTAATAATAGATTACATTCTTTCTTACCACTACAAAATAATATGAAAGAACAGGCTCGTTAATGTCTATAGAAACCTGATAATAAGCAAGCTTGCCACGATTACCAATAGGCTTCATTTCATGATATTCCTCTGCACCATTTCTTATCCTAAGAAGAAACACTGATGAAACATCATCATCAAGCATTGATAGCCCTATGTTGACGTTATCATTAATCTTTGGAATAGGCTTGTCTACATAGTTTTTTGTTCCATCTGAATAAATACTCTTTGTAAATAAATCCATATTATACCTGCCTGAAAAACTAGCCTTTTACTGATCCAGATAATCCTTCTACATAGAATCTCTGTAACCATACAAAAAGAACAACTATAGGAATAGCTACTATTACTGCACCAGCAGCAAACTGTGTGTAGTAGGCATCGATTCGTCTAAAGTCTGTAAGCCAATACAAACCTACTGCTACTGTGTATGAGCTTTGCTTATCTCCAAACAACATACTTGGGAAGATGTAATCGCTCCATGCACCAAGGAAAGCTCCAAGTGCCTGATACACTACGATTGACTTAGAAAGCGGCAATGTAATATGTGTAAATATCTGTAGTCTTGATGCTCCATCAATAATGGCAGCCTCATCAATAGCCCTTGGAATTGTATCAAAGAAGCCCTTACTTACATGGTATCCCATGGCAGCACCTGCAGCTCCTACTACAATAAGAGCAATCAGCGACTGATTGATTCCAAGCCCCTTAAGAATGTTATACACAGCAATAAGTGACATAAAGCCTGGGAACAAACCGATAATCATAAGGATATTCATAAACATCTTTCTTCCTGCAAATCTGGTACGGCTTAGGATGTAGGATGTTGCAAGAATGATTAGTGTGTTAATAACACAGGCACACAATGCAACAATAAATGTGTTAAGCCACCATTTTGCAAATGGAATAACTGAATCCTTGGCAAAAAGCTTTGCAAAATTATCAAGTGTTAAATGCTTTGGGAAGAAGTATCCCACATAATAACCTGGCTCTGCACGAAGAGCAGTAAGCACAATCCAAAGAATTGGAAATACCCAAATGACACTCATAATTGTAAGTACGATATATCCTCTGTTTGTCTGTGTTACTCTCATAATGAAAACAAGGGCCACATATGAGAAAATTAGTCCAATCCAAAATCCAATGGATAAATCCTTATTCAAAAATCCCTTTGCAAGATTTCCACCTTCAAGAATCATTTTTGAAGTGAATAAAAGAAATGTCCAGAAGGCTGTGGCTAAAGCCTGCACTACCTGCCAAATTTTAAATAAAAGCTTTGTTGTCTTAATAATATTTGCAACGCAAAATGCAAATGATAATATCGTAAATACGATAGTTAAATACATAAATAATGTTAAACCAGATTTTTCATTAACCCCTGCAAGCTTAGATGCTATTGCGAAAAGATTTAGCTTGCCATCATTAATACTAGCATAAGGCAAAATCAACCCTAAAAGCATAAGCACTGAGCCTACGATAGAATGGATAAAATACTTAAGATTTAATCCTATTACTGTTCTGTTCATTAGCTAAATCCCTCCTCGTTTTTAAGTGCATTAGATCTGGAGAATGAAACTAATGTAAATATAGCTGAGATTACAAATATGATGATACCGATGGTAGCAGCAAGGTTGTAATCGTTACTATCCTTTGTCAACTTATAAAGCCATGTAACAAGCAAATCTGTCTTACCTGCACCCTTGTAGTAATTAAGAGTCAATGGCTCTCCTGCTGTAAGGAAATAGATTGTATTAAAGTTATTAAAGTTACCAATAAGGTTAGAAATCAAATAAGGTGTTGTTACAAACCACATATATGGGAATGTAATCTTTCTAAACATCATAAATGGGCTTGCCCCATCAATCTTTGCTGATTCGTACAGCTCTCCTGGAATATTCATAAGAATTCCGCTAACCATAAGCATTGTCACAGGAACACCAATCCAGAAGTTTACTATGATTACTGAAAATCTTGCCCATGTGGCATTTGATAAAAATGGCAAGGCCGAATTAGTAAAGCCCCACTGCTGCAACAGTACATTGAAGATTCCCTTTTCACCAAGCATTGTTGCCACTACTCTAAGAGAAATGAATGCAGGGATTGCCATTGTAAGTACAAAGATTGTACGCCAAACCTTCTTAAATTCTATTCCCTTTGAATTGATAATCATGGCAAGGAACATTCCACCAAAATAGCAAGAAAATGTAGCGGCAAAGCCCCAGATAAGTGTCCATCCAAGCACTGGCCAGAAGGTAGATGATAATCTATCGCTGGTAGAAAGCAGAGTGATAAAATTCTTAATACCTACCCAATCAAAAAGATTTCCTGGTGGCTGATGGTTGGAATCATAATTAGTAAATGCCATGAGAATCATGTAGATAAGTGGCATTACTGTAAACACACCAAGTCCAACTACTGGAACACTTAAGAACAAGAATCTGATATTCTTATTAGCCAAGCTTCTAACATCTTCAATAAAGCTATTGTTATGCTTGCCCTCACTGGCACGCCTCATAGCTGCCTTTCCAGATGAAATAGAAAACAACCAAAACAAAATAAATGCTATAGTAATTACTACTGTAACTACGCCTGACAACAATATAAGCATTGAGTTGTCGCCGGCAGACATTTCGTAAATACCAAGCTCTTCATTAAATGCCATACCCTGTACATTATCACCAAGGGTGGCCAAGCCTTTTAGCCTTTCGAAACCAGAAACTATCATAAATACGATATATGATATTTCTATACCAAGAAAAATAAGTCCCTTTAAAATTTGCCCGCAGGCGGCGTTAGCCGCTCCGCAGACAACATAAGATAGTTTTGAAATAATATTTTTATTCATAATTTATTACTCTGTTAATGTACCTGTAATACTGTCTACAAGTGCATCAAGCTGCTCCTGAAGATTTGCCTTTGTAACATCACCGTAGTAAATTCCTTCGCCAAGGGCTTTCATTGGATCCCAGTAATCACCCATCTTAGGAATACTTGGCTGATTAGTTGCCTTAGCTGCCTGTGCATTAAGAGCTGCTGCAACGAAATCTGCCTGGATTTCTTCACTTGATGCAAGTGACTCAAGCACTGGAATATCACCCTGCTCTTGATATCTTGTAAGACAGCTTTCTGCGTTACCCATGTATACTGCAAGCTGCTGTGCAGCAAGTGGATACTGTGTATTTGACTTAACTGTGATTGTCTTGAAATCAACAAAGTTAGAAAGCTGAACTTCCTTGCCACCGATAGTAGCTGTTGGAAGTGCTACAGCACCAAGGCTATCGCCAAGTGCCTCTCTAAACTCTGGAGCTGACCATGCACCTGATGTTACAGCACCGCAGTTACCATTTTTAAATTCAGAACCTGCAACACCATCAATATCCTCGATATACTTAGGATTATGAGCAAGGTCGATAAGGTACTCACCAGCAGCAAGACCGTTTGCATCATTGAATGAGCAGTCTGTTGGGTCCTGGCCATCTTCACCAAAGAGTGTTCCCTCATTTCCAAGGAAATACATTTCTGTATACCATGAATCTGTCATCTTTGAACCGAAGTTATATTTTCCTTCTCCAAGGTCCTTTGCCATCATAGTATCAAGGTTCTTTACCTCATCCTCTGTATAAAGGTCCTTGTTGTAATACATAAAGAATGTATTAGGTGAGAATGGAACTGCATAAGTAATATCATCAACAGTTACAGCATTAAGAGCTGACTCTGGGAGCTCATCCTTAATTGTCTCGAAGTCCTTTACGATTGGAAGAAGCAATCCCTTATTAGCAAGATCTGCTACACCGCCTGATGGTGTATAGAAAATATCTGCTGCTGTATCAGCATCTGTCTCAAGATTAGCTGGAGCTTCATCAATACCTACAACTGCAATTTCGTATGTGATGTTAAACTCATCATGAAGCTCATCAAACTTCTTTACCATTGCATCTGTGATTTCTACCTCTTCCTCAGGCACCCAAATCTTAAGTGTTACATCCTGAGTTTCTTCTGTAGCTGCCTGGTCCTTAGCACCAGCACTCTCCTCCTTTGCAGAACCGCATCCTACAAATGCGCCTGCCAGCATCATTGCCCCAAGCATCAATGCTGTAAATTTCTTCAACTTCATCCTTCTTTTCCCTCCGTTACTTTAAAGTTGTGCGTTTAACTTCCTTGTTAATCATAGCAAGGTTTTTCTTTTGGGTTTAATTTAGGTTAATCGCTTAACTAGAAGTATAGTTTTCACTCCCTGAATCGTCAAGCACCAATTTTCTTTTCGCCGTAATCAATAAAAGCCAGAGGAATTTTTTGGAAGATTTATACAACAACGGGCAGCAAGGGGACTGGATATTCTTCAACGCATTTGCATTAGGGGAGATATATAGTTACCCCAGTTACTATTACATTCGCTAACAAAAATTAAAAAGCAGGTTTTGAATATATAGGCACCGTGCTCGATGCAACGTCCTGTTGCTTACGCACTTGGGCCGCCATCCTAGCGGCCCATGCCTATATATTTCAAAACCTGCTTTTATTTTTGTAAGCTCATTCCAAAGCAAATGGGGTAACTATATATCTCCCCTAATACAAATGCTTTCCAAACTTTTGTATGTCCCCTTGCTACCTGTTTTACAACTGGCGCACGGTTTGGCGTTCGATGATTTGAACAGGGAGGTGGATATCCGCAGTGTAATCCTTGTTGCCCTCCAGGATTTCAAACATGCCACGGCCTGCGGCATTTGCTTTTTCGTTGATGTCCTGGGAGATCGTGGTAAGCTTTGGATTTACGTACTCACCTTCTGCCAGATTGTCGAAGCCTATGACGGATATATCGTCTGGGACGCTAAGTCCGCACTGCTTCATGCCTTCGATGATTCCGAAGGCCACGATATCTGACATGGTAGCAACAGCTGTATAGCCCTTGCCAGATAAAGCTATGTCGTTACCTACAGTGATGGCGCCATTGTACACGGTGTCTGTTCTGTAGATATCGTCTTCTGTAAATTCTATATTGGCCTCTTCGCAGGCCTTCATAAAGCCTAGGTATCTTTCACGGACAACACCTGGGCCTTTGTAATCCGGGCAGGCTAAGGCTATTTTCCTGTGGCCTTTTCCGATAAGATATCTGGCTGAAAGATAACCACCCTTATAGTCATCAAGGCCTACGTTTACTATGCCCTTTTCTTTGGTGTAGGTATCCAAAAATACCACTGGTGCATCAAGGGCACTGATGATTTCCTTAACATCAGGCTCCACTACTCCTAAGAAAAATACACCATCCACATTCCATGAAGACAGCTGTGGAATTACCTGCCTGCAATCAGGTACGCACCTAAGCATTAGGTAGTATTCCTTACTTCTTACGAAGCGCTCTAATGCTGCAACCATTCTTGCATAGTATGGATTCATAAAGAAATCCTCGTCAGGACCTATGTATGGCACTACCAGGCCTATCATTTTGCTTTCCTTCTTGGCAAGGGAGCGGGCCATAGCATTAGGCTTATAGTCCACTTCCTTTATGATTTTTTCTATGCGTTCCTTAGTGGTCTCAGATACCTTACTTGTATTTCCATTCAATACATTAGATACAGTGGCTGTGCTAACCCCTGCAAGCTTTGCGATGTCTTTTAAATTCATTATGCTCTCCTAGGTTAATATTTGATAAAACGTTTAACCACTTATAACTATAGGCATTTTAGACTTTTCTGTCAATTAAAATAGTTCCATTAACGCATCTTTAAGCTCCACATCAATATCCTCTGCTAAAATCAGCTCTTCACACTCCTTCTTTGAGCCCGAAGCCTTTATAAGGTCATAGATTCTTTCCTTTTGCACAATCTCAATCCAAGCATTTTCTAGTATTTCAAAGGCAGCCTGTTTGTAATCATTTTCCGCTGTAAGTGAACCTTCAATCTCTACTGTATAGCCATCCTTACTTGAAACTACAGGTGTAGAAACAGTTACTTTACCACCATTCACACCATACAAAACTATTTCGTACTCTCTGTCCTTTGGTATCTGATTAAGGTCACCTGTGGCGCCATTGATAATTACTGTAGTTACATTTCTATCCGGGTCAAACTTAGTTTCAAGCTTAGTGATAGCAAATTTTCCCATTTCATAATCCAAAGACCTGCCATCATCCTCGTACATGTTAAACTCACCATCTGCACCAGCACCAACAAGTAGTCTAAGCTTTGTTGGATTATCCACGCCATTGCCTTCCTCTAGGGATAGTGGCACAATTCCACCTGCCTTAAGTAAAACAGGAATATTATCCACACTGCGATATAGATTTTTAACACCCTTTCCGTATACACGGCCATTAAAGATGTCGTACCATCTGCCCTCTGGAATAAGCATATTAATGTGTGACATTCTAAGGGACTTGCTGGTTTCCTTTGTAATAGCGCCAACCAGCAGGCTATCTCCAAAGAAATATTCATTCTTGTGCTTATATGCTTGCTTATCATCAGAAAGCTTATAATACATAGGTTGAATCAATGGCTCACCGTTAATATGCGCCTCATAGCTCATGGTATAAGTGTATGGAATCAGCTGATGGCGAAGTCTTAAATATCTTCCCATAATCTGCCTATATGGGCTTGCCACATTCCATGGTTCCTTATTAAAGAATTCACTACAGCTAGAATGAAGACGCATTATTGGCGAGAACACACCATACTGAATCCATCTTATAAGTCGCTCCTCATTCTTATCACCCATCATGTGTCCACCAATATCATGGCTCCACCAGCCATAGCCAATATTAGAGGCTGTGGCCGTAAAATATGGCTGAAAATCAAGGCTCTTCCAGGTAGCTACAGTGTCTCCTGAAAATCCCAGAGGATACCTATGGCTTCCCACCCCTGCATATCTTGAGAAAATCATAGGGCGATTGTTATTTCTTTTTCTATCCTCATAATGATAATGGTTAAGCAGGAATAATGGATCAATATTGCTGCCACCCTTTTTAGTGCCCTGTTGCCAATCAATCCACCAAAAATCCACGCCATCATCCTCGTACGGATTCATGACACATTTAAAATATGCATCCCTGAATTTTTTATCTGCAAAATCAAACTCTATTGCCTTTTCTTCCCTGGTATTAAAATCCATTTCCTTTGCCATAGCTTCATACTGCGCCTCAAAAGCCCTGATGCCATCGGCAGGATGCAAATTTAATGTAGTAGCAAGCCCTCTATCTTTTAGATTCTTCAAAAATCTCTTGTAATCAGGGAATAGCTCTTTATCCCAAGTATAGCCTGTCCATCCTGTACCATACTTTGGATCCACATCAGTAATGTGCCAATCCATATCTATAACAGCTACGGACAAAGGAATATTCTCCTTTGCCATCTTATCAAGCATTTCATTATAGCTTTTTTCCGAATATCTATAGTATCTGCTCCACCAGTTGCCCAGAGCATATCTTGGAATCATAGGAACCTGACCACACAAATGATAAAAGTCCCTTAGGCCTCCTGCAAAATCTGTACCATAGCCAAAGAAATAGATATCTATTCCCTCACCTCTTCTTGATACATATTCTCCATCCTCATCTAGTATTGCACTGTTACTATCGTCAATTACTGCATATCCGTTCTCACCAAATATACCAGGCTCAAGCATAATGCCACCATCTGCTCCATCCAAGGTTCTTGCTGTGCCATACAAATTTCTGTCTGAGTTACCATAAACCACGCTGTAATGCCATACATTACCTGTAGCCTTCACTTCAATTGAAAGCCCTTCCGGAGAAAATTCTTCCCCGTCATAAGAAAAGATTAAATCATCTGTCTCAATTATCAATCTGCCTTTTTCATGAAGTGTTGAATACTCTACCGATGGGAAATTCCTGTTGACCACGGCTTGTGTAGCTTCATCCACAAAAATACCGTTCCTCTGATATTCCATTCTGATTAATCTGCTAGTAAGAATTGTAATTCGATATCTGTTTCCTATTGTCATATCTCTGACCTCATTTCCATAAATTAATGAGCGTCAAACCTAAACATAAAAAGGTCACCACTATCTACGATAGCGATGACCTAAACCCAAAAGCATACTAATATATTTCTCAAAATTTTGCAAGCCCCCAAACCACCATTCACAGGCCTGCATAAATTATGTACGTGGATTTAGAAGTGAATCTACGCAACATACTGCACAGGGCCAGCCTCTACTAGCAGTGCAATGTGCCCGCCAAATGCTCACCCTGTATGTCTTGATAGTGGCATCATTGGAGAAGAATTGCTGATTTTCTTAATGCCACAAGCGAGCATACATCACGTGTCCTTTCACGGCTTTGACTATTCGAAGGCACTGTATGTATCTCGCAGACACTTGTTAGGTTACTTAATAGCATTGGCGGCAATATTAGTATTAATTGCATTCATATTACATTCGCCAAGTAGAATTAAAAGCAGTTTTTGTATGTTTTCCTACCGGCTTCAAGCTCAGTCCATTTCGCTATCCGCCTTGGGCTGCCGTCCGTGGCAGCCCATATGAAAACATTCAAAAACTGCTTTAAGATTCTACTAGGCTCATTACAAAATCATGCAATTAATACTAATATTGCCGCCACTGCTATTTCTTTAGGCTTAGGGTGTCTGCGAGATACATACAGTGCCGACAGAATTGTCAAACCTTGAAAGAACACGTGTAATAGGGGATGCGAGTGTGGCATTTAGAAAATCAGTAATTCTTCGACTGTGTCATTAGCAAGACATACAGGGTGAGCATTTGGCGGGCACATTTATTCAATCACGTAGCCTACATTTCGTACGGTGCGGATGCGGGAGCCGAAGGTGCCAAGCTTTTGGCGGAGGGTTTTGATGTGCATGTCCAGGGTTCTGGATTCTCCTTCGTAGTCTATGCCCCAGATACGTTCCATTATTTGGTCACGCCTAAGGACGATGCCTCTGTTAAGGGTTAGGTAATATAAGAGTTCGTATTCCTTGTAGGTTAGATTGATTATGGTGTCTGAGATTTTTACCTCGTGGCGTTCTTTGTCTATGAGCAGTTCATCTAATTCCAGCTTTTTTACATCATCTTCTAAGGTGCGGCGAAGCATAGCTTTTACTCTTGAGATAAATTCCAGTACAGAAAATGGTTTCTTAATATAGTCGTCTGCTCCATTTTCAAGTCCCTTGACTAAATCAAGTTCGCTTGTCTTGGCAGTGACCATGATTACAGGGAGTGCTTTTGTTATGGAGCTTCCACGTAGCTGCTTTACAATGTCAAGTCCGTTTTCATCAGGTAGCATAACATCTAGTACGATTAAATCAGGCATTATATCTTCAAGGGCGTTGAAAAAAGAGCCAGCCTTTTCAAAGGTTGCCACTTCATAGCCTGCATTTTTAAGTGCATACTCTTCTATTTCCCTGATACTTGCATCATCCTCAATTAAATAAATTAAAGCCATGTATTCCTCCTTTTTTTTCGGGAAAGCACAGCCATTTATAATTGCCTCTGGCTATGGGGCTGTGCTGTAGCAATAAGGAATCTTCCCGCTATCGCGGGTCCCTCCTTATTGCATTTAATTTTAACAAAGACAACCTGACTTTGTCTTTATATTATTTACTCTTTACAGAAAGAATAAATGACGTACGTAAAATCTATGTAAAATAAAAAAGACTAGTATGTTACGCTCGGGGGCCTTAGATATTGCTACGCTTCACATGGCGATTGCTATAATAAACATTATTTCATGACTATTTTGTGAATTTTCTCTATATTTTTATTAAATTTGAAATTTCTTGTGTTATTTTTCTGAATTATCTACTAAAATAGGAATATAAAAAACGAATCATTTTTAGATGGTTATCTAGAAAGGGGTTTATTATGTTGAAAGAATACACTAAAATTCCTGCACCGCTGAATTCAGATGTGGCTTTAAAAATCATTCCTGGACATTTTGCTACTAATCATTCCCATATCACTAATTATATGGAAATAGGCACAATGAAAACCAGATGTAACGAAGCTGCAGGCGTGGCACAGCTACTTGCTATGCACTATTCTGTGCAAACACCAGTAGATACAATTGTATGTGCAGATGGAATGGAGGTTGTGGGAACATTTTTAGCTCAGGAACTTACAAAAGCAGGTGTTGCTAATTATAATCAGCACAAAACCATTTACGTAACATCTCCAGAGCTTGCATCCAGTGGCCAGAGTATTTTCCGCGACAACATGCAGCTGACAGTTCGAGACAAAAATGTTCTTCTATTATTTGGTTCTTTAAGTACAGGACGTACAGTTGAAAGTCTTGCAGAATGTGTAAGATATTATGGTGCCAAGATTAGCGGTGCCTGTGCAATCTTCTCAGCTGTTAGAGAAATAGATGGAATTTCTATTACAGCAGTATTCCATGAAGAGGATATTCCTAATTACCAGTCATATCCACTTCACGAATGCCCACTGTGTAAGGCTGGCACCCCAATCGATGCCATTGTAAATTCCTTCGGATATTCAGAACTAAGATAAACTATATAAGCATAAACTAAAAGACAAGCTGTTACGTTCTCAAGCCTACATATTGCTACGTCGACCAAATGTCTCCTTGAGCAACATGTAGAGCTTGATAACTACAACTTGTCTTTTTTCTTTGAGTTAACCTTACCACTTTTTTCCATTAACGGTTATGGAGCCTAAGGATACATCTAAGTCCATGTTGTCATAATCTGGGTTAGGGGTTGTGATATTGATACTTCCAAGGTCACAGCATGCTTCCAATCTGTTGAAAGCACCATCAATAGAAATATCTCCCATATCAGCAGTTATTTTTCCATAATCGAAATCAGTTTTGTCTGCATCGATATCACCTAAATCTGCTTCGATTTTAAGCTTACCCAGCTTGCTATCCTTAGCTTCAATATCACCTGCATCTGCATCGACATTTGTTGATTCAAACTCAACATTTTTCAAATCAATATCGCCTGCATCTGCAGAAATAGAAATGCTATTGCCCTTAACTGTTTCGATATCAATATCACCAGCATCAACTACTATGTCAACATCTTCAAGCTTGGTTCCTGTAGGAATGGTAATTTCTATACTACATTCTTCTTTTAATGATTTGAAGGAATTAATTGAATGATTCAATTTCTTCTGCTGAATTTCCAATTTACCATCTTTTACATTAATAACAGGCTGATACTTCTTAGGAATGTTAGTTGATACCATATATGTATCGCCATATCTAATATCCAGGTCTGCTGCATCAATATTTACTTCGATGGATGAAAACTCTTCACCAGAATAATCAAAATCCTCGTATTCTCCTACATTGGTTGCAGATAGATAATGAAAACCAAATCCACCCAGATTATATGCCAGGCCACATAGGATAACCACAAGAGTGATTGACCAAAGGACCAGCATGTATTTCTTTCCCCAGTTTTTATTTTCCATAGCTCTAATCCTCCTTTGCAAGTGCGATTTTAAGAATATGATGAACAATAGCTCCTATAATCCATATAATCCATGTTCTGCCCCAGTCGAATGTGATGAAGCTTATCATAAGGTAAATGCAAGTAACTGTTGTCCAATAAACTTCCATTATTATTGTAGCTGTTTTGTTTACATACACGATATCATCCTCCTTGCCATAGCTGCCGCTGATGGTCTTTTCATCGTTAAGTTTAAGGATTGTATCAAAGCTGCCCATAACTGAGCTGCTATATATAAATAGAAATACACCGATTCCAACAAAAAGGAAAATGAAGGCTGCAACAAAATCAATTTCGATGATGGCACATGGTAACCAGCAAAGTACACACAAAACTACACCAATAGTCATAAGAAGTGCGTGGGTTGGTTTGTAGCTGTTCTTTCTTTCCTTTACCATCTGGGCTGTAGCCATATCAATCTGGCATGGTTCCTTCTTAAGGAATTTCCAATCATTGCTGTTAATTCCTCTGTACACAAACAATGCAACTGCTATTGCTATCATCAAAAACATTCCAACCATTCCAATGTTTTCGGCTGATTTACTGATAAAGATTCCTGGAATTCCTTCTGCCAAAATCATTGGTACTACACACATAATGCAAAGCATTACGCCGATTCCGATAAATAATCCGTCTTTTCTTTCCTCATCAAGATAAGCTCTTACCTCGTCCATGCTAACGAAGCGACGTGGCTTCTCGCTAACTCTCTCCTTTGTCTCTTCTACTTCCTTTGAAAGGCCAAGGTCCTCAGCAAGCTCATCCAGATTACCAAACTCTGAAATAACTGTGCCTACTGCGCTATTCTCTGTTTCACCCTCTTCAATAAGCTCGTTATACTTATCTTCCATCATGGTAAGAAGCTCAGCCTTTGCTTTCTTAACCTCTGGCGTATTTGGCATATTAGCAAACATTGCATCCAAATAATTTCTAATTGTTTCCATATCTTTCTCCTCTTCCCAACTACTTTGAAATAAATTTCTCAACTACGTCCTTAGTCAGTTCCCATTCTTCGCATTTATCCTTGTAAAAATCCCTTCCGGCATCGGTTATGCGATAATAGGTACGCTTCTTACCATTTCCCTCAAGATCCTGACTGGCTACGAAGGATTCTATGTATCCATTCTTCTCCATCCTGGTGAAGGCTGAATAAAGGGTGGTTTCCTTTATTACGTATTTTCCATCGGTGATTGTCTTAATCTGCTTGGAAATCTCATATCCATAGGATGGTTCCTGTAAAAGAATGCTAAGAATCATGGTGTCATTGTAGCCACGGATTACATCACTACTGATTTCTACCATATGCCCTCCTAACAATTTACTTTGTTTGTCGTACTACGACAGATGAAGTATTTCATCTGATGAAGTAAATATACTACGACAGACGTAGGAAGTCAATACCTAAAATAAAAAATTTTCTGAAAAATCCTTTTTAATTATAAAAAGGCATAAAAAAGGCTTCCCCTTGAGGGGAAGCCTAAATTACCTATTCCAAGGAATCACTATTCCATTAATACTTTCCAGCCAGGTAGCCCCATTTCTGCGGCGTACCGTAAGTGGCGTAACTGTTACAGAATTCTGCGACACCACATCAAATGCCCCTGTGCTATCAGAAGCTGACCCCATGGCACTGATTACATAAGGTACGCCATTCACTGTACCAAGATAAATCATTGTGTGGCCTGGTAGATATAGGGCTGTGCCTGGGATACAGGCTGCAATTATTGATGTTTTGCTTGCATTGTCGTATTCTCCTACATCAAAGCAGGTTCCTGGAACTTCCTTTTGCCAGCTTGTATTTCTAGGCATTTCCAAACCAAAGCATTTATATACATTTCTCACTAATGCAGAGCAATCAACAGAATCAAGCATTCCACCCCAGCCGTAGGTATCTCCCAGATATTTAAAGGATAAATCCACAACATTAGCTGATGTTAAAGGTAGATATCCAACATTTACATCCTTATTCTGAGCAACAAGTGCCATCTGCTTAACAAATCTTCCATTTGCATCCCTGGTAGGTAGATATACCACATAATTGTTCCAGGTACCACGCATTGCAATATTCCTTGGAATATCATTATCAGGAACCAGCTTTAGGGTCGTTCCCATAGTAAGCTTTACCCCAGATGTTGCAGGAGCATAGTGCGATTCTGACAATGTGAAATAATCTGTTGTAACAACAATAAAATCCTTTCCATTTGTTTTGGTCTGCCACATATTAAGCCACTCGGCCTTAGTATCACAAATAGCTAAATCATCAGCAAGAACCCATCCGCTTACATTGTTTGAATAACCATAGTAAAATACATGGTTATTAACATTTGCACATTGCTTAATTACAAAAGGCTCATTCACCTTTAAGCTAGACAAAATTATTTCATCATCAGAATCTGTCTGGCTATAACCTACGTAATCAACAACAGGGATGGATTTGATTTCAGTCTGACTTACAGCTAATGCATATTTAGGGCTGACTACCCCATCCCATCCTGTTGCAAGCACTAACTGAGAAACTGCATTGTAGAAAAGTGCTGTATCCACCGGTGCGCTATTTACATAAATTGGCTTTTGGGGCATTTCAGATAAGATGGCCTTTGCTACAGTCCCCTTTAATTCAGTGGCGTTAAAGCTTCCATCCATGGCTGTCAAATCAAACATATTGCATTCTTTAGTCTTTAATGCCTTAGCATTATAGGCATCAATCAAGCCTGCATCCATCAGTACATTTCCATTATTTGCTGACATGCTGTTCCAATATGTAGATGTACACATCTCCTGTGTTACTGTGCTTTCAGTATTAACCTTCGCCTCCACTGGTAAGGTATTTACTTCCATAGCTACGATGGCTACAAATGCTGCGACTGCAGCAAGTATTTGCTTTCTTTTCATAATCTCCTCCGTTAATAACTATATTCTTTTCATAAAATATATCATTTTATGCCAAAAAGGGGTCAAATATCATCATTTTTTCACATATATAGACCATAATATAGTTACACAAAATAATGGAGAGGGGAGTGTGACTTATATATGAAAAACAACATGGTTCACAAATTGAGAAAAAGTATTGTAGTAATACTCCTGTTTGCTATAATTGCTCCTAGTCTCACCGCAGAAGCTAAACAATCAGTGAAAAATGATAATACTTCTAAGGTAATTGTCATCGATCCTTGTGGTCAAGAGACTAAAAACAATAAGAAGGAGCCTGTTGGTCCTGGTGCTTTTAAATCTACCCCAGAGATTTCAGATGAATTTGACTGCAATACTAATCTACAGATTGCCGAAAAGTTAAGCGTTATTCTTGCAGAACAGGGCTATACTGTAATCCTCACAAGAGATACAAATGATGTAGATATCAGCAACAGCGGACGCGCTATGATAGCTAACACTTCAAATGCTGACATATTAGTAGCCATTTCCGGAAAAGAAAAGGCTGGTCTTAATATTGTTTGCCAGACATCAGATAACCCTTATAACTATGGGAATTACGAAAACAGCCGCCTGCTTTCCGATGCAATTTTAGGCTCTGTTAATCAGAATACTAAAATCGAAAAAAGCAAGGTTGTAGAATCCGATGAAGAATCAATCATTAACTGGTGCGCAGTTCCTACTGCAAAGGTACAGATTGGTTCTGATAACGGAAATGCTGATACTAATCAAGATTTAGTAAAGGGAATTGCTAATGGAATTGATAGCTATTTCTCTCAGAAATAAGTCTAAAAAAGCTAGTCCTAAAAATGGGACTAGCTTTTTAATGTCTAAAATTAGAATAAGCTTTTTACTGTTGGGTAAAGCTTCTTAAATTCCTGATATCTCTCTTCGTATTTACGAATTAATTCTGGATCAGGCTCAACTGTAGTCTTAACCTTTACAAGCTTTTCGCAAGCCTCTTCTACTGATGCATACTCTCCGCATCCTACTGCTGCAAGAATAGCTCCACCAAGTCCTGGGCCTTCCTCGTTCTCAAGGATATCAAGCTTAAGATTCATTACTGATGCAATAATCTGCTGCCATAATGGGCTCTTTGCACCACCGCCGCAAATCTTAGAACGCTCAATCTTAATTCCCTGGCTTCTGGCAACCTCAAGAGAATCACGAAGACCGAAAGCAACACCTTCAAGAACAGCCTGTGTCATATCCTCACGAGTTGTGTCCATAGACATACCAATGAACATAGCACGTGCATCTGGATTATTGTGTGGGCTACGCTCTCCCATAAGGTATGGAAGGTAGAATACACGGTTCTCACCAAGATTCTTGATGCCTGCCTGCTCTGCTGGGTAATCCTTAGTCTTAAGGATTTCATCCATCCACCACTTGTTGCAAGATGCAGCTGAAAGCATACATCCCATAAGGTGATAGCCACCATCAGCGTGGTCAAATGAGTGAAGTGCGTTTGCAGGGTCTACTGTAAAGTTCTTGCTAGAGATGAAGATTGTACCAGATGTACCAATTGAAAGGTTGCACTTGCCCTCTCCAACTGTACCTGTACCAACAGCTGCTGCAGCATTGTCGCCAGCACCTGCAATAATCTTAACATCATTTGTAAAGCCAAGCTCTGAAGCTACTTCTGGCTTGATTATTCCTACTACTTCGTAGCTTTCATAAAGTTTTGGAAGCTGAGCCTCTGAAACGTGGCAGATGTCCATCATTTCCTTGCTCCAGCAACGGTTCTTAACATCTAAAAGAAGCATACCGCTGGCATCAGAATAATCTGTGCAGAAGCTTCCTGAAAGCTTGTAAGCAATGTAATCCTTAGGAAGCATAATCTTTGCTACCTTCGACCAAAGGTCTGGCTCATTCTCCTGCATCCAAAGAATCTTAGGAGCTGTGAAGCCAGCGAATGCGATATTTGCTGTGTACTCTGATAACTTATCCTTACCGATGACTGTGTTAAGGTACTCTGTCTCTTTTCCTGTACGTCCGTCATTCCAAAGGATAGCTGGACGGATAACATTGTCATCTGCATCAAGTGTTACAAGACCATGCATCTGACCACCAAATGAAATACCGGCAACCTGTGTCTTATCAACCTCTGAAGTAAGCTCCTTGATACCAGCTACTACCTGAGTCCACCAGTCCTCTGGCTTCTGCTCAGACCAACCTGGATGTGGGAAGCTTAGCGCGTATTCTTTTGAAACGATTTTTGCAATCGTGCCATCCCCTGACATCAGGAGTAGCTTAACTGCAGAAGTTCCTAAATCAACTCCAATATAATACATAACTATAATCTCCTTTATACCCTCATCAGTCAGCTACGCTGACAGCTTCCCCCAGAGGGGGAAGCCTTAAATTATCTCCATGGATTCTCTGTAGGGTAACGTACGCCTGCTGGCTGGTTGTATCCGATTTCATCAACCTCTACTCCAATGTACTTGAATACCTCAAAGAGAGCCTTTCCAAAATGTCCGAATGCAACAGCTCCGTGATGTGGGAATCCCTTCTCGATTAACCAGTGACGATAGAAGCGTCCCATTTCAGGAATAGCAAATACACCGATTGAACCGAATGACTTAGTTGCAACTGGAAGAACCTCGCCCTGTGCAATATAAGCACGAAGGATGTTATCAGCTGTAGACTGAAGTCTGTAGAATGTGATTTCGCCTGGAGCAATATCTCCTTCAAGTGTTCCGTTTGTAACCTCTACTGGAAGTGAACGAGCCATAATCTTCTGGTTTCTCATCTCGCAGAATGCAAGCTTCTTAGAGCATGTATTTCCGCAGTGGAATCCCATGAATGTATCCTCAAGTGTGTAGTTTGTCTTACCCTTGATTTCCTCGTTGTACATATCCTTTGGTACTGAGTTATTGATATCAAGAAGTGTAACAACATCCTCTGATACAACTGTACCGATAAATTCTGAAAGACATCCGTAGATATCAACCTCGCAAGATACAGGGATTCCTTCACCTGTAAGACGAGAGTTTACATAGCAAGGAACAAAACCAAACTGTGTCTGGAATGCAGGCCAGCACTTGCCAGCGATTGCTACGTATTTACGATATCCCTTGTGATCTCTTACCCAATCCTTAAGTGTAAGCTCGTACTGAGCAAGCTTAGCAAGAACCTCTGGCTTCTTGTTACCAGCGCCAAGCTCCTTCTCCATGTCTGCAACAACCTCTGGAATACGGCTATCACCTTCATGCTTGTTGAATGCTTCGAAAAGATCAAGCTCTGAGTTCTCCTCGATTTCAACACCAAGGTTGTAAAGCTGCTTGATTGGTGCGTTGCAAGCAAGGAAGTTAAGTGGACGTGGTCCAAAGCTGATAATCTTAAGGTCTGAAAGTGCGATTACAGCACGAGCAATTGGCTCGAAATCATGAATCATATCTGCACAATCCTCAGCATCTCCTACTGGATACTCTGGGATGTAAGCCTTGATGTTACGAAGCTGTAAGTTGTAGCTTGCGTTAAGCATACCGCAGTAAGCATCTCCTCTACCATCAAGTAAGCTGTTGCCTGACTCCTCAGCTGCTGCACAGAACATCTTAGGTCCATCAAAGTGCTTAGCAAGAAGTGTCTCAGAAATTTCTGGACCAAAGTTTCCAAGGTATACGCAAAGTGCGTTACATCCAGCTTTCTTAATATCCTCAAGAGCCTGTACCATGTGGATTTCGCTCTCTACGATACATACTGGGCACTCATAGATGTGCTCTGAACCGTACTTCTTTGTATAGGCCTCAATAAGTGCCTTTCTTCTATTTACTGATAAGCTTTCTGGAAAGCAGTCACGAGATACTGCTACTACACCAATTTTTACATTTGGCATGTTTGTCATTTTAATTACCCTCCTTAAAATACCGGCTCCTTTTACAAAAAATAAAGCCTCATAAACGTTTTATTTGATAATGACATAATATCAAACAAAATATTTATGAGACTTTTAAATCTTTACTATGTGATGTCAATTTTTTGTCTTTATTATTTATTCAGCTCATTGATGAGATTAACCATCTCGATTGCCCCCTGGGCACACTCAAAGCCTTTGTTGCCTGCCTTTGTGCCGGCGCGCTCTACAGCCTGCTCTATTGTGTCTGTTGTAAGCACCCCAAACATTACTGGGATTCCTGCGTTCATGCTAACCTGAGCCACACCCTTCGAAACCTCTGCGCATACATAATCGTAGTGAGATGTTGCCCCACGGATAACTGCTCCAAGGCAAATTATTGCATCATATTTTTTACTATCTGCCATCTTCTTTGCAATAAGTGGGATTTCAAAGGCCCCAGGCACCCAGGCCACTTCGATGTTTTCTTCCTTTACATTTTCTCTTTTAAGGCCGTCTATTGCACCGCCTAATAATTTTGATGTGATGAATTCGTTGAAGCGGGCTACTACGATGCCTACCTTTACACCTTCTGATACTAGTTTTCCTTCGTAAACTTTCATTATTATTTTCTCCTTTTAAATATGCCCTCATCCGTCTGCTGCGCAGACACCTTCTCCCAGAGGGAGAAGGCTTTTAGACTTCTAATATGTGTCCCATCCTTGCTTTTTTAGTTTTTAGATAGAACACGTCATATTTGTTTGCTTCTATTTCTATAGGAACGCGGCGGGCTATTTCCATGCCATAATCACTCAGCTGATAGACCTTGTCGGGATTGTTTGTCAGCAGATTCAGGGAATGGATTCCCAGGTCTCTAAGAATCTGGGCACCGGTGTAGTACTCTCGCATGTCTCCTGGGAAGCCTAATGCTATGTTGGCATCTAATGTGTCCATGCCTTCATCCTGGAGCTTGTAGGCCTTTAGCTTGTTCACAAGTCCAATGCCTCGGCCCTCCTGGCGCATGTATAAAAGCACTCCTCGACCTTCCCTTGCGATTGCCTTCATGGCTGCGTCAAACTGCTGGCCACAGTCACAGCGCATAGAACCAAATACATCTCCAGTCAGACATTCGGAATGAACACGACATAGCACATTTTGCCCATCACTAATATCTCCCATCACAAGTGCTACATGGTGTTCTCCATTTAGCTTGTTAATGTAACAGTGGGCCATAAACTCGCCATAGCGGGTTGGCATTTTGGCGATGGATACACATTCCACCAGCTTGTCATACACCTTTCTGTATTCCACAAGCTCGGGGATTGTGATAAAGCTTATCCCCAAATCCTCTGCCAGCTTGCGCAAAGCCTCGCCTCGCATCATATTGCCATCCTCTGCCATAATCTCACAGCAAAGTCCACATTCCTTCAGCCCTGCCAGCTTCATTAAATCCACTGTGGCCTCTGTATGGCCTGGGCGCTCTATCACTCCTCTTGGCTTTGCCACCAGCGGAAACATGTGGCCTGGGCGCCTGAAATCAAGTGGTGTGGATGCCTCACTTACACAGCTTCTGGCTGTATGAGCACGCTCCGCTGCCGATATGCCTGTGGTAGTTTCTACATGATCTATTGATATCGTAAATGCGGTTTCATGGTTGTCTGTGTTATGTTTAACCATAGGAGTTAACGCCAGCTTTTCTGCCAGCTCTTCACTCATAGGCATACAGATTAAACCTTTGCCCACTGTGGCCATCAGATTTACTGTTTCTGTGGTTGCAAATTCTGCTGCACAGATAAAGTCCCCTTCGTTTTCTCTCCCCTCATCATCCATCACCATAATCACCTTGCCATTTTTCAAATCATCAATAGCTCTTTCAATCGACTCTCTTTGCATTGTTCTTCCCTTCCTAAAAACTTCTTTATATATTTTCCAACTACGTCATTTTCAATATTAACTATGTCACCATTTTTCTTGTGACCTAACACAGTTTCCTTCAGGGTGTGTGGAATGATGCTGACATTAAAGCTGTCTCGTCCCACAGCTGCCACTGTAAGGCTGATTCCATCTATTGTGATTGAGCCCTTTTCTACGATGCCCTCTAGGATTTTTTCCTCTGCTCTAATCTCAAACCAAACTGCATTTCCATCTAATCTAATGCTTTTTATCACTCCATTTCCATCTATGTGACCACTTACTATATGACCTCCAAATCTGCCATCCGCTGCCATGGCCCGCTCTAAATCCACATAGCTCCCTGGCTTAAGTGTGCCAAGACTTGAACGCATAAAGGTTTCATTCATCACATCAGCTGAAAATCCATTGTCTGTGAATTCCACCACTGTCAGGCACACGCCGTTCACCGCTATACTGTCTCCTAAATGGATGTCCTCAATAATCTTTTTGCAGTTAATTGATATTTGCTGGTGGCTACTGCCCCTTACGATTCTTTTAATTGTTCCCAGTTCCTCAACAATTCCTGTAAACATCAGTACACCACCTCGTTTTCAATAATCAAATCCTCCCCTGCCCAGGTGGTACTGATAGGATTTAGCTTGATAGCCTTTGTGATGTCATCAATCCCAAGTCCCTCCACAGGGGATTTGCTGCTTCCACCGAAAATCTTTGGAGCCATGTGGATGTGAATTTCGTCAACTATTTGGCTTTCTAAGGCGCTGTAATTTAGTGTTCCACCGCCTTCAATAAGGACGCTATCAATCCCCATTTTTCCAAGCTCTAGCATCAGACTTTTTAAATCAATCCCAGTCTTTTCCTTTGGAAGAATCAATATCTTACAACCTCTTTTTTCATACTCAGCGACCCTTTTTTCATCATCACATGCGGTGGCAATAATGGTATCTATTTTATCTGCTGTTTTTACAACATTAGAATCCAGGGGAGTTCGTAAATACGAATCACATATAATACGAACAGGATTTTTTGCAGCTTCATCAAGGCGACAGTCAAGCATTGGGTTATCCGTAATTACGGTATTCACACCTACCATAATTCCCGACAAATTCTTGCGAAGCCTATGCACATTTTCTCTTGCCTCATCACCTGTTATCCACTTCGATTCACCAGTAGCTGTGGCTATCTTTCCATCAGCCGTCATGGCATATTTCATAACGATGTAGGGCTGGCCTGTGACTACATATTTGTTGAACACACGGTTTAGCTTTTTGCACTCTTCTGCAAGAAGGCCCACCTCAACTCTTATGCCATTTGACCTTAGTATTTCTGCCCCCTTTCCTGCCACCACCGGATTTACATCTAGGGTGCCTATTACCACACGACTTATTCCACTTTCGATAATGGCCTCTGTGCATGGTGGAGTTTTGCCATAATGACAGCAAGGCTCTAGCGTCACATACAAGGTGGCTCCCGAAGGCGAATTACCTTTTGCCTTACAGTCTTTTAAGGCATTTCTTTCAGCATGTAGCCCACCATATTTTTCATGATATCCTTCTCCAATAACCTTTCCATCCTTGACTATTAAAGCCCCCACCATTGGATTTGGATTAACAAAGCCTGCCCCTTTCTTTGCCAGCTCAATTGCTCGCTGCATATAATTTTTGTCTTCCATCTTTTCCTCCCACGAAAAAAAGTCCCAGATTTCTCCAGGACTTTTTACACAAATAGAATCCATCAATAAATCAAAGAACGCCCTGAGATTACAATAATCCCAGGGCGTAATAATCCATTGATAAATCACATATCTTCTTTCATCCAGACTATACTGTCGGCTTCGGAATCACACCGAATCATGCCTTGCGGCTCGTGGGCTATACCACCGGTAGGGAATCACACCCTGCCCTGAAGATACTATTTAATTGCCATTGATTCTACGACACCAGCTATATAGTGTCAAGTATTTATTTTGATATTTTTCTAATTGAGAATTTTTCTCTTTCACTTATAATATTTCTAAAGGAGGATTTCAAATGAAAGAAATCATTTTAGGAAGTACTGGCATAAAAGTACCACAGAACGGATTCGGCGCTCTTCCTATACAGCGTGTTTCTGTAGAAGAGGCCGTTAAGATTCTTAGAAAAGCATACGACGGTGGTATGCGATTTTTCGACACTGCAAGAGCTTATTCTGACAGTGAAATAAAGCTTGGAGAAGCTTTTGGCACTGGCTATGTTAAACGTGAAGATATCATTATCGCAACAAAGACTGCTGCAAAAACTCCAGAAGATTTCTGGAAGGATCTTGATACTTCTCTTACCAATCTAAAGACTGATTACATCGACATCTACCAGTTTCACATGATGCCTGAATGTTTCAAGCCTAGTGACGGCACAGGCCTCTATGAATGTATGCTAGAAGCCAAAGCTCAAGGCAAGATTCGCCACATTGCCGGCACCGCTCACAAGCTGGGCGTGGCTAGAGATATAATTGAATCTGGCTTATACGAGACATTGCAATATCCTATGAGCTACCTTGCCACCGACAAGGAAAAAGAGCTTATAAAGCTTTGTAACGAGCATAACATGGGATTTATCGGCATGAAGGGCTTAGCTGGAGGTCTTATTACTAACTCTACAGCTGCTATGGCATTCATTTCTCAATTTGATGGAGCGGTTCCTATCTGGGGAATCCAGAGGGAATCTGAATTAGATGAGTGGTTAGAATTCATGGATAGCACTCCAGAAATGGATGATGAAATAAAGGCATTCATCGATAAAGAACGCTCAGAGCTTATGGGCGAATTCTGTCGAGGCTGCGGATATTGCATGCCATGTACAGTTGGTATCCAAATCAATCAATGCAACCGTATGTCCCTAATGCTCCGCCGCGCCCCTAGTGCTTCATGGTTAAGCGACTACTGGCAGGCCGAAATGGAAAAAATCAACGACTGCGTGGATTGTGGCAAATGCATGACCCACTGTCCATACGAACTTCAAATCCCTGCCCTTCTAAGAAAGAACCTTGAGGATTACCACGAAGTACTGGCAGGAAATAGGACTGTATAATAGTAATCGGGTGGCTGACGCCACCCGATTACTTTATTGTAATGTATGGGCACTATACATTTACTCTGTATTCCCATACATTTTTCTAAAGCAAGAATAAATTTCTGTATGGGAAACGCATTAAAAGATCAAAAACCCCTAACTTCTTGCTAATAGAATTATGCATTTGTTTAAAAATCAGCCTTCAATAAAAAGTTGTAATTATATAGCTTTCCTCACTCTCTTTTACATTTATTAACAAGCTACAACTCATAGGTTTTCTAATCACTTAATTCTTCGGGTACTAAAACTACTATGCCTGTTCCCTCACAGACGCTACTGTTTTCTAATCACTTAATTTCTCCGGATACTAAAACGATACAGTGTTGAGTTTACAGGAAACATTGTTTTCTAATCACTTAATTTTTCCGGGTACTAAAACTTAAGTATCTTGCTTTCACCTATACCTGTTTGTTTTCTAATCACTTAATTTTTCCGGGTACTAAAACACGCTGAGGAAATAGCCACACCGATAACTAGTTTTCTAATCACTTAATTTCTCTGGGTACTAAAACTATATCGGTAATAATTAAGGGGTGAATCAGTTTTCTAATCACTTAATTTCTCCGGGTACTAAAACCTACCTAGAACATTACATAGTATGCTATGAGTTTTCTAATCACTTAATTTCTCCGGGTACTAAAACCTTGCGATAAATGCAGACAACACAAAGCGGTTTTCTAATCACTTAATTTCTCCGGGTACTAAAACATTGCCATTCTTTCCTTGATTTGCTCTCTGTTTTCTAATCACTTAATTTCTCCGGGTACTAAAACATATATAATGCTAATATACAAAGTGTCAGGGTTTTCTAATCACTTAATTTCTCCGGGTACTAAAACTTCTTCGCTCGTCGATGCTCGCATGCCCAGTTTTCTAATCACTTAATTTCTCCGGGTACTAAAACTCCTCGTATGCAGCATTGATTAACTTTGTGTTTTCTAATCACTTAATTTCTCCGGGTACTAAAACATAGTTTTGAATACTCCTAAGCTTGACCCCGTTTTCTAATCACTTAATTTCTCCGGGTACTAAAACGCCTTGTTCAAGATATCAAGCACATCACCAGTTTTCTAATCACTTAATTTCTCCGGGTACTAAAACCACTTGGAGCGACCTGGACACTTTCTTCTGTTTTCTAATCACTTAATTTCTCCGGGTACTAAAACTAACTGTGGTGCAGACATGAGAGGTAGTGAGTTTTCTAATCACTTAATTTCTCCGGGTACTAAAACAGAGCCTGCGGTGTCTACAATTTGCACCAGTTTTCTAATCACTTAATTTCTCCGGGTACTAAAACCTGTACCACCGCCATTATCATGTGTTGGTGGTTTTCTAATCACTTAATTTCTCCGGGTACTAAAACTAGAGAATGAAGGAATAAGAGCTGACTACAGTTTTCTAATCACTTAATTTCTCCGGGTACTAAAACTATTATAGATAGCTTCTACTGCGGTCCTAAGTTTTCTAATCACTTAATTTCTCCGGGTACTAAAACTTCTCATCCCCTAAGAATAAATTTATGACTGTTTTCTAATCACTTAATTTCTCCGGGTACTAAAACTTGCTTTCTTGCCCCCGTTGCTTTCCTTTGGTTTTCTAATCACTTAATTTCTCCGGGTACTAAAACAGTGGTTTGTTGCATTTTTCAAGACACATTGTTTTCTAATCACTTAATTTCTCCGGGTACTAAAACCATCCTCATACTTCATTTCTAACTGTTTTTGTTTTCTAATCACTTAATTTCTCCGGGTACTAAAACTACATTTCTCATTGTAGGCATTTAACTTTGTTTTCTAATCACTTAATTTCTCCGGGTACTAAAACCTGAAACACCATCACCACAACCTTCAATGAGTTTTCTAATCACTTAATTTCTCCGGGTACTAAAACACAGGAGAGTAAGGGAACGGAAAATGAAAGTTTTCTAATCACTTAATTTCTCCGGGTACTAAAACGTGCTTCAACTTCACCACCGACTTCTTCAGTTTTCTAATCACTTAATTTCTCCGGGTACTAAAACATGGTACACAGGCAACATTTAGAAACTCTTGTTTTCTAATCACTTAATTTCTCCGGGTACTAAAACTAATCAGATACCTCCTGCGAGTCCGAACGTGTTTTCTAATCACTTAATTTCTCCGGGTACTAAAACTCTCCTTTGGCAGTCTGTCAAGCACAAGGAGTTTTCTAATCACTTAATTTCTCCGGGTACTAAAACTTGGGTTGCAGGGCTTATACAGCAAGTAGGTTTTCTAATCACTTAATTTCTCCGGGTACTAAAACTTAACCTTTTCACAGGGTGGGAGAGGACCCGTTTTCTAATCACTTAATTTCTCCGGGTACTAAAACCGATGTATAAATCACACGTTACAAGTTTCTGTTTTCTAATCACTTAATTTCTCCGGGTACTAAAACCAGGGCGTTAAAGTGAACGGGAAAGACACCGTTTTCTAATCACTTAATTTCTCCGGGTACTAAAACATAGATACTGTTTTGTTATCCCAGTTAAAGGTTTTCTAATCACTTAATTTCTCCGGGTACTAAAACTACCGCCTAGGATTGTATTAATAACATTTTGTTTTCTAATCACTTAATTTCTCCGGGTACTAAAACCAATGGTCTGTCTACTGATGCACAGAACAAGTTTTCTAATCACTTAATTTCTCCGGGTACTAAAACCAGTATCAGCAATAGAGAAGAATGCAACAGTTTTCTAATCACTTAATTTCTCCGGGTACTAAAACCTGGCCAGTTCCATGATTCGCTAACGCAGTTTTCTAATCACTTAATTTCTCCGGGTACTAAAACCTGTCTGTGTCAATGGAAATCCGTATGTTCGTTTTCTAATCACTTAATTTCTCCGGGTACTAAAACATCAAATCTAGTTTTATAAATACAATATCTAGAACGTCTCCTATAAATTGTATCATCATACTAGTTAACATTTTAGCCCCTCGCACCCGTTAATATTATAGCATATTTGGATCTAATAAGCATTGTATTTCTGGGGTACTAGGCCTTTTTTCCCAATATGTTTTCAAATCCAATGTATCATTCATTAGTTTTAAAAACACCAACTCATCAGACTGTAATAATGCTTCTCTTTTTCCAATATCATGTATTGCTATTTTCAATATTTGTATCACATCATCCTGATTCCATATTCTACTAATAGGATAATATTTATTAGCAAAATCGATTATGTGCTCCATAGCTGGCATGCTATACACCACGTCGTTTATAACATTGATAGATTCAATATTATCAGAAGATATATAAATATATCCTTTTAAACTTGTGGTAAAGATAAACCATATATTTGATAATTTAGCAATCTTTTCGCACTCTTTTACAAAGTTAACATAGCAAGCCTCATTCATATAATGATCTACATTTTCAAATACATATAAACGCTTTTCTGGAATCATTCTTTGCTGCATTGTAACAATCTCTATAAAAACTTTTAATACATCTTCCACTGGTAAAACATGTATATCTTCGCCATCTTTGGTTCTTACAGAAGTCTGTTGAATCATGGAAAATAAATCTTCTTGCGTGTACTGCAATTCTATTGGTTGTTGCGAAAACATGACTTTATTAAATCTATCAAATATTCTAAGCAAGATATTATCTATTTCTAATAAATCATTTTGACAATCAAATCCATTTATAGACTCTTTTATACATTTTCCAAGTATACTTCCTTTATTCATTTGAATAGTTGCAAGAATATCATCTTTATTACTTATACGACAACATTCCCACTGTTTTCTACCAGGAACTTCTCCATCGATAAGAATATTATCTATAAGCCTTTCTTCATATTCCTTATATTTATCATTAGAAAAATGTTTGCAGATTGAATCCACTATGGTATTCTTTATCGGTAAATTTTGTCCACATAATTGAGTAATAACATCAAAGTTTATTTCGATATTGTCGTTATAATTAGCAACAGATAATTTCATATAACAATCATCCTTTCAATTCCCAATGCAGTTTCAGAAAGTTGCCTACTTCCAACCATAATCTTCATGTCATCATATTGTTTTTCTGTGACTGTTAGCAACCTGACATTCCCCTCTTTAGGCATAATTTTCTGTAATCTTTTTTCTAGCTGGTTAGAGAACTGCCGATTAGGGCATGTTCTCACATAGACAGAATACTGAATCATTATAAAGCCTTCCGACATAATATCTTTTCTAAATTTTCTATATGCCCTTTGCTGTTCAGCAGTATCAACAGGCAAGTCAAACATGCATAACATTTTCATATACTTAGTTATCATCCTCTTCACCCAAATAATCATTTATTATAGGAAATACAACAGTCTCTCTTTTTTCAGCTAAAAAAGCCGCATATTGTGAAACATATTCCTCAATCATATTAGCTATATACATCTTCTTGTCAGCATACTTAACCTTATGGTTTAAAATATTTACTAGCTTTCTTCTATGTTCAACTTTAAAATATTCTTCACCTTCTAATATTCGGTACGCTATCAAATCAACAAATGGCCTTATAGGCTCCATTAAATCATCAACAAGGTTAAATCGATTATATTCATTTTTGTGGTGAATCCCCAACTGACTATTCAACCCATATCCTACACATAATCTAGCAATAAAGGCTCTTATTATCGTATACCCATAATCTAATCCCGAATTCAAAAGGATGTCCTCATTTCCTCTTGAATAAGTCGCATTCATCAAATTATTAAAATAAACTTTTGCTGCATGAGCTTCTCTGTTAGTTTTATCACCATCAATTATATCATTTGCTAACTCCTCTAATTTTTCTGTAACATTATTTTTTCCAAGTGTTTCTAGGACCTGTTTTTGGTTATTTATCTTTTGAAAGACAATCTCCTTCCAAAAAGCATCATAAAACTCTTCACTTTTATTAATTTGAAATCCAATACATTTTGATATTCTGCTGTGATTGTCATAAGAACTATAAAAACCAATAGGTAAATGGTCTATATTACACATGATTACACCAATATTATGCTCTGCTAATGTACTCATGAGCCGCACAGTAAATTGTATTTTGAGATTGTCTAAAACAATCATAGATATGTCTTCAAGAGGAATCCATATATCGCCTTCCCCCTTGTCGATTAAGAGATTATTTAATTTTAAGTGAAGTGAACATTCACTTTCAATAAGAACAACTCTATACGCCATAGTCACTACCTCTTTGCAAATATACAATAAAATCGTAAATACCAAGAAAATAGATTCATCTATTTTCTTGTCTGGCAAAGCCAGATTCCTGCTGGCAATCCCTTATTCTGCCAGCAGAAAGTCATGCAAATCGAGTAGGAGGGAGATTTGGATAATCCCCCGACCTCTCACACCACCGTGCGTACGGTTCCGTACACGGCGGT